>NZ_JBDOQT010000001.1:712055-1424111 GCF_039839785.1 Pelagibius sp. CAU 1746
CGTTGGCCAGGACGGTCTGGTCGACGGGGTCCCAGTTGACCGAAGATTCCTTCCGGTAGACCAGATCCTTCTTCATCATCTCGACGAAGAGGCGCTGCTGCTGAGCGTAATAGCCGGGATGGCAGGTGGCGATCTCGCGGTCCCAATCGAGGGACAGGCCCATCAGCTTCAGCTGATCGCGCATGGTCGCGATGTTGTCGTAGGTCCAGCTCGCCGGATGGACGCCTCGCTCCATGGCGGCGTTCTCCGCCGGCAGGCCGAAGGCGTCCCAGCCCATGGGGTGCAGGACGTTGAAGCCCTTGGCCTTCTTGTAACGGGCCACCACATCGCCGATCGTGTAGTTGCGCACGTGGCCCATGTGGATCTTGCCGGAGGGGTAGGGGAACATCTCCAGGACGTAGTATTTTTCCCGGGAAGGGTCCTCCTCGACGGCGAAGCAGCGCGCGTCTTCCCAGCGCTTCTGCCACTTCTCCTCGGTTTCCTTGGCGTTGTAACGGCTCATCTCAGGTCGTGAATTTTGTGGCGGATGGAGCCCCGCCGTGAAGCTGACGTGCGCCGGCGCCCGGGCGCGGGCAGCAGCGAAGTGGAAGGAGAGCGCCGGCTCCGGAACCGCCGCCGGCTGGACCCCGCCGGGCCGCTGGCCTATTGGCTCGAGGCGATGCGGAGCTGGCGCGCCTTGGTCAAGATGGCGTTCTCGATGTCGGTCGGGGTCTGCTGCTCGATCGAGGCGTCGATCCAGCTGCCGCTTTGCGGGTCGCGCAGCTGGCGGAAGACGGCCGCGCGCACCCCGTCGGCACGCAGGTCGCGGCCGAGAATGTAGACGTTGATCTTGAACCGCTCGTTGGTCGATTCCGGCGGCGAATACCAGTCGGTGATGATCACCCCGCCGAAGGGATCGGCCGAGGCCAATGGCATGAAGGAAACGGTGTCCAGAGAGGCGCGCCACAGATAGGAATTAACGCCGATACCTGAATCGCCGCCGCTGGCGTCCGGACGGTCCGCATCGTTGTTGATGCCGATGCGGTCGTTGCCGAGGACCGACCCGCGCGTTTCCTCGTACTTTTCCGCCGTTTCGTCGCGGTATTTGGCTTCGCCGCCCAGGCCGCAGCCGGCGACGGTCAGCGCCAGGCCAAGGGTCAGCCAGCGCCAGGTGGCGAAATTCTTGCCAAGGGTCGTCCCAAAGGCGGTCGGTTTCATCGTTTCCATGTCCCTGCGTGCTGCAAAGGGCGACCGCTCCGCGTCTCCTCAGCGACGGCGGCCGCGAAATCTCCTTCGAGTAGATATCATAGGGCCCAGAAGCGGGCAAAAGAGAAATGGGGCCAAATCCTTGGCCCTTGGGGGGGGGGCGCCCGCCTGGGGCAGTCGGGCCGTCACCGGGGGCGGCTCGGGGAGGGCCAAAAGAAATGGGGCGGCACCCGAAGGTGCCGCCCCATCAAACGACTGACGTCGTAGGGTCTTGGCTTAGAAGGAGAGCTTCAAGCCGCTGGTGACCGCAACGATGTCGTTGTTAACGTCAACGCCGAGGACGTCACCATCTTCCTCACCGACGAAGCCGGTCAGGAACACGCTCACGCCCGGAGCGAGGTTGTAGCTGACGTTGGCCGAACCACCCAGCAGATCGACGTCGCTCAGCTCGACACCGGAAATCTCGATCTCGTCATTGGCGTAGATGCCGTTGATCGAGAAGTTCCACGGGCCGGTCGCATAACCGATGCCCAGGTCGACCGCGTAGCCTTCGCCGCCGTTGCCGTCAAGGTCGTCCCAGACAGCGCCGGCCGCGATGGTGAAGCCGGAGAAGCTGATCGCCGCGCCACCGCCGATACCGTAGACGGTATCTTCGGGCTCAGCGTCGACCTGGCCGAAGGCGCCAACGAGGCCGAGCTCGATGCCGACGCCGTTGAACTCGCCGTCATAGCCCAAGCCGATGCCAATGTTGTCGTGAACGCCGGAGGAATCAGCATTGTTGAAGCGGTTGCCATCGCTGCCGTCGGACGTATCCGGCGTGTAGCTGAGGCCGGCGCTGAAGCCGTTGAAGTTCGGCGTGGTGTAGGTGATCTTCGTCGCGTCCGAAGTATCGACGCCACCGACGAAGTCCACCGAGGTGCGGACCAGGCCGGTGTAGGCCGAGCTCAGGAAGTTCGAGGTCGGGTTGCCGACGCCGCCGTAATCAACGCCGGAGTTCGAGCCGTTGACCATGAAGGTGTCTTCGGCGCCGTCGTTGTTGCCGAACTCGATCTTACCGAAGTTGCCCGACGCCCAGATGCTGTTTTCGTCAGCAACGGTGTCCGACTGACCATTGGTATCGCTGGTGGGATCAGCCTCGAACTCCACGCGGAAGCCGAAGGTGATGCCGTTGTCGGCCATGATCGAGCCCTTGACGTGCACTTCCGTGTTCGTCGAGAAGGCAAAGCCACGATCCGAAGAATCGAAGTCAGAGTCACCACCGGAGGCCATGAACTGCTGGAAGCCAGACAGCTCGAGCTCCTGCGCGGCAGCCGGGCTGGCCACCAGGGCCGCGGCCCCGACAATGGCGCTGCTCGCCATCAAAACGTTTTTCATCCGAAAAGCTCCAAATACGGTGTCTATTGTGGGTACCCCAAGCCACGGGATGTCCTGTTGGTACTAGGCTGTGCTGCGGATCGCAAGGCTTGGCAGCGCTGTTAAGTTGTTTTTCCGACACACTGTGTTTTCTCGGCAACAGTGAGTGTTTTAGCCGCGAACCCAACGACTTCGGCGCGGCGGTTGCCGCCCCGATGTAGAGCGAGTCTGCGCCTTATGCGTTATTTAGATCCAAGCAACAACTCCTAAAAGGCGAATTCTAAACGCCTCGTTAACCCTCGGCGCCGTGACCCTTGCATCCTGGGGCGCATTTGCCTAGAGGGAGGGCGGCGGGCCGGCCGCTTTGCCGGGAGCCGCGGCGGCCCGCGGCTTCGGGCCGGCCTCGACAGCCCGTCACTCGTATCACTTACAGGGTTCAAGACACGTCATGTCAGGCATACTCTGGCTCGCTTCCTATCCGAAGTCCGGCAACACCTGGATGCGGGTCTTCCTGGCCAACCTGATTCTGAACGAGCCGGAACCGCTGCCGCTGCGGCGCATCAACGAGGTCTGCTCCAGCGAACCCAACGAGGTCTGGTTCAAGCCCGTGGCCTCCAAGCCGGTCAGCGAACTGAGCGACAAGAAAATCGCGGCCCTGCGCACCAAGGCCCAGGAACAGGCCGTGCGCCTGAACAAGAACATCATCCCGATGAAAACGCACAGTTTTTGCGGCAAGGATTACGGTTATCCGACGATCTCCGTAAAGGCCACCATGGGCGTCATCTATATCGTCCGCGACCCCCGCGACGTGGTGCTCTCCGCCGCCGACCACTACGGCCTGACGGTCGACCAGGCGATCGAGATGATGAACGACAAGACCACACGGGGCCGCGGCCTTCCGGGCAACACCGTCTACGAGCGCATGAGCAGTTGGTCGGAACACGTGAAGTCCTGGACCTCCTGGAAGCATACGCCGCTGCAGGTGCTGCGCTACGAGGATATGCTCGCCGACCCGATCGGCGTTTTCGGAGGCGTCGCGCGCAAGCTGGGAATCACCAACGACGATGCAAGGATCGAGCAGGCCGTGGCTTTCTCATCCTTCAAGACCCTGCAGAAGCAGGAGGCGGAAACCGGCTTCATCGAGAAGTCGGTGAACAGCCAGCGCTTCTTCCGCTCCGGGCGATCCGGGGGCTGGCGCGACAAGCTGAGCGCCGGTCAGGTGGCCGCCATCGAACGGGACCACGCCGTGCAGATGCGCCGCTTCGGCTACCTGCCTCCGGAGCTCGCGCAGCAGCAGAAGGTTTCCTGACGGTGCCCGGTATTCTCTGGCTGGCCTCCTATCCCAAGTCCGGCAACACCTGGATGCGCGCCTTTCTGGCCAATCTCATCTCCGATCCCGCGGAGCCGCTGCCGCTGAAACAGATTGGAGACCTCTGCCCCGGCGAGCCGGCGGAAATGTGGTTCAAGCCTTTCACCGACAAGCCCGTCGCCGAGTTGGAGCCCAAGGAGATCGCGCCGCTGCGCACCCGCGCCCAGGAACGGGTCGTCGCACTCAACAAGAACATTGTGCCGATGAAGACCCACAGCTACTTGGGAGAGGATTTCGGCCACCCGATCATTTCCATGAAGGCGACCTTCGGTGCGGTCTACATCATCCGCGACCCGCGCGACGTGGCGATCTCCGCCGCCGACCATTTCGGCAAGACCCTGGAGGAGACGATCGCCTACATGGACGATCCGCAGGGGACCTGTGCGCCGATGGCCGGGCTCATCGTCCATGAGCGCCAGAGCAGCTGGTCCAACCACGTCGAGTCCTGGACCAAGTGGAACCATCCGGGAATCTTCGTCGTGCGTTACGAGGATTTGCTGGCTGATCCCCTGGATCAATTCGGCCGCGTCGCCCGGCATTTCGGCATCGCCAGCGATTCCGCGCGTATCAGAAAGGCGATGGAGTTTTCTGCTTTCGATCAGCTACAAAGACTCGAGGACAGCGAAGGTTTCGCGGAACGCTCGATACACAGCGAACGCTTTTTCCGCTCAGGGCGGTCGGGCGGCTGGCGCGAAAAGCTGACGCCCGAACAGGTTGCCCGCATCGAGCAGGACCACGCCGCGCAGATGAAGCGTTTCGGCTACTTATAGGCCTCTCCCGCCGCCACTATCATCAGGCCCAAGACCGAAGAGAACAGCGACCCATGGCCGAGCCCCAGCACAACGCTATCGCCGATCGTCTGGAAGACGTGCGCGGGCGCATCGCCGCCGCCGCGAAGGAAGCCGGACGCGACCCTGCCGAGGTGACGTTGGTGGCGGTCAGCAAGGTGCATCCGGCCGCATCGGTCGAGCTGGCCCTCGCCGCCGGTCAGACCGTCTTCGGCGAGAACCGGGTACAGGAAGCGCAAAGCAAGTTTCCGGCCTTGAAGGCCGCGCATCCGGACCTGCGCCTGCACCTCATCGGCCCGCTGCAGACCAACAAGGTGACGGATGCGCTGCGGCTCTTCAATGTGATCGAGACGGTGGATCGCCCCAAACTGGCTCGCGCCCTCGCCAAGGAGGCGGCGAAGCTGGGCGCGGCGCCGGCCTGCTACATCCAGGTGAATACCGGCGAGGAGCCGCAGAAGGCCGGCATCGCTCCGGCGGCGGCCGACGCCTTCGTCGCCGAGTGCCGCGACCTCGGCCTCGATGTCCGCGGCCTCATGTGCATCCCGCCGGTCGACGAGGAGCCGTCGCTGCACTTCGCCTTCCTGCGCGAGATCGCCCGGCGCAACGGCCTGGACGGCCTCTCAATGGGCATGAGCGGCGACTACGAGACGGCGGTGCGCTTCGGGGCGACGCTGGTGCGGGTCGGCACTGGGATCTTCGGCGCGCGCCCCGCGCGGGACTGAGTGCACTGCCTTCCCTATCGTCTAATCGTGATCCGATTTAGTCGCAGCGTCGCCAGATGCAGTCGTCCTCGGTCACCGGATTGCGGCGCGGCATCAATTTGCGCCCCAGCAGGCCCACGAACTCCGCGAAACGCTCCCCGCCGATGTCCGGATTGACGCCGGGCGACCCCTCGGCATAGGCCACGGCCCGGCTGCCGCGGCACAGGCCGGCCAAGGTCCGAGTTGCGTCCTTGTCCGCCGCTCCGCGCGCGGCCTCCAGGGCGGCAGCACCCATCTCCGGGGCGCAGAGCGTTCGGCCGTTGAAGCTCTTGGGCACGCCGTAGGCGATACGCAGCAGATAGGCGGGACGCGCCACGTCTTGCGGGTTGGCAGTGTAGTTGCGCGGCATCCACGGCGGGCCGTAGCGGCGCAGCCCCTGAACCGTGGCCGACGACACCGCCTCCTGGGTCAGGTTCGGCCCCGGGCCGCCGTAGGTCTCCACCAGCAGCGGCCCGGCGGCGGCAACGCTGACCGGGACGTAACCCGCGGTGAAGTCGGTGAAGTAGACGGTGGCGCCGCCGGCGCCGGTCGCCGCGCAGCCCGCCAGGCCGAGCAGGCCGGCCGCGGCCAGGCCTAGGGATATCCTCGATCCGCCCGATCTGCGGCCGCTTCGGCCGTGTCCAAGCCGTCGCTCCATGGCTCAGCCTCCTGATGGTCTCTCTGCGCTATTTGGGCGCTATGCAAGGCGCCGGCAATTGGTGACTGCGTTCAATGCGAAAAAAGCTGCGGGCAAAGGTCTGCGCCGGCTCCGGTCATGTCTCGCGGGGCGCCAGCACCTTCACCGCGCTGCCGGCCGCGGCGGTTCGCAGCACCTCCAGCAGATCCGGCAACGCCAAGGCGACGCAGCCCTCGGTGGGCCCATAGTCCTCACGCGCCACATGCAGGAAGATGGCGCTGCCGGCCCCGGGCACCACGGGATCGTCGTTGTGGCCCAGCACCACGACCACGTCGTAGAGACCGTCGTCGCGGGTCATGCGCTCGTGGCTGGCGGCATAGGGCAGGCGCACCGGCCGGTTATAGGCCGGATCCGCCGGGTCGTCGCACCAGCCGTCGTCGGCGCCGATGGCAGCGCAGTCGAACGAGGTTTCGGGCGCCGCCACCCGGTCGGCGCGGTAGAGCACGCGGCGGATCGGCCAGCGCCCCACCGGCGTGATGCCATCGCCTTCGTGTTTTTTCCGGGCGATGGCGCCGCGGCCGATGGCGCAGCGAAAACTGCGGTCGCCCCACTGAGCCCAGGCCTCGCCTTGGCTGACGCGGACCCTCAGGTCCGGCGGGGCCAGGCCCGGCGGGGTCAGGTCCGGTGATGACGGTGTTTCAGAATCGGCCGGCATGGCTGCCAGCCTAACCGCGGCGGGCTGCGCCCGGCCAGGGGTTATCTCTTAGGGCAGATCAGGGTCGGTGGGAATCGCCCAAGGCGATCCACCGGCCCCGTAACTCTGCTCGATGCCTGAAAGATAGATCGGATTCACACGATCAGGCGCCCGCGCAAAGCACCTCACGAGCCGCCGGGCGGGACTGCCGGATCGAACCGCCAGGGATCGTTTGGATCCGGGTCGCGGCGCCAGGCGGCCTCTTCGGGCTTGTCGGCGGGGCTCGCGGCGTCAGGGGAACCGCCGGCCTGGCTCATCAGGCGGTACTTGTCGAGGGCGTCCATCATGCGCTGGGCCACGTCGGCCTCCGCCGCACCTTGGGCCATGATCAGCGGATGCGAGGCGGCTTCGGCCCTGCGCTCAGGCGCTGGAGCGGGCGGCTGGGCGCGCGGCGGTAAAGGATAGGACTTCGCGGCGGACCCGCGCTGCGGCAGCGGCATCGCTTCGGCTGTGCCGGCGGCCGTCGGCATCGCCGGGCCCGCCGCCGGGCTGCGGCGCAGGTCGTTGAACAAGGCGTTCAGAGCGTCCTGTCCCGTCAGCATGCCCGTCATGGCGGACTCCTCCGCAGGCGGCAGCTCGCCCGAACTCACGCCGGAGTTCGGGCTGTGGCTTGGGCTGCCGCTGTGCGGCATGGGGGCCGTGGCGGGCCCCGCTGCGGTGGCGAGAGGCGCGGCGGCCGGAATCACCAGCCCGGCCGGGACGGCGGCCGCCGGATCGGAAGCGGCCCCGCCGCCGGGAACGTCGCTGCCCGCAAACTGCTGATCGGCGGCCTTCTCTTCGCCGCCGAAGAAGGCCAGAACGCTTGCGCCGAAGTCTTCCCCAGCGACTTCCTCGTAGAAGGCATTGGCGGCGGCGGCGATGAAGCCGGAGGGCCCGCCGAACAGGGTATCGCCCAGGATGCGGGCGGCAGGGCCGATCTCGTCGCCGGTGATCTCGCGGTAGAGGGTGGAGACGAGCGGGATGTGCTGCAGCGGATTGATGATGTCGAGGAAGTCGTCGAAGGAGAAGTCGCCGTCGCTCTGCCCATCGAAGCCGAGCTCGCGCTGCCGCGCAGTGAGCTTCTGCGGGTTGCGATAATCGCCAACGAATTCCAAATCGACCATAGATCCTCCGACCGCTTTATCAGCAAGAAGCGGGCCAGAGGCCGTTATGATGCTTTATCAAGAGGTTATTCGTAGCGCTCCGGCGCTTCAGGCAGCATCTGCCCGGTGCGGAGGCGCGGCGGCGGGCGAGAATTGCCGCCCAACCTGCGCGGCGCGGCTAGAACAGGTGGCCGAAGCGGGCCGCCTTGGTGGCCAGGTAGAAGTCGTTGTGGGCGTTGGAGGGGAAGCTGTGCTCGACCCGCTCCTCCACCGCGATGCCGAAGCGGGCCAGCGCGGCGACTTTTTGCGGATTGTTGGTCATCAGCCGCACCTTGCGGAAGCCCAGGTGGTGCAGCATCTGAGCGGCCGGCAGGTAGACCCGCTCGTCGGCGTCGAAGCCGAGCTGCTCGTTGGCGTCCAGGGTGTCGGCGCCGCGGTCCTGCAGGGTATAGGCGCGCAGCTTGTTGACCAGGCCGATGCCGCGGCCTTCCTGCATCAGGTACAGTACGATGCCGGCGCCGGCCTCGGCCATGGCCTGGATGGCGCCGCGCAGCTGGTCGCCGCAGTCGCAGCGCAGCGAGCCCAACAGGTCGCCGGTGAAGCACTCCGAATGCAGCCGCAGCAGCAGCGGCTCGTCGGCCTTGGGCTCGCCGACGATGATTGCCAGGTGCTCCATGCCGCCGTCGTCGGGGCGGAAGGCGACGATGCGGGCCTGCTCGGCTCCGGCCAGCGGCACGGCGGCGTTGGCCACCTGGGTCAGGCCGCGCGCGGCGGCGTAGCGGTATTCGGTCACATTGGCCGCCGAGACCGCCATGAGGTCGCGGGCGTCGGCCCAGGCGACCGGGCTCTGCACCGGCTGCTTCGGCAGGGGTGCCAGCAGGGCGGCGGGCAGCAGGCGGGCCAGTTTGGTCAACTCCACCGCGGCAACGTCGAGGCCCGCCGGGGCCGTCACGATCCGGCGCGGCCGCAGGGCGGCGTCCTGCGGGCTGGTCGGGTCGGCCAGGGCGCGGATGCTCTCGGCCCTCTGCTCCTCCAGGGCCAGCGCCATGACGCCGCCGCTGGCGATCAAGCCTTCGGCTTCCGGCAACCCCAGGGCCTGCGCGCGGCGCGCGGTGAGCAGCAGCATCGGCTCGGTGCCGGTCAGCTTGGCGAGCGCCGCCAGGCCTTCCGGCGTGGCCTCCTCGGCGGCCTGCACGACGGCGCCCTGTCCGGACCAGTCGTGCAGCACCACGCTGGCCCCGCGGCGCAACTCGGCGAGTGCGCGCTCCACCGTCTGAAGCACGGCGGCGTCTAGCGTTTTCGGGGTCTTGGCGGGTTGCTGCATTGCTTGGCTGGGGTCTCGCCGGGGTCTCGCCGGGGTCTCGATAGTCACTTTACGGGCCGGGCGGCCCTGTGTCACGGTGGCGCCGCCCGGGCATCCCCGAACCCTGCGAAGGGGGGCGGGACGCCGTTCCACGCAACACATAAGTGCCGCCGCCGGAAAACGCCAGCGTTTCGGTGGCGGAATGAGTCTGCGGGCCGCCGGACGGAACCTGATGTCCGGAGTGCAGAGGCCGGCGACCGAAGGGGGAGAGGACCTGACCCATGGCGAGCGAAGAGAACGGCAGTATTCCGGTGTTTCGAGACTATGACCAGGCGGCGCTGGACGGCGAGCTGAACCTGCGCGCGCGCTGGCCGGAGCATCCGCAGTTCTTCGAACGCTGGGCGCGCGACAGCGCCGCCGTGCGCGACCGCCTCTCCGCCCATCTCGACCTGGCCTACGGCGACGGTCCCGCCGAGCGCCTCGACCTCTTTCCCGTGGAGGGCGCTGACGGCACCCCGCTGCTGGTCTTCATCCACGGCGGCTACTGGCAGGCGCTCGACAAGGGCGACTACAGCTACATGGCGCCGGCTTTCGTCGACAGCGGCGTCGCTTTCGCCAGTCTGAACTACGGTCTGGCGCCGGCGGCGACGATCGGCGAGATGATCGCCCAAACGCGGCGCGCCCTGGTTTGGCTCCACCGCCACGCCGGCGCCTATGGCGTCGACCCGGCCCGCATCGTCGTGGCCGGGCATTCGGCCGGCGGCCACCTGGCGGCCATGGCGGTTTCCACCGACTGGCCGGCCTTCGAGGCGGGGCTGCCCGCCGGGCTGCTGGCTGGCGGCTGTTCGATCTCCGGCGTCTACGACCTGGAGCCCATCCGGCTCAGCTATCACAACGAGGTTCTGCACATCGCTGCTGATGAAGCCGCACCTTGGAGCCCCTTGCACTGCCTGCCGGCCGCCGGCCGGCCTGGCGGGGCGCCGCCGCTGCTGCTCGCCGTGGGCTCGGAAGAGACCAGCGAGTTCCTGCGCCAGCACGCCGAGTACGCCGCCGCCTGGCAGGCGCGCGGCCTGCCGCTGGGCGAGGTGGACATGACCGGGCTGCATCACTTCAGCGCGGTCGACGCTCTGGCGCAGTGCGATCACGCCCTTCATATTGCGGTGCAGCAGTCTCTCCACCGGGGGTTGCCTTGAACCCCGGGGGTAGCGGTGCTATCTGAGGAAATCACAGGTTTCGGGTGGGTTTGGGAATCGGATGTCGCAGATGACCGGCGCAAGCGGCAAGAAAATCCTTTTGATCGACGATGACGAGGCGCTTCGCCACTCATTGAGCGAGCAGCTGCGGCTGCACGAAGAGTTCGACACGACCGAAGCGGCGAACGCCGCCGAGGGCATGGACAAGGCCAAGGCCGACTATTACGACCTCATCCTGCTGGATGTGGGGCTGCCCGACATGGATGGGCGCGAGGTCTGCCGCCTGATGCGGCGCGGCGGGGTCAAGTCGCCGATTATCATGTTGACCGCCGCGGAGTCCGACGCCGACACCATCCTGGCCCTCGACGCCGGCGCCAACGACTACGTGACGAAGCCCTTTCGCCTGGGCGTGCTGCTGGCGCGCATGCGCGCGCAACTGCGCCAGCACGAACAGAGCGAGGACGCGGTCTTCACCATCGGCCCCTACACCTTCCGCCCCAGCGCCAAGCTGCTGACCCACGGCGAGTCGAAGAAGAAGGTGCGCCTGACCGAGAAGGAAACCTCGATCCTGAAGTACCTCTACCGCAGCGGGGATGCCGTCGTCGGACGCGATAAGCTGTTGGGGGAGGTCTGGGGCTACAACGCCGGGGTCACCACCCACACCCTGGAAACCCACGTCTACCGGCTGCGTCAGAAGATCGAGGAAGATCCCTCGTCGGCCGAGATTCTCGTGACCGAACCGGGCGGCTACCGCCTCGTTCCCTGAGGCCTTTTGCCGGGCGCGCTAACCCGCGGCGCCCGTCGCCGGATGTCGCTGCTGCGCTTCGACGCGCGGCACGATGACCAGCAGCAGGCCGCAGACCGCAACCGCCAGGGTGGTGAGGCCGGCGAAGAGCAGGCTGCCGGCCAGCCAGCCGCCGCTCAACTCGACCGCCAGGGCCAGCAGTAGCGGCCCTCCCAGAACACCCAGGTTGCGCCCGGTCATGGTGACGCCGAAGGCGCGCGCGGTTTCGTTCGGGTTGGCCACCAGATGCGCCGACAGCGCGAAAAGGCAAGTCGGCGCGATGCCCGAGGTCACGCCGTAGACGACCAAGGAGACGATCCCGCTCGCACCGCTGCCGGTCACCGGCAGCAGCCACCAGATTCCCGCCTGGATGACCACGGCGCCGAACAGCAGGTGCTGCGGCTTGCGGCCGCGCTGCAGCAGGATGCCGGTGGCGATGTTGAAAACCCCGACCAGCACGACCGGGATCAGATAGCCGTAGAGCGCGCTGTCGACGGCCAGGCCCTGCTCCTCCACCAGATAGGCCGGCAGCCAGGTCATGTAGGCGAGATACTGCCCGCTCCACAGCATGAAGGCGCCGCCGGTCAGGAGCAGCGAGAGCCACTGCGTGCCGGTCCAGGCCGCCGCCGGCGCGGCGCCGTCGCCGGCGCGCCGCGTGGTCCCGCGCGGCCCGCTGCGCAGCATGACGAAGGTCCAGGCGGCCAGCAGCGCGGCGAGCAGCAGCCCGACCCACCAGAGGCCCCGCCAGCCGGTGGTGTGGAGGGCCAGAGGGCCGAGCAGCGTGGCGATCAGTTGCCCGCTGGGCATCCAGGCGGCGATCAGGCCGATCACCAGGGCGCGATGCTGTGGCGCAGCATTGGCGGTCGCCAGCGCCGGGCCCGCCACCGCCAGGGTGGCGAAGGCGGCGCCTTCCAGGCCGCGCCCGACCAGCATCACCGTTCCGGATTCCGGCGCCAGCAGGCAGACGGCGGTGCCCAGGCCCATGAGAGGCAGGGCCGCCATGACCAGCCGCAGCGCGCCGCGCCGGGCGACCAGGCGGCCGATGGGCACCGACAGCAGGATGCCGAAGACGGCGAAGATCGACATGAAGCCGCCGGCCAGCACCCGCCCATAACCATAGGTGTCCAACATTACCGGCAGGACAACTGGAAGCTTGAACTGGCTGAAGGCGGCATAGACGACGAGGGCGAGACCCAGCGCCACAAGGGTCAGTCCGGTCCGCGGCGCGGCGCTCACGCCAGGGCGCCCAGTGGCCTTAGGGGCGGCTTCGGGAGCGGCCCAAATTTCGTTGGGGCGTTCTCGGTCAAGAGGTTAGAGTACCGCAATTATCGCAAAGAGGTTCTACTGGCCGGCCGGGCAATCGGGCCTAGATTGTCAGGCCTTGATATAGAGTGTCGGGCCAAAGGGATACTGGCATTTTGCAGAACGGTTCTGATTTTTTTGTTCGTTTCTGGGGCACCCGCGGTTCGATCTCCTGTCCAGGCGACAGCTATTTGCGATACGGCGGGAATACCTCCTGCCTGGAGGTGCGCTGCGGCGACAAGCTGCTGATCTTCGATGCCGGCACCGGCCTGCGTCCGCTCGGCAAGCAGCTCTGCGAGAACGGCGCCCTGGAAGCCGACATTTTCCTGACCCACACCCATCACGACCACATCGTCGGTCTGCCGTTCTTCGCGCCGCTGTTCGACAAGCGCAACCGCATCCGCCTGTGGGCCGGCCATCTGGTGCCGGAACTCACCCTGCACGACGTGCTGGTGCAGTTCATGAACGCACCGCTGTTTCCCGTGCCGCCGAAGATCTTCGCGGCCAACGTCACTTTCCATGACTTCACCGCCGGCGACGTACTGGAGCCCAAGCCCGGCGTGCGTCTCGCCACCGCGCCGCTCAATCACCCCAACGGCGCCACGGGCTACCGCATCGACTTCGCCGGCCGGTCGATCTGCTACATCACCGATACCGAGCACGTCGAGGGCAAGCCCGACCGCAACATTCTGGAGCTGATCGAAGGCGCCAACCTGGTGATCTACGACAGCACCTATACCGATGAGGAGTTCCCCAAGTACCGCAACTGGGGCCATTCCACCTGGCAGGAGGGCGTGCGCCTCTGCGACAAGGCCGGGGCCGAGCGGCTGGTCATCTTCCACCACGACCCCGGCCACGAAGATGCCTTTATGGATCGGGTGGCGGAGCAGGCGACGGCCCTGCGGCCCGGTACGGTGGTGGCCCAGGAAGGCCTCGTTCTACACCCGTGAACGTCTCACGCTGCGGCAGGCCGCGGCGGCGCCCGCCGGTCACGCAGAAGTGACGTGCAGGTGAAGGGCCGCCGCCGCCATATCCGGTCCAGCGCGGCGGCCCGGCCATGCCTGCGGGTGCGCCGGGGGCGAGGGGCGAAGAGGAAGACGGCATGTTGAGCTGGTGGCGCAAGGATCCGGAGGCCGGCCTGCCGGAGCGGGTACGCGCGGCGGTGCGCGCCCAGGAGGACGCGACGGAGCGCCTCATTTCCTGGGTGCAGCTGGGTATCGTGCTGACTTTCGGCACGCTCTACTTTCTGTCGCCGAAACCCGAAGAGCTGGACTTCGCACCGGTGCCCTGGGCGCTCGGCATCTATCTGGCGCTGACGCTGATCCGCGCCGCCTGGGCGCATCTCGGCCGCCTGCCGGACTGGGCGCTGGCCGCCTCGGTCTTCGTCGACATCACTCTCCTGATGGTGTTGATCTGGTCGTTCCACATTCAGTACATGCAGCCGCCGTCGTTCTATCTGAAGGCGCCGACGCTGCTCTACGTCTTCATCTTCATCGCGCTGCGGGCGCTGCGCTTCGACGCCCGCTTCGTCGTGCTCGCCGGCCTGCTGGCCGCGCTCGGCTGGGGCGCGCTCATCGCCTACGTGGTCTACGCCGACCCCGCCGATACCATGATCACCCGCGACTACGTCGCCTATCTCACCTCCAACACGGTGCTGCTGGGCGCGGAGTTCGACAAGATCATCTCCATCCTAGTGGTCACCGCGCTCATCGCCGCGGCGCTCGCCCGCGCCAAGGGCCTGCTGGTGCGCGCCACCGCCGAAGGCAGCGCGGCGCGCGAGCTGTCGCGTTTCTTCGCGCCGGAAATCGCCGAGCGCATCACCGGCGCCGAAGACCGGATTCGCGCCGGCAGCGGCGAGATGCGCGAAGCGGCGATCCTCAATCTCGACATGCGCGGCTTCACCCGCCTGGCCGCCGCCGCGCCGCCGGAGGAGGTCATGCGCCTGCTCCACGAATACCAGCAACGCATGGTGCCGGTGATCCAACGCCACGGCGGCAGCATCGACAAGTTCCTCGGCGACGGGATCCTGGCGACCTTCGGCGCGGCGCAGCCTTCCGAGAGCTACGCCGCAGACGCTCTGCGCGCATTGGAGGACATCGTCGCCGCCGCGGCCGAGTGGCAGAGGGAATGCGCGCTGGCGGGGCGAAGTTGCCCGCAGGTCAACGGCGCCGTGGCCACCGGTGCGATCCTCTTCGGCGCCGTGGGCGACGACACCCGGCTTGAGTACACCGTCATCGGCGAGGCGGTGAACCTCTCGGCCAAGCTGGAGAAGCACAACAAGGAACTCGGCGTGCGCGCGCTCTGCGACCGCGCCAGCTACGAAAAGGCGATCGCCCAGGGTTATGCGCCGGCGTCGGACAAGCCGCAGGCCGCGGCGGTCGAGGTGGCCGGGGTCGACGCGCCGCTTGATCTCGTGGTTATCGCGCCCTAAGGGCGCCGGGTGGTTATCGCGCCCTAAGGGCGCCGGGCGATTATCGCGCCCTGGATGAGGTCTTACTTGTAGGGGTCGGCGGCGTCGCGCAGGCCGTCGCCCAGGAAGTTGAAGGCCAGCACCACCAGGAACAGCGGCACCACCGGCAGCATCAGCCAGGGGAAGATCGCGACCACGCTGATGTCCTGCGCCTCGTTCAAGACCACGCCCCAGGAGGTGACCGGCGCGCGCAGCCCGATGCCGAGGAAGGACAGCGCGGTTTCGCCCAGGATCGCGGTGGGAATCGCCAGCGTCACCGAGGCGATCAGGTGGCTGGTGAAACTGGGCAGCAGGTGGCGCCCGATGATGCGGGCCGGCGAGGCGCCCATGAGCTGCGCGGCGGTGGTGAAGTCTTCCTCGCGCAATGACAGGATCTTGGCGCGCACGGCGCGGGCGAGGCCGGGCCACTCCAGGAAGCCGATGATGACCGAAATGCCGGCGAAGACGCCGATGGGGCTCCAGGTCACCGGCAGCAGCGCCGAGAGGGTCATGAACAGCGGGATCTCCGGGAAGGAGCGGATGATCTCGATGGAGCGCAGCGTGAGGGCGTCGACGAAACCGCCGAAGTAGCCGGCGGCCCCGCCGATGGCGACGCCGAGCACGAAGGAGATGGCGACGGCGATGAGGCCGATGGTGAGCGAGATGCGCGCGCCGTAGACGATGCGGCTCAGCATGTCCCGGCCCAGGCGGTCGGTGCCGAAGAGGAAGGCGGTGCCGCGCTCGGCGGGGCAGAAGAGGTGCAGGTCCGCCTCGAACTGGCCCCAGAACTTGTAGGCGTCGCCGCGGCAGAAGAAGCGCAGGGGCTGCACCTTGTCGGTGTTCGGCTTGTAGACGCGCTGCAGTCTCTCCATGTCCATCTCGGTGTCGAAACCGTAGACGAAGGGGCCGACGAACTCGCCCTCATGGAACAGGTGCAGCGCCTGCGGCGGCGCGTAGATGTGCTTGATGTCGCGGCTGTGCAGGTTGTAGGGCGCGACGAACTCGCAGACGACGACGGTGGCGTAGACCAGCAACAGGAATATGCCGGACCACAGCGCGACGCGGTGGCGGCAGAAGCGCCACCACATGATGCGCCACTCGCTGGCCTGATAGTAGCGCTCCTGCTGCGGCGTCAGCTTTTCGACCCGATAGGGATCGAAAGGCGCCTCGTTGACGTAGTGATCCAGCCGTTCGCCGGGCAGGAGTTCGCGGTCGCTCATTTCGTCGCTCCCTCGCCCAGACGGATACGCGGATCCAGAAGCGCCAGCAGCACGTCGGAGACGAAGACGCCGATCACCACCAGCACCGCTTCGAACATCAGGAAGGCGCCGGCCAGGTACATGTCCTGGCTTTGCAGGGAGCGCAGCAGCAGCGGCCCGTTGGTCGGCAGGTCCATGACCACGGAGACCAGGGCGGCGCCGGAGATCACCGCGGGCAGGATCTGGCCGATGTCGGCGATGAAGTGGTTCAGCGACATGCGCAGCGGATACTTCAGGATCGCTTTCACCGGCGACAGGCCCTTGGCGCGCGCCGTCACCACGTACTGCTTCTGCAGCTCGTCCAGCATGTTGGCACGCAGCCGCCGGATCATCGCCGCCGTGTTGGAGGTGCCGATGACGATCATCGGGATCCACAGGTGGTTCATCACCGAGATCGCCTTGTCCAGGGACCAGGGGGCGTCGAGATACTTGGGGTCCATAAGGCCGCCGATCGACAGGTCGAACCAGACGTTGGCGTAGTGGAGCAGAACCAGGGCGAAGAGGAAGTTCGGCATCGCCAGGCCGAAGTAGCCGACGAAGGTCGCCGCGTAGTCGCCCGCGGAGTACTGACGCACCGCCGAGTAGATGCCGATGGGGAAGGAGACGATATAGGTGAACAGCGTGGTGGAAAGGGCCAGCAGGGCGGTGAACCAGAAGCGGTCGCCGATCACGTCGATGACCGGCAGCTCGAACTCGAAGGAATAGCCGAGGTCGCCGTGCAGCAGGCCGAGGAGCCAGACCCAGTACTGTTCGATCAGCGGCCGGTCGAGGCCGTACTGCTCGCGCAGGAAGGCGATGCGCGCCGGGTCGACGTTCTCGCCTTGGGCCTGCATCTCGCTGATCAGCGTTTCCAGATAGTCGCCCGGCGGCAGCTGGATGATGACGAAGACCACCAGGCTGATCACCAGCAGGGTCGGGATCATCACCAGGAGGCGGCGGGCGAAATAGCTCAGCATGAGATCAGACTTCGGCTTTCTGCGGTGATGTGAGAGAGGACAGGATCTCTCCGTAGCGGTGGGCCAGCTCCTCGCTGGCTTCTTCCTGGGCGCGCACGAAATGTCCTTCGCCCAGTTCGATCATGGCCAGGCGGCTGTCGCCGCTGATGCGGAAGGGCTCGGGCCAGGCCGCGGGTTCGGAGGCGCGGCCCTGCATCAGCGCCGTGAGGTCGAGGCGCTGGTCCAGGCTCGGCTCGGGCACGGCGGCCAGCAGGGCCTTGGTGTAGGGATGGATCGGCGCGCGGAAAAGCTGCGCGCGCGGCGCCACCTCGACCAGCCGGCCGCGGCACATCACGGCGATACGGTCGGCGATGTAGTCGACCACTGCCAGATTGTGGCTGATGAAGATGTAGGTGAGGCCCAGGTTGCGTTGCAGATCCTTCAGCAGGTTCAGCACCTGCGCCTGAATCGATACGTCGAGGGCGGAGACCGGCTCGTCGCAGATCACCAACTGCGGATGCAGGGCCAGGGCGCGGGCGATGCCGATGCGCTGGCGCTGGCCGCCGGAGAAACTGTGCGGATAGCGCCGGATATGGTTGCGGTTGAGGCCGACGACCCCCATCAGTTCCTCGACGATCCCGCGGCGCTCGGCCGGCGTGCCGATCCCGTGGATCAGCAGCGGCTCGGCCAGGATGTCGCCCACGGTCATGCGCGGGTTCAGGGAGGAGAAGGGGTCCTGGAAGACGAACTGGATCTTGCGGCGGAAGGCCATGAGATCGTCTCCGGCCAGTCGCAGCACGTCGGTCTCGCCGGCCTCCCGATCCATGAAGACGATGCTGCCGCTGTCCGGCTGCAGCGCGCGCATGATCATTTTCGACAGGGTGGTCTTGCCGCAGCCGCTCTCGCCGACCAGCCCCAGGCATTCGCCGCGCCGGACCGTGAAGCTGACGTCGTCGACCGCCAGCAGGCTGCCGTCCTTGTCGCTGTTGAACAGGCCGGCCTTGCGGATGGTGAAGTTCTTGCTGACGTGCTCCACCTTCAGCAGGGTGCCGCCGCCGTGATTGTCGTGCGCCTTGTTCTTGCCCAGGAAGGCGCTGTCGTCGCGCTGCCGGATTTCCCGGATCGGCACCAGGCGCTCGCCGGGCTTCATGTGGAAGCGCGGCACCGCGCGCAGCAGGGCTTTCAGGTAGGGGTGCTGCGGATCGTGGAAGATGTCCTCCAGGGCGCCGCGTTCCATGACTTCGCCGTGGTACATTACCACCACCTCGTCGGCGACGTTGGCCACCACGCCCAGGTCGTGGGTGATGATCAGCACCGCCATGCCCAACTCGGCCTGCAGGTCCTTGATCAGCTTCAGGATCTGCGCCTGGATGGTGACGTCCAGCGCGGTGGTCGGCTCGTCGGCGATCAGCAGCGCCGGACGGCAGACCAGGGCCATGGCGATCATGGCGCGCTGGCGCAGGCCGCCGGACAGCTCGAAGGGATAGGTCTTCATCGCCTTTTCCGGGTCGGGGAAGCCGACCAGGCGCAGCATGTCCGTGACCAGGGCCCGGCCCTCGGCCTCGCCGACCTTGCGATGCAGGTGCAGGGCCTCGCAGATCTGGTTGCCGACGGTGTGGACCGGCGACAGCGAGGTCATGGGCTCCTGGAAGATGATGGAGATGCGCCCGCCGCGGATCGAACGCATCTCGGCGCTCTCGGGGTGCAGCCCGGCGATGTCGATCATGGTCTCGGCACGGTCGGCCGCCAGCACGGGGTCGTGGAACAGGATGCGTCCGGCGTCGATGCGCGCGCTGCGCGGCAGGATCCCCATGATCGCCTGGCTGACCACCGACTTGCCGGAACCCGACTCGCCGACCAAGGCGACGGTCTTGCCCTGGGGCACCCGGAAACTGACGCCGCGCACCGCTTCGAGCCGGCCTTCCGGCAGATCGAAGCTGATCCGCAGATCCCTTATGCGCAGCAGGTCCCGCACCTTCGTTCCCTGTCCCCTGTCAAATCCCGCCGGTTCTACTTGTAGGTTTTTCGTAGGCCCGCGCTGCGTTTATAGGACGTTTGGCGGTGAATCGCACCCGTCAGGTGATCCCGCGCCGCCGCTACCCCCTTTTGCCGGGTTCTCCGCCTTCCCGGTCCTCGTCCTCACCGGCCGGGTCGATCCCCAGCTCGATGAGGTTGCTGCCGGTCGCCGGGTCCAGCGCCAGGCCCCGCGCCCGCATGGCGGCGGCGGCCCGCCCGGCCAGCCAGCCGAAGTCCTCCAGGGAGGATTCGAAGGTCATGGCGCCGCCTCCGCCTTTCAGCGTCAATTGCATGAACCCGCCGCTCCGCGGCCGCCGCTTGCCGCGCCGGGACCCGAAATAGCGCAGCTTCATGGCCTCGATTTCGTCCCAGGGCATGACCTTGGTCGTGGCGCCGCGGCAGGCGATCTCGTCCTCGGTGACGGCCACCCGCAGTTTGTGGCGGTGGACGGTGCGCAGGCCGAAAATGGTGAAAAGCGCGGCCACGGAGCCGAATATGACCAGCACGACCGGTCCCGGCGGCACCGCGAGCAGCACCCCGAAGCCGACGAAGGCGCCGGCGGTGCTGCGCAGATAGTCGCCGTAGAGCGCGCGCGGCGGATAGCGAAGCAGCTTCATCCCGCCACCTCCCGCGTGAAGACGGCCGCCGGCGGCGCGAGGCGGACGGCGCGGTGCCCTGCGAGGCGGGCCAGCAGCTCGCCCAGGAAGTCCCAGGCCGCGCCGTCGTGCACCGCGTGGTGGCTGAGGATGCCGCTGGGCTCGCCGGGGTCGGCCCGGCCCTCCCGCTTGGCCGCCAGGTGCCCGCTCAGCAGGCCCAGCGCGGCCTCGGCCCCCAGGAAACGGCGTTCTGGCCGCCACTGCATCAGGTCCAGATGGCAGTTCACCTGGGTGAGGCCCGGGGCCGCCTCGGCGGCGGCGCGGGCCTGGTAGCAGGAAAGCCCGGTGAAGCCGAGGTCCGGCAGGCGCGGCAGCAGCGCCGCGGCGATGCGGTTCCACGGCGGCACCAGCACCGGCAGGAAGCGCCGGCCGAAGCGCCGGGACAGGCTCTCGCGACCGCGGCGCAGTTCGTCCAGCACCGCCGGGCGCGCCGCGGGGTCGACCAGCTCGCACTTCTTGGCGCCCCGCTGCGCAAGGCCGCCGGCATGATTGGCATGGGCAAAGCCATGCTGGAAGACGGCGATGTCGGCCCGCCGGCCGTCCAGGAGCCGGGCCAGGGCATCCTCCGCCTTGGCGGGAATCACCGCCAGAGCCAGGGGCGCGGCCTGGCGGGCGGCCAGCTCCAGCAGCCGCTCCAGCGCCGGGGAGGGGGCGGCCGCGTCGTCGTCGCGCCACCAGACTTCCGCCGCGCGCCCGGCCGCCGCCCAGGCGTCCAGTTCCGTCTCCAGGGCCGTCCAGGCCGCGTGTTCCGTCGTTCCTGCCGTCATTCGGCGGCTTCCTTCATCCGGCCGATGAGATGCCGCGCGGTCTCCGCGGCGCCGTCCAGCTCGAAAGGGGTTTTTCCGTGGGCGCCGCCCTGGGCCAGCGCCCGGGCGATGCCGGCGGCCAGGGCGGCGGGGGAGAGGCCGTCCTCGGCGACGACGGTGATCAGGTCGTTCGCCGCCAGCACCTCCGCGCGCTGGGTCTGCTCGGTTTCGCTGCCGCCGGCGAAGGGCACGATGACCGCCGGCACGCCGGTGGCCAGCACCTCCATCAGGGTGTTGTAGCCGCCCTGGCTGATCGACAGCCGGGCGCGGCTCAGCAGAGCCACGAAGTCGGGCCGCGCGCGTTCCACGATCACTCCTGCCGGGGCCGCCTCGGCGATGGCCCGGAAATCGGTCTCGGGCATGTTGGGGCCGATCAGCAGGCGCCAGGGCGCCTCGGCCAGGGGCGACAGTGCGCGTGCCGCCAGGGCCGTGCGCAGCAGCGCCGCGCCCACCGCGCCGCCGCCGGCGGAAACGACAACCTCGCCGCGCCCCGTGGTGTCGTCCGACTGCCGCGCCGCGGCGGCGGCCCGGCCGGCCTCGGTCACGTAGCCGGTGTAGTGCAGGCGCTCGGCCACCGCGTCGCTCTCCGGGAAACTGTCCTCCAGGCGGAAGAAGCGCGGGTCGCCGTGCATGTAGACGATGTCGAAGAGCCGAGTGAAGCGGTCGACCATCCAGGCGGTCTTCTCCGCGCGCTCCGGCCGGTTGACGATGTCGCGCAGAGAGCAGGCGATCAGCGCCGGCGGGCTGTCGGCGCGGGCCGCCTCGATCAGGGGGTCCAGCTCGAAGCGCATCTTGCGGCGCCCGAAGGGATAGAGCTCGATCATCACCGCCCGCGGGCGGCAGCGGCGGTAGACTTCCAGCAGCAGCGCGCGGCGCCGCGCCTTCCAGGCTTCGTCGATCGGCCGGTCGTGCTCGTCCAGGATGACGGCGAAGCTTTCGTCCTGGGTGCGCGCCGGGGGCAGCTGCACGACTTCGATGCCGTCCAGGCCCAGCCCGGTCACCGGCCAGCCGCCGGTGACGAAGACCACCTTCAGCCCGGCCCGCTGGAAGGCGCGGGCCAGCACCGCGGCGCGGCGGATGTGGCCGATGCCGAGCAGGTGCTGGACGTAGAGCAGGACGTCGGCTCGTTCGGGGGCGCGTTCGGTCATGAGGCTTGCAGCGGCAGATTGAGGCTGTCGATCTCGGGCCGGCCGCCGGCGGCCAGGGTGAAGCCCTGGGCGCAGCCGTTGCGCAGCTTCACCGGCGGCTTGTCGCGCATGTCCCAGCCGCTGGCCAGGGCATAGACCGCGCGGATGACGCCTTTGTGGGTCACCGCGATCACGGTTCCGGAGGTCTCTTGGGCCAGCTTCGCCAGCAGGGGCCGCACCCGCTGCTGCACGTCGCGCGGGCTCTCGCCGCCGGGCGGGCGGAAGTCCAGGCCGCGGGCCTCGTTGTCGGCCATCTCGGGGCCCAGCTCGTCGCGCAGCTCGGCCAGGGTGCGGCCCTCCCAGGCGCCCCAGTCGGTCTCGATCAGCAGCGCTTCGCTGTGCACCGGCGCGCCGTGCAGGATCTCGGCGGTGGCGCGGGCGCGGGTCAGCGGGCTGCAGATCCAGCGGGCGCCTTCGGCTTCGGGCGGCAGCCGCCAGCTTTCCACCTCGGCGCGCCCGGCCGGCGACAGCGGCGGGTCGCTGCGCCCCTGGATGCGCCCGGCCTCGTTCCAGGCGGTGGGGCCGTGGCGGATCAGCAGCAGGCGGCTCAAGGGTTGCTCGCTTCGGCCAGGATGGTGTTGAGCCGCCTGGCGGCGGCGCTCAGGCTGTGCTGCTCGGCGATCACTTTGGGGGCGGCCTTGCCCATGGCAATGCGGCTCGCCTTCTGGGACAGCATTTCGCGCACGCTGGCGGCGAAGGTGGCCAGGCCCGGATCGGCGAGATAGCCGGTGACGCCTTCGGCGACCACGTTCTCGACCCCCGGGCTGCGCCCGGCGACCACGGGGATGCCGGCGGCCTGGGCCTCCAGCAGGGCCATGCCGAAGGCTTCGTTCACCGCCGGCCAGACCAGCAGGTCGCAGGCGGCGTAGAGCGCCGGCATGACCTCCGGCTGCACCAGCCCCAGGAAACGCACCCGCGCCGGCATCGCCCAGGTGAAGGCCTGGACCACCGCGTCGTAGGCCTGGCCTTCGCCGGCCACCACCAGCTGCCAGGGAACGTCCGGGATGGCGCGCAGCGCCTGGGCCAGGATCTGATAGGACTTCAGCTTGTCGCCCGGGCGCATCATCGCCGCGGCCAGCAGCCAGGGCTGCTCGGGGTCCAGGTGCTGCTCGCTGGCCAGCACCGCCCGATAGTCCTCGCGCAGCGGCCGCACCGCTTCGAAAGGCGCGGTGTCGATGAAGGGTTTCAGCAGATGCACCTTGGCCGGGTCGGGGATCAGCTTGGCGTCCAAGGGGTTGAGGGTGATGACCGCCGCCGCCTGTTCCAGCGCCGCCAGCACCGCCTTGTGGCCCGCCGCCCAGGGGCCGTCGGCCCGCTTGTAGGCGACCGAGGCTTCCGCAACCACGTAGGGGATCTTCAAGGCCTTGGCCACCTTGGGCCCGATCCAGTCCGGCGCCTTGTAGTAGAGGTGATAGGTGAACCACAGCTGCGGGCGGCGGCGCGCGGGAAGCTTCTTGTAGCGGCGGATGAGGCGGTCGGCGAGCTTGGCGCCCAGCGCCTGCAGGCGGGCCTGGCGCCGGCCGTCGCCCTCGGCCTCGCGGCTGCGCAGACGGCTGGCCAGCTCCACCTCGTGCCCGGCCTGCTCCAGCGCCTGAACGAACATGCGCGCCATCTGCCGGTCGCCCGAAGGGTTGGGGTGGGTCGGCGGTTTCAAAGGGGCATAGAACGCGATGCGCATGGTGGTCCGGGACAAGCTCTCTTGGATAAGGGGCGGGTTATTCGGCGGCTTGGCGCCCGAGGGGTGCCGGCAGCAGCCCCGCCAGGACGTCGATGCCGCCCTTCATATCAAAATCCGCCCGGATGCGCTGCTGTCCCGCGTCGCCCAGCCGCCGCCGTTCGGCCGGCGCGGCGATCAGGCGGGCCAGGGCGGCGGCCAGGGCCTCGGGGTCGTCGGGCGGCACCAGGGCGCCGCTGCGCCGGTCCTCGATCAGCTCGGGAATGGCTGCCACCCGCGTGGCCAGGCAGGCGAGCCCCTGGCTCTGCGCCTCCATCAGCACGTTGGGCAGGCCGTCGCGGTCGCCGTCGCCGGCGATGCGGCTGGCCAGCACGAAGAGGTCGGCCGCAAGGTATTGCTGCAGGACCTCCTCCTGGGCCTGGCTGCCCATCCAGGCGATGCGTCCGTCAAGGCCCAGGGCGGCCGCCTGGCGCTCCAGCGCCGTGCGCAGCGGGCCGCCGCCGATATGGGTCAGGCGCCAGTGCAGGCCCTCGGGCAGCCTGGCCAGCGCCCGCAGCAGCACGTCGTAGCCCTTTTTCTCGACCGCCCGGCCCACCGAGAGCAGGCGCACCGGCTCCGCCGGGTCGCTGCCGTCGCGCAGGCCCGCCGGGCGCGGCGCCGCGGCGAAGCGGGCAAGGTCGAGGCCGTGGTAGAGCAGGCGGACGCGCCGGGGGACTGGTGTCAGGCTGCGCAGATGCTCGGCGCCGAAGTGGGTGCAGGTCACCAGCCACTCGGCCTCGGCCAGCTTCTCGCGCTTCTCCCAGTCCGGGATGGTCCAGATGTCCTTGGCGTGGGCGGAGACGCTCCAGGGCAGGCCGGTCATCAGCGCGGTATAGCGCGCCACCGAGGCGGGGGTATGCAGGAAATGAGCGTAGAGCCAGGTAACCTCGGCCGGCAGCTCGGCGGCCAGCACGCAGGCTTGGCCGAAGCGGCGCAGGCGGTTCGGCGTCAGATCGCGCCGCAGGTCGCGCCGGAAGGCGCGCCATGCCGCCGGGTAGCCGGGCAGGCGCCGGGCCCGCCACCAGCCGCGCAGGACGCGCAGCGGCTCCTGGTAGAGGTATTCGGGCAGGTAGCTGACCGGGGCGCGGATTTCGTCATGCACCGGATGGCGCCTGCGGTCGGTGGGATGGCGCAGGGAGACGAGTCGCAGGGTGAAACCGCGGCGCTCCAGGGCCAGAATCTCCTGGGCGATGAAGGTCTCCGAGAGGCGCGGGTAGCCCTTGAGGATGACCGCCGCGGCGCCGTGGCCTCGCAGGCTCCGTCCTTGCGGCCTGTCGTGTTCCTGAGTCATGCGGCGGTCACCTAGGCTGCTGTCACAGCCGGCCGGTGGTCGGGGTTTCGGCGACGCTGAGCTGGCTCGCGCCGTGCTCCAGCCAGTATTCCGCCAGGCGCACGACGTTTTTCGGGCCGTCCAGCAGGCCCGGCACCACCACCTCCGACGGCCGGCGCTGCTGCGGCAGGTTGCGCAGCGCCGTGGCCATGAGGTGGGCGTCGCGGGTGCCGTCGTCGCGCAGCATCTGCACCAGCCCCAGGTCCTGGGCGCGCGATGCGCGGATGAGCTGTTCCCTGCGCGGCATGGAGCGCGGGATCACCACGGCGCGCTTGTCGAAGGACAGCACCTCGCAGAAGGTGTTGTAGCCGCCCATGCAGACCACGCCGATGGCGCGGTCCATCAGGCTTTCCAGGTGGGTCTCGAAAGTAACGGCCTCGACGTTGTCCAACTGCGCGGCGCGGGCCTGGAAATCGCTTTGCGCTTCGCCCTTCATGAAGGGGCCGAGCACCAGCAGCGCCGGGTGCGGCAGCTTGGGGTCGCTCTCGTAGGCGCGCAGCACCCAGTCGATGATGGCTTCGCCGTCGCCGCCGCCGCCGACGGTGACCAGCAGGAAGGGGTCCTCGATCTTCTCCAGCGGGACATGGGGGCTGACCTTCGGCAGGCTGCGCTTCAGATAGCCGGTGTAGGTCATCTTTTTGCGCACCGAATCCGGCAGCTCGATGCCTTCCAGGGGATCGCAGACCTGCGGCAGCCCGTAGACCCAGATGTCGTCGAAATAGCGCTGCAGGGCCGGCACCACCTGCTTGCGTTCCCACTCCGGCGCCAGCAGGCCGGGTTCGTCCATCACGTCGCGCAGGCCCAGGACGCAAGGGGTGCCGCGCTCGCGCAGCATGGCCAGCGTGCCCTCCACCTCGCCGCGCAGGCCCAGGGGCTCCTTGTCGACGATGAAGAGGTCGGGCTCGAAGGCCTCGGCGGTGTGCTCGATGATCGAGGCGCGCATGGCCATGGTCTGCTCGACGTCGATGTGCAGCGCCAGGGAGGTATAGTCGCCGTTGCGCAGTTTGATCACGCCCGGCACGCGCACGAAATCCACGCGCGAGCGGAAATCGAAAGAGCCGATGATCGGCGAGCCGGAGAGGATCAGCACCGAAAGCGAGCGCTGTGCCTCCGCCAGGGTATGGGCGATCTCGCGGCAGCGCCGCAGGTGGCCCAGACCGAAGCTGTCATGGCTGTAGATAAGGACGCGCTTGCCTCTCCGGCCGTCCTGCATGCCGCCATCTCCCTCTTCGCGGTCTGCCGCGGCGACTATGGCACAGGGGCGCGCGGGCCGGAAGAGCGCTCTGACGTATCCTTCCCGGGACACTCCGGCGGTTTCGGGCCTCCCATGCGGAGTCCAGAATGTTTCATTTCCGGCGGATCATGGACTAAGTTGCGAAGTTCGCACGTCCGGCGGCGCCTGCAGGGGCGGGCCTCGCCGCCACCCGGCAACGAGGGTCCATGGAACCGAATATTTTCAAGTACGTATGGCGCCACAGCCGGGCCGAGCAGCTGATTATCCTGCTGCTGGTGGTGACATCCCTGCCCTTCTACTACTTTTCCCTCAATCTGCCGAAGCAGATCGTCAATGAGGGCATCCAGGGCCAGGGCTTCGAATCTCCGGGTTCGACCCAGGCCCTTTTCCGGATCGATCTACCTTACGGCGAAACGCTCTTCGGCGCTCCCGTCACCCTTTTCGACGGCATCGACCTGGTGCAGCGGGACATGCTGCTGGGGCTCAGCTTCTCCTTCCTGGCGCTGGTCATGGTCAACGGCATGTTCAAGCTGGTGATCAACACCCGCAAGGGCCGCATGGGCGAGCGCCTGCTGCGCCGCCTGCGCTTCGAACTCGCCGACCGCATCCTGCGCTTTCCGCTGCCGCACCTGAAGCGGGTGAAGCCGTCGGAAATGGCCACCATGATCAAGGACGAGGTGGAGCCGCTGGGCGGCTTCATCGGCGACGCCTTCGCCACGCCCCTGTTTCTCGGCGGCCAGGCGGCCACGGCCATGCTGTTCATCATGG
The DNA here is from genome assembly GCF_039839785.1 of Pelagibius sp. CAU 1746. Classification (NCBI taxonomy): domain Bacteria; kingdom Pseudomonadati; phylum Pseudomonadota; class Alphaproteobacteria; order Rhodospirillales; family Rhodovibrionaceae; genus Pelagibius; species Pelagibius sp. CAU 1746. The sequence goes on from NZ_JBDOQT010000001.1 coordinate 738,900, forward strand.
TGCAGTCGTTCTGGCTCGGGCTGGTGGCGGCAGGCGTGGTGATGTTCCAGTCCTTCCTCATCCCCCGGCTGCGCCGGCGCATCCTGGTGCTGGGCCGCGAGCGTCAGCTCACCGCGCGCCAGCTCGCCGGGCGTATCGGGGAGATCATCGACGGCGGAGTGGAGGTGCAGGCCAACGACGCCACCAACTACGAGCGCGCCGACCTGGCCTCGCGCCTGGGGCGCATCTTCAAGATCCGCTACGAAATCTATCAGCGGAAGTTCTTCGTCAAGTTCCTCAACAACCTGCTGGCCCAGGTCACCCCCTTCGTGTTCTACGCCGGCGGCGGGCTGCTGGCGATCTCCGGCCACCTCGACATCGGCGCCCTTGTCGCCGTCATCGCCGCCTATAAGGATCTGCCCTCGCCGATCAAGGAGATGATCGACTGGGACCAGCAGCGCCTCGACGTGCAAATCAAGTACGAGCAGGTCATCGGCCAGTTCCAGCCGCCGCAGCTCATCGACGCGACGCAGCAGTCGACGGACAACGATGCCGGGCCGCCGCTCAGCGGTCAGATCACCGCATCGGCACTGACGCTGCTGGACGACGCCGACCAGCCGCTGGTGCGCGCGGTGAATTTCACCATCGACGTCACCCAGCACGTCGCCATCGTCGGCCCCAGCGGCAGCGGCACCGAGCAGCTCAGCTACATGCTTTCGGGCCTGGTCTGGCCCAGCTCCGGCAGCCTGCGCATCGACGGCCGCGACATCGAGCGCCTGCCCACGGCGGTGACCGGTCGGCGCATGGCCTATGTCGGGCCCAGCGCCTACCATTTCCCGGGCTCGCTGCGCGACAACCTGCTCTACGGCCTGAAGCACCGCCCGCTGCGGCCGGCCGATCCCGAACGGGCGATCAGCCACGACGACCTGGTGGAGGCCAGGCGCGCCGGCAACCCGGACCTCGATATCAACGCCGACTGGATCGACTACGCGGCCGCGGGCGCCGAAGGTCCGCAGGACATCAACGCCCGCCTGCTGGAGGTCTTGGCCGTGGTCGACCTGAAGGGCGATGCCTATCGCTTCGGGCTGACCGGTACCATCGACCCCGAGCGCAGCCCGGGGGTCGCCGAGAGCATCCTGATGGCGCGCGCCGCGCTGATCGAACGCCTGCAGTCCAGCGGCAATGACGACCTGGTGGTGCGCTTCGAAGCCGACAGCTACAACGGCAACGCCAGCGTCGCCGAAAACCTGCTGTTCGGCACGCCGCGAAGCCCCGAATTCGCTTCCAAGGCGCTGGCCCAGAACGCCGTCGTCGCCGCCGTGCTGCGCGACGCCGGGCTGACCGACGCCTTCATCGGCATGGGCGTCACCATCGCCAAGACGATGGTCGAGATCTTCGCCGACTTGCCGCCGGGCCACCCTTTCTTCGAGCAGTTCAGCTTCATCAGCGACGACGACCTGCCGGAGTTCCGCACCATCGTCACGCGGGTGGAAAGCTCCGGCGTCGACGCGCTCGACGAGGCGGCGCGCGAGCTGCTGCTCGGCCTGCCTTTCAACTACGTCGAGGCGCGCCACCGCCTGGGCCTGGTCGACGGCGACATGGCCGAACGCCTGGTCGCCGCGCGTCAGCGCCTGGCCGAGCGTCTGGAGCGCGATCTGCCCGACGCGGTGGAGTTCTATCGCGCCGACGCCTACAACGCGGCCGCTTCGCTGCAGGACAACATCCTTTTCGGCCGCCTCGCCTTCGGCCAGGCCGGCGCCGAGCAGATCATCGGCGACACCCTGGCCGAGGTGCTGGACGATCTCGGTCTGCGCGAAACCGTGATCGAGGCCGGCCTGGACTACAACGTCGGCCTGGGCGGCGTGCGCCTCAGCGCCATCCAGCGCCAGAAGCTGGCCCTGGCCCGGGCGCTGCTGAAACGCCCCGACCTGCTGATCATCAACGAGGCCGCGGCGGCCATGGACGGCGCCGGGCAGCACCGGCTGGTCGAGCGTCTCCTCGATCTGCGCCAGGGGCAGGGCGTCATCTGGGTGCTGCACCGCCCGGAGCTGGCGTCGCTTTTTGACACCATCCTCGTCATGCGCGACGGTCGCCTGGTCGAACAGGGCAGCTACGGCGAGCTGACCCAGCGCGAGTCGGCCTTCAAGGACTTGGTCGCGGCGGAATAGGCGAGGGCATCGCAACCGGGCCGCCCCCCTGCGCGGCGGCCGCGAAAACAGGACCCCAGGGTTCAGGAAAACGGGTCCGCAAACAGGGAAGGTACGAGGGAGCAGGAAATGAGCATCGATCAGGAAGTGGATATCCTGCGGCGCATTCCGATCTTCGCGAAGATCGACCCGGCGAAGCTGAAGCTGATGGCCTTCGCCAGCGAGCGCGTGACCTACAAACCGGGGCAGACGCTGTTCCAGCAGGGGGAAAGGGGGGATGCCGCCTTTATCGTCCTTCGGGGAACCGCCGACGTGCTGATCAACGCGGCCAACGGCCCGCTGCGCGTCGCGTCCCTCTCGGAAAACGAGATCATCGGCGAGATCGCCATTCTCTGCGATATCCCGCGCACGGCCACGGTGCAGGCGGCCACCGAGCTGACGACCCTGCGCATCACCGCGGACCTCTTCTTCCGCATGCTCATGGACTTCCCCGAAATGGGGGTCGAGGTGATGCGCGTGCTGGCGCACCGCCTGGAACAGACCACGGCCCAACTGCGCGAAGTCCAGGCGGCGCGGTGAGCCGTCTCGACAGCTTTCTCCGCCGCCTCCAGGCCCAGCGGGATTGCCTCAACCGCGCCGTTGCCATGGTGGCCGAGCTCCCCGGGCCGGTTTTCGAGCTCGGTCTGGGCAACGGCCGGACCTATGACCACCTGCGCGAGGCCTGTCCCGAGCGCGAGATCTTCGTCTTCGAGCGCCAGGTTTCGGCCCACCCCGATTGCATTCCCGATGCGGCGCACCTGCGGAAGGGCGACATCGCCGAGACCCTGGCGGCGGCGGCGCAGCGTTTTGCCGGCGCGGTAGCCCTGGTGCACGCCGACCTGGGCAGCGGCGACCCGGTCCGGGATGCCGAGACGGCGGCGATGATCTCCGCCCGCCTGCCCGCCGTGATGGCGCCCGGGGGCGTCATCGTTTCGGATCAGCAACTAAATCTGCCCCAGGCCGAGATCCTGCCGCTGCCGCCGGGCGTACAGGCCGGGCGCTATTTCATGTACCTCTGGTCCGGGGCGGCCAGCTAGATCGGATCACGAATAGGCGGCGCCACGGGGCGGTTCCGCCACATCGTGTGAATCCGATCTATTTCAACGACATAGAGCAGATTCACAGGGCCGGTGGATCTGCCTTGGGCGATGCCGGCCGGCCCTGATCTGCACCAGCCGTACGTACGGGCCGCCGGGCTGCCGATCATTTCAGGTCCAGAACGACCGGCACGTGGTCCGAGGGCTTTTCCCAGGTCCGTGTCTCCCGAACGATCTCCAATGATTTCAGGCGGTTCTTCAAAGGCGGCGTGACCAGGACGTGATCCAGGCGCCAGCCGTAGTTCTTGGCCACCGACTGGGCGAAGCGGTAGCCCCACCAGGTGTAAAGCGGTTCCGGTTCCGGAACAAAATAACGGGCGACGTCGGTCAGGCCGCCGGCCGCCCAGAGCCGGGCCATGTGCTCGGCCTCCACCGGCGTATGGCCGACGTTGCGGCGCAGGCGCTTGTGATTCCAGACATCGTGCTCCAACGGGGCGACGTTCAGGTCGCCGACGATCACCGCCTTGCGCTCGGCGAGCTTGTCCTTCTGCGCCCAGGCCGCCATCTCGCCGAGGAACTGGAGCTTGTGGGCGAACTTGTCATTCTGTTTCGGGTCCGGAACGTCGCCGCCGGCCGGGACATAGAAGTTATGCAGCTCGATGCCGCCCACGGTCACCGCGGCGTGGCGGCAGTCGTCGCGCGCGCACCAGACCTCTTTGCGCGGCGCGGCGATGCGGCGGCGCGACAGTATGGCGACCCCGTTATAGCCCTTCTGGCCGTGAACCACGGCATGGGGGAAGCCCATGTCCTGGAGCTTCTCCAGCGGGAAGTCCTCGGTCTGCACCTTGATCTCCTGCAGGCAGAGCACGTCCGGCTCGTAGCGCTCGCAGAAGCGCGCCAGGTGATCGAGGCGCTGGCGGACCGAGTTGACGTTCCAGGTGGCGATGCGAAGCGGCATGGAAGGACTCCAGGCGGGAAGGAATTGTGTTACGGATGCGAAACGAATTCGATTTTTCATTCCGGAACGGAAATGACGTCCCTTTCCGGCCACCGCGGCGGCTGGCCAGGGTAGAGCTTTTGCCCGATGGAATGAAGCCGGCGGCGGGCTTTTCGACGGTGATGAAGGGCGGATGAGGGCCGAAAACGGTGGAACGCCCGGTCGGGGGGGATCCGGGCGTTCCATTTCTCCGCGGAGAAGCGAAAGGAAGGCAGGGGAATGCATCCTTCCGCAGTGGCCGGCGCCTTTGCGGCGCCAGCTGTTAGCTTTAATTTAGGTGCGCTTGCCCGCTTTACAATCTCACTTCTGCATGGCGGCGGCCGAATTTCTGCATGGCAGCCGCCGGTCCCGCGAAAGCCCCCTTTACCTCAAGGCGGCGTCCGCTCCGCCGAGGCCGAAGGGGCGCTGCGGGGTGGTCCTTTCGCGGCCTATCCGGACGCCGGCTCAGGCCTGTCCCAGGGCCGCCAGCGGAAAGACGTCGTCGGAAGGCCGGCCCGCCGCACGGGCCCGCGCCGCGGCGCCAAAAGCCTCGAAGAGCTGGCGCGAAAAGGGGTTCTCCCAGGCCTTGTATTCGGGGTGCCACTGCACGCCCAGGGCAAAGGCCTTGGCGTCCTTCACGCTGACCGCCTCCGGCGTGCCGTCCTCGGCCTCGGCTTCGATGACCAGCCGCTCGGCGATGCGATCCAGTGCCTGCCAGTGCAGGGAATTGACCATCAGCTCGCCTCCGATCCCCGCCGCCTCGGCCAGGGCCGCGAAGGGGCCGCCGGCACGCAGCTTCACGGGATGGCGCGGGCCGTACTGCACGTCCAGCTCGGGGTGCTGGGGGCGGCGGTGGTCCATGCGGCCCTGAACCTCGTGGACGCGCGCGTGCAGCGTGCCGCCCAGGGCGACGTTCAGCTCCTGGAAGCCGCGGCAGATCACCAGCAGGGGCACGCCCTCCTCGATGGCCAAGCGGATCAGCGCCAGGCTGGTGGCGTCGCGCGCCGGGTCGAAAGGCTCGGCCTCGGGCGTTTCCACCTGGCCGTAGTGGCTGGGGTGCACGTTCGAGGGGCTGCCGGTCATCATCACGCCGTCCAAGCTGCGCAGCAGGCGGCGCAGCTCCAACAGATCCTCGCCCAGCGAGGGGATCATCAGCGGCGCGACGCCGGCGGAGATCGCCAGGGCGCGGACGTACTTGTCGCCCACCGTGTGGAACGGCTGGCCGTCGACGTCGCGCACGCAGGCCGGAACGCCGACCAGCGGCAGGGGAGAGGCTTTCGTCATGGCGAATTAGGTAGCGCCGGGCGGTGGCCCTGACAAGCGCCCAACCTGCGGGGCAGGGTTGCATCCCCTCTGCCGCTTCGCGCTTTTCCCCGAAGGGCCGGGGAGGGCCGGCAGCCTTCTCCGCCGCCTCTCGCGCCGGCCCGGAGGCTTTCCGGGTCCCGCGAGAAATTTTTTTTTGAACCCTCCCGGCGGCGCCGGCGACTACCACTCCATAACAGGCAATGCCGCCGCTGAAAATCAACCAGAGGAAAAATTCAATGCGTATCGTGACCCTGGCGCTGATGGGCGCTATTGCCCTGGCTTCCGCCGTCGATGCTTCGGCTCAGACCCGCGTCAAGCCGCAGCAGCCGACCCCGCCCGCGCCGACTTTTCAGAAGCAGGCCCCCAAGCCGGACTTCCTGATCCTGCATGCCAGCGCCATCGGCGGTACGACCAACCAGTTCATGGTCCAGGTGAAGAACGCGGGCGCCGCCAATGCCCCGGGTGCCCTGCTGCAAAGCGTGAACATGGCCAACGGTAACTCGGGCGCGGCCACGACGCCGGTTCCGCCGATCAAGGCCGGCCAGTTCGTCTGGGTGAAGGTCGAGCTGAACAAGCGGGCGCGCCCCGGCGACCGCATCCTGCTTTTCGCCGACCACAACAACGCGGTCGCCGAGATCAAGGAGACCAACAATAAGTACGGCTTTAACTTCTAAGCGGTTCCGCCAAGCCACGCAGATCCGAAAAGCAAAATCGGCCCCTCCATAAAGGGAGGGGCCGTCTCGCTGTCCTTGCGGGGCGGTGTGGCGGCCTAGCGGTCCTGGTTCCTGCCGCCCTGCCAGACTTCCAGGTCGCCGGTCTTGAAGAGGTCGGGATCGACCTCCACGCCGAAGACCGGATTGACCAGCGACACCTGCGTCTCGATGCCCTGGGGATCGGTGATCTCCCACTTCTTCAGGATCAAGGGGTCGTCGCTGAAGATGAGAGTGACTGCGCCGCCGTCCGGCGTGTCGGCGTCGCGCAGGGTCAGGCGCAGGGTGCCCAGCGCTTCCTCGATGGCGACGATCTCGACGTTCTCGTCCAGGCGCACTTCCTCGCGGATCAGGAACCATAGGGGCGTTTCCCACAGCGGCAGGAAAGTCGCCTCCTTCAGTTCCTTGTCGTAGTAGAGCAGCGACAAGCCGTTGGCGATCATCAGCACCGGGGTCGGCGGGTCGTAGTCGAAGCGCAGGTGCCCGGGCCGGTCCAGGTAGACCTCGCCCTCGGCGTAGGCGCCGTTGGAGGAGACCTGCACGAAGCGCGCCTGCATGGTCTGGATCTCGTTCAGATAGCGCTCGACGCGGCTCACCGCGGCGACGTCGTCGGGCGACAGCGCGGCGGTCTGCGCGCGGCTTTCGGCCAGGCCCGCCGGGGCGGCTCCCAGCAGCAGCGCAGCGGCGCCCAAGGCGCCCAGCAGACGCCGGCGCAGATCTGTGCGCGCCGTCATACCTCGCCGCCGCCCGGCGGCAGCACTTCGCGCTTGCCCACGTGGTTCGCTGCTGAGATCAAACCTTCGGCCTCCATGCGTTCGATGATGCGCGCGGCGCGGTTGTAGCCGATCTGCAGGTGACGCTGCACGAAGCTGGTCGAGGCCTTGCGGTGCTGCAGCACCACCGCCACCGCCCGGTCGTAGAGGTCGTCGCCGCTGCTCTCGCCGCCCAGGCCGCCGCCGCCGCCACCGCCGTCGAGATCCATCTCGCCCTCGTCGGTGATGGCTTCGATGTAGGAAGGCTCCCCCTGCTTTTTCAAGAAGGCGACCACGTCTTCGACTTCCTGGTCGGTGACCAGCGGCCCGTGCACGCGCAGGATGCGCCCGCCCTGGGCCATGTAAAGCATATCGCCCTGGCCCAGAAGCTGCTCGGCGCCCTGCTCGCCCAGGATGGTGCGGCTGTCGATCTTCGAGGTCACGTGAAAGGAAATACGCGTCGGGAAGTTCGCCTTGATGGTGCCGGTGATGACGTCCACCGAAGGGCGCTGGGTCGCGACGATCAGGTGGATGCCGGCGGCGCGCGCCATCTGCGCCAGGCGCTGGATCGCCGCCTCCACGTCCTTGCCGGCGACCAGCATGAGGTCGGCCAGTTCGTCGACCACCACCACGATCAGCGGCAGCGGCTCCAGGTCGAAGGGTTCTTCTTCGTGGATCGGCTGGCCGGTCTCCGGGTCGAAGCCGGTCTGCACCTTGCGGGTCAGCACCTCGCCCTTGCGCCGTGCCTCCTCGACGCGCGCGTTGTAGCCCTCCAGGTTGCGCACGCCCAGGCGCGACATGGCGCGGTAGCGCTCCTCCATTTCGCGCACCGTCCACTTCAGCGCCACCACGGCCTTCTTGGCCTCGGTCACCACCGGGGCCAGCAGGTGCGGAATGCCGTCGTAGACGGACAGCTCCAGCATCTTGGGGTCGACCATGATGAACTTGCAGCGGTCGGGACCCAGGCGGTAGAGCAGCGACAGGATCATGGCGTTGATCGCCACCGATTTGCCCGAACCGGTGGTACCGGCGACCAGCAGGTGGGGCATGCGCGCCAGGTCGACCAGCGAGGGATTGCCGCCGATGTCCTTGCCCAGAACCAGCGGCAGCTTGCCGCTGTTCTTCTCGTAGTCCTCCGCCGCCAGCAGCTCGCGCAGGTAGACCGTCTCGCGCTTGGCGTTGGGCAGTTCGATGCCAATGACGCTGTCGCCCGGCACCACGGCGACGCGCACCGAGACCGCGCTCATGGAGCGGGCGATGTCGTCGGCCAGGCCGATCACGCGGCTGGTCTTGGTGCCCGGCGCCGGCTCCAGCTCGTAGCGGGTGACCACCGGGCCGGGGCGCACCTTGACGATCTCGCCGCGCACGCCGAAGTCCTCCAGCACCGTCTCCAGCAGGCGGGCGTTCTTCTCCAAGGCGTCGCGGTTCAGGCCCTCGCCCCTGCCGGCGCCCTTGGGCAGGTCCAGCAAGGTCAGCGGCGGCGTTTCGTAGACGCCGGTCGGGCCCAGGTCGAGGCGTCCCTGGGCGGCCGACCTGGCGCGCTTGCCGGGCGTGGCCTTCTTGCGCGGCGCGGCGATCAGCTCGGCGTCTTCCTCGTCGTCGGCGCGCGCGGCCGCCCGGCGCAGGGCCGGGGCCAGGGTGTCGCCGCCGTCGTCCTCCATGTCTTCGTCCAGGATCGGCTCGCGGCGCTGACGCCGGGCGGCGGCCCGCGCCTCGCCCGGCTCGACGGCTTTCTGGCGTTCCATGGCGCTGATCAGGCCGCGGCGCGCGCCGCCGAAGACCCAGGCCGCGCCGCCGCGCAGCAGACGCCACTCCGCCGGCGTCAGGCCCAGGGCGAAGAACAGCGCGGCGAGGCCGAGCGGGAAGGCGATGAGGGCCAGCAGCCAGACCGGCAGTGCCGTCAGGTCATGGATCTGTCCCAGCGCCAGGTTGCCGACGAAGCCGCCCAGCTTGTTGTCCAGCGGCCAGGTGCCCGGGCGCGGGAAGGACTCGAGCGCCATGGCCAGTGCGACGAGGCCGGCGGGGAAGGCGGCCAGGCGCCACCACCAGCGTGTCGGCAGCCGGCGTTCGCGCAGCAGACGCCAGCCCCAGGCGAAGAGCACCAGCGGCGCCAGCAGGGCGGCCATGCCGAGGGACTGCATCATGACGTCGGCGCTGTAGGAGCCGAAGACCCCCAGCGGGTTGCTTACGGCTCCGCCGGTTGAATCGTTCCACGACGGGTCCCGCGGGTCGTAGGTCAGGCAGGCGAGCAGCAGCGCGAAGGCGAAGACCGAGAGGATGCCGCCGCCCAGTTCGATGGCGCGCTTCCTGAAGAACTCGTTGGTGCCGCTGGGCAGCAGCGTGGTGCGCCCTTCGCGGGGGGAGCTGTTGGAGCGCAGAACCATGGCCTAGCCCTCCGCCGCCGCAGTCTGCGGCGCGGCGCGCCCGGCCGCCGTGCCGTCGCCCGGCGCCCCATCCTCCGGCACCCCGTCGCCAAGAACTTCGACGATGCGGTTCAGGCCTTCCTCGGTGGTCGCGGCGTCGTAGACCAGGGCGACGCGGATGTAGCGCGCCCCGGGATTGACGCCGTCGGGGCCGGGCTCGCTCATGTAGCCGCCGGGCACGACGCGCACGCCGGCCTCGCGCCACAGCTTCAGCGCCGCGGCCTCGCCGTCGCCGACGTCGAGCCACAGGAAGAAGCCGCCATCGGGTTTGCGGAAGCCGAAGCGGTTGCCGAGGATGCGCTCGGCCAGCGCGAAGTTGCGGCGGTAGTAGTCGCGGTTGGCCTCGACGTGGGCCTCCTCGCGCCACAGCCGGGTGCCGGCGGCGAGGATCGGCAGGGACACGCCGGCGCCGCCGACGCGCAGGGCGGCGTCCAGCTTGTCGATCAGGGCGGGGTCGCCGGCGGCGAAACCGCAGCGCAGCCCCGGCGCCGAGGACCGCTTGGAGAGAGAGTGGAAAGCCAGGACGTGGTCCAGCGCGCCGCCGCTCTCGGCGACGACTTCCAGGACCCCGGCCGGCGGCGTGGTGTCGTAGATCTCCGCATAGCATTCGTCGAAAGCGACGATGAAGTCGTGGCGGCGCGCCAGCGCGACGAGGCGGGCCAGGTAGCCGCGGTCCGCCGCCGCGCCCTGGGGGTTGGCCGGGGAGTTCAGGAAGCAGAAGACCGCGCGGTCCAGCAGCGCGGGATCGAGCGCGCCGTAGTCCGGCATGAAGCCGGTCTCGGCGGTCGCCGGCACGAAGACCGGCTCGGCGCTCATGGCCACGGCCGCGCCGGCGTAGACGTGGTAGAAGGGATTGGGCATGAGGACGACCGGCGGCGCGGCGCCTTGGTGGTCCTGCACCGCCGACAGCACGGCGAAGAACAGGCCCTCGCGGCTGCCCGGCAGCGGCAGGACGTGGCGTTGCGGGTCGATCATGCCCCGGGGCAGGCCGTAGCGCCGGGTCAGCCAGTCGGCGCAGGCGCCGTTGTATTGCGGGGTGCCGCGCGGCGGCGGATAGCTCGACCATTTCGTCGCCGCGGCGGCGATCTCCTCGGTCACGAAGGCCGGGGGCTGGTTCTTCGGCTCGCCGATGGACAGCAGGATCGGCCTGTCGTGGCCCGCGGGATGGGAGTCCAGCAGGCGGCTCAACCTGGCGAAGGGGTGGAAGGCTTGAAAACTGCGGCGATCGGACAAGACGCGTCGGTTCCGAATGGTTTCCTGGAGCTGCTCCCGGGATTTCTCCCCCGATTTCCCGGTGGGGGCGTCGTCGGCCGGGCTGCCTAAGCCGGTGGCGATGTCCACGGCGGCGCGGCGCCTCGTTGCACGAGGGTACAGAACGCAAACGACTCCACCGGATTCTATCCGTGCGGCCTAGGCGCGACAAGCCTTGGCGGCCGCGGCCCGGACGCGGGGGAAAGGCCAGGCTAGTGCCGAAATGCGGCGAAAAAACGGGCAAAAAAGAGGGCCTGGGAGCGATGGCTCCCAGGCCCAGTCTTGGCAGAGGATAATCGTATTCCAGCAGGAAGCCGATTATCGGACGGGTTTCGGTGAAACCCGGTTAGAGGGAAGTCCCTCTAAAGCGATTGCGAACCGTGGCCGAACTCGGGATAGGCCTCCATCCCCAGCTCCGCCTTGTCGAGGCCCATCTCCTCGGCCTCCTCGTCGACGCGGATGCCGACCGTGTGCTTCAGACTCAGCCAGACGATGGTGCTGGTGACGATCATGAAGACGCCGACGGCGGCGATTCCGACGACCTGCGTCACCAGGCTGCCGGAGCCGAAGATGCCGACCGCGAGGGTGCCCCAGACGCCGGCCACCAGGTGGGCGGAGATGGCGCCGACCACGTCGTCGATTTTCAGCTTGTCGATCAGCGGCACGGCGAAGACCACCAGCGCGCCGCCGATGCCGCCGACGACGATCGACAGGAAGTGGTTCTGCAGGTCCGGGCCGGCGGTGATCGCGACCAGGCCGGCGATGGCGCCGTTCAGCGCCATGGTCAGGTCGATCTTTTTGTAGATGATCTGGGTCAGCGCCATCGCGGCGACCACGCCGGCGCAGGCGGCCATGTTGGTGTTGACGTAGACGATGGCCATGGCCGCGGCGTCGAGGGCCGAGCCCAGGGCGAGCTGCGAGCCGCCGTTGAAGCCGAACCAGCCGAGCCACAGGATGAAGGTGCCCAGGGTCGCCAGCGGCAGGTTGGCGCCCGGCATCGGGTGGACCGAGCCGTCGGCGCCGAACTTGCCCTTGCGGGGGCCCAGGATGACGGCGCCGGTCAACGCCGCCCAGCCGCCCACGGAGTGGACGATGGTCGAGCCGGCGAAGTCGGAGAAGCCCATGGCGCTGAGCCAGCCGCCGCCCCAGGTCCAGGAGCCCTGGATCGGGTAGAGGAAGGCGGTCAGGATGACCACGAAGATCATGAAGGGCCAGTACTTGATGCGTTCGGCCAGGGTGCCGGAGACGATCGAGGCCGCCGTGGCGACGAAGACCATCTGGAAGAACCAGTCGGACATCACCGAGTAGCCGTTGTCGGTCACCGCAGCGATCAGCTCCGGCGTCGCCTCGTCGGCGCCCAGCAGGGCCAGTTCCGCGGGGCTGGTGTTGTAGAGCAGGCTGAAGGAGCCGATGAAGCCCGAGACATCGACGTACATCAGGTTGTAGCCGATGACGTAGTACATGATGCCGGCGACCGAATAGAGCGCGATGTTCTTCAGGCAGATGGTGGCGGTGTTCTTGGTGCGCACCAGCCCGGATTCCAGCATCGCGAAACCGGCGGCCATCCACATGACCAGGAAGCCGCTCACCAGGAACGAAAAGGTGTTGAAGACGAAGGCCGTCTCGGCGGAGACCTCCGCGCGGGCCGGCGCGCTGGCGGCCAGCACGGCTGCGGCGGCCAGGCCCGCCAGGCCAAGCCTGCGGCCGCCCGACACGCGGCCAAGAGAAGTACCCATGACTTTCATATCCCTGAATCCCTCCTACAGAGCCTCGGAGTTGGTCTCGCCGGTGCGGATGCGCACGGCGTGGCCGACGTCGAGAACAAAGATTTTTCCATCCCCGATCCGGCCGGTATTGGCCGAGTTCTGAATGGTCTCCACCACCTGCCCGACGGTGTCGTCGGACACGGCGACCTCGATCTTCACCTTGGGAAGAAAGTTCACCGAGTACTCCGCGCCGCGGTAGATTTCGGTCTGACCCTTCTGGCGGCCGTAGCCTTTCACTTCGCTGACCGTCAGGCCTTCGATTCCAATCCCCGTGAGGGCTTCTCTCACATCATCCAGCTTGAACGGCTTGATGATGGCCATCACCATCTTCATGCGCCGGTATCCCCTCTTCCGCTGTCGCACCGGTGAGCTCCAGGCGGTCCCCGGTGCAGTTGTGCCGCCCGCCGGGCCGAACCCAGATAGCTGTGCCGCCGCCCAAAAAACGCCGGCTCCCGGACCTTGCAGAGTCAAGAAGCGTGCCAAATGGCACCGGCGGCGGGAAAACGGCGGGAATCCACCGTTCCGGGCGACTCCCACCAACACGCCGGGCCGGCAATCGCGATCAGGTAAGATGAATTGTTGTGCACAAATCACAGCATGATTAAAAAATGTGCATTCTAACGCCGCGGGCCGGCGCAAGGGGGCGCGCGGCGGCCTGCGACAAGCGGTGTCTGGACAAGCCCGCCCCGGGGCGTAAAGCTGCGGTCTCTGCGGGAAAGGAAGGAAATCATGGCACAGGGCGAGGCAGCCTCGAAAACGGCGGCGCGGGATGTCGAAGTGCTGGTCGTCGGGGGCGGCATGGTCGGCCTGACCTTCGCCGTGGCCCTGGCCGAGGCCGGCCTGGAGGTGGTGGCCGTCGATCACCAGGACCCGGCGCTGTTCCGCGAGGAAGCCTTCGACGGCCGCTCCTCGGCCATCGCCCGCGGTTCGCAGCAGGCCTTGGAGGTGCTGGGGCTGTGGCCGGGCATGCTGCCGGCGGCGGCGCCGATCCTCGACATCCGCATCTCCGACGGACGGTTAGGTACCTTGCGGCGGGGCGGCGCCTCGGCTCTGCACCTGCACTTCGCCAGCGGGGACGTGGCCGCGGATCCGGCGGCGGCCCGGCCGCTGGGCCACATCGTCGAAAACACGGCGATCCGCCGCGCCTGCCTGGACCGCGTGCGGGCGTTGAAGGCGCTTGATCTGCGCGCCCCGGCGCAGCTTGCCGAGGTGACGCGCCGGCAGGGCGGCGTTGAAGCGCGCCTGGCCGACGGCGCGCTGATCAAGGCGCGCCTGCTGGTCGCCGCCGACGGGCGCCGCTCGGCGCAGCGCGAGGCGGCGGGCATCAAGGCGATGGAGATCGACTACGGCCAGACGGGCATCGTCGCCACCGTCGCCCACAGCCGGCCGCACCACGGCGTGGCGCACGAGCACTTCCTGCCCTCGGGTCCCTTCGCGCTGCTGCCGATGACCGACGCGCCCGACGAGAGCGGCAAGCCGGTTCACCGCTCCTCGCTGGTGTGGACCGAAAAGCGCCGCCTGATCCCGGCCATGATGGCGCTGGACGATGCGGCCTTCGCTGCGGAACTGCAGCGCCGCTTCGGCGACTCCCTGGGCCGGCTGTCGCTGTGGGGCGGGCGGCGCTGGTCCTACCCGCTGTCGCTGCTGCACGCCGAGCGCTATATCGACACGCGCCTGGCGCTGATCGGCGACGCGGCGCACGGCATCCACCCCATCGCCGGGCAGGGCCTGAACCTCGGCCTGCGCGACGTGGCGGCGCTGGCCGAATGCATCGTCGATGCCCGCCGCCTCGGCCTCGACATCGGCGACGCCACGGTGCTGGAGCGCTACCAGCGCTGGCGGCGCTTCGACAACATGGCGCTCATCGCCGCGACGGATTCCCTGAATCGGCTGTTCTCCAACGACCTGCCGCCGCTGCGTCTGCTGCGCGACCTGGGCCTCGCCGCGGTCGACCGCGTGCCGCCGCTGAAGCGCTTCTTCATGCGCCACGCCATGGGCCTGGTCGGCGACCTGCCGCGCCTGGTGAAGGGCGAGTCCCTTTAGTAAAAGGGGATGAAGGGCGGAGCCCTCTAGATCTCGCGGCCCAGCAACGCCTCTTCCAGGGGGAAGGTCGACAGCAGCTCCACACCGGTCTCGGTGATCAGCACCTGCTGCTCCAGTTTGACGCCTTCGTGGCCGCCTTCCTCGCCGATGTAGCTCTCGACGCAGACCGCCATGCCGGCCTCGAAGACGCCGTCATAGCCGGCGGCGTCGTAGTCCTGCAGATAGACCACGGAGGGGTACTCGTCGCAGAGCCCGACGCCGTGCACCACGACGGAATAGCGGTTGGCCTGGCAGCTCGCCGGCAGCTTCCAGGCGCGCTCGGCCAGTTCGCGGTAGCCGAGGCCGGGCCGCAGCAAGTCCATGTTGAAGTGGATTTGCTCGGCGGCTAGGCGATAGAGGCGGCGTTGTTCGTCGCGGGGCCTGCCGTCGCCGCAGAGGAAGGCGCGCGAAACGTCGGCGCAGTAGCCGTGGGGGCCGATCATGTCGCTGTCGAAGCTGACCATGTCTCCGGCCTCGATGATCCCCTCGCCGCATTCGTGGAACCAGGGATTGCTGCGCCCGCCGGCGGCCAGCAGCCTTGTCTCGATCCACTCGCCGCCGCGCGCGGCGTTTACCTGGTTCAGGATCGACCACAGCTCGTTCTCGCTCATGCCGGGGGTCAGGGCCGCGCGCATCGCGCCCATGGCCTCGGCGCAGACGGCAACCGAGGCGCGCAGGCAGGCGATCTCCTGCGGCCCTTTCAGGCGGCGCGCGCGCTCCAGCACTTCCTGGCCGTCGCAGACCGCGACGCCTTGGGCGCGCAGCGCGTCGATGCCGCGGAAGTCGCACTTGTCGACGGCAAGGCGCCGGTTGCCGCCGCCGTGGCACGCGACCAGCCCGGCGATCTCCGCCGCCCAGCGCCCGGCCAGCTCCGCGCCGCGCTCCGCGGCGGCGAAGTAATGCCAGGCGATGGCCGGGCGCACCTCGGCGATGACCTCGTTGCCGGCGGAGAGGTGGCCGCAGTTGTGGAAGTCGAAGAGCACCAGCGGCCCCTCTGTCGGCACGAAGACATAGCGCACGGCGTTGTGCAGGCACCACACCGCCATGTTGCGGGCGTCGCAGGCATAGCGGACGTTGATGGGGTCGTAGAGCAGGGCGCCGGCATAGTCGCGCGCCTTCAGCTCTTCGCGCAGGCGATCGAGGCGCCAGGCGCGCAGCGCCGGCAGATCGACGGGGCTGTGTGTTAGGCTCTCGGGACGCAGGCTGTCGGGCGCCATGATTTGGCTTTCCCTCCTGACTGAAGCGGCGCCTCAGCTTGGCACAGGGGGCGGGCCAGTCTTGCCCTCCCGCGACGCGGCGGGCGGCGGAATCAGGCCAGCGTTCAGGTCTGGTTGTCAGGGGTCGCGGCTTAAGCCGCGCGCTTCCAGGGACTCGAGGTAGGCCTGCCACAGGGCGTCCTTGTCGCGGCCCAGGCGGTAGAGGTACTGCCAGGAGAAGATGCCGCTGTCGTGCAGGTCGTCGAACTTGATGCGCACCGCGTAGTTGCCCACCGGCACGATCTCCATGATGCCGACGTGGCGGCGTCCGGCGACGGTCTGCTTCTGTCCGGCCCCGTGGCCCTGCACTTCGGCCGAGGGGCTTTCGACGCGCAGCAGCTCGGCCGGGTAGGCGAAGGCCGCGCCGTTGTCGAAGGCGACATGCAGCGTCTTGTCCGCGGCGCTGTAGCGGATTTCCGTCGGCCAGTGCTCGGTGTCGAAGTCCTGGGCGGCCTCTTCCCGCAGGGTCTTGCCGCCGCCCGCCGCCCCGTTGCTCGCCGCCCCGTCAGTCATCGATCTGGCGGGCCTCGTCGACCAGCATGATCGGAATGCCGTCGCGGATCGGGTAGGCCAGGTGCGCCTGTCGGCTGATCAGCTCCTGGGCTTCGGCATCGTATTCCAGCGGCCCCTTGGTCAGCGGGCAGACCAGGATTTCCAGCAGCTTCGGATCGACGGTGTGGGTCATGGGCCTGTTCCTGATATCTCCGCGGGGACTTGCGGTCAGTGGTGCTTGGTTTCGGTGGCGCCGTCGTGGTCGTGGGTGGCCATTTCCATGATGGCGGTCAGCGCCTCGGCGCGCTCGGTCAGCGTCATGGACTCCAGCAGCGCCTGCTTCTCCGGCGCACCCAGCGGACAGATCATCGCCAGCGAAGTCACCAGGCGCTCGTCGCTGGTCTGTTCGATGGCCTCCCAGTCGCCTTCGATGGAGTTGGCCTCGAAGTAGGCGTTCAAGACCTTCATCAGGCGCTCGCGGTCGATCTCGCCCTTGTCTTCTTCCATGTCCTCGGCGAAGCGCGCGTAGTCCGGCTCCACCAGTCGGTAGCTGCCGGCCGGCAGCTCGCGCGCCACGTCGAAGCGGATCAGGCCCGACAGCGTCACCAGGTAGCGGCCGTCGTCGGTTTCGTTGAAGGAGGTCACGCGGCCGACGCAGCCGGTCTCGTAGACCTTCGGCGCTTTCTCGCCGCGGCATTCGTCGCAGGGCTGGATCATGCCGATCAGCCGGTTGCTCGCCATGGCGTCGTCGAACATCGCCAGATAGCGCGGTTCGAAGATGTTGAGCGGCAGGCGTCCTCCGGGCAGCAGCAGCACGCCGTCCAGCGGAAAGATCGGCAGAACTTTCGGCAGGTCCTCGAAAGCGGGATCGAAGGCGGTGCGGCTCATAACAACATCTGGCTATGCCAAAGCGGGGTCAGGCGAACAGCAGGGACGACAGGCGCCGCCGGGTTTCGATGGTCAGCGGGTCGGTCGGGCCCCAAGCTTCGAAGAGGGTGACCAACTGCTTGCGCGCGCCCTCTTCGTTCCAGTTGCGGTCGCGGCGGATGATCTCCAGCAGCTCGTCGGCGGCGGCCTGGCGCTGGTTGGCGCCTTGCAGGGCCATGGCCAGGTCGAAGCGCGCCTGATGGTCGTTGTGGTCGGCGGCGACCTTTTCCATCAGCGCCGGGATCTCGCCGGCCTCGGCGGCCTGCTCCTGCAGATTGATCTGCGCGGCGACGGAGGCGAAGGCGGGGTTGGCGCGCAGCTTGTCGTCCAGGCCTTCGTAGACCTCGCGTGCGGTTTCCAGTTCGCCCTTGGCCAGGTAGCAGGCGATCAGCCCGGCCAGGGCCTCGGCGTTCTCCGCGTCGTGCTGCAGGACCTGGCCGAAGATGGCCGCGGCGGTGTCGGCCTCGCCGGCTTCCAGCGCGCCCTGGGCCTGCTCGATGGCCTGCTCGATGGGGCTCGGCCCCTGGCCCGCGGCGCCGGCCTTGCGCAGGCGCTCGACGAAGGCCTTGATCTCGCTTTCCGGCTGCGCGCCCTGGAAGCCGTCGACCGGCTGGCCCTGGAAGAAGGCGTAGACCGTGGGGATCGACTGGATGCGCAGCTGGGCGGCAAGCTGCTGGTTTTCGTCGACGTTGATCTTGACCATGCGCACGGCGCCGCCGGCGGCTCTGACCGCGCTCTCCAGCATCGGGCCCAGTTGCTTGCAGGGACCGCACCAGGGGGCCCAGAAGTCGACGATGACCGGCGCCGTCATGGAGGCGTCGATGACGTCCTGGGCGAAGGCCTGCTGATCGCTGTCCTTGATAACGTCGGCGCCGGCTTGCGCCGGGGCTCCAGGGCCGCCAGGGCCGTTCGGTCCGCCGATGATCGGTTCCATGCTTGTCTTCCGTCCTGCCTGCTGATTTGAGGCCCGCCGCCGGATTTTCCGGCCGCTGCGGGCAGTTCCACACCATAAATGGCGGCTTTCGGGTCCGAGGGCAAGCCCACCCGCCCGCAAGGGTGTCCGGTGCTAGCCGGCGCCGCCCATATCCAACATTAGGGGCGCGTGGCCCTCGGCCTCCAGGAAGCGGATCAGGTCCTCCGGAGAGACGGCGGTGGTCATGGTGTTGACCAGCGGGTGGCAGTTTACGGGCCCCCTCTCCATGACGCCGCTGTCCAGCACCATGGTGACCTCGCAGCCCTTGTCGTTGGTCACCGCGAAGGGTGTCACCGAACCGGGCAGCACGCCCAGATAGGTCATCAGGCGCTCGGCGCTGCCGAAGGAGAAGCGGCCCGCCTCCAGGCGCTGTCCCAGGGCCTTCAGGTCGACCTCACGGTCCTCCAGGCAGGTGACCAGCCACATCCTGCCCTTCTTGTTGCGCAGGAAGAGGTTCTTGATGTGGGCGCCGGGCAGCTCGCCGCGCAGGGCCTTGGCTTCTTCCACCGTGTAGACCGGCGGGTGGGCCACGGTCCGCGCCGCGATGCCCAGCTCGTCCAGGCGCGCCAGCAGCGCCTCGGGCGAGGTCGGCAGCGCGTCCGTGGCGCTCTCAGTCTCGGGCATGATCTTCCACCTCTTCCGGAGCCTTTTTCTTGAGCCGTTCGTCGCCTGGGGCCGTAGCAGACTGGCGCCTCTTTGTCACCCTGCGGGGCACGGGCCGGGGCGATTTTCAGCCGCTTTCGCCCTGTTTTCCGGGCCCTTAAGCCTTGGGTAGCACTCAGCGCCTAGTCTGGCCTCCGGCCCCTTCGCGGGTGGCCTGCAGTCCCTTCAAAGAGGGGCTTGCAAAGTCCTCAGAAAGCGGGTATTTCCCCGCTTCCGGTGCGGGCGTAGCTCAGGGGTAGAGCACAACCTTGCCAAGGTTGGGGTCGTGAGTTCGAATCTCATCGCCCGCTCCAATTCCCCTCCTTCGGGAGAGGGCAGATGCAAAAGAGGCGGCCTTCGGGCCGCCTTTTGCGTTTCGGGGTGATCTCCGGCCCGGGGCTCAGGGCGCTTCATCATCTTCGGCGAAGGCGGCGAATTCCTCGCGCAGCCAGGCCTCGAACTTCTGCACCTTGGCGGCCTTCGGGCGCTGCGCCGAAGTCACCAGCCAATAGGCGTAGCCGGTCTTGTGGCGGCCGGGAAAGGGCGCCACCAGCTGGCCCTCGGCGAGGGCATAGGCGGCCAGGGTCGGCCAAGCCAGGAAGACGCCTTGCCCGGCGATGGCCGCCTGCAGGCAGAGGCCGGCGTCCGAGTAGAGCGGCCCCTCGGTCAGCTCCAGGCCGCTCAGCCCCTCCGGCGCCAGCCAGGCCTCCCAGGTGAACATGGCGCCACGGTCGCGCAGCACCGGAATCCGGGCCAGGTCCTCGGGCCGGGTCAGGGATTCGGCGAGCGCCGGGCTGCACAGGGGGAACACCACCTGGTCCAGCAGGTGCGCCACCGTGACGCCGGGCCAGCTGCCGCTGCCGATCCGCACCGCCAGGTCGATGCCGGCGTGGTCCAGGTCGGTCAGCCCGGTGGAGGCGTCGATGCGCAGCCTCAGTTCCGGTGCCCGTTTGGTGAAGCGGCTGAGACGCGGGACCAGCCATTTGGCGGCCAGGATCGGCGGCACAGAGACGGTGAGGGTGTTGGCCGTCTCGTCGCGGCCCAGCGCCGCCGCCGCGGTCAGGTGACGGAAGCCCTCATGCAGGTGTGCCAGCACCTGGCCGCCGAAGGCGGTCGGCTCCAGGCCCTTGGGGCCGCGGACGAAGACGGCCTGGCCCAGCTGGGCCTCGGCCTTCAGCACCTGCTGGCTGACCGCGCCCAGGGACACGCCCAGCTCCTCGGCGGCGGCGGTCAGGCTGCCCAGGCGGCCGGCGGCCTCCACCGCCCGGAGCGCGTTGAGATGCAGGCGCGACAGCTCACTCATATAGAAAATCTATAGAGGTTCAGTGAAAAACGGCAGTGAAATAGGTATAGGTCTATTAGAAAATTATAGCCATGGTTTGGAGCATTCAGATCCCCTGGCTGCGCTGGCCCGGCTTCCCTGGACGGCCGCGGTGCACCCCGCGGACCGCCTGCGAGGCCGACTGGCGGCGCGATCCTCTGGCCCATCCGGCTCTGCGGGCGATGACCCAGCGTGAGCTGGGCGACCTGCCCTTCGATCCCCGCAGTGTTGCCGACGAATAAGACTGTATTCTTGATCTACGCCGTATGGCGCAGATGGAAGGACTTGGGCCGGGTCAGCATCTCGTAGCCGACCTGGGACAGGGTGGCGCCGCGTCCGGTGTCCTTCACGCCGGTCCAGGCCAGCATGGGGTCCAGGTAGTCGGCGCGGTTCATGAACACCGTGCCGGTCGCGACCTCGCCGCCGATGGCCTCCGCCGCGGCCAGGTCCCGGGTCCAGATCGAGGCGGTCAGGCCGAAGTCGGAATCGTTCATCAGGCGCACGGCTTCCTCGTCGCCGGAGACCTTCATGATGCCGACCACCGGGCCGAAGCTCTCGTCCCGCATCACCGACATGTCGTGGGTGACGCCCGTCAGCACCTGCGGGGCCAGGTAAGGCGTGCCGTCCTTGTTGGCCGCGAAATCCCGGGGGTCCAGGTGGGCGGTGGCGCCGGCCTGCACGGCGGCGGCGATCTGGCCGCGCACGAAGTCGGCGGCCGAGGTCTTCACCATGGGCCCGAGGGTGGTCTCGGGGTCCAGCGGATCGCCCAGCACATAGCCGCGGGTCAGCTCGACGAACTTCTCGACGAAGGGGTCGAAGAGGCTGTCGTGCACGTAGACGCGCTCGATGCCGCAGCACGACTGGCCGGAATTGAAGAAGGCGCCGTCCATGATGTTCTCGGCGGCGAAGTCGATGTCGGCGTCGGCGCGCACGTAGGCCGGGTCCTTGCCGCCGAGCTCCAGCCCGACGCCGATGAACTGGCCGGCGGCGGCCTGCTCGATCACCTTGCCGGCCTCGACCGAGCCGGTGAAGTTCACCTGGTCGGCGAGGCGCGCGGCGATGATCTTGCTCACCTGGCCGTGGCTGAGGCAGAGGTTGGTGAAGAGGCCTTCGGGCAGGCCCGCCTTGTCGGCGGCCTGCTGGAAGCGCTCGCCCACCAGCAGCGTCTGGGCGGCGTGCTTCAGCACCACGGCGTTGCCGGCCATCAGCGCCGGGACGATGGAGTTCACCGCCGTCAGGTAGGGAAAGTTCCAGGGTGCGATGGTCAGCACCACGCCCAGGGGCTCGCGCTTGATGTAGCGCTTGAAGCCGTCCTTGGGGTCGGGGACCACCGGGGCGAGGGACTGCTCGGCGATGCCGATCATGCCGCGGGCGCGCTCCTCGAAGCCGCCCAGCTCGCCGGCGCCGAACCTCACCGGACGGCCCATCTGCCAGGCCAGCTCCGGGATGATGTCGTCCTTCATGGCCAGCATGGCGTCGGTCAGCGCGTTGCAGTAGCGCGCGCGCTCGGCGATGGGCAGGCGTGCCCAGTCGCGCTGGGCTCGGCGGGCCTGCGAGAAGGCCGCCTCCACCTGGCCGTCGCCGGCCACCGGGCGGCGCGCGACTTCGCTGTTGTCGACGGGGGAAATGCAGATGGTCTCGGTCACGGTGGAACTCCCAGAACAGGCCCTGTTGCGAACACGGCCTTTCCCGGCCGCACGCTTATGATGCGGCGGTTCGATAGCACGACTTGACCCGTCTTTGCACCGTCCGCGCGACGCAGGGCGGCTATGCGCCGGGCGGGGTTGGCGGGAGGTCAGTCGAAGCGGAAGGCCGAGAGCGCCACGTCCATGACCCGGTCGGTGAAGTCGCGCCGCCCGGGGCCGCCGGCGCCGGCCGCGACCATGAGGGGCAGCAGGTGTTCCTCCTGCCCGCGTGGGTGGGATTCCAGGCCGCCCGGGGCCTCGGTCCAGGCCGCCAGCGCCTGCGCGCGGGCCGCCGGGTCGGCGGCATGCTCCGTCAGCCAGGCGTCGAAGCTCTCCGAGGGCGCGGTGAAGCGCGGATCGCCGTAGCCGCGCATGTTGTGGAAACTCATGCCCGAGCCGAGGATCAGCACGCCTTCCCCGCGCAGCGGCGCCAGGGCGCGCCCGGCGGCCAGGTGCGCGGCCGGGTCCAGGTCGGCGCGCAGAGACAGCGCCACCACCGGCACATCGGCCTCGGGCAGGACCAGCTTCAGCGGAATGAAGACGCCGTGATCGAAGCCGCGCTTGTCGTCCTCGGCGGCGGGCAGCCCCGCGTCCTGCAGCAGGGCGGCGATCCGCGCGGCCAGCGCCGGATCGCCCGGGGCCGGATAGGTCAGCTGATAGGTGTGCGGCGGAAAGCCGTAGTAGTCGAAGATCAGCTCCGGCGCGGCGGCGCTGGTGACGGTGAAGGCCGGCGCCAGCCAGTGGGCGGAGACCACCAGCACCGCCTTTGGCCGTGCCGGCAGCCCGGCGGCCAGCCCGCGCAGATAGGCGGCCATGCGGTCCCAGGCGTCCGGCGGCGACCAGTCCATGAAGAAGCAGGGGCCGGCGCCGTGCGGCACGAAGAAGCTGGGCAGGGGCGGTGCGGTGTCTTGCGGCATGGGGCCTCGCGCGGCGGGAAGACTCCAAGATATAGGCGCGGGCGCGGCGATTGCCATGCCGGCCCCGTTCCAGCCTGCAAGGTCGTTTGACAGGCCCCGTTTGACAGGAAGGGGCAAAGCGTCGGACAAAGAAGGCCCCTTTCCCGCCGAGAGGTCATGTCATGTCCCAGCCACGCCTGCCGCTCTGGCAGCGTCTTCTCATCACGATCCTGGTGATGCTGGCGGCGAGCTACATCGCCGGCCTGATCTGGAACGCCGTCTTCGGTTTCGCCCTGCCGCCTTACGTCGCCGGGGTCATCGGCGGCCTGAGCGCGATCCCGGTCTGGGATCTGCTGCAGCGCATCCGGCCCAAGGGGTGATTGCCTAATCCGTCTCCACCGTCTCCAGGATGGCGTCGCGCACCGCCGCGACGCGCTCGCGCAGCCGGTCCAGCTCACGGGCGCTGCATTGCGTTGCGGCCTGGACTGCCTTCGGCACCGTCTTTGCCTTCTCGCGCAGCCGCCGGCCCTTCGGTGCCAGGCGGATGGTAACCTGCCGCTCGTCCTCGCGGCTGCGCTCGCGGCGCAGCAGGCCGGCGGCCTCC
Organism: Pelagibius sp. CAU 1746; assembly: GCF_039839785.1. Taxonomy (NCBI): domain Bacteria; kingdom Pseudomonadati; phylum Pseudomonadota; class Alphaproteobacteria; order Rhodospirillales; family Rhodovibrionaceae; genus Pelagibius; species Pelagibius sp. CAU 1746. The sequence continues at coordinate 762,163 of NZ_JBDOQT010000001.1, forward strand.
ATGCGCTTCAGCAGCGGCGTCAGGGTGCTGGAGTCCAGCATCAACTGAGTGCCCAGGCTGCCGACGCTGCGGCCGTCCTCCTCCCACAGCGCCAGCAGGACGAGATACTGCGGGTAGGTCACGCCCAGGCGGTCCAGCAGCGGCTTATAGGCGCGGTTCAGCGCGTGCGCCGTCGAATAGACGGCAAAGCAGAATTGTCTTTCCAGTTCCAGAGGGTTGCTATTCTTCGCGGCCATGGCGTTCTTCCTTCGCGTCGTCTCGTCCTCGAATGACGGCCCGGGCCGATGGTGCGCAGGCCTGGTTGGGAGGCGGCGCAGGCGTCGCCAGGAGGCGATCCTGCATCTGTTACACGATTTGATCGTGCCCGATATATATATTTGCCGCGGCCGGCGGTTGCACACAGCCCTGGTCTGAGGGCCACGGCCCCCTAGATATTGAGATGACGGCGCAATGCGAGGCCGAGACGCGTCAAAGGCCCGTCCCGGCTTTTCCCCGCCGCAATGTGAAAGGAGGATTGAGCGATGGCCGAAACCGTTCTCATCGTGGGCGCCGGAGAGGGGCTCAGCGCCTCGGTGGCGCGGCGCTTCGCCAAGGATGGCGCGCGGATCGCGCTGGCGGCGCGCAACACCGACAAGCTGGCCGCGCTGGCCGCCGAGCTGAATGCCGGGACCTATCCCTGCGACGTCACGGAGCGCGCGAGCGTAGACGCCATGGCAGGGGCGGTGGCGCGGGACCTGGGCGTGCCGGATGTGGTGCTCTTCAATGCCTCAGGCCGCGAGCGCGGCCCTTTCACGGAGCTCGACCCCGAAGCGGTGAAGCGGGCCCTGCTGGTGTCGTGCTACGGCGGCTATCTGGTCTGCAACGCCGTGGTGCCGCCGATGCTGGAGCGCGGCAGCGGCACCATCCTGCTGACCGGCGCCTCGGCCAGCGTGAAGGGCTATCCGCGATCGGCGCCCTTCGCCATGGGCAAGTTCGGCCTGCGGGGCCTTGCCCAGTCGCTCGCCCGCGAGCTGCAGCCCCAGGGACTTCACGTGGTTCATTTCGTCATCGACGGCGGCATCCGCTCGGCGGCGCGTCCCGATGACGGCCGCGACGCCCTGCTGGACCCCGATGCCATCGCGGAGACCTATTTCCAGGCGGCACGCCAGCATCGCTCGGCCTGGACCTGGGAGGTGGAGCTGCGCCCCTGGGTCGAGAGCTTCTAGCTCCACCTCTTCAGTCAGGCCTTAGGGGGCAAGGCTCCTGCCGCCGTCAGGCGGTGAAGCCCCCTGCCGCCGTCAGGCGGTGAAGCCCCCTGCCGCCGTCAGGCGGTGAAGCCCCCTGCCGCCGTCAGGCGGTGAAGCCGTTGTGGATGGCTTCCAGCTTGTTGCCGAAGGGATCGCGCACGAAGGCGGCATAGACGTCCGCCTTGGGGTAGCCCGGGCGCGGGCCCGGCGCGCCTTCGTCGCTGCCGCCGTTGTCCAGGGCGGCCTTCGAGAAGGCGTCCACCGCTTCGCGGCTGGCGGCGGCGAAGCAGATGTGGGTGCCGTTGCCGGCGCTGGCCGCCTGCTTGTCGAAGGGCAGGATGATGACGAACTGCGGCACGGTGGTGCCGTAGGCGGCAAGCCCGTCGAGGGCGGCCAGGCAGTCACAGCCCAAGGCCTTCATCAGCGGGTCGTAGAACTTGCGGGCGGCCGCGATGTCGGGCACGCCGACGCTGGCATGATCGATCAGGGTCATGGTCGTTTTCCTATGATTGGAGAGGGGGAGGTCAGGGTGCGACGACGATCTCGCCGCGCATCATGGGATGGAAGGCGCAGAAGTAAGCGAAGTCTCCGGCGCTGCTGAAGGTGGTGCGAAAGGTGGCTTCCTTGGAGAGCTCGCCGCTGTCCCAGTCGCCGTCTTCGGCGCTTGCGGTATGCGGGGCGAGATCCCGGTTCACCCATTCGACGCTGTCGCCGGGCCGCACCTCCAGGCGTTGCGGCTGGAAGGTGAAGCGTTCGATGACCACGCGGTGCAGCTGGGACGCTCCGCCGCCGGTGGCGCCGGAAGAGCCCGAGAGCCCTCCCAACGCCAGCCCGGCGAACAGCAGGGCGAGCAGCGCCGTGACGGCGGTGCGCGCCATGACTCAGCCGCAGTTCAGCGAAGTGACCATGCTCTCGGCATGGCCTTCGTGAACCTTGAAGGTCACCAGCGCGTCGGACAGCAGGCTCTTCAGCTCCGGTACCGTGGCCTGGGGAATGAAGCTGCCCTCGACGGTCTGGTTGACGACCTGATGGTAGCCCAGCTCGTTGGTGGCATAGGCGCAGTCGAAAGCATGGCCTTTGAGGGCGATCAGCTCGGCGCGCTTTTCCGAAGCCCCCTTGACCAGGGCCTGGCTCAGGTCGTTGTCCTGGGGCGTCACGTTCAGCTTGGTGATCAGCGCCACGGCCTCGTCGTTCACCGCGGTGTGGTCGCGGATCATGGTGGCGGCGAAGTCGCGCACCATCTGGTTTTCCGACACGGCCAGCGCCAAGTGCGCATAGCGGATATCCAGGTTACCGGCGGTGTAGGCCGTATGAGCGATCTCCAGGTCGTTCATGGCCTTCTCGTCGGCAGAGGCGCAGCCCGCGGCCACGGCCGTGAGCAGGGCGACGCTGGTGAGAAGCAGTTTGCGGGGCATCTGGTTTTCCTTTCCTTGAGGGTAAGGGGATGCCTTGCCCGCCGCGCGGTCGGCGGCGCGCGGGACGGGCGGTCCCCCCTGTCTGGCATAGCTCAGAGGCGTTTTTCAGCCGACAGGGGGAAATTGGGTCGGGCAGGACTATAGATCAATCCGCGCAGGAAAAAGCGGGACAAACGGCAGCCTATTCGGGACGATCTGCAAAGAATCGTCAGAAGGGCTCTCAGGCGGTGCGGCGCCTGTAGGCGGAGGGCGCGACCCCGAACTTGCCGGTGAAGGCACGGCTGAAGGCGGCCGGCGACTTATAGCCGGTCTGGCTGGCCACCTGCTGCACGCTGCTGGCCGGCCCCCGCTCCAGCAGCGCCAGGGCCTTCTGCAGGCGCCAGTCGGCCAGATAGGCCATGGGGCCCTGCCCGACCAGGGCGCTGAAGCGTTCGGCGAAGCGGCTGCGCGACATGCCGGCCTCGGCGGCCAGGCGGTCGACGGTCCAGGTATCGCCCGGCTGGGCGTGGATGAGTTGCAGAGCGCGGCCGATCTGGCGGTCGCGGAAGGCATCGACGATGCGCTTCAGTTCCTCGCACTGCTCGACGCCGATCCGCAAGACCTCGATGAAGACGATTTCCGACAGGCGCGTGACCGCGGCGGCGCTGCCGATCTCCTCGGCGAACACCCGCCGCGCCACCAGGCGCAGCACTTCGTCCAGCCAGGGCTCGCGCGCCCGCATGGCGGCGGTGATCACCAGGGATTCCGGCAGTGCGCGCAGCAGTGGATGCTCGGCGGCGGCGCGGAAGGTGAAGTGGCCGCAGACCATCTGGGTCGAGGCCCGCGGGTCGCCCTGGCCGACGACCAAGGCGCCTTCGCCGCCGTAGCCGCTGTCCTTCAGCACCGTCTCCAGGTCGGTGGCCTGGCGCTGCGCGCTGTCGGCCAGCACATGGCCGCGCCCGCGCGGGATCAGCACCAGGTCGCCGGGGCTGAGGTCCACCGCGGCGCCGGAGGCGAGACGGACGTGACAGCTTCCCTGGATCACCAGATGAAAACGCGCCGCCTGCGCATAGTCGGGCACGGCGACGGCCCAGGGGCTGGAGAAATCGGTGCGGAAATAGAGCGCGCCCTTCAGTTCCAGGGTGTCGAGGATGTCGTTTAAAACGTCCATGCTGCCAAAACGTCCCTGCTGCGGCGCTCCCGGCCGGCCCTTCTTCTTGCGGCCCGCCGTCGCGGACACCCGTACAGGAACTTAGGGCATCCGGCGGGATTGGAAAGGGCCGGGATTCAACGAAACGGTTCCGGCCGGACCGCGGCGGAGCCGGGCGGCGCGCCCGGTGGGCGGCGCGGGCGGTTTTCCACCGGCTTCTCCCGCCGCGGCGCTTTCGCCCCTTAGATTTCGGTGCGGGAATGGTTTAGCTTGTGATCCAGGTGGCTTGAATCGCAACGCGGCGGTCGGTGCCGCCGCCGGGGCGACTCATGGCGCCGGCGGCAAAGCGGGTAGGTCAAGAAACTGGGGCAGAAGGAAACGTCATGGCAGACAAGAGCGCGCAAGCGCGGTCCCGACTCATCGGCCAGATCGTGCAGGCGGTCGGCAAGCGTCTGAGCGCGGCCAAGGCCAAGCGCGCGGAGGTCTTCGTGCGGCAGTTCTTCGCGAACGTCCCGCCCAGCGACCTGCGCGGCGAGTCGGCCGACAATCTGGCCGGCGGGGCGCTGGCGATGTGGGACAGCCTGCAGCAGCGCAGTCCGGGCAAGGCCAGCGTGCGCGCCTACAACCCCGATCCGCAAACCCACGGCTGGGAATCGCCGCACAGCATCATCGAGATCATCAACGACGACATGCCGTTCCTCGTTGACTCCGTGACCGCGGAGATCAACCGCAATGAAATCGACGTGCGCCTGGTCATCCACCCCATCGTCAGTCTGCGCCGTGACGTCAAGGGCAAGCTGGTCGAGCTGATCGACCCCAAGGCCAAGCGGGCGGCGAAGGCCGGGCCCGGAACCCCGGCGCCGGGCGGCGAATCGGCGATGCAGATCCAGATCAGCGAACAGCCGGACAAGCGTCTGGCCGAGATCGCGGCGCGCATCGAGGCCGTCTTGCGGGATGTCCGTGCGGCGGTCGAGGACTGGGCGGTGATGCGCGAACGCTGCCGCGAGGTGATCAAGGGCCTGGAGACCAAGCCGCCGGTGCTGCCGGTGGCGGAAATCGCCGAGGGCCTGGAGTTCCTCCGGTGGATGGACGACGATCACTTCACCTACCTGGGCTACCGCGAGTTCAGCTTTCAGGGCCGCGGCGGCAATGCGGTCACCAAGATCCACAAGGCGCGCGGCCTCGGCGTGCTGCGCGATCCGGAAGTGCGGGTCTTCGACGGCCTGCGCAATCTCGGCAAGCTGCCGCCGGAGGTGCGCGACTTCGTGCGCCAGCCGCAGCTTCTGCGCATCACCAAGGGCAACCACCGCGCCACCGTCCATCGCGCCGTGCACCTGGACACCATCGCCGTCAAGACCTTCGACGACGCCGGCAACGTGACCGGGGAGCGGCTTTTCGTCGGCCTCTTCACCTCCATGGCCTACTCGCGCTCGCCGAGCGAGATCCCTCTGCTGCGCCAGAAGGTCGACGCCGTGTTGCAGCTTTCCGGCTTCTCGCCGCGCAGTCACGACGGTAAGGCGCTGACGCACATCCTGGAAAACTATCCGCGCGACGAGCTGTTCCAGATCTCCGTCGAGGAACTGCACCAGATCGCCGTCGGCGTACTGCACCTGCAGGAACGCCAGCGCACGGCGCTCTTCGTGCGCCACGACCCTTTCGAACGTTTCGTCTCCTGCATGGTCTACGTGCCGCGCGACCGCTACGACACCAGCCTGCGGCGCAGGATGCAGACCTTGCTGGCGGCGGCCTACGACGGCCACTGCACCAGTTTCTCGGCGCAGATGAGCGACGAGGCGCTGGCCCGCCTGCATGTCATCATCCGCACCAAGCCGGGAAAGATTCCAGCCGTAAAGCTGCCGCACCTGGAAGCCCGTCTGGAGGAGGCGTCGCGGTCTTGGTCCGACCTGCTGGAGGAGGCGCTGGTCTCGGAGTTGGGCGAGCAGCGCGGGATCCGGGCGTTCAGGCGCTACGAGCGGGCCTTCCCGCCCAGCTATCAGCGCCACTTCTCTCCGCAGACCGCGGTCTGCGACATCCAGAGCATCGACGAGGCGACCTCCAGCGGCGACCTGGCGATGCACCTCTACTGCCCCGAAGGCGCGGCGGCCCATGTCCTGCACTTCAAGATCTACGTGCTTGGCGAACCGGTGCCGCTGTCGGACATCCTGCCGATGCTGGAGAACATGGGGCTCAAGGTAATCGGCGAGGTGCCCTATGACATCGAGCTGGCCGAGGTGGACTCGCCGGTCTGGATCCACGACTTCGACATGGTCACGGAAGGCGAGGTGCCGATCGACCTGGGGGCCGTGCGCGACGCCTTTCACGAGGCCTTCGCCCGCGTCTGGCACAGCCGCATGGAAGACGACGGCTTCAACAAGCTGGTTCTGCACGCCGGATTGACGGCGCGCGAGGTCATCGTGCTGCGGGCCTATTGCAAGTACTTGCGCCAGGCGCGCATCCCCTTCAGCCAGGATTACATGGAGGCGACCCTGACGCGCAACGCCAAGCTGGCGCGCAATCTGGTCGACCTCTTCATCGCGCGCTTCGACCCGGCCGCAGAGAAGGGCTCGCAAAGGCTCGTCAAGAAACTGGTGGCGGAGATTCACCGGCAGCTCGATCAGGTCTCCAACCTGGACGAGGACCGCATCATCCGCCGCTACCTGAACCTCATTCTCTCCACGCTGCGCACCAACTTCTTCCAACCTGCCGCCGACGGCAGCGAGAAGACCTACTGTTCATTCAAGTTCGACTCGCGCGCCATCGAGGAGCTGCCGCAGCCCCAGCCGCTGCGCGAGATCTTCGTCTACAGCCCGGCGGTGGAAGGCGTGCACCTGCGTTTCGGCATGGTGGCGCGCGGCGGCCTGCGTTGGTCCGACCGCCTGGAAGACTTCCGGACCGAAGTGCTGGGTCTGGTCAAGGCGCAGCAGGTGAAGAACACGGTCATCGTTCCGGTCGGCTCCAAGGGCGGCTTCGTCATGAAGCAGCCGCCGCCTCCGGAAGCGGGCCGCGAGGCCTTCCTGGCCGCCGGCATCGAATGCTACAAGACCTTCATTCGCGGCCTGCTGGACATCACCGACAACCTGAAGCGCGGCCGCGTCGTGCCGCCGAAGAAGGTGACGCGCTACGACGCCGACGATCCCTACCTGGTGGTCGCCGCCGACAAGGGGACGGCGACCTTCTCCGACATCGCAAACGGCGTCTCCGCCGATTACGGTTTCTGGCTGGACGACGCCTTCGCCTCCGGCGGCTCGGCCGGCTACGACCACAAGAAGATGGGCATCACGGCGCGCGGCGCCTGGGAGTCGGTCAAGCGCCACTTCCGCGAACTGGGCAAGGACTGCCAGAAGGAAGACTTCACCTGCGTCGGCTGCGGCGACATGTCGGGCGACGTTTTCGGCAACGGCATGCTGCTGTCCAAGCACATCGCGCTGATCGGCGCCTTCAACCACATGCACATCTTCGTCGATCCGACGCCCGATCCGGCGCGCGGCTGGGCCGAGCGCAACCGCCTGTTCAAGCTGCCGCGCTCGGCCTGGACCGACTACAATGCGGAGCTCATTTCCAAGGGCGGCGGCGTTTTCGAGCGCAGCGCCAAATCCATCAAGGTGACGCCTGAAATGAAGCGCGCCTTCGGCATTGCCAAGGACAGCGTCACGCCCAACGAACTGATACAGGCTTTGCTCCTGGCCGAGGTGGAGCTGCTGTGGTTCGGCGGCATCGGCACCTACATCAAAGCCGGCGAGGAGAGCAACGTCGACGTCGGCGACCGCGCCAACGACGCACTGCGCGTCAACGGCAAGCTGGTGCGCGCCAAGGTGATCGGCGAAGGCGCCAACCTGGGCGTCACCCAATTGGGCCGCATCGAGTACGGCGAAGCCGGCGGACGCTGCAATACGGACTTCATCGACAACTCCGCCGGCGTCGATTGCTCCGACCACGAGGTCAACATCAAGATTCTGCTGGGCGACGTCGAGCAGGCCGGCGAAATGACCCGGGTTCAACGCGACAAGCTGCTGGAGAAGATGACCGACGAGGTCGGCGAACAGTGCCTGCGCGACAACTACCTGCAGAGCCAGGCCATCACCGTCACCCATCAACTCGGCGGGCACCTGCTGGACCGCTTCGCGCGCTTCATGCGCGCGCTGGAGAAGGAAGGCCTGCTGAACCGCCGCATCGAATACCTTCCCGACGACGAGGAGGTGCTGGAGCGCATGAAGCGCGGCGAGGGCCTGACCAGGGCCGAGATCGCGGTGCTGCTGTCCTACTCCAAGCTGGTGCTCTACGATGATCTTCTGCGGTCCGACCTGCCGGACGACGTCTATTTCGCCGCCGACCTGGAGACCTACTTTCCCAAGCCGCTGCGCGCGCCCTATTCGAAGCAGATCGAACGCCACCGGCTGAAGCGGGAGATCGTGGTGACTGTGGTCAGCAACGACCTGATCAACCGCGTCGGCATCAACTTCGTGCACGAGGTGCGCGAAAAGACCGGAATGCCGCCCGAAGAGGTGGTGAAGGCCTACGTCATCGCCCGCGAGATCTTCGGCATGCGCGAGATCTGGGCGCAGATCGAGGCGCTGGACAACAAGGCACCGGCCCTGGTGCAGTCGCGCATGCTGGTCGAATGCGGCCGCCTGATCGAGCGCGAGACCGTGTGGTTCCTGCGCGAGATGGGCATGCCCCTCGACATCGCCGCCGAGATCGACCGCTTTGGCGAAGGCGTTGCCACGCTGATCGGGTGTCTCGATTCTCTGCTCTCCAAGGCCGATATCGAACTGCTCGGCCAGCGCACGGCGCAACTCGTCGAGCAGGGGGCGCCCCAGGCCCTGGCGCACCGCGTCGCCAGCCTCGCCCTGTTGAAGCCGGTCTGCGACGTGGTGCGCATCGCCGGCAACCTGAAGCTGCCGGTGGAGATGGTCGCCGAGGCCTACTACACCATCGGCTACCGCTTCGGCTTCGACTGGCTGCGGCGCTCGGCCGAGTCGCTGCCCACCGACACCGCCTGGGACAAGCTGGCGGTGACGGCCATCATCGACGACTTCTACGGCCATCAGAGCGAGCTGACCACGCGGGTCCTGAACGGCAGCGGTTCGGCCAAGAGCAAGGCCAAGGCGGCAACCGACAAGATCATCGCCGCCTGGTCGGAAAGCCGCGCGCCGCTGGTGGCGCGCACCGAGCAATTGCTGGAGGAACTCAAGGCCTCCGGCACGCCGGACTTCGCCATGCTGGCGGTGGCCAACCGCCAGCTCAAGTCGATGGTGTCGGGATGAGGGGCCGGGTTTAGCCGAACTTCATCCTAACCCAGCTTGACGGCGGTGCCGTTGGCCGAGACCATCAGCATGGAATCGCCGACCACCTCGTAGTCCAGGTCGACCGCGACCACGGCGTCGGCGCCGGCCGCCTCGGCCTCGGCGATCATGTCCTCGATGGCGTGCTCCTTGGCGCCGCGCAGCGCCGCCTCGTAGCCGCCGGCGCGCCCGCCCACCACATCGCGCACCCGGGCGAAGACGTCGCGGAACACGTTGGCGCCGACGATGCAGTCGCCGGAGACGATGCCCAGGTATTCGGCGACCTTCTTGCCTTCGATCCCATCGGTGGTGACGATCAGCATTGGGGGTCCTCGCGCTGTGATGACTCTGGCTGTGATGACTCTGACTGGGCAGCCTACACCGCTTGAGCGCTGCCGAGAAAGCTGCTAGCCCCTGATCTCAGGGCGCATTCACTTGGTTCGCCGCGCTCCGCCGCGGCCGTCGGGGAGGTTTCAGATGGTTTCCGGTGCACCAGCCTCCTCGGACCAGGCGGCCGACCCGCTGCGCTGGCGCGGCCGCCGCGCCGCCGCCGTCGCCTGGTGTCTCTACGACTGGGCCAACTCCTCCTACCCGACGGTGATCATCACCTTCGTCACCGCCACCTACTTTGCCCGCGCCGTGGCCGAGACGCCGGAAGCCGGCACCGGGCAGTGGGGTCTCATGCTCTCGCTCTCAGGTGTCGTCCTCGCGGTCATGGCGCCGATCTTCGGCGCCATCGCCGACCAGGGCGGCGGGCGCAAGCCCTGGATCGGGTTCTTCTCGCTGGTCGCCATCTTCTGCGCGGCGGGGCTGTGGTGGATCGAGCCCGACCCGGGCTTCGTAGTTCCGGCCCTGCTGCTGGTCGCCGTCGGCAACACGGCCTTCGAGTTCGGCCACGTTTTCTACAACGCCATGCTGCCGGAGGTCGCGCCGAAGAGCCACCTGGGGCGGCTGTCGGGCTGGGCCGGCGGGCTGGGCTACGTCGGCGGCATCGCCTGCCTGGCGGCCTGCCTGTTCCTCTTCGTGCTGCCGGAGACGCCGCTTTTCGGCCTCGACAAGCAGCGTGCGGAGGAGCTCCGCATCACCGGCCCCTTCGTCGGCCTGTGGTTCGCGGTCTTCGCCTTGCCGCTCTTCGCCGTGGTGCGCGAGTCTGCGCCGCCCTTTCAGACCGGGCGCGCGGTGCGCGAGGGCCTGGCCAGCCTGTGGCGTACCCTGAAGCTGCTGCCCGAGCAGCGCCAGACCGGCCGCTTCCTGCTGGCGCGCATGCTCTACACCGACGGGCTCAACACCCTCTTCGCTTTCGGCGGCATCTACGCCGCCGGCAGCTTCGGCATGAGCTTCAAGGAGATCCTGATCTTCGGCATCCTGCTGAACGTCACCGCCGGCCTCGGCGCCTTCGCCTTTGCCTGGATCGACGACCTGGTGGGCGCCAAGTTCACCATCCTCTTTTCGGTGGCGGCCTTGATCCTGCTGGGCGGCGCCATCCTGCTGGTCGAAAGCCAGTTGTGGTTCTACCTGCTGGGCTGCGGCATCGGCGCCTTCATTGGCCCGGCGCAGACCGCCAGCCGCTCCTTCATGGCGCGCATCGCGCCGCCGCAGCTGCACGCGGAGTTCTTCGGGCTCTACGCGCTCTCCGGCAAGGTGACGGCCTTCCTCGGCCCGGCGCTGGTCGGCTGGGTCACGGTCTGGGCCGACAGCCAGCGCGTCGGTATGGCGACGATCCTGGTCTTCTTCCTGGCCGGGCTGGTGCTGATGTGGAGCATCCGCGATCCGCAGCGCCCGGCGCCTTAGATCGGATCATCGTGTGAATCCGGTCTATCTCAAAGGCGTCGAGCAGGGTCACAGGGCCGGTGGATCGTCTTGGGCGATTCCCGCCGACCCTGGTCTGCTCTAGGTCCGTTCTTCAGCAGCAGGGCTGGCGCGATCCGTTGAGACGCAGGGCCCGCAGGCTGCAGCCTCCCACGAGGTGCCGGAAGACCCCGCGGAAGCCCGCGCGCAGCGCTTCTCCCTGCAGGCGGCGGCCGCGGGCCACCAGGCGTTCGGTCTCGGCCCGGCTCGTCGGTGCCGCCGGGCCGGGCTGCCGGAATGCGGGGCGATGAGCGGACGGATGAACGGACATGAGCGGGACTCCTTCTGGCCGGAATGGGCGGATTCAGAAGCTACAGGCGTTCCGCTGAATTGATAATTCATCGAAATAGAATATGATCTGTTCCTCTATGGAAAGAATTCGATGCAGAGCGACACGCTGGAAGGACTTCCGATCTTTGTGCGGGTGGTGCGGGAAGGCAGCTTCTCGGCCGCGGCGCGGGCGCTGGATCTGACCCCCTCGGCGGTCAGCAAGCAGATCGGCCGCCTGGAGGACCGCCTCTCGGTGCGGCTCTTCAACCGCACCACCCGCCGCCTCGGCCTGACCGAGGAGGGCGCCGCCTTCTACGAGCGCGCAAGCCGTATCCTGGCCGACCTCGAGGACGCCGCCCAAAGCGTTTCCAGCCTGAAGGCGGTGCCGCGTGGGCGGCTGCGCGTCACTTTGCCGACGGCCTTCGGCATCCTGCACCTCCTGCCGGCTTTGCCCGACTACATTGCCCGCCACCCCGAGGTGACGCTGGAAATCGACCTCAACGACCGCTTCGTGAACATGGTCGAGGAGGGTTTCGACCTCGCCTTGCGCATCGGCGACCTGGAGGATTCCAGTCTCGTCGGCCGCCGCCTGGCCGCCAACCGGCGGGTGCTCGCCGCGGCGCCGGCCTATCTGGCCGGCCGCCCCACGCCGGAGCGCCCGGAGGATCTCGCGGGGCACGACTGCCTCATTTACACCTACCGGGCCCAGCGCCACGACTGGCGCCTAGTCGACGAAGCGGGACAGGAAAGCTTCGTTTCCGTGAGCGGCAAGCTGGAGACCAACAACCCGATGATGCTGCGCGAGGCGGCGCTCTCGGGCCTGGGGATTGTATTGTTGCCGTTGTGGATCATCGGGCCGGACCTCAAGGCCGGGCGCCTGCAGCGCATCCTGCCCACGCACCACTGGCCCGACAGCGCCATCCACGCGGTCTATCCGCCGGGGCGGCATCTCTCCGCCAGGGTGCGCAGCTTCGTCGATTTTCTGGTCGAGCGCTTCGCCGAATGAAACGCCGCGCGGCGGCGGCGCTCAGATCGGGCCGCTGGTGGGGCCTTCGCTGTACTTCTTCACCGCCCGCTCGATGTCCTGCAGCAACTCGGCGCCGACCTTGCCGCCATCGCCCCGCACCTGCTTGTTGAAGACCACGCGCAGGGCGTCGATGTGCGCCTCGATCAGCTTCAGCCGGTTGTCGGTCACCTTGCCGCGGCTGTCCAGCGTCGCGTCGTGGAGCGACTTGCCGAAGGAGGTGATCAGGGGGTAGTCGAAGATGCCGCCCTGGCCGCGCAGCTCGTGGGCGATCTGGTTGATGTTGACGATGTGCTGCTTGGGTTCTTCCTCTCTCTTCACCAGCGCCTTGTATGATTTCGTCATGGTGTCGAGGTAGGTCTTCACCCAGACGGCGTAGTCGCCGACCATCTCCTGGATGCGGTTTTCGGCCGCCTGGATGACCAGCGGGTCGAAGTCGATCTGGCCGCGCAAAGCGTTGGTGCCCAGCTTGTCGCGCAGCCGGTTGGCCGGGCGGAAGTAGATGGCGCGTACGTTGTCGCGCAGGCTGCGGATGTTGGCGCGGGCGTGGATCACCTGAATCTGCGAGGCTTCGGTGACGCGGCGGTTCTTCTCCGGCTGGCTGTAGTCGCCGGTATAGCCCCAGTTCGCCGGCCGGTCCTGGCGGCGCCGGTCGGGGCCGAAGTAGCCGGGGGCCAGCACGTACTGGCGCGGATTCTTGATGACCTCCAGGATCCGGTCGCCCAGGCTCTTGGCGGAGAACGGCTTGGCCAGGAACTCCGACACGCCGGCGTCGCGCGCCGCTTCGACGATGCGCTGGTCGGCGGCGCCCGAGAGCATGACGAAAGGCACGAAGCGGTCGGGCGCCTGCTTGCTGGTGCGGACCCAGCGCAGGAAGAGGGCGCCGTCCACCTCCTCCATCACGAAATCGGAGAGAACGATGTCGACGGTGCCGAAGCCGGCGCCGATCGGGTTGCGCCGGCTTTCGCTGAGCGACTCGATGGCCGCGGTGGCCGAAGAGCGGGCGACGATATTGCCGATGCCGAGCATGCGCAGGGTGGAGACGATGAGGTTGCGCATGAAGGTGTTGTCGTCCACCACCAGGATGGTGATGTTGTCCCAATTCAGCTTCAGCATGATGACCCTGGGGGCTGCGGCATGAAATACTCGGCGGGGAAGGAACGCGGCTCCCGGGGTATTGGCGCGCGACGAATACCACTTGGAATGATCCGACGACGCACCGCCGCGCATCGAGGCGGCGGCGCGAAGGACTTCCTGTCCAACTTAGTTCGAATGTATGAAAAATTGCCTACAATTTGTAGGTGCTTACTGGGCGTCAATTACCGCTATGAGAGAGAAAAGACTCCCGGCTCTGCACGCCCTTGATGTAGGGGCCCTGCGTTAGCTGCGCGCTTTCGGCTTGCGCGGTTCGCTGTACTTCTTCACCGCGGTTTCGATGTCCTTCAGCAGGGCTGCGCCGACGTCGCCGCCGCTGCCCCGGACCTGCTTGGTGAAGACCAGGCGGATCGCGTCGATGTGGGCTTCCAGCAGTCTCAGCCGGTTCTCGGTGATCTCGACGCCGCTGTCGGACGTCGCCTCGCAGAGGGTCTTTCCGAAAGAGGTGATCAGGGGGTAGTCGAAGATGCCGCCCTGGCCGCGCAGCTCGTGGGCGACGGCGTTGATGGTCAGCAGATGCTTGTGGCTGGCGCCGTCCTTGCGGGAGAGGGCGCGATAGGCGGCGGTGATCTGTTCCACGTAGCGCTGCACCCAGACAGAGTAGTCGCCGACCAGCTCCTGAACCTTGGTCTCGGCCGCCTGGATGACCAGGGGATCGAAGTCGATCTGGCCGCGCAGCGCGTTGGGGCCCAGTTTGTCGCGCAGGCGGTTGGCCGGCCTGAAATAGATGGCGCGCACGTCGTCGCGCAGCGTGCGGACGTTGGAAAAGGCATGGATCACCTGGATCTCCGACGCCTTGGTGGTGCGGCGGTCCTTGCCGCCCCCGCCGCTCGCTTCATCGCCGGCGCTCCACAGCGTCGGCCGCTCCTGGCGCCGCCGGTCGGGACCGAAATACCCCGGAGCCAGGACGAACTGGCGGGGATTTTTGATCACCTCCAGCACGCGGTCGCTCAGGGACTTGGCCGAAAAGGGCTTGGCCAGAAACTCCGTCAGTCCGGCGTCGCGGGCGGCCTCGACGGCTTCCTGGTCGGCGGCGCCGGAAACCATGACGAAAGGCGTGAAGCGGTCGGGCGCGTCCTTGCTGGTGCGCACCCAGCGCAGGAACAGCAGGCCGTCGACCTGCGCCATGACGAAGTCGGAAAAGATGATGTCGATGCTGCCGATGCCCGCGCCCGCCGGATCCTTGCGGCTGAGCTTCAGCCGGTCGACCGCCTCGCGGGCGCTGCCCATGTCGGTGATGTTGGTCAGGCCCAGGACGCGGAGCGTCGAGATGATGAGATTGCGGATAAAGGCGTTGTCGTCCACCACCAGGACGTTGATGCTGTCCCACTTCAGTTTCGGCATGACAGGCCTTGGCCACTCGAGGCTCGGTGAGCCGGGCGGCGGAACCGCCGCCGACTCCGTTATCGTTCGGGTCTCCTGGCGCGACGATAGCGGCCAAGCCTGAACATCACCCTAAAGCCTGCCACAAAGCCGCCGGGAATACTCCCGGGTAATCATCCTAATGGCGGAAGTGGCGCATGCCGGTGAAGACCATCGCCAGGCCCGCCTCGTCCGCGGCCGCGATCACCTCTTCGTCGCGCATCGACCCGCCCGGCTGGATCACCGCCGTGGCGCCGGCCTCGACCGCGGCCAGCAGCCCGTCGGCGAAGGGGAAGAAGGCGTCGGAGGCGACGACCGAACCCTCGGTCTTCGGCGTCTGGCCTTCCGGCGCGGCCTCGCGCGCCTTCCAGGCGGCGATGCGCGAGGAGTCGACGCGGCTCATCTGGCCGGCGCCGACCCCGACGGTGGCGCCGTCGCGGACATAGACGATGGCGTTGGACTTCACGTGCTTGGCGACGCGGAATGCGAAGATCATGTCGGCCAGCTCGCGCTCGCTCGGCTGACGCCTGGTGACGACCTTCAGCGCCGCCGGGTCCAGGCGCCCGTTGTCGCGGCTCTGGGCCAGGAAGCCGCCGGCCAGCGGCATCGTCACCATGCCCGGCTCGGAGGGGTCGGGCAGGGCGCCGGTGACCAGCAGGCGCAGGTTCTTCTTCGATGCCAGCACCGCCTTGGCGGCCTCGTCGACCTCGGGGGCGATGACCACCTCGGCGAAGAGCTTGGCGACCTCTTCGGCGGTGGCGGCGTCGAGGCTGCGGTTGACGGCGATGATGCCGCCGAAGGCGCTGACCGGATCGCAGGCCAGGGCCTCGGCGTAGGCCGCGGACAGGCTGTCGCGGCTGGCCACGCCGCAGGGGTTGGCGTGCTTGATGATGGCGACGGTCGGCGCTTCGAACTCGGCGACCAGCTCGAAAGCGGCGTTGGTGTCGTTCAGATTGTTGTAGCTCAGCTCCTTGCCCTGCAGCTGGGTGGCGCCGATCACGCCGGGGCGCGCCGGGCCGGCGGCATAGGCGGCGGCCTGCTGATGCGGGTTCTCGCCGTAGCGCAGATCCTGCGTCTTGCGGCCGGACAAGATCAGGCGCTCGGGGAAGGCCTCGCCTTGTTCCTTCGCCAGCCAGCCGGCGATCATGGCGTCGTAGGCGGCGGTGTGGCCGAAGGCGGTCTTGGCCAAGCGCCGGCGCAGGGTGGCGCCGACCGCGCCGTTGTTGGCGGTCATCTCCGCCTGCACCTCGGCGTAGTCGGCCGGGTCGGTGACGATGGTGACGAAGTCGTGGTTCTTGGCCGAGGCGCGCACCATGGCCGGGCCGCCGATGTCGATGTTCTCGACGCAGGTGTCGTAGTCGGCGCCCGAGGCCAGCGTCGCCTCGAAGGGGTAGAGGTTGGAGACCACCATGTCGATGCCGGCGATGCCGTGCTCCCGCATGGCCGCGACGTGACCCTCGTCGTCGCGCCGCGCCAGGATGCCGCCGTGGATCGTCGGGTGCAGGGTTTTCACCCGGCCGCCCATGATCTCCGGAAAGCCGGTGTGGGCGGCCACTTCCACCACCGCTACGCCGGCCTCGGCCAGCGCCTTGGCGGAGCCGCCGGTCGACAGGATCTCGACTCCCTGGCCGGCCAGGAAGCGGCCGAAGTCGGCCAGGCCCGTCTTGTCGGAGACCGAAATGAGCGCGCGCTTGATCGGCGTGGGCGTGTCGACAGGCATAGGTGGGCTGCTCCCCTGCAGGCGGTTGTCCTAGGCGGTGGACCGAACGTGGGTTCGGAATGGTATGGAACGAATGCCGCGCTGTGTAAGTGGCGCGGCGGGAATGGTCAAGTGCGGGGGTCAGGCGCCGGCGGCGGCACTGCGGCGATCGTCCGCGCGGCCGCCGCGGAACTCCGGCACCAGACGTTGCAGCAGGCGCAGCGCCTCCTCCTGCTCGCCCTGCCGGATGAGGCCCGCCAGTTCGTCCAGGTTGCGGCCCAGCAGCTCGGCGTCGGCGGTGCGCGGCGTGGCAAGGTGCAGGCCCGGATGGCTGGTCGGCATCAGCGCCTCGTTGCCATGGAACAGCTCCTCGTGCAGCTTCTCGCCGGGACGCAGGCCGGTGAAGCGGATCTCCACGTCCTTATCGGGCTTCAGGCCCGCCAGGCGGATCATCTGGCGCGCCAGGTCGACGATCTTCACCGGCTCGCCCATGTCCAGCACGTAGATGCGCCCGGCTTCCCGGGGCGGGCTCTCGGTGCCCAGCGCCGAGGCCTGCAGCACCAGCTCCACCGCCTCGCGGATGGTCATGAAGTAGCGCGTCATCTCCGGGTGGGTGACGGTCAGCGGCCCGCCGCCCGCGAGCTGGCGCTGGAACAGCGGCACCACGGAGCCGGTCGAGCCGAGCACGTTGCCGAAGCGCACCGTGACGAAGCGCGTGCCACCTTCCGACGCATTGCCGCCGGATTGGCGCAGCAGATCCTGCGCCTGGCAGTAGCTCTCGGCCAGGCGCTTGCTGGCGCCCATGACGTTGGGCGGGTTGACCGCCTTGTCGGTGGAGACCAGCACCATGGCGGCGACGCCGCTGCGCCGGCAGGCGTCGGCGACGTTGCGCGTGCCCAGCACGTTGGTGTGCAGACCCTCCAGGGGATTGAACTCCACCATGGGGACGTGCTTCAGGGCCGCGGCGTGAAACACCAGATCGGGCTTGGCCTCGGCGAAGAGGCGTTCGACGCGCGTGCGGTCGCGCACGTCGCCGATCAGGGCCAGGCGCGGCACCTCGGCGAAGCGCTCGCCCAGCTCCATGTCGATGGAATAGAGGTTGAATTCCGAGGCATCGAACAGGGTGATCTGCGCCGGCGTGAAGGCGGCGATCTGGCGCGCCAGCTCGCTGCCGATGGAGCCGCCGGCCCCGGTCACCAGCACCCGCCGCCCCTCGATCAGGCGCTGCATGGCCGGACGGTCCAGCTTGGTCTGGGTGCGGCCCAGCAGGTCCTCGATGGCGATGGGACGGATCTGCAGGCGTTCTTCAACGCCGCCGCTGAAATCGGTCAGCCGCGGCAGGCGGGCGACGGTGGCGCCCTGGCCGTCGGCAGTCTCCAGCACGAAGTCGACCTCGTCGCGCTCCAGCGGCTTGGTCAGGATCACGCGCTGCGGCTTGCGCTGGCGCTTGGCCAGATGCTGGAAGACCTCCGGCAGGTCGCTCAACTGGCCCAGCACCGGCACGCCATGGATCTTGCGGCCGATGCGCGTGCCCTTCTCGTCGATGGTGCCCAGCACCTCGAAGGGGCCGTCGCGGTCGCGCGCCATTTCGCGGATGAAGGTCTCGGCGGCGTCGCCCGCGCCGACCAGCAGCACCGGCACGCGGCGGTGGCGGTCGCGTTCCAGCAGGTGCCGGAAGCCCTGGTCCTTGAACACGCGGTAGAGCATGCGCGGCGCGCCGAGCAGGAAGATCAGCACGAACCAGCTGATCACCAGCCAGGAGCGCGGCAGGCTGTCCAGGCGCGTGACCAGGAAGGTCAGCGGCAGGAAGACCGCGAGCGACAGGCTGACCGCCTTGATGATCGCCACCAGGTCGTTCATCGAGGCGTAGCGCCAGACGCCGCGGTACAGGCCGGTGGTCAGGAAGACTACGCCGCAGACCGCGGTGAACAGCAGCATGGACGGCCACAGCGTCGTCAGGAGCGAGGACCAGGCTTCGTTTCCCAGGCGCAGCAGCAGGGCGATCATGAAGGCCGCCGCCGCCATCGCCAGGTCGTGCAGGAAGGCGACGAGCTGGCGGGGAAACTTCGAGGAGCCCAATTTCATGCTTTCAGGTCCAGAACCTTATGCTTTCCGCCCGAAACGGCGGCATCGGCCCGGCCGATCCTCATGTGCGCGGCGCCGGCGGCCTCTGCCGGGCAAGCATAACCAGAAGGAAGATAACCGCAAGCAAGGCAAGCCCCAAGGCGATCCAGGGGGCGGCGGGGTTTTCGCTGCCGGCGGCATAGAGCGCCAGGGCGATCAGGACGCCGTTGCAGAGAGCGATGCGCCCGGCGACGGCGGCGTGGCTGAAGCCCCGTTGCACCGCGCGCTGGTAGAAATGTTCCCGGTGCGCCTGCCAGACCCTCTCGCGCCGCAGCGCCCGCCTGCCCAGGGTCCAGGTGGCGTCGGCCAGGTAGTAGAGCGGCAGGATCAGGGCCACGGGCCACTGCCCGGCCGCGGCGGAGAGAATCAGCAGCCAGCCGAGCAGATAGCCCAGCGGCACCGAGCCGACGTCGCCCAGGAAGATCCGCGAGGGCGCCCAGTTCCAGTAGAGAAACCCCAGAGCGGCCGCGGCCAGTGCAGCGCCCCGGAAAGCCTCGGGGGGCGGCTGCATCAGCAGCAGGGCGGCCGCGCAGAGGCCGCCGCCGATGCTGGCGGTTTCCACCGCGGTGATGCCGTCGATGCCGTCCATGAAGTTGAAGAGGTTCACGAACCACAGCCAGGCCAAGGCGGTCAGTATCCGGTCGGCGGGCAGCGGCAGCAGCCCCTGAAACACCAGTTGGTCGGGCGCCAGCGCCCAGAGGCCGAAGACCACGGCGGCGATCTGGATACCCAGGCGCAGGCTGGCGGGCCGTGACTTCAGATCATCGGCCCAGGAAATGGCGGCCAGCACCACGGCCCCCGCAATGGCATGCCAAAACGCGGTTCCGGCGGTCTGCGTGGCCAGGCCCGCGACGATCCAGGCGGCGAGGGCGACGGGCACCACCGCCAAGCCGCCGCCGCGCGGCTTCGGACGGTCGTGGCTGCTGCGGTGGTTGGGCCGGTCGACGACGCGCCAGCGCAGCAGCAGGCGCAGCACCGCGCCGCTTGCCGCCCAGCTCGCCAGCGCCGTCAACAGGGCCGCCAGGATCAGCCATTGAAGGCCGGCGACGACGTGCGGCGATTGCGCGGCGAGCATCTCAGCGGGCGCTTTCCAGGCGCTGCAGGGCCCATTTCACCGTGGCCTCGCCGTCGCCGAGGCTGCCGCTGAGCACGATCTGCTGGCTGCGGCGCACCTGGCCCGGCTGGCCCAGGTAGACGCTGGGCTCCAGCGCCACCGCGGCGCCGGCGCTGCGCAGGCGCCAGCCGCCGCCCTTGGGCAGGCGCAGCACCACCGAACGGCCGTCCTGGGCCGCCATGGCCTGAACCTCCGGATGCAGGTGGAAGCGGATGGCGAAATCGCGCGGCGCTCTCTCCTTCGGCGTCCCCTCCGCCTCGCGGCTCAGCCGGTCTTCGCCGCGCAGGTCGTCGCCGTTGGCGGAGAGGTAGAGCCGGCGGTGGTGGGTGACGCCGAAGATCGGCTGATAGCCGTCGTGGCTGGCTTCCAGCCAGACGCTGCCCTCGTCCTCGTGGCGCCGGCAGGTGACGTTGGCGCGGCGCGCGCCGAGGCCGCCACCGGTGAAGACCTCGGAAGAGTTGGTGTCCGCCACGGTGAGGGTGGAATGCGCGGCGGTGCTGCGCTGGGCCGCGGCCCAATCCCCCGCACCCGCGGTTCCGGCGCTTCCCGTCTGGGCGCCGCAGTTGACGATCAGGCGCTCGCGTCCGACCGACATCTCCAGGCTCAAGGTGCCGGCATGGGCCTGGGCGTCGTAGCCCGGCGGCGGCGGGCGGCCGCTGTCGACCAGCACCAGGCTGCGCCCGGCCTGCAGGCGCTGGAAGCCGCTGGCGGGTGCGCTGAGCAGCGGACCCTTGCCGCTGGCCGCGCGCTGCAGCACCAGGCCGATCTGCAGGTCCTCGCCCTCGTTGGCGCCGTTGAACAGCGCCAGGCCGCCGTCGCCGTGCTGCAGCAGGCGCAGCATGGCGGCCATCCCCTCGATGCGCAGGCCCAGGTCGGCGGGCACTTCCCTGCCCGCGGCCAGCAGGGCGGCGCGCAGGTCGATGCAGTCGCGCAGGACCGACAGCAGCAGCGCCGGGCTGCGCTCGCGCTGGCCGCCGTCGGGCAGGATCTGCGCTTCCAGGGCCGCGGCCAGCAGGGCCAGGCCGCGGTTGAGCCAGGGCGTCCCGTCGGGCAGGCAGAGCCCGGCCATGCAGAGGCCCTTGGCGGCGCTGACCAGGCCGGCGCCGCTCAGGCCCGCCGGCAGCACGGCGGCCAAGTGGCGCGCCTGGCGCGCGGCCGAGGCCAGCAGGCGCTGGCGGAACTCCATCTCGGCGCTGGCGGCGAAGAACTCGTACTGGCTGAGCCAGTGGGCGAGGCGGCTGCCGGTCACCACCGGATGCCAGGCGACCGGCGTCCAGGCGCGGTTGGCCTCCATCCAGTCGCCGACCAGGGCGCGGGCCTTGCGCCGGGCGTTGTCGCCGCCGGCGGCGCGCAGGTCGCGCAACCAGGAAAAGCCGTGCAACGCCTCCAGCCAGGCCCGTTCGACCCCCACCGGGTTCCACGGCGGCGCCGGCTTGATCAGGCTGCGGCCCAGGAAGTGAAAGCTGTCGTCCAGGATGGCGCCGCCGCGCTGGGCGTTGCCGGGCCAGGGGTCCGGCGGTGCCAGGACCGCGGCGGCCGGCGGATTGCCGCGCCAGGGCCCGGGCATCTGCGGCAGCGCGAAGAGCGGGCGTTTCATGAGATAGGCGAGGCGCCCCAGGGCCAGGCTGCGGGGCAGGGCGGTCCAGGCTTCGATGCGCTCGAGGCCGCGGCCCAGCGCGCCGCCGCGCCGGCCGCCGCGGTGCTTCTGCGCCTTTCCGGTTCCCGTTTTGCCGCTCGCCATGAGACCTTCGCCCGGACTCACGCCAGCCTCCTCACGCCAGTCTCCTCACGCCAGTCTCCTCACTGCAGTCTCCTCACTGCGGTCTCCTCACGCCGGTCCCCTGATGCCCGTTCTCTCAATGTCAGGCGCCGCGTGGTCTGCGGCGGCTCCGCCACGCGGTGTCAGCCTTCGCCGCGCAGCCGCCGGATGTTGCCGGCGTAGGCCTGCGGCCCCCCCTTGAAGGTGGCGCTGCCGGCCACCAATACGTCGGCGCCTGCGGCGATGGCCTGGGGCGCGGTCTCGGCGTTGATGCCGCCGTCGACCTCCAGGTCGATGTCCCGGCCGCTGTCGTCGATCTTGCGGCGCAGGGCCTCGATCTTGGCCAGGCTGCCCGGGATGAAGCTCTGGCCGCCGAAACCGGGGTTGACGCTCATGCAGAGGATCAGGTCGACGTCGCCGATGACGGGATCGACCGCGTCAGCCGGCGTGCCGGGATTGAGGGAGACGCCGGCCTTCTTGCCCAGGCTCTTGATCAACTGCAGGGTGCGGTGCAGGTGGGCCCCGGCTTCCGGGTGGACGGTGATGATGTCGGCGCCGGCCTCGGCGAAGGCCTCGATATAGGGGTCGATGGGCGAGATCATCAGGTGCACGTCGAAGATCTTGTCGGTGTAGGGCCTCAGCGCCGCGACCATGTCGGGGCCCAGGGTGATGTTCGGCACGAAGTGCCCGTCCATGACGTCGACATGGATGTAGTCGGCGCCGGCCTCGGCGACGGCGCGGACTTCCTCGCCCATGCGGGCGAAATCGGCGGCCAGGATGGAGGGGGCGATCCGCACGGCTTGCTGCATAGGGCGCGAGTCCCGCTTCGTTCGTAAGGTGATGGCGCTTGCGCTTTCTAGGTATCAGCAAGGCCCCGCCCCCGCAAGCCGAAGGCCCTGCGGCCCCTCTTTAGACATCCGGAGGCGGCGAAGCGCACACAAAGGGGGTAGCCGGCGCCCCGCCCGGCCCTTGGGTGCCCGCGGCGCGGCAAAATCTGCTATCATCGCGGCACGGCACCCTTGGGGGAGGGTCGACTGCATGGGGGAAATCCGAGACAGCCTGCGCGCGCACGCCTTGCGGCGGAGCGCCGTCGCGGTCGTGGCGGCGCTGCTGCTGGCATTCGCGGCGTCCGGCGCGGCAGGCGAAGAGGGCGGCAATGACGGCAACGAAGGCAGGGACACCCAGTCGCGCCACGAGATGCCGGAGCGGCACTACATTGCGCTCACCCGGGGCGGCGGCCTCCGGGAAGACATCCGTAACATCGTCGTCATCCAGACCCGCTTCATCGCCATCAAGCAAACCCGCTTCGGTATCGATTTCGAGAACCTGGACCGCGTCGACGTCAGCGAGGTGCCGCTGCTGGGCAGCCTCTTCGGCCGTCCCTTGCGGGCCGATGATCTGAACGACGGCAACCGCGTCGGCACGGTCTACAGCACCGGCAACGGAAGCCTCGTTGCCTTCATCGGCGACGAGGTCGCTGTCGACGACAGCGGGCTCGGCGTCGTCAACGGCAAGTACCGCGCCACGCCGACCGGATCATGGGACTCCGCCGCGGCCTCGACGCTCGATCTCGGCGATCTCGGCGAGCTTCCCTCGGTTCGGCAGGCCGCCAACGGTCAGGCTCCGGAGGCCACGACGACCGTGCTGCGCGGCCTCACCGCCACGTCGCTGCCGGAGGTGCAGGAGAACAGCCCGGTGCTGGCCGACGTGCCGCTGCTGCGGCAGTTCTTCCGCGGCAGCGTGCACGACTACGACGACGAGCTGATCCTGTTCATCCGGCCTTCGATCATCGCCGGCGACGGGGCGGAGTGATGCCTGCCTAGACCTGTCGCCCGCGAGACCGATCCACCCGAACCATCGAGCCATCGAGCCATCGATCCAGCTTCCAGGGAGAGGAGCCAAATCCATGTTCAAGCGAGTCTTTATCGTGGCCGTTATGACGGCCGCGCTGGTCCTGCAAACACCCGCCGGCGCCTGGGCGCGCGACAACGGCGGCGGCGCCGGCGAAGGCGGCCGCGCGCCCTCGGTGTCCGCCATGACCGTCCTGCCGATTCTGCTGAACAGCAATGCGCAGATGCGGGCGGTCTACATCGTTCTGATGATGCGGAAGCTCACCTACATAGTGCAGATGAATCAAGGTATCAGCCGCACCAGCCAGAGCCGCGACGGCATCGGTGGGCTGTTCGGCAGCGTCTTCGCGACGACCTATAATGCCAACCACTTCGTGAAATCGCTGGAGGTCGGCTCGGTCTACCGTACCGGCGACGGCAACGTGGCGGTGGCCCTGAAGGGCGAGCGGCGCCTGGAGGACTTCGACATCATCGTCTTCAACGGCGAGTATCAGTACGTCCCCAAGGGCAAGGCCGAGGTTAAGCAGGTCGATCCAGGGAAACTCGCCGCTCTGGGGACGGTTCCCATCATCAACCGCATGCTGCTGGGCGAGGCCTCTGCGCTCGACGTCGCGCTGGCGACCGCGCCGGAGCAGGCGGAGTCGCTGACCGATGTGGGCGTCGACATGCTGGAGCAGATCCCGCAGATCCGTAAGCTGATGATCGGCAAGGTTTATCGCGGCGACAACAACACCCTGCTGATCGTCATCCCGCCGGCCATCGTGACCGAGCGGGAGAGCTAGGGGGAGAGCTTCAAAGGCGGCGCAGGCGGCAGGCGTAGAATCCGTCGAGCCCGCCTCTCTCCGCCCAGTGGCAGGGCAGGGTGCGCAGGTCGCCCTCCGGGGTGATCGCGGCTTCCAGGCCGGGCAGCTCGGCGGGCGTCACCGCCACGCGCTCGACCGGGGCGTCCGATGCCAGCAGGGCGGCGATGCGCTCGGGCCCTTCCTCGGGCTGCAGCGAACAGACCGCGTAGACCAGCAGACCGCCCGGCTTCACCATCTCTACCGCCTGGGCCAGCAGCCTATCCTGGGCGCGGATCAGCCCGGCGACGTCCCGGCCATCCTTCAGCCAGGCGATGTCCGGGTGGCGGCGCAGCGTGCCGGTGGCCGAGCAGGGCGCGTCCAGCAGCACCGCGTCGGCCGGGGCCGGCGGCTGCCAGGCGGCGGCGTCGGCGGCCACCGTGGCGGCGCCCAGTTTCAGGCGTTGTAGATTCTCTTGCAGTCGCTTCAGGCGGCCCTCGGCACGCTCCACCGCGATGACCTCGGCGCCCGCGGCGGCGAGCTGCGCGGTCTTGCCGCCGGGCGCGGCGCAGAGGTCGATGACCGTCTTGCCGGAAATCTCGCCCAGCAGGCGCGCGGGCAGGGCGGCGGCGGCGTCCTGCACCCACCAGGCCCCTTCGGCGTAGCCGGGCAGGCGCGCCACGTCGCCCTGGCCGGCGGTGAGACGCAAGCTGCCGCCGGGCAGCAGCTCGGCGTTCAGTTTCTCCACCCAGGTTTCGGGGTTGTTCTTGCAGGTCAGGTCCAGCGGCGGCTCGCCCAGGTGGGCCTCCGCGATGGCGCGCGCCGTGGCTTCGCCGTAGGCGGCGGCCCAGGGCTGCCACAGCCAGTCCGGGGTGTTGAGGCGTTCGGCGTCCTGCGCGGCGACGATCTCCTTGCCCTCGCGCGACAGGCGGCGCAGCACCGCGTTCAGCAGGCCGCGCTGCCCGGCCAGGCGCGGGCCCTTGGCCAGGTCGAGGGCGGTGCTGACCGCCGCGTGGGGCGGGGTTTCCAGGAACAGCAGCTGCACCGCGCCCAGGCGCAGGATGTGCTGCAGCATCACGTCCTTGGCCTTGATCGGCCGGTCGAGGCAGCCGGCCAGGGCGGCGTCGATTTGGCCCAGGCGGCGCAGCACCGTGGCCAGCAGCAGCCGGGCGAAGGCGCGGTCGCGCGCCTCCAGCTTGGCGATATAGGGATTGGCGGCCAGGGCCTCGTCCAGCGGGCGGCCCTGGTCCAGCACCTCGCGCAGCAGGGCGAGGGCGGTCTTGCGGGCGTTCAGGCCCCGGACGTCGAGGTTCCCGCTGCCGGGACGCTTGGGGTTCTGGGTCATGGCGCTAGGCTGTAAGGCCTCGCCCCCGCAACTGCAAGCGTCTGACAGCAATCAGCCCCAGGGGCGTGATCTGGGCGGGGCGGCCCGGCCCATCTCGGCGGCCAGCTCACGCAGGCGGGCGATGCGGTTGGCGGTGCGCGGGTGGGTGGTGAAGAGGCCGTCCATGTTGTGGGCGTGCAGCGGGTTGATGATGAACATATGCGCCGTCGCCGGGTTGCTCTCGGCGGTGCGGTTGTCGATGCCGCGCGCCGCGCGCTCGATCTTCTCCAGGGCCGAGGCGAGCCACAGCGGCTGGCCGCAGATCTCGGCCCCGGCGCGGTCGGCGGCGTACTCGCGGGTGCGCGAGATCGCCATCTGCACCAGGGCGGCGGCCAGCGGCGCCAGGATCATGATCAGGATGGCCCCGAAGATGCCCAGCGGGTTGTTGCGGTTGTCGCCGAAGAAGAGGCCGAAGTTGGCCAGCATGGAGACCGCGCCGGCGATGGTCGCGGTGATGGTCATGGTCAGCGTATCGCGGTTCTTCACGTGCGCCAGTTCGTGCGCCATGACGCCGGCGACTTCCTCGGCGGTCAGCCGCTTCAGCAGGCCGGTGGTGGCGGCCACCGCCGCGTTCTCCGGGTTGCGCCCGGTGGCGAAGGCATTGGGCTGCGGGTCGTCGATGATGTAGACGCGCGGCATGGGCAGGCCGGCGTTGTCGGCCAACTGCTCGACGATGCCCACCAGGGTCGGGGCGCTCGCGCGGTCGACCTGGCGCGCGCGGTACATGCGCAGCACCATCTTGTCGGCGTTCCAGTAGGCGAAGGCATTCATGGCGACGGCCACCAGCAGGGCGATGATCATCCCGCCGGTGCCGCCCAGCAGGAAGCCGACGGCGAGGAAGAGGCCGGTCATGGCCGCCATCAGGATAGCGGTGCGCAAAGAGTTCATGCCAGACAGCTCATGCCAGGTTGCTCAGGGTCTTGAAATCCGGGGAGTCCCAAGGGGTTGCCGTTCTTCTGCTTCCATCAGGTAGGCGGTGGCGCGGG
Organism: Pelagibius sp. CAU 1746; assembly: GCF_039839785.1. Classification (NCBI taxonomy): domain Bacteria; kingdom Pseudomonadati; phylum Pseudomonadota; class Alphaproteobacteria; order Rhodospirillales; family Rhodovibrionaceae; genus Pelagibius; species Pelagibius sp. CAU 1746. The sequence continues at coordinate 788,569 of NZ_JBDOQT010000001.1, forward strand.
GCGCTTCAAGACTTGGCGGTGGGCCTCGGCGGTGCCATATAAGGGGCCATGAGCCACAACGCCAAGGGCAAGTTCACCGCCCGCCAGCCCAAGCCGCGCCAGGCGCCCGTGGAACCTCTGCAGGAGGCGCAGAAGGACGCGGCCGAGACTGCGACCAGGACTGCGACCAAGGGCGCGCTGAAAGTAGATGGCAAGAAGCCCAAGGAACTGGGCGGCCCCAGCGGGCCGGAGCCGACGCGTTACGGCGACTGGGAGCGCAAGGGCATCTGCGTCGACTTCTAAGCCGCCTGCAGCCCCGGGGCGCGATTTCCCTCAGCCTTTCTTTTCCAGATTGACCAGCGCCACGCCGGCGGCCGTCACCACCATGCCGGTCAGCGCCAGGGGACCGAAGGTCTCTCCGAACAGCGGCCAGGCGAGCAGGGCGGTGACCGGCGGCACCAGGAAGAACAGGCTGGAGACGCGGGCCGCCTCGCCGCGTTGGATCAGCCAATAGAGCAGCATGACCGCGCCCAAGGACAGCACCAGGGTCAGCCAGGCCAGGGCGAAGGCGAATTCGCCGCTCCAAGTCACCCGCCCGTCTTCGAAGAGCAGCACGCCGAGGCCGCAGGCCAGCGCGGCGGCGGCATACTGGATCACCGAACCGCTGCGCAGCGGCACCGTGCCGCAAAACCGTTTCTGGTAGAGCGTTGCCAAGGTGATGCCGCAGAGCCCCAGCAGACAGAGCATCACGCCGCCCGGGGTGCCGTAGCCGGCCTCCAGCTTGCGCCAGACCACCAGCGTGACGCCGGCGATGGCCAGCAGCAGGCCCAGCCACTGCCGACGCGTCACCTTTTCGCCCAGCAGCGGGCCTGCCAGCGCGGCCACCAGCACCGGCTGGGTGCCGACGATCAAGGCGGAGATCCCGGCTTCCACCCCCAGGGAGATGGCGGAGAAGACGCCGCCCAGGTAGACCGCGTGCAGCAGCACCCCGGCGACGCAGAGATGCAGGGCCTGGCCCGGACTGCGCGGCCAGGGCGCGCGGGTGGCCAGGGCGAGGCAGAGCAGCAGCAGGGCCGCGAGCGCGAAGCGCAGGGTCAGGAAGGTCAGCGGTTCGGCATCCGGCAGGCCCAGCTTGGCGCCGATGAAGCCGGTACTCCACAGCACGACGAAGAGCCCCGAGGCGGCGAGGCCGTGCAACTCGCCACGCGGTCCGCCCGGGCCGGGGCGCTTGCGCGCCGCGGTGGCGGGATCTGTCTGGGCTTTCTCGGTCATACCCGCTGATAACCCTTGGCGCGTGCTGCGGCAATCGCGCTTCCCGCAAGGGTGAGGCGGGAGAATTGCGACTTCATGCTGAGGCGGCGCGTCAGCGCCGTCTCGACGCATGAAGCCGCCGCTCAGCCGATGCTGATCAGTCCCAGGTTCTCCGGCTGCGCGATCCCCGCTTTCAGGTCCGGATTGTCGCGCGGCGCGCCGATGACCGTCGCGGTCGGTACCACGCCGGCCCAGACGCCCAGGTCCAGGTCCTCCGGCTCGTCGTTGGCGCCGCCGTCGCGCACCTTGGCGGCGACCTCCTCCAGCTTCAGGGAGACCACGGTGGTGGCCTTCAGCTCCTGCGCCGTCGGCGGCTTTAGCTCGGGCCAGCGCCCGGGGACGATGCGCTCCATCATGTCCTCCAGCGCCACCAGCTTCTCCAGCGGATCCTCGACCACCTCGGCCTCGCCGAAGGCCATGACCGAGCGGTAGTTCACCGAGGTGTGGAAGCCCGAGCGCGCCAGCACCAGGCCGTCCATCAATGACACGGTGAAGCAGACGCGTGGTCCGGCCTTCAGGTGGCGCAGCATCCTGCTGGCCGAGGAGCCGTGCCAGTAGACGCGGTCCTCCTTGCGCCAATAGGCGGTCGGCGTCACGTAGGGCTGGCCGTCGATGACGTAGCCGACATGGCACAGCAGGCCGGCGTCGAGGATGGCGTGGACCGTCTCGCGGTCATAGCGGGCGCGCTCGCGGGACCGCTTGATACGGGTATGGTCGGTCGGTGGAAAGTCCAGGCTGGGCGTCGTCATGGTCGGGTCCGGAGCGGTCTTTTCGGTGGTACGGCGGGCAAGCTAGGGCCATAGTGGTTCGGTAAAAAGATCCGCTTTCTGATTTTTTGCAGTACCGCTTCAGGATCCCCGCCATGACCGCCCGCCCGGCATACGCTCACGGGAAAGCGGCGCCGCTGCCCGGCCGCCGCCGCACGCCTCTCTTGTCCCTGGCGCTGGACCGGGGCTCGGCCACCGCCCTGCAGCAGCAGCTCTACGGCCAGCTGCGCGAGGTGATCCTCGCCGGCGGCCTGGCGCCGGGCAGCCGCCTGCCCTCCAGCCGCGCCCTGGCGGCGGAGCTCGGCTGCTCGCGCAACACCGTGGTCAGCGCCTTCGACCAGCTCTTGAGCGAGGGCTACCTGGAAGGCCAGGCCGGCTCCGGCACCTTCGTCTGCCGGGTGCTGCCGGAAGACCTTTTGGGCCTGGCCCCGGCGCGGCCGCAAAAAGGCGAGGTCGCGGTCCGGACGGAAGATCCCGAAACCCTGCTCTCGGCGCGCGGGAGCGCCCTCACCGCGCTGCGACGCCGCCGTCACGGGCCGGAGCGCGCCTTCCTGCCGGGCATTCCGGAGACCTTGGAGTTCCCCTTCGGCATCTGGACGCGGCTGCATGGCCGCCTCTGGCGCCATCCCTCGGCCAGCCTGCTGCGCCTCGGCACGCCCGCCGGGCTCCAGGCCCTGCGCGAGGCCATCGCCCGCTACCTCGCCACTTTCCGCGGCATGACCTGCGACTGGCGCCAGGTGATCGTCACCACGGGCGCGCAGCAGGCGCTCGACATGATGATCCAATTGCTGCTGGAGCCGGGCGACAAGGTGTGGATCGAGGAGCCCGGCTACCCCGGCATCCGCGGCCCGCTGATCGCCGCCGCCGCCGACGCGGTGCCGGTCCCCTTGGACGGTGAAGGCCTGATGGTCTCGCAAGGGCGGCGGTGTGCGCCGGGCGCCCGCGCGGCCATCGTCACCCCGACCCATCACTATCCCCTGGGCACCACCATGTCGCTGGCCCGCCGCCTGGAGCTGCTGGAATGGGCGCGCGCGGCCGGCGCCTGGATCCTGGAGGACGACTACGACAGCGAGTACCGCTACGCGGGGCGGCCCCTGGCTTCGCTCTTCAGTCTCGCGGCCAGCCGTCAAGAAGGGGGGCGTGAAGAGGCGGCGCGGGTGATCTACGTCGGCTCCTTCTCCAAGGTGCTCTTCCCCTCCATCCGCATCGGCTATCTGGTGGTGCCGGAGAGCCTGGTCGACGCGGCCAGCGCGGCGCAGAGCGCGCTGGGCACCCAGCCGACGGTGGTGCTGCAGCCGGTGCTCGCCGCCTTCATCGAGGAAGGCCACTTCGCCACCCACGTGCGCCGCATGCGCCGGCTCTACGCCGCGCGGCAAGAGGCGCTGGTGGCGGCGGCGCAGCGCCACCTGGACGGTCTGCTGCAGGTGCCGGCCGACGACGCCGGCCTGCACCTCATGGCCTGGCCGACGCCGGAACTGTCACGGCGCCTCGACGACCAGCGCTGTGCGGCGAAGGCGGCCGAGGCCGGCGTCGCCGTGTCGCCGCTCAGCGACTACTTCATGGGGAAGCCGGCCAGGGGGAGTCGGAGTCAGGGCCTGCTGCTCGGCTACGCCGCGGTGCCGGAAGGCGAGATCGAGCGTGGCGCTAGGCGGTTGGGCGAGGCGCTGCGGGGCGCAAACTGAATCAGATCGTCCCGATGGCGCGCTTGGAGAGTTTGCGGCGGTAGGCTTCGCGGTCGTCGACGGTTTTTACTTGGGCGAGGAAATCCAGCAGCACCTGCTGCGGCGGCAGCTCACCGCAAAGGAACACCTCGACGATGGTGTCGACGGAATCCGGCTCGCGCTTCACGCTGGCGTAGTCGACCAGCAGGAAGCCGACGCGCGCGACGAAGCAGCGGTCGAGAAGAGTGACTTCCTCAGTGACGGCGTAGAAGCCCTGGGTGTGGCTGTCGCCGTTCTGGAAACGGTAGATGGGGCCGAGGGCCCGCGCGTCTTCCCGCCGCGCCGAGAGGCGGTCGCCGGCGAAGGCCTCGAAGAAGCCCTGGTGGCGCAGGCTGCGCGAGGTCTTGGCGCTGAAGTGGCCGAAGATCACGCGGGAGCTGCGCAGGTAGCCTTTGACCTTGTGGAACGCGTAGATGTTCTCGAAGACTTGGCCTTCGCCGACGCGCTCGCTGACGGCGTTGATCTCCAGCGGGCTGTCCAGCGGCAGGGTCAGGTCGGTCTCCGCCAGGTCGATGGCCTGGGACTCCCGCGGGAAGTTGATCGGCCGGCCGCTGCCGTCGTCCGGCGCTTCGCCGGCGCAGGCCGCCAGGGCCAGCGCCGCCGCCAGGACGGCCAGCCTGCCTGTCGCTCCCCGCCGGGACGTTCTCGCGCCGCGCTTTTCCACCAGACTTTCCCCTTCCCAAAGGCGGTAGGGAGGTTAGCAAAGCCCCCCGCGGCTGGAAACGGGAAGCGGGCAAAGAAAAAGCCGGCCCCTGCATGAGGGGCCGGCTTTCGTTCCTGCCGCGATGGCGGAAGCGGTCAGCTTCGGTTCATGCGGTTGTCGATCAGGTCGTCGACCACGCCGGGGTCGGCCAGCGTGGAGGTGTCTCCCAGATTGGAATAGTCGTTCTCGGCGATCTTGCGCAGGATGCGGCGCATGATCTTGCCGGAGCGCGTCTTCGGCAGGCCCGGCGCCCACTGGATCAGGTCCGGCGAGGCGATGGGGCCGATCTCCTTGCGCACCCACTGCACCAGTTCCTTGCGCAGGTCGTCGCTCGGTTCTTCGCCGGCGTTCAGGGTGACGTAGGCGTAGATGCCCTGGCCCTTGATGTCGTGCGGGTAGCCGACCACCGCGGACTCGGCGACCTTCTCGTGGGCGACGAGGGCGCTCTCCACCTCGGCGGTACCCATGCGGTGGCCGGAGACGTTGATGACGTCGTCGACGCGGCCCGTGATCCAGTAGTAGCCGTCGGCGTCGCGCCGGCAGCCGTCGCCGGTGAAGTACTTGCCGGGATAGGTGGCGAAGTAGGTCTGTATGAAACGCTCGTGGTCGCCGTAGACCGTGCGCATCTGGCCGGGCCAGGAGTCGGCGATGCAGAGGTTGCCCTCGGTGGCGCCTTCCAGGTGCTTGCCGTCGGCATCGACGATCACGGGGCGCACGCCGAAGAAGGGGCGCGTGGCCGAGCCGGGCTTCAAGGGCGTGGCTCCGGGCAGCGGCGTGATCAGGATGCCGCCGGTCTCGGTCTGCCACCAGGTGTCGACGATGGGGCAGCGCCCGTCGCCGACCACGTTGTGGTACCACAGCCAGGCTTCCGGATTGATCGGCTCGCCGACCGAGCCCAGCAGGCGCAGCGAGGAACGCTTGGTCTTCTTTACCGGGCCTTCGCCCTCGCGCATCAGCGCGCGGATCGCCGTCGGCGCGGTGTAGAAGATGGTGACCTTGTGCTTGTCGCAGACTTCCCAGAAGCGCGAGGCGTCGGGGTAGTTCGGCACGCCCTCGAACATCAGCGTGGTGGCGCCGTTGGCCAAGGGGCCGTAGACGATGTAGCTGTGCCCCGTGACCCAGCCGACGTCAGCGGTGCACCAGTAGACGTCGCCGTCGTGGTAGTCGAAGACGTACTGGTGCGTCATGGCGGCGTAGACCGTGTAGCCGCCGGTGGTGTGCAGCACGCCCTTCGGTTTGCCGGTCGACCCGGAGGTGTAGAGGATGAAGAGCGGCGTTTCGGCGTCCAGTTCCTCGGCCGGGCAGTCGTCGCTCGCCGCGGCGCAGGCCTCGTGGTACCAGACGTCGCGGCCGTCCTCCCAGCCGATGCTGCCGCCGGTGCGGCGCACGACGAAGACGGTCTCGACGCCGGGGCAGTCCTTCAGCGCCGCATCGCAGTTCGCCTTCAGCGGCACCTTGCGGCCGCCGCGCAGACCCTCGTCGGCGGTGATGACGCAGTTGGATTCGCAGTCCAGGATGCGCCCGGCCAGGGCATCGGGCGAGAAGCCGCCGAAGACCACGGAATGAATGGCGCCGATGCGCGCGCAGGCCAGCATGGCGTAGGCCGCTTCCGGGATCATCGGCATGTAGATGGTGACCCGGTCGCCCTTCTTGACCCCGCGCGCCTTCAGGGCGTTGGCCAGGCGGCAGACGTTCTCGTAGAGCTCGCCGTAGCTGATGTGTTTGTGCTCGGAAGGGCTGTCCCCCTCCCAGATGATGGCGGTGTCGTCCTTCTTGGCGGGCAGGTGCCGGTCGACGCAGTTGTAGCAGGCATTGGTGGTGCCGTCGGCGAACCACTTGATGGAGACCTCGCCGGGACCGTAGTTCACGTCCTTCACCTGGGTGAAGGGCTTGAACCAGTGAATGCGCTTGCCGTGCTCGCCCCAGAAGGCCTCCGGGTCGGCGATCGACTGCTCATAGAGCTTGAAGTAGCCCGCTTCGTCGCACCAGGCGTTTTCGGCCATTTCTGCGGGCACGGGGAATACTGAGTTTTCGGACATGGAACGACCGGCCTCCCTGCTAGGTTCGAAAAGACTGGACGGCCTGCTGCCCTTCTGCCGTCTTCTTGGACTTGCCGCGATTATTTCCGCAACGGCCCTTGAAAACAAGGCCTTGCCAGCCGTCCAGGCCTTAAGAGCGGTCCGGCGCCTTGCCCAGGCCCTGGAAGCGCAGCAGCCCGTCCGGGTCCCGGGTGACCGCGGCCGGCTGCAGCTTGGCCCCCAGGCAGGGGCCGACCAGGCAGGTGCCGTCCTCCAGCCGGAATTCCGCGCCGTGGGTGGCGCAGAGGATGTTGCCGCTGGCCTCGCTGACAAAGCGGCCGCCGGAGCCGTCGAAGCCGCCCCAGTCCAGCGGCGTGCCCTGGTGGGGGCAGGCGTTGACGTAGGCATAGGCGGCCTCGCCCTCGCGCACGACGAAGAGCGACAGGGCTTGCGCCCCGGCGCCGATCTCGAAGCCGCGGCCCTCGCCGTCCTCGATCTCCTCGAGACGGCAGAGCGCGGTGCCGGCCAAGGGGTGGCTCATTGGGGTGGATGGGTCATCGGGGGAAGCTTACTTTTGCGGGGTCTTGCCCATCTTGCAGATCAGCGCCCACTCCGCCTTGCCGACCGGCAGCACGGAAAGGCGCGACTGGCGCACCAGGGCCAGGTCCTGCAGGCGCGGCTCGGCCTTGATCTGCGCCAGGGTCACCGGCTCGACGAAGGGGCGCACCGCCTTCACGTCGACCATGCCGAAGCGTCCGCTCTCGTCGGTCGGGTCCGGGTAGTAGAGCTTCACCACCTCGACGATGCCGACGATGCGTTTCTCGTTCACCGAATGATAGAAGAAGGCGAGGTCGCCCAGTTCCATGGCCTTCATGTTGTTGGAGGCCTGATAGTTGCGCACCCCGTCCCAGCCGGTGGTCTTGGCCTTCACCTGGTCGTCCCAGGACCAGGTGCCGGGTTCCGACTTCATCAACCAGTAGGCCATCAGGGCAGCACCTTCTTGTAGGCGTTGATGGTCACGCTCTCGAAGAGGCCGGCCTTGGCGTAAGGGTCCGACGCGGCAAAGGCCTCGGCCTCGGCGCGGTCGGCGGCTTCGATCACCAGCATGCTGCCCAGCACGGCGTCGCCCGCGTCGCTGGTCATGGGCCCGGCGATGACGATCTGATCCAGCTTGCTCTTCAGGTAGTCGAGGTGCGCCGGGCGGTTGTCGGCGCGGACCTGGCCGTGCCCTGGCTTGTCGAGGCAATAGAGAATGAAATTCATGGCAGGCTCTCCCCGGAACGCCAAGAGGTGTGATGTTGAACCGCGGGGCTCGCGGCGGCGCGCGACACTATGCCGAAAAGCCCTCGGCCTTGAAAGGCCGCGCCAGCAGGGCGGCGATGGTCTCGTCCAACGCGGCGCCGTGGTTGACCACGGCGTCCACCGCCGCGCAGATCGGCAGCTCCACATCGAAGGTCCGGGCCATGGCCAAGGTCGCGGCGGCCGAGAAGCGGCCCTCCACCACACCCCGGCTGGCTGCTATCGCGGCCGCCACGTCGTCGCCGCGGCCCAGCGCCACGCCGAAGCTGTAGTTGCGCGACTGGGTCGCCGTGCAGGTCAGCGTCAGGTCGCCCAGGCCGGCCAGGCCCATCAGCGTCTCCGGTTTGCCGCCGCGCGCCAGCACCAGGCGCGACATCTCGGCCAGGCCACGGGTGATCAGCGCGGCGCGCGCGTTGTCGCCCAGCGCCCGCCCGGCGACGATGCCGCAGGCGATGGCCAGCACGTTCTTCACCGCCCCGGCGATCTCGGCGCCCAGCGGGTCGTCGGAAAGGTAGGGGCGGAAGCTGCGGCTGCCCAGCGTCACCGCCAGGCGCGCGGCGAGGTCCCGGTCCCCGCTGGCCAGGGTCACGGCGGTGGGCAGGCCGCGGGCCACCTCGGCGGCGAAGGTCGGGCCGGAAAGCACCGCCAGGGGCCGTCCGGGCAGAACCTCGGCGGCGACTTCGGTCATCAGCTTGCCGCTCTCCGCCTCGATGCCCTTGGCGCAGAGCACCACCGGCACGTCGGGCTGCAGCACGCCCGCCAGTTCCCCGGCGACCTCGCGCAGCGCCTGGGCCGGCACCACCAGTAGGCAGAGCCCGGCGGCCGCCAGGTCGGCAAGGCTGTCGGTCGCCTCGATCGCCTCGGCCAAGGGAATGCCCGGCAGGTAGGCTGGATTCTCGTGGCGTGCGTTCAAGGTGGCGACCAGTTCGGCATCGCGGCCCCACAGCAGCACGCGGTCGCCGCTGTTCTTCTGCGGGCCGCAGCAGACGTGCGCCAGGGCGCTGCCCCAGGCGCCGGCGCCCACGACGGCGATGGTCAGGGGGGCGATGGTCAGGGGGGCGGCCGTGAGCGGCGCTTCAGCCATGCGCGCTCAGGCTCTCCAGCGGCCAGCGCGGACGCGCCGCGAAGTCGAGGGGGTCGGTGAGTCCCAAGGCCAGGCGCTCGACCCCGGCCCAGGCGATCATCGCCGCGTTGTCGGTGCAGAGCTTCGGCGGCGGCGCCACCAGGCGGCTGCCGGCCGCGGCGGCGACACTCTCCAGGCGCGCGCGCAGGCTGCGGTTGGCGGCGACGCCGCCGGCCACCACCAGTGGTCCGGCGGTGCCGTAGTCCTGCTGGAATGTTTCCAACGCCTTGGTGCAGCGCTCGGCCAGGATGTCGCCGGCCGCGGCCTGGAAGGAGGCGGCGAGATCGGCGCGGGTCTGATCGTTCCCGCCGCCGCCCAGCACGCCGGCCTTTTCGGCGGCGTGGCGCAGGGCGGTCTTGAGGCCCGAGAAGGAGAAGTCGAGCCCAGGGCGCCCCAGCATGGGGCGCGGCAGGTCGAAGGCTTCCGGGTTGCCGTACTCGGCCGCCTGCTCCACCGCCGGGCCGCCGGGATAGCCGAGGCCCAGCAGCTTCGCCGTCTTGTCGAAGGCCTCGCCCAGGGCGTCGTCGATGGTGCCGCCCAGGCGGCGGTAGCGGCCGACCCCCTCCACCGCCAGAAGCTGACAGTGGCCGCCGGAGACCAGCAGCAGCAGGTAGGGGAAGCCGATGCCGTCGCTGAGGCGCACGCTCAGCGCGTGGCCCTCCAGGTGGTTCACCGCCAGGAAGGGCTTCTCCCAGGCCAGGGCGATGGCCTTGGCGGTCATGACCCCGACGAAGACGCCGCCGATGAGGCCGGGCCCCGCCGTGGCGGCGATGCCGTCCAGTTCGGCAAAGGTCAGGCCGGCCTGCTCCATGGCCTCTTCGACCAGGCGGTCGATGTGGTCCATGTGGCTGCGCGCGGCGATCTCCGGCACCACGCCGCCGTAGGGGCGGTGCTCGTCGAGCTGCGACAGCACCAGGTTGGACCTGATTTCGCCGGGGGCCGCGCCGGCGCCGCTGACCACCGCGGCGGCGGTTTCGTCGCAGGAGGTCTCGATGCCCAGGACCACGAGGTTTTCAGGCAAATCTTCGGACGGCTTCGTCATGGCGTGCGGACATTACTGCCTCGATGGCGAAATGGCTATGGCCGCGAGCAGGGCGGTTTTCTTCCCCGCGCGCATGCTCTAAAGCATAGCGCCATGAGCAAGGAACCTCTTCTGCGCCTCGGCACCCGAGGCTCGCCGCTGGCCCTGGCCCAGGCCCATGAAGTGCGCCGCCGCCTGGGCGAGGCCCATCCCGAGCTGGCCGGCGAGAGCGCCGTCGCCGTCGTCGCCATCAAGACCACCGGCGACAAGATCCAGGACCGCGCCCTTTCGGAGATCGGCGGCAAGGGCCTCTTCACCAAGGAGATCGAAGAGGGGCTGCTGGCGGGAGAGATCGACGCCGCCGTGCATTCCATGAAGGATGTGCCGACCTGGCTGCCCGACGGCCTGACGGTCGAGCATATGCTGCCGCGCGAGGATGTGCGCGACGCCTTCTTCTCGCCGCACGGGCCGCGCCTTTCCGACCTGCCGCTGGGTGCGGTGGTGGGCAGCGCCTCGCTGCGCCGGCAGGCGCAGATTCTCGCCGCGCGTCCCGACCTGAAGGTCGTGAACTTCCGCGGCAACGTGGCGACGCGCCTGCGCAAGCTGGCGGCGGGCGAGGTCGATGCGACGCTGCTCGCGGTGGCCGGACTGAAACGCCTGGGCGAGGCCGACAAGATCACCGGCGCGCTGGAGCCGGAAGAAATGCTGCCGGCGGTCGGTCAAGGCGCCATCGGCCTGGAAATCCGTGCCGACGACGCGCGCGCGCGGGCCTGGCTCGACGCCATCTCCTGTGCCGAGACCACCGCGCGGGTGACGGCGGAGCGCGCCTTCCTGGCGGAACTGGACGGCTCCTGCAAGACGCCGATCGCCGGCCTGGCGGAGCTGGGCGACGGCGGCAAGACCCTGCGCCTGCGCGGCCTCGTCGCTCTGCCGGACGGCACCAAGGTGCATGCCGCGGAGATCTCCGGCCCCGTGGAAAGGGCGGCCGCCCTCGGCAAGGATCTGGGCGAACGGCTGAAGGCCGCCGGGGGACCAGAGTTCTTCGCCGTCATCACGGGGCATTGAGGGAAGCCGCGGGGATGCGCATCCTTGTCACCCGGCCGCGTGAGGATGCCGCCGCCCTGGTGGCGGCGCTGGAGGCGCGCGGCCACGCGGTCCTGCAGGAGCCGCTGTTGACCATCGCCCCGCGCGGCGAGGTTGATTGGCCGCCGGGCCACGCCGCCGCGCAGGCGCTGCTCATCACCAGCGCCAACGGCGCGCGCGCCTTCGCCGCGCAGGACGCGCGCCGCGACCTGCCGGTCTTCGCCGTGGGCGATGCCAGTGCCGCCGAATGCCGCGACCTGGGCTTCACGCAGGTCACCTCGGCGGCCGGCGACGTCGACGATCTGGCGGCCCTGGTGGTGGCCCGCCTCGATCCGGCGGCGGGACCGCTGCTGCACTCCGCCGCCAGCAAGCCGGCCGGCGACCTGCAAGGCACTCTGGCGGCGGCCGGCTTCACGGTGCTGCGCGCGGTGCTCTACGACGCCCGCCCGGTGCCGGCCCTCAGCGCGGCCTGTACCTCTGCGCTCAACGAAGGGTTGATCGATGCAGCCACATTTTTCTCGCCGCGGACGGCCGCCGCCTTTGTTAGCTTGGTCGCGGCCGCGAAACTGTCGCACGCCTGCCGCGCGGTGACCGCGATCTGCCTCAGCGAGGCCGTCGCGGCGCAGATTTCGGGGCTTGCCTGGGCACGCAGGGTGGTCGCGGCGCGGCCCGAACAGGAGTCTCTCCTGGCCGCCCTCGACGCCCTGGCGGGTGAACGCGGGCCGCGGATATAATTTTGCGCTGCAACGTACGCGCCGGAGGCGTACAAAGGGGCGTACGACCCGGCGTTCCGGAGCAGGGCGCAGGGACGGGACCAAAGGGAAGGTACGACACGCGGGAACCATGACGGCATCCGACGGCAAAGACACGGACGAGCACACCACGGCGCAGCCGCCGGAAGCGGCGCCGGCGTTGAGCATCATCGAGGCTTTCGGCGGCATCCGCCCGATGGCCAAGCAGTTGGGGCTGGCGGTGTCCACCGTGCAGGGCTGGAAGGAGCGCAGCGCGATTCCCGCCAACCGGCACGACCAGATCCGCGCCGCCGCGCAGAAGAACTCCATCAACATCGATCCCGCGGTGCTGCGGGCATCGGCGCCCAGTGAAGGCGCGCCGGCGCAGCCGCAGGTGATCGAAGGAAAGGCAACCTCAGTGGCCGACAAAGACCCCGCTGAAATGAAACCCGCCGGCAAGCAGTCCGAGACGGCCCCCAACAAGGCCCCAGAGAAAGCTGGCGAGAAAGCTGGCGAGAAAGCTGGCGAGAAAGCTGGCGAGAAAGCTGGCGGCAAGCCGGAGGCCAAGACGGGCGGCATGTCCGCGGCCTCGGCGGCGTCCAAGTCCGACTCCCCGAAAGCGGCGGCCCCGGCGCCGCAGCGCCGGGGCGGTGTCCTGCCGGGCCTCGTCCTGGGCGTGGCGCTCGCCGCCGGCGTGGCCGCGGCGACGGTCTACACGCGGCCTTACTGGATCGGTTTCATCGACGGTGCGGCCGGCGCCCAGGCCGGGGCGACGGCAGAGGCTCTGGCGGCCCTGGAAACCCGCCTGGACGATTTGCAGGCGGCGATTCCGGCGGACAATTCGGCCGCGCTCTCCGGCCTCAGCGAGCGCCTGGCCACAGTGGAATCCGCCGTCTCCCAAGGCGGCGGCCAGGATCCGGATACCCGCGCCGCCCTGGAGTCCCTCAACGGCCAGATGGCGCGCCTGACCGACCGGCTGGCGGCCCTGGAGCAGGAGTTCTCGTCGCTGCGCAGCCAGGCCGGCGCACCCTCGCCCGAGCTTTCCAGCCGCCTCACCAGCGAAGCCCAGCGCCTCGACGACCTGCTCGCCGCCCAGTCGGATCTGGCCAAGCGCCTGACCGAAGCCGAGGACGCGCTGGGCGCCGCCGCGGCGGCGCGCGAGGCCGCGCCGGGCAGCCGCGAAACCCTGATGCTGCTGGCCATGCTGCAGCTGCGCGACGCGCTGCGCGGGTCCGGCCCCTACGATCAGCCGCTCGCCATGCTGCAGAACCTGGCCGGCGAAGACCCGGCTCTGGATGCGGTGATCGCACCCCTGGAGCGCCGCGCCTCGGCGGGCCTGCCCAGTCTTCTCGACCTGCAGGCCGGGTTCCCCGACGTGGCGCGCCGCATCGCCGCCATCGAGGTCGGCAAGGAAAGCGAGGGCTGGTCGGCGGGTGTGCTGCGCCGCATGGCCGAGGCGGTGAACCTGCGCCCGGTGGGGCTGGTCGAAGGAGCCGAGCCGACGGCGGTGGCCGCGCGCGCCGAGGTGAAGCTCAACAACGGCGATCTCGCCGGGGCCCTGGCGGAGCTGGATGGGCTGGACGGCGCGGCGGCGGAAGCGGCGGCCAAGTGGCGTGCCGAGGCCGAGGCGCGCCTCGCCGCCGACCGCGCGGTCAGTACTCTGGGCGCCCTGGTATCGCAGCGCTTTTCCACCTTGGCGGGCGGCTGAACCATGCGCCGCGCCATCGTTTTTGCGGTTCTCGCCGCCGCCGCCATTCTCGCCACCTATTGGCTGGCGCAGAATCCCGGGCAGGTGTCCATCGAGTGGCTGGGCTACCGCCTGGAGCCGCCGATCGGCTTCCTGATCATCGCCGCCATCGTCTTTTCCGCCGCCGTCGTCCTGCTCTACCGCATCGTCCGTGCCGTCCTGGGCACGCCCGGGCGCATCGGCCAGGCGCTGGCCTCGGGCCGCCGCAAGCGCGGCTACAAGGCGCTGAGCCAGGGCATGGTCGCGGTGGCCGCCGGCGACGCGCAGGAGGCCGCGCGCTGGTCGCGCAAGGCCGACGAGCTGCTGGAGGATCCGCCCATCACGCTGCTGCTCTCCGCCCAGGCGGCGCAGCTCGGCGGCGACGAGAAGGCGGCCGAGAAGTACTTCAACGCCATGCTGGAGAAGCCGGAAACCCGCTTCCTGGGCTTGCGCGGCCTGCTCATGCAGGCGCTGCGCGCCGGCGACAACGAGCGCGCCCTCGGCTACGTGCGCCAGGCCCATGCCATGCGGCCCAAGACACCCTGGGTGGTGACCAACCTCTTCCAGCTCAGCGAGCGCACCGGCGACCTGGACGGCGCCGCCCGGGCGCTGAAGCAGGCGGTGAAGATCAAGGCGATGGACAAGGCCGAGGCCGAGCACAAGGGCGCCGTCATCACCCTGGCCAAGGCCCACCGCCTGCTGGCCGAGGGCCAGAAGGAGGAGGCCTTCACCCAGTCGCGCCTGGCCGATCGCAGCGCTCCCGACCTGCTGGCCGCGGCGCTGCTGCACGCGCGCCTGGCGGTGGAGCGCAAGGCCTGGCGCGAGGCGGCCAAGGTGGTCGAGCGGTCCTGGCCGCGCACGCCCAGCGCCGAGCTGGCGGCGGTCTACCGGGACGCCGCGCCGGAGGCCAAGCCGTTGGAGCAGGTGAAGCGCTTTACCAAACTGGCGGTGCTCAATCCCACGCATCGCGAAAGCCATCTGGCGTTGGCCGAAGCCAACCTGGAGGCCGAACTCTGGGGCGAGGCGCGGCGTCACCTCGGCGCGCTGGTGAAGCTGGAAGGCGAGGATCCGCCGCGCGCCCGGGTCTGCCGCCTCATGGCGCGCCTGGAGGAGGCCGAGCACAAGGACACCGCGACGGCGCGGCGCTGGCTGGAGCGCGCTGCCGCGGCGCCGCCGGATCCGGCCTGGGTCTGCGGCTCCTGCGGTGCCGTGGCGACGGACTGGAGCGCCGACTGCGGGGCCTGCGGCAGCTTCGACAGCCTCACCTGGCGGGTGCCGCGCCATGTCGGCCCGGTCAGCCTGGGCGGCGGCGAGGTGCTGCAGATCGCCGCCAAGGCGCCGCCCGGCTCGGTCAAGGCGCCGCCCGAGAGCGGCCGGCTCGCCGGCTCGCCGGCGGCCGATACGCCGTCCAGGGGCCTGCCGGCAGTGACGCCGCTGCCGGGCCCGCCGGACCGGGTGAAGCCGGCCGAACCGCAGGCGGCCGGCGACGGCTCCGCCCCGGCGGCGCCCAAGCCCGTGGCCGAGGAGGAGGGCGACGATTCCGAGGCCGCGGCGGTGGAAGGCTATTTGCCGCCGCGCCGATAGGTTGCTGGGGAAGGCCGTGCGCCGAATGCGCCGAGCGTTAACCCTGGCTTAAGGCGGAAGCCTTAGCTAAGAGGAGGGTTCCGGCAGGAAGTGTCGGGACTTGCGCGCAGCGCGGCTTCGCCGTAATGTCCGCGCCCAGGAACCGCCGGATTTTCCGCTTTTCAAGGAATCCGGCCGCAGTGCCGCCTTAGCTCAGCTGGTAGAGCATCGCATTCGTAATGCGAGGGTCGGGTGTTCAAGTCACCCAGGCGGCACCATTCCTCTCCTTCCGTTCAGCCCAGCCAATCCTCCATGCGCGCCTTGTAGTCGGCGTCGCGGGTCAGGCGCTTCATCAACTCCGGCGGGGCGACGCCCTGCAGGTCCTTGGGCGCGGTCCCTTCGCGCAGCGCTTTCAGGGTATCGTAGACCGCCTGTACCGCGGCCATGAAGGGCGCGTGGCTCTGCAGGCAGATCCGCACGCCCATGCCGGAGAGGTAGTCGAGATCCATGATCTCCGGCCCCGCGCCGCCGATCATGAGCGGCAGCTTCACCGCAGCTCGCACCGTCTCCAGTTGCGCCTTGGTCTTCACGCCGACCAGGAAGATGGCGTCGACGCCGGCGGCCTCATAGGCGGCGCTGCGCCTTGCCGCGTCGTCAGCGTCGGTGACGGAGGCTGCCGAGGTGCGTCCGAAGATCATCAGCTTGGGGTCGCGCCGCCCGGCCAGCGCCGCGCGCATCTTGCCGGCGCCTTCCTCGACGGAGATGAGCTGCGTCCTGCCCGCCGCGCCGAAGGGCTGCGGCAGCGCCGTGTCCTCGATGGACAGCCCGGCGACGCCGGCGGTCTCCAGTTCCTCCACCGTCCGGGTGACGTTCAGGGCGTTGCCGTAGCCGTGGTCGGCGTCGACCATCAGCGGCAGTTCGCCCGCGCGGTTGATGCGGTAGGCCTGTTCGGCGAACTCGCTGAGCGTGAGGACGATGAGGTCGGGCGCGCCCAGCACCGTCAGCGAGGCGACGGAGCCGGCGAACATGCCGGCCTCGAAGCCCAGTTCCTCGGCGATGCGCACCGAGAGCGGATCGAACACGGAGCCGGGGTGGACACAGCGGTCTCCGGCGAAAATGGCGCGAAAAGCCTCGCGGCGCCTGCTCCAGCGCATGAGTGGTCTCCCTCCTTGTGGCCCGCCGGCCGTCCTCGACCCGCCGATCGGGAGTAAAGCACGAAACGGCGGCCGGCGCCTCCGCCCGCGGCCCGGTAACACCTCAGTTGTTTTGCGCTTCCTTGCGCCGGGTGGTTAAATGCGGCGCAAATCTGGGGACCGGAAGGGGATCCGTTTATGGCTTTCAGACCCGTAAGGCGACCACTGCTGCTCGCCGGCCTGCTGGCGGCGGCCATGGCCGCCGCGCTGGCCGCCTGCTCGACGCCGGGCGGCAAGTACGACCAGATGATGGCCGAGCGCGAGGTCGCCGGGCCCAGGATCGACGCCTTCACCATCTGCCACGGCCACGGCTGCCGCCTGCGTTCGCAGGTCGGCCTCACCCCGCTGGAATGGGATCCGGTGGCCGACCTCTTCGCCGAACCGGCCGCCAGCGCCGCCATCGAGCGCGGGCGCATCGCCACGGCCATCGGCCTTCTGGAAACCGAAGTGGGGCGCAAGGCCGGGACCTCCAAAGACCGCGGCGGCACCTTCAACGCCATGAGCGGCAACGACCAGTTCGATTGCGTCGACGAGACCACCAACACGTCGGTCTACCTGACGTTGCTGGCCAAGGCCGGCTATCTGAAGTGGCACAAACTCGAAGGCTGGGCCGGGCGCGGGGCGCTGATCGACGGCGCCTGGCCGCACCAGACCGCCGTCATCGAGGAGCTGAAGACCAAGCGGATCTATGCCGTCGACAGCTGGTTCGAGGACAACGGCCGCGCCGCCCACGTGGTGCCGCTGGAGGACTGGCGCGCCGGCTGGAGCCCGCCGGGCTTCAGCGACAGCATCCTGTAAGCTCACCCCGGATCGTTCCGCGGACCGCCTTGGGCGGCGGGGAGCGCCGCGCCGCTCGCCGCGTTGCGGCGTCCCGGCGGCGGGCAGCGATAGCGGCGCCGTCCCGATCGTGGTTCAATGCGCCAATGGGCGCCAATGGGCGCCAAAGGGCGCCGACGCGGCTCCGCGGGAAGAACGGCGTTCTGGGGAGGAGACGGCTATGCGGCTTCAGGGAAAGGTGGCGGTGGTGACCGGCGCCGGGTCGGGCTTCGGCGCCGGCATCGCGCGGCTCTTCGCGGCCGAGGGCGGGCGTGTGGTGCTGGCGGACATCGACGGCGGGTCGGCGGAGGCGGTCGCGGCGGAGATCGACCGGGACGGCGGCGCGGCCATCGGCCTCAAGGCGGATGTGACCGACAAGGCCGACGTGGCGACCATGATGCGCGCCGCGCTGGATACCTACGGACGTCTCGACGTGCTGGTCAACAACGCCGGCGTCGCCCACAAGAACAAACCGATGACCGAGGTGAGCGAGGAGGAATTCGACCTCATCTACGCCGTCAACGTGAAGGCCATCTACCTGGCGGCGCTGGAGGCCATTCCCCTGCTGCGCGCCCAGGGCGGCGGCTGCATCATCAACACCAGCTCGACGGCCGCGCTGCGGCCGCGCCCCGGCCTTACGGTCTACAATTCCTCCAAGGGGGCGGTGAACGTGCTGACCAAGTCCATGGCGGTGGAACTGGCGCCCGACAATATCCGCGTCAACGCCATCTGTCCGGTGATCGGCGAGACCGCCTTGATGGAGACCTTCATGGGGGTGCCGGACACGCCGGAGAACCGCAAGCGGTTCGAGGCCACCATTCCGCTGGGCCGGTTCTCCACGCCCAAGGACATCGCCCACGCCGCCGCCTTCCTGGCGTCCGACGAAGCGGAGTTCCTCACCGGCGTCACTCTGGAAGTCGACGGCGGGCGCTGCATCTGACCGCGTCGGCTTCCTGGCGCCGCTAGAGGGTTTCGGCCACGGTCTTGCGCCGCTGCAGCAGAATCAGTCCCGCCGTGACGATCAGGGCGGCGCCGACCACCGTTGCCGGGCCGGGCAGGTCTCCGAAGGCCAGAAAGCCGATGGCTGCCGATCCGACCAGCTCCAGATAGACCAGCGGCGAAAGCGTCGAGGCGTCGGCGAGCCGGAACGCGGCGATCGACAGGAAATGGCTGAACGCGGAGAACAACCCCAGCCCGGCGAAGAACAGCAGGTCGGCCTGGCTGGGCAGCGTCCAGGTCAGCAGCGCCTGCGGGCTGAGCAGCACCATCCCCACGACGCATTGGAAGGTCAGCGTCTTGATCGGATCGCTGGCCTGCGAAGCCTGCCGCGTGGCGATCATGTAGATCGCGAAGAACAGGCCGGCGCCGAGGGCAAGCAGGATGCCGGGCTCCAGGGTTCCGCCGGGGCGCAGGATGACCAGGGACCCCGCGAATCCCATGGCCAGGCTCAGGCCCTTGCGCCAGGTCATGCGTTCGCGCAGCACGGCGATGGACAGCGCCATGGCGATGATCGGCGCCACGAAGAAGGCGCTGATGGCCGTGGCAAGCTGGATCTCCGCGACGGCCAGGAAGTAGAGCGTCATCGCCGTCACCAGAAACACCGTCCGCAGCAGGTGGAAGACGCGCTGCTCCGCCGGAAATATCCGCGGGCCGTGGGCGCCCACCGCCACCGGCAGGACGATGAGGCAGGCGACGGCATAGCGCGCCCAACTGATGAACAGCGGCGAATAGCCGGTGCTGAGATACTTCGCCAGGCCGTCGCAAACCGGGATCGACAGCATGGCCAGCGTCATCAGGGCGATGCCCTGGGTCGTGCGGGCGGGGGCAAGGGAGTGGGTGGGGGGCAAGGTTCGCTATCTCGGGCTGCGGCCGGGCCCGCCGCATCGGGTGGCCGCCATCTTTCTGTGGGCTTCGCAAAGCAGAAGGCCCGGGAGTATCTCCCGGGCCTTCGTCTTCGTCCAGATCGCTGCTCGGCGGCGCTTAGTTGCGGTTGCCGAAGAGCTGCAGCAGGAAGAGGAACATGTTGAGGAAGTCGAGGTAGAGACGCAGGGCGCCCATGATCGACTTCTTGGTCGCGACCTCGCCGCTGTCGGCGGCGTAGTACATGTTCTTGATCTGCTGGGTGTCATAGGCGGTCAGACCCGCGAAGACCAGCACGCCGACCACCGAGATGACCCACATCATCGCCGGCGACTGCAGGAACAGGTTCACCAGCGAGGCGATGATGATGCCGATCAGGCCCATCATCAGGAAGCTGCCCATGCCGGACAGATCCTTCTTGGTGGTATAGCCGAACAGGCTGAGGCCCGCGAAGGCGCCGGCGGTGATGAAAAACATCCGCGCGACCGAGGCGCCGGTATAGGCAATGAAGATGTAAGCCAGCGACAGTCCCATCACGGCGGAGAATACCCAGAAGGTAAGCTGCGCGGCCGAGGCGGACATCTTGTGGACGCGCATCGACAGGAACAGCACGAAGCCGAGCGGCGCCAGCATGACGACCCATTGCAGCGGCGTGCCGTAGATCGCCTGCAGCAGCGCCGGGCTTTGGGCGGTCGCGAAGGCGACCAGGCCGGTGATGCCCATGGCGATGGCCATGTAGTTGTACACGCCCAGCATGTACTTGCGCAGGCCCTCATCGTATTCGCCGGCGCGCGTCTGCGCCTGGGTCTGCGACATGTATCTGCGGTCACCGAGAGCCATCTGAAAAAACCCTTTCGTTCCAAGGCGCGGTCAACGGGCCACGCCAGCCCAGAGAACTCGTCCCTAATATTGGCAGGTGGGGAGGCCGAATCAACCGATTTTCGCATGGCTTGTGCGTAAATTTTGCTGCGAATTCAAGCCGCTGAACCACAGTTCCCATCTGTGGTTTCAGCTTTGCCGCTTCCGGCGCCGGCGCCCCGCCGCAAGGCTACTCGTTGCGCAGCAGGGGGGCGGCTTTCTGGCCCAGGGCGCGCCAAGTGCCGGCGAAGCCGAAACCGACGGTAATCGCCGTGGCCAGCAGGGCGGTGGCGATCACCGCCCCGGGGAGGAAGACGAAGTCGGCGCGCATGACCTCGGTCAGCACCAGGAAGGCCGCCAGGGTACCGACGGCCGCGGCGATGGTGGCGGTGACCAGCCCCAGCAGGCCGTATTCCAGCAGGAAGGTCTGGGCGACGCCGCGCCGCGTCGCGCCCAGCACCTTCAGCACCACGGCGTCGTAGACCCGCCGCTGGTGTCCGGCGGCGACGGCCCCGGCCAGCACCAGCACGCCGGCCACCAGGGCCACGGCGGCGATGGCGCGCACGGCGACGGCGATCTGGCCGATCAGCTCGCCGACCTGCTCCAGGGCCTCCTTGACGCGGATCGAGGAGACGTTGATGAAGCGGTCGGTGACGGCGATTTCCAACGCATCCTCGGCGGCGGCCTCGGCCTTCACCGTGGCAATGTGGCTCTGCGGCGCCCGCTCCAGCAGGCCGGGCGAGAAGATCATCACGAAGTTCATCGACAGGCGCGCCCAATCGACCTCGCGCAGGTTGGCGATGGTCACCTCGACGTCGCGGCCCAGGATGTTGATGGTCAAGGTATCGCCGGGGCCGATGCCCAGCGCCCGGCCGACCTCGTCGTGCAGGGAGACGAGCGGCTTGCCGTCGTAATCGGGCGGCCACCATTCGCCGGCGGTGATCTTGTCGATCGCGCGCGGCGCGCGCATCCAGGTCAGGCCGCGGTCGCCCCGGAAGACCCATTTCACTTCGCCGGGGATCTGCAGCTCGGACGGCGGCACCCCGTTCACCGCGGCGATGCGCCCGCGCAGCATGGGCATCCGCTCCACCTCCTTGACGCCGGGAAAACCGGTGACCAGCGCATTGAAGTCGTCCACCTGGTCGGGCTGGATGTCGATGAAGTAGAAGCCGGGGGCCTCTTCGGGCAGGCTCTGGCGCACCTGGCGCGAGAGATTGCCCTCGATCAGCGCGATGGCGACCAGCACGGTGAGCCCGAGGCCCAGCGACATGACGACGGAGCCGGTGGGCGCGCCGGGACGGTGCAGATTGGCGAGCGCCAGGCGCAGGCCGGGCCGGCGCGGGCGCGGCAGGCGGCGGGCCAGGGTCATGATGCCCAAGGCCGCCAGGCGGAACAGCAGCAGCGCGCCGACGGCGCCGATCACGAACCAGACCGCCAGAAAGCGGTCGGCGGCGGTGAGGATGGCCAGGCCCGCCAGCAGGCCGCCGAAGACGGTCAGCGCCGCCAGCGTGCTGGCGGTGATCCGGGCCGAGGCCGGGGTCACCAGGTCGCGGAACAGGCTGGCGGCGGCGACGCTCTGCGCGCGCGCCAGCGGCCACAGCGAGAAGGTGACCGCGGTCAGCAGGCCGAACGCGGCGGCGGTCAAGAGCGGCAGCGGGTAGAGACCGAGCTCGGCTTCCCAGCCCAGGGCGTCGCCGACCACGCCGGCGGCGATATAGGTGGAGGCCGCGCCGAGGACCAGGCCGATGACGATGCCGATCAGGGCGAGGGCCAGGATCTGCGCCATGTAGACCTGGAAGATCAGGCGGCCGGGGGCGCCCAGGCATTTCAGCGTGGCGATGGTCGCGGTCTTGCCGTCCAGGTAGCTGCGCACCGCGTTGCCGACGCCGACGCCGCCGACCAGCAGCGCGGTGAGGCCGACCAGCGTCAGGAAGAGGGTCAGGCGGTTGATGAAGCGGCCGATGCCGGGGGCGGCCTCGGTGGTGTCGCGGATGCGCCAGCCGGCCTCCGGAAAGGCCTCGCCCAGGGCGGCGCGCATGGCGGCGGGACTCACCCCCTCATCGAGGCGCAGGCGGTAGTGGTGCTGGATCAGGCTGCCGGGCTGCACCAGGCCGGTGTCGGCCAGGCTGTCATGGGCGACCATGAAGGTGGGCCCCAGGGTGAAGGCGCGCGAGGTGCGGTCGGGCTCGCGCTCCAGCACGGCGGCGATGCGGTAGTCGATGTCGCCGACCCGCACCAGGGCGCCGGGCGCGACCTCCAGGCGGCGCAGCAGGCTGCGGTCGATCGCCGCGCCCCAATGCTCCTTGCCGTCCGGACCGGCCCGTTTGGCCAGGGCCGCGCCGAGGTCGTCGGAAAAGCCCGGCGCCGGAGTCATCTCGACGGCGCCGAACAGCGGATAGAGGCTATCGACGGCGCGCAGTTCCACCAGTACGCGGCGCGAGTCCGCCGTTTGGCCGCGGGCCATGGCGCGCATCTCGGCGACGCGCGAGACGGCGGCGCGGCCGTTCAGGAAGGCCAGCTGCTCGGGGCCGGCCGCGACGTGGGTGAGGCGCAGGTCCATGTCGCCGCCCAAGAGGATGCGTCCGTCGCGCTGCAGGCCCGCCAGCATGGATTCGGAAACCGAACCGACACCGGCAATGGCCGCGACGCCCAGGGTCAGGCAGGCGAGGAAGATGCGGAACCCCCTCAGGCCGCCGCGCAGCTCGCGCCGCGCCAGGCGCAGGGCCAGCGGCCAGGGGCCCTGACTTGGCGCGGCCGGACCGGCGGCGCCGCGCTCGGCCGCGGCGCTCACAGGGTTGCGCCGCCGTTGGTCTCGTCGCCGACGATGAGGCCGTCGAGCAGCTTCACCGAGCGCGCGCAACGCCTGGCGAGCTGCGGGTCGTGGGTGATCAGCACCAGGGTGGTGCCGTGCTCGGCCTGCAGCCGGAACAGCAGCTCGATGATCTGCTGGCCGGTTTCGCCGTCCAGGTTGCCGGTGGGCTCGTCGGCCAGCAGCAGGTCCGGCCCCGCGGCGAAGGCGCGGGCCAGCGCCGTGCGCTGCTGCTCGCCGCCGGAGAGCTGGCCGGGATAGTGGGTCAGACGGTGGCCCAGGCCGACCGCCTCCAGGCATTGGGCGGCGCGGGCGAAGGCGTCGGCGCGGCCGGCGAACTCCAGGGGAATGGCGACGTTCTCCAGCGCCGTCATGGTCGGCACCAGGTGGAAGTCCTGGAACACGATGCCCACGGCGTCGCGGCGGAAGCGGGCCAGGGAATCCTCGTCCAGGCCGTTGAAGCGGGTGCCGGCGACCGCCACCTCGCCTTTGCTGGCGCGCTCCAGGCCGGCCATGATCATCATCATGGAGGACTTGCCGGAGCCCGAGGGGCCGACCACGCTCACCGTTTCGCCGCGCCCGACGCAGAGGTCGAGGCCGCGCAGGATGTGCACCGGACCGGCGGCCGAGGGCAGGGTGAGTTCGACCCCGGCCAGAACAATCATCGCGGTTTCGGGATCGGATCGCGGGGCCGGGGCGGCCGGTTGGGGGATGCTTGTGGAATCGCGCAGGCTCATGATCACTTCCGTTAGGCGGCCTTGATGCCATATGGCCCGATTGCCGGGAAATTCAACGTGTTGCGGTCCCCGCGCGGGGCTTTGGCGGCGGCCGGCGGTGGCGGCGCGAAGGGAGAAGGTGGCCGCCGGCCGCTTGATCCGCGGACGCTGAGGCCTTACCTCTTGAAAATCCAAGATTCCTCCAGCAAGGCCCCGCGGTGGGGCGCTCTCTCCGTGGCCAGAGTGTAGAATGCGTTTCTCCCGACAGACCGCTTGCTTGCGAACGACGGGCCGGGCCCTCGCCCTGCTGGCGGCGCTGCTCGCGGGCAGCGCGGCCGCGGCGGCGGAGCCGGTGCGGCTCATGGCCTACGGCGACAGCCTGACCCACGGCTATGGCCTGCCCGCGGGCGAGACCTTCCCGGAGCAGCTCGAAGCTGCACTGCGGGCCGAGGGCCTGAACGTGGAGGTCATGAACGCCGGCAACTCCGGCGATACCACCGCCGGCGGTCTCGCCCGGCTCGACTGGGCGCTGGCCGACGACCCCGACGCGGTGATCCTGGAACTGGGTGCCAACGACGGCCTGCGCGGCCTCGACCCGCAAGCGACCTTCGACAACCTGGACGCCATCATGGCGCGCTTCACCGAGGAGGGGCTGCCGGTGCTCATTGCCGGGATGCTGGCGCCGCCCAACCTGGGCCGCGAGTACGGCGAAGCCTTCAACGCCGTTTACCCGCGCCTGGCCAAGAAGTACGACGCTCCCTTCTATCCCTTCTTCCTGGACGGCGTGGCGATGGACCCTTCCCTCAATCAGGCGGACGGCATCCACCCCAACGCCGAGGGCGTGGCGGAGATCGTCAAGCGCATCAAGCCGCACGTGGTCCGGCTGCTCGAGGCCCGCGATCTGGCCCAGCGCCCGGACGCCGGGAACTGAGGCGCCACGGATGGCGGCATCCTCTCTCCTGGAAAGCGGGTCCCTGCGCGCGGGACGCTACAAGGCCGCCCACGCGGCGCTGGAGGAGTCCGAGGACGCCGCGCCCGACGCCTGGGGGCCGCTGGTCAAGGGCTGTCTGGAGGCCTTGGGCGAGCTGCCGGAAGGCGCCAACCTCGGCTTCGTCTATGCCACCGATTCGCTGTCGGAAAGTCTGGGCAGCATCGTCACCTTCCTGCGCGAGCGCAGCGGAATCCGGCACTGGGTCGGCACCGTCGGCGAGGGGGTGATGGCCAGCGGCGTGGAGTTCTACGACCGCCCGGCCCTCTCCCTGCTGGTCGCGGCGCTGCCGGAAGACGGCTTCCGCAGTTTCGCGACGGTCGCCGAGGCCCCGCGCGGCGGCCTGGAAGGCTTCTCCCGCGTTCACGGCGATTGGATCGACCGGCATCGGCCCATGCTGGGCGTGGTTCACGGCGACCCGCGCAATCCTGCCATCGCGGGGATCGTCGGAGATCTGGCCGAGGCCAGCTCCGCCTTTCTGGTCGGCGGGCTTACCGCCTCGGGCGACGGCTTCCCCCAGGTCGCCGGCGAGCTCTGCGAGGGCGGCGTCTCCGGCGTTCTCTTCAGCTCCCGGCAGATGGCGGTGACCGGCCTGTCCCAGGGCTGCGCCCCGATCGGCGGCAACCACGAGGTGACGTCGGTGGAGGGGCCCGGCATCGTCTCCGCCCTGGATGGCCGGCCGGCGCTCGACGTGCTGCGCGAGGACGTGGGCGAGCTGCTGGCGCGCGACCTGCGCCGCATCGGCGGCTATATCTTAGCCGCCCTGCCGATCCCGGGCAGCGATACCGGCGACTACCTGGTTCGTAACATTATCGGCCTCGACCTCGAACGCGGCTGGCTGCAGATCGGCGCCGAGGTGAGGCCGGGCGACCGCCTGGGCTTCTGCCGGCGCGACCACCAGACCGCGCGCGCCGACCTGAAGCGCATGCTGGAAGACCTGCGCGAACGCGCCGGCGGCGCGCCGCGCGGGGCGCTCTACTTCTCCTGCGTGGCGCGCGGGCGCCATCTTTTCGGCCCGCACTCCGAAGAGCTGAGGTTGATCCGCGAGACGTTCGGGGATATGCCGCTCACCGGCTTCTTCGCCAACGGCGAGATCAGCAACAACCGGCTCTACGGCTACACTGGCGTGCTCACGCTGCTGCTTTAGCGAAGTCTTCGATTCCAGCGCCGTCCTCGCGACGAGGCCTCGCGGCGCTGCTTTTTTGCCTGAAGGGGAACATCATGGAATACCGTCCGCTCGGCCGCACCGGCATCAAGGTCAGCGCCATCTGCCTGGGAAGCATGACCTGGGGCGTCCAGAACACGCAGGACGAAGGTTTTGAGCAGATGGACTACGCCCTCGACCAGGGCGTGAACTTCATCGACACCGCCGAGATGTATCCCGTCCCCACCAAGGAGGACAGCTACGGGCGCACCGAGGAGATCATCGGCAACTGGCTGGCCGCGCGCGGGAAGCGCGACAAGGTGACGATCGCCACCAAGATCGTCGGCCCCAACCCCAAGCGCTTCCACTACATCCGCGGCGGCGAGACGCGGTTCAACAGGAAGCACATCGCCGCCGCGGTGGAGACCAGCCTGAAGCGCCTCAAGACCGACTACATCGACCTCTATCAGCTGCACTGGCCCGACCGCGCGACCAACGACTTCAGCAGCCTGGCCTACACGCACGAGGACGGCGCCGAGGAGACGCCGGTCGAGGAAACCCTGGAGGCCCTGGACGCGGTGGTGAAGGCCGGCAAGGTGCGCCATGTCGGCCTGTCCAACGAGAACCCCTGGGGCGCCATGCGCTTCCTTGCCGCGGCGGAGCAGGGCAAGGGGCCGCGCATGGCCTCGGTGCAGAACCCCTACAGCTTCCTCAACCGCAGCTTCGAAACCCGCATGGCCGAGATCGCGATGCGCGAGGACCTCGGCCTCTTGGCCTATGCGCCGCTGGCCGCCGGCACGCTGACCGGCAAGTACCTGGGCGGCCAGCGGCCGGAAGGCTCGCGCCGCCGGCTGTGGCCGGAGAACGTCCGCTACCAGGGCCCGCAGTCCGACGCCGCCACGGCGGCCTATGTGGAGCTGGCCAGGGAGCGGGGGCTCGACCCGGCGCAGCTGGCGCTGGCCTTCGTGCTGTCGCGGCCTTTCCTCACCTCGGCGATCATCGGCGCCACGAAAATGACGCAGTTGAAGACCAACATCGAGGCTGCCAAAGTGAGCCTCGACGAGGAGACGCTGGAAGCCATCGAGGCGATCCACAAGGTCTACACCTACCCCTGCCCCTGACGGCCCGGCCCGGGGTCGGCGTCCTGCCAATCGTTTTCGCTTTCTTGCGGCCCTTCTCGGCAACAGGTTCTTTCAGCCATGCGACTCTTCGTAGCCCTCTCCCTGCCCGACGACCTGCGCGACAGACTCTCCGGTCTCGCCTGCGGGCTGCCGGGCGCGCGCTGGGTGGCGCCGGAGAACCTGCATCTCACCCTGCGCTTCATCGGCGAGGTGGACGGCGACGAGGCCGAGGACATCGACGCCGCGCTCTCCGGCATCCGCTGCCGGCGCTTCGCGCTGACCCTGGCGGGGGTCGGGGACTTCGGCGACGACCGGCGTCTGCGCTCGGTCTGGGTCGGGGTCGAGCCCAACGAGACGCTGGAGCGCCTGCAGTCCAAGGTCGAGCAGGCGGTGCGCCGCGCCGGCCAGCCGCCGGAAAAACGCAAGTTCAAGCCGCACGTCACCCTGGCGCGCTTCAGGTCGCACCCCGGCGAGAAGCTGAGGGATTATTTCTCGGAACGCTCGCTCTTCCGCGCGCCCCCTTTCGAGGTGACGGGCTTCACGCTCTATTCCAGCTACCTCTCCCACGAGGGCGCGATCTACTCGCCCGAAGCGGTCTACCCGCTGGACTAGCCCTCAGGACGTCGGGCCCAGGGGGCCGGCGGGCGGCTGCACCGGCTTGGGCTTGCGGGTCTCGCGGTGCAGGATGTAGAGGCCGCTGGCGACCAGGATGGCGGCGCCGGCCCAGACATTGGGCGCCGGGATGTCGCCCCATATGGCCCAGCCGAAGATCACGCCCCAAACCAGCACCGTGTAGTCGAAGGGCGCGATGACCGCCGCCGGGGCGTGGCGGTAGCCCTGGGTGATGAGCGACATGCCGGCGGTGCCGATGATTCCCATCAGCAGGAAGACGCCGAAGTCCGGCAGGCCGGGGGTCTGCCACTGGGCCGGCATCATTACCGCCGTGACCAGGACGGCGGCGACGCTGGGCCAGAACATGATGGCGGCGGTGGAGAGGTCGCGGGTCAGCTTGCGCCCGACCAGCATGGAGAGGGCATAGGCCATGGCGGCGGAGAGCGGCAGCAAGGCCTCGACGCGGAAGCTGGTGGTGCCCGGCTGCACGACGACGAGGACACCCAGGAAGCCGATGGCGACTGCGGCCCAGCGGCGGAGGCCGACGTGCTCGCCCAGCACCGGCACCGACAGTGCGGTGATGAACAGCGGCGCGGCAAAGACCACGGCGAAGGCGTCGGCCAGCGGCAGATAGCGCAGCCCGGTGAAGAACAGGAAGGCGGCGGCGATGTTCAAGAGGCTGCGCAGGGCCAAGAGTCCGGGCCGCCGGGGTGTCAGGCTGGACAGGCCGGCACCCGAGACGATCACGTAGGCGAAGACCGCCAGGGCTCCGATGCCGTTGCGCACCAGCACGATCTGACTGACGGCGTAGCCTTCGCCCAGGAACTTGGCGCAGGTGTCCATGATCGCCATGCCGAGCATGCCGATCACGGCGCAGCCGATCCCGAGGCCGACCCGCTCGTCGGCGGCGGCGGTGCTGGAAGTGTTGGTCATCCTCATACCTACCCGTAGCGGCTCAGGATGTCCTGCACCATTTGCGCATAGGGGGGTCCACAGATCTCCGTGTGGACCAGCAGCGGGAAGAGGTTGTAGACGTCGCGCCGGCCTTCATCGTAGCCCGGCCGCAGGGGCCGCAGCTCGCGGTAGCGGCGGTGAAAGGCGGCGCCGAAGGTCGACAGCAGCTCGATGTAGGCGATCTCCACCTCCGGGTCGGCGTAGTAGATCGCCGGGTCGATGAAGGCGGCGACGCGGCCCCCGTCCTTTTCTGGGCCGAACAGCACGTTTCCGCTCCACACGTCGCCGTGCACCAGGCCGGGGGCCGGCGGCTGGTCGATGAAGTTCTCGAGCTGCAGGCAAAAACGCTCCAAGTGGCGGTGGGTCTCCGCCGGCAGACGCCCGGACTCCCGCGCGACCAGGCCCATCGTCAGCAGGCGCCGCTCGCGGTAGAAGTCGCACCAGTTCTCGGTCCAGGGATTGGGCTGCGGCAGGGCGCCGATCACCGTATCGCGCTCAAAGCCATACTCCCGCGCGGTGATGCCGTGCAGCGCGGCGAGGCGCTCGGCGGCGTCGACCTCGGCGGCTGTGCCGTGTCCGGGCCGGTGATCGATAAAATCCATGAGCAGCAGGTCTTCGCTGACATGGCGCGTCGCCGGCACCGGCAGGGCCGAGTGCTCCGCCAGGTAGTCGAGCATGAAGCCTTCGATGGCGAGGCCGCCACCGGCATCGTTGGGGGCGGCGACTTTGGCGACCAGGGGCGGACGGTCCGCGAAGTCCAGGCGGTAGACCTCGGCGATGCAGCCGCCGATCAGCGGCGTGGCGCGCAGCGGTTCCGCGCCGCAGGCCGCCGCCACCGCCGCGCCCAGAGTCACGACCGTTCCAGCAGCTCTTCGCGGAGCCGGGCGACCCAGGCCGGCGCGGCGGCTTCGATGACGTCCAGCATGGCGGCGTAATCGGCATCGCCGCCGTAGTAGGGGTCGGCCACGTCGATGCCGGCTTCCGGCAGCACTTCCAGGTAGAGATCGAGGCGGCTGGTCGAGCCCGGCGGCTGCAGGGCGGTGAGCTTGCGCAGGTGGCCGCGGTCCATGGCCAGGATCAGGTCGAAGGTGGTGAAGTCCTGTGGCGCCACTTCACGCGCGCGCAGCGGCGAGAGGTCGTAGCCGCGCTTGGCCGCAAGGCGGACGGCCGGCTCGGAGGGCGGCTCGCCGACGTGGTAGTCGAAGGTGCCGGCGGAATCGACCTCCACCGTCCCGCCCAGGCCGGCGGCGGCCAAGTGGTCGCGCAAGATGACTTCGGCCGAGGGCGAGCGGCAGATGTTGCCGGTGCAGACGGTGAGAATTCTGTAGGTCACGCGCCCTCCAAAGCTGGCTGGCCGACGGCGAAACCGCCGGTCACGACGATGTGGCTGTATCCCGGACCGGGGTTTCGTCTATCATCGCTCCTCGCGTCACGCAACCGCAGGCCGCCGCGCGGCGAACCCAGGGACCAAGACCGTCAGCCAGGTATGGACAGCCGGCGTATCGTTATCCTGACAGGAGCGGGGATCTCCAAGGAATCCGGGCTCGACACCTTCCGCGATCCGGAGGGGCTCTGGGCGCGCGTGCGCATCGAGGACGTGGCGACGCCGGAGGCCTTCGCCCGCGACCCCGACAGGGTCCATGCCTTCTACAATCACCGCCGCGAGACCCTGTTGACGGCGGAGGTGCGGCCCAACGCCGCCCATGCCGCCCTGGCCCGCCTGGAGGCCGAGTGGCCGGGCGAGGTGCTGCTGGTCACCCAGAACATCGACGACCTGCACGAGCGCGCCGGTTCGAAGAACCTCATCCACATGCACGGCGAGCTGTTGAAGGCGCGCTGCCTGGTCTGCGGAGAGGCCAGCCCCTGGCGCGAACCGATGTCCCGCGACAGCCGCTGCCCGGCCTGCGGGGCCCAGGGCGCGCTGCGCGTCGACGTGGTGTGGTTCGGCGAGATGCCCTTCGAGATGGACCGCATCTACGACGCCCTGGCGGCCTGCGACCTCTTCGTCTCCATCGGCACTTCCGGCAACGTCTATCCGGCCGCGGGATTCGTCGCCGAAGCGCGGGGCAATGGGCGGGCCCACACGGTGGAGGTGAATCTGGAGCCCTCGGAGGGCGCCTCCCTCTTCGCCGAGTGCCATCACGGTCCGGCCAGCCTGGAGGTGCCGGCCTTTGTCGACGAGATTTTGAGAAGCAGCGGCTCCCGTGCCTGACAAGTCGCCCGAGCGGACGTTGGAAGAGATCGTCGCCGCGGCGCGCGCCTGCCGGGCCTGCGAAGAACACCTGCCGCTGGGCCCACGCCCGGTGGTGCGCGCGGCGCCCAGCGCACGGCTGCTCATCGTCGGTCAGGCGCCGGGCACACGCGTTCACGAGACGGGCATTCCCTGGAACGACCGTTCCGGCGAGCGGCTGCGCGACTGGCTGCGGATCCCCGAGGAGGTCTTCTACGACGAGACCAGAGTGGCCATCGTGCCCATGGGGTTCTGCTATCCCGGCGTCGACGCCAAGGGCGGCGACAAGCCGCCGCGCCCGGAGTGCGCGCCGCTGTGGCACGAGCCGCTGCGCGCCGGGCTGCGCAAGGTGGAGCTGACCTTGCTGGTGGGCATGTATGCGCAAAAACACTATCTCGGCAAACGCCGGCAGAAGACCCTGACCGAGACCGTGCGCCACTGGCGCGACGCCCTGCCGGATTTTCTGCCCCTGCCGCACCCGAGCTGGCGCAACACCGTCTGGCTGAAGAAGAACCCCTGGTTCGAGGAAGACCTGCTGCCGGAGTTGCGCAAGCGGGTGAAGCGCTTGGTGGCTTAGCTGGGCATTTGCCGCTTGCGCACTTCACCCCCCTCCTAACTCCCCCCATCAAGGGGGGAGGGATGATCTGAAAGACATCGCAACAAACCGTTCCCTCCCCCTTGGATGGGGGAGGGTTAGGGTGGGGGTGACTCCCCCTCCATTTAAAGCCAATGACCGGAAATAATCTGGCTCAGTCCTTGCGGGTCACCAGGTAGGCGCAGCGCCGCGCGCCGGCCAGGATGTGGTCGCTGCGCTCCACCTTGAAGCCGCGGCCCAGCGATTTGCGGAAGACCTCCAGCTCCATGTTGCAGAGGCCGGTGCAGGCCGCCGCGGCCGAGCAGACCGGGCAGTGGTTTTCGATCAGCAGGTAGCCGCCGTTCGCTTTCTGCACCTCGGCCATGTAGCCCTCGGCGGTGCGGATCTCGGCCAGCGCCTGCAGCTTCTTCGGCAGGCTCGGCTGCTTGTCCATGCGCGCGCGGTAGCTGGCGGTCTGCTCCTTGGCGCGCAGCTGCAGCAGCTTGTCCAGTCCTTCCGGGCCGAAGACCTGCTTCATGGAGTTGATCAGGCCGACGGTGAAGTCGGCATGGCCGTCGGGAAAGAAGCGGTCGGCGGCGGGGGTCAGCGCCCAGAGCTTGGCCGGGCGGCCGGTCTTCTTGGGACCGGCGGGCCGCGCCTCGGCCTCGTGGGTCACCAGGCCCTCGGCCTCCAGGTCGTAGAGGTGCTGGCGCACGGCCATGGCGGAGACGCCCAGGCGGCGGGCCAGGCTGGCGGCGTCCTGCGGGCCGTCCTGCTTCAGGCTGTCGATCAGGGCGCGGCGGCTGCGCTTTTCCGCCGGAACGGCGTTACGGTTGCTCATGGAGTCTTTCTAAAGTTTTTTCTTGAGAAACACAAGACTCGGGCTTAGGGTATTTCGAAAGAAAATACTTTCGAAAGTAGGTGGAGGAGATATGTCCATGGCCCTGCCCCCCACGGCTGTAGCTGAGGAAAGCGCCTCGTCGCTGGTTCACGTCGCCCCGCTGGAAGAACTGCTGGAAAAGGGGCGCCACCTCTTCAAGGCCGAAGGCAAGCAGATCGCCGTCTTCGCCGGCGCGGCGGGTGTCTTCGCTTGCAACAACCGCTGCCCTCACGAGGGCTATCCCCTGATGGAAGGCAGCCTTGATAAGGGCTGCATCCTCACCTGCAACTGGCACAACTGGAAATTCGACCTGGCCGGGGGCGAGACCCTGGTGGGCGGCGACAAGTTGCGCCGCTACCCGGTCGAGATCATCGACGGCGAGGTCTGGGTCGACATCGCCGATCCGCCGGCCGGGGAGGTGGCGGCCGCGGCGCTGAACAGCCTGCGCGATTCTTTCCGCCGCCACGAGTACGACCGCATGGCGCGCGAGATCTCCCGCCTGCAGAAGGCGGGCGCCGACCCGCTGGACGCCCTGCGCGCCGCCTTTTCCTGGACCGCCGAGCGCTTCGAGTTCGGCTGCAGTCACGCGCAGGCCGGCGCCGCCGACTGGCTGGCGATCCGCGACGACTACGCCGCCGGCGAGGCCGAGCGCCTGGTGCCCCTGGTGGAGATCGTCGGCCACCTGGCCTGGGACACGCTGCGCGAGCCGGCCTATCCCTACCCGCAGGAAAGCCTGCCCTACGATGCCGGGGCCTTCGTCGCCGCCATCGAGGCGGAGGACGAAGCCGCCGCCGTCGCGCGGCTGCGCGGCGCGCTGGGTGCGGGCCTGACCTTCCGCGACCTGGAGCCGGCCCTGGCCGAGGCGGCGCTGGCCCACTACCAGGACTTCGGCCATGCCGCCATCTACGTGCAGAAGACCGGCGAGCTTCTCGACCGCCTGGGACCCGAGGCGGCCGAGCCGCTGCTGCTCAGCCTCGTGCGCTCCCTGGTTTATGCGACGCGCGAGGATTTGATCCCGGAGTTCCGCGCCTATGGGCCCGCGCTGGCGGCCTGGGACGGGCAGGGAAAGCAAGCGATCGGGGCGAACGACCTGCTGGGCCTTTCGGTGCCCAAGGTGCTGGCGCGGGTGAACGCCTCCTCCGGCGACCGGCGCGCGCTCTACGATGCGCTCCTCGGCGCGGCCTGCTGGCAGTTCCTGCATTTCGACATGGACATCATGTTCGCGAGCGACAAGCCGGTGTCGCTGAACGTGAGCTGGCTCGACTTCACCCACGCCCTCACCTTCGCCAACGCGGTGCGCACGCTCTGCGGCCGCCATCCGCAGTTCTGGCCGCAGGGCCTGCTGCAGATCGGCTGCTTCGTCGGCCGCAACGCCGGCTTCGTCGACAAGGCCCTCGACGAGTCGCCCTGGCGGGTGGAGGATCCGCAGGCCTTTCTCGATGGGTCTCTGAAGGGGGTGCTGGACCACGGCAGGTTCGAGTACATCGTCTCGATCCACCTGGTGAAGCTGCTCACTGCGGTGAAGGCCGAGGTGACGGCGGCGCCGGACGCGCCCTGGGTGCCGGCGATGCTGGCCGCGGTGAACCGCTTCCTCAACGAGCCGCTGAGGCGCAAGCACACGCTGCGCACCGCGAAACAGGCCCTGGGCTTCGTCGCCGCGGAAGGATGACCATCATGTGCATGAAGATCTCCGCCGGGAACTTGCTCACGTTGCTGCTTTCCGGTTTCTGCCTGCGCCTGCTGCGCAGCCGTCATCTGTTTCGCCGAAGCTGCTGTCCGGCGTAGAGCAGGAACGGGCGCACTGACTTTGCCATACCTCCGACTGTCATCCTCGCACTTGATGCGAGGATCCATTTGAGAGGTTTGCGCCGGGTGTCGCCCATGGACCCTCGGGTCAAGCCCGAGGGTGACCGTGGAGAAAACGGAGAAGGCGGTGTGTTCGTCCCAAAAGAAAACGGCCCGCCGGTGAGGGCGGGCCGTGCGTCGTTCAGACTTCTGCGCTTCGTTCAGACCGTGCGCTCGATACGGTCCATGTCGTCGTCGGAGAAACCGAAGTGGTGGCCGATCTCGTGCACCAGCACGTGCTTGACCACCTCGGCCAGATCCTCGCCGCTGTCGCACCAGTAGTCGAGGATCGGGCGGCGGTAGAGGTAGATCATGTCCAGATCGTCGGGCACGTCCAGCGACGACTTGTTCTGCAGGTCGACGCCGCGGTAGAGGCCCAGCAGATCGAAGGGCGACTCGCAGTCCATCTCCTCCAACGTGTCGTCGTCGGGGAAGTCGAGCACACGGATCACCACGTTGCCCAGCGCCTGGCGCAGCTCTTCCGGGATTTCGGCATAAGCCTCCCGGGCCAGCGCTTCCAAGTGCTGGGTTTCTGGCGGTGTCGTGTAACGCCCGACATCGTGCATTTGTGCCATAACCGTTCCCAATTTCGCGTCCTGTTGAAGGTCACCCTAGCGCGGCTTGACCGGGAGTCCAAGCAGAGTCAACTTCGGTTAACCTTACTTGAGTGA
This sequence comes from Pelagibius sp. CAU 1746, assembly GCF_039839785.1. Lineage (NCBI taxonomy): Bacteria > Pseudomonadati > Pseudomonadota > Alphaproteobacteria > Rhodospirillales > Rhodovibrionaceae > Pelagibius > Pelagibius sp. CAU 1746. The sequence goes on from NZ_JBDOQT010000001.1 coordinate 822,885, forward strand.
TTTCGTTTTTCTGGAGGTCTTGATGGCGGAAAGGTTAAGCGGCGAGGCGCGCTCCGCCTTGCCGGAGGAGTTGCCCGGATGGGCGCTGGTGGAGGGCCGGGATGCCTTAAAAAAGACATTTCGGTTCAAGACTTTCAGCCAGGCCTGGGGCTTCATGAACCGGGTCGCCTTGGCGGCCGAGAAGCTCAATCACCACCCGGAGTGGTTCAACGTCTACAACCGGGTGGAGATCACCCTGACGACCCACGACTGCGACGGCCTTTCCGACCTCGACGTGAAGCTCGCCAAGCGCATCGACAAGTTCGCCGAGTGAGGCCTTCACCCCCTCCCTAACCCTCCCCCGTCAAGGGGGAGGGGATAGCTGTGCTGCGACGACTTTCCCTCCCCCCTTGTGGGGGAGGGTTAGGGTGGGGGGGTATCGTTGCAGTCTGCGCTGCTCGTCCGCGACCTACACCGGCCGGTCGCCCAGCGCCGTGGTCCGGTGCATGACGCGGATCCGGTTTTCGTCGTAGTCGCGCACGGCGTAGTGCATGGCCGCGCGGTTGTCCCACATGATCACGTCCTTCTGGCGCCAGCGGTGGCGGTAGACGTTCTCCGGCCGGGTCGCCTCGGCGGCCAGGAAGTCGAGCAGCGGGCGGCTCTCCTCCGCGGTCATGCCCTCGAAGCACTGGGTGAACCAGGGGTTGACGTAGAGCGCCAGCTTGCCGCTGCCCGGATGGGTGCGCACCACCGGGTGTGAAACCGGGTCGGGCACCTGGGCGATGGCGTTGGCGTTGGTGTCGCCGGCGTTGTTGCGCGCGGCGAGGCCGGCGGCGGAATGCAGCGCGCGCAGGGGGCGCAGCACTTCCTGCAGCTTGGGGGAGAGGTTGGCGTAGGCGGCGATCATGTTGCAGAACATGGTGTCGCCGTAGCCCTCGGGCACCTGCAGGCCGTAGAGCACGGAGCCCAGCGGCGGCGTCTCGTCGAAGGAGATGTCGCTGTGCCAGATGTCGTTACGCGGGCCGCGGTTGCCGGGCTTGTTCACCAGCACCAGCACCTCCGGGTGCTCCGGCAGTCCGGGGCGCGATTTCAGGGGATGCTCCTCCACCGGGCCGAAGCGCGCGGTGAAGGCGACCTGCTGGCCCGGCGTCCAGTCCTGATCCGGGAAGACCAGCACGATGTGCTCGTGGAAGGCCGCCTCGATCTCGGCGAAAACCTCGTCGCTCAAGGGTTGAGACAGGTCGATCCCGGCGATCTCGGCGCCCAGCGCGCCGCACAGCGGGCGCGGGGCGATGTGCTTGTAGATCGATGAACCGCTCTGCGGCGCGGCTTCGCCCGGCATGGCTTCCTCCAAGATGTTCTTCTTGCTTGGCGGAAGCTTAGCGTCTGAGGGGTGGGGCCGTGAAGCCCCCTGGAAACCACTATGTCAACACCGGGAGTCACCCCCACCCTGACCCTCCCCCATCAAGGGGGAGGGGATCATTTATGGAGGGGCTTCAATCAAATCCCTCCCCCCTTGATGGGGGGAGGTTAGGAGGGGGGTGGGGCGTCCGACGGGCGGCAGCGCCCCTACTGCATCCGCATGGCGCCGTCCAGGCGGATGGTGTCGGCGTTCAGCATGGTGTTGTCGCAGATGTGCAGGACCAGCTTGGCGTACTCGGCCGGGTGGCCGAAGCGGTGCGGGAAGGGCACTTGGCCGGCCAGGTTGTCCTGCACCTCCTGGGGCATGTTCAGCAGCAGCGGGGTGCCGATCAGGCCCGGGGCGATGGTCAGCACGCGCACGCCGTTCTTGGCGAATTCGCGGGCCGCCGGCAGCATCATGCCCATGATGCCGGCCTTGGAGGCGGCATAGGCGACCTGGCCCAACTGGCCCTCGACGGCGGCGATGGAGGCGGTGGAGATGACGACGCCGCGCTCGCCGTCGTCGTTCACCGGGTCGTTGCCCAGCATGTCGGCGGCGCAGAGGCGCAGCAGGTTGAAGCTGCCGATCAGGTTCACGCGGATGACCTGCTCGAAGTTCTCCAGCGGCATGGGGCCGTCGCGCCCGACGATGCGCTTGGCCGGGGCGATGCCGGCGCAGTTCACCAGCACGCGGCAGGGGCCGTGGGCGGCACGGGCCTCGGCAACCGCGGTCTCCGCCGCCTCGGCGCTGCCCACGTCGCAGGTCAGGCCCAGGCCGCCGATCTCCTTGGCCACCTCTTCGACGGCCTCGATGTTCACGTCCAGCACCGTCACCTTGGCCCCGGCCGCCGCCAGGTGCCGGGCGGTCTCCGCGCCCAGGCCCGACCCGCCGCCGGTCACGATCGCTGCAAGCCCCTTCACGTCCATAACTGCGTTCCTCTCGTCTGTCTTGCCGCCCGCCCTATGCCGGGGGCGGCCCGTCCTGAAATTGCGGGGGCTCTATAGCAGAGCCGCCCCCTCTTGACGAGAGAGGGGGAAGACGGGGGGCGGGAAAGGGCGCCTCAGCGCCGCAGCAGGCCGAGCCCGGCCCAGGCCAGCGCCAGCCAGCCGGCCATCAGCAGGCCGCCGCCCAGCGGCGCCGTGGGGTTGGTCAGCTCGGCGATGCCCAGGCCTTTCAGGTAGAGCGAGCCGCAGAACAGCGCCATGCCGGCCAGAAACAGCGTCCCGGCGATGCCGGCGCGGCGCGCCGCCGCCGGGTTCAGGCTGCCGATCAGGGCGGCCAGGCCGAGGGCCGGCAGGTGCGCCAGGTGATAGCGCAGCGCGACCTCGAAGACGCGCTGGCGGTCGGCGTCGGCAAAAGCGCTGCCGTGGCTGCCGTAGGCACCCAGCGCCACCGCGGCGAGGCCCAGCAGGCCGATCAGGATCCAGAGACTGCGCATGGCCGGGAGCTTAGCGGCGGCGTTCCGCGCCGTCTGCGGTCAAGTTGTCGCGCCGGGCCTTTCGCGCAGGAGCCTTACTCCGGCTCCCCCGGCTCGTCGCTCCAGGCCAGGTCTTCGACACCGGGCTCGGCCTCCAGTGCCTGCCCCAGGGCCTCCATCAGCGGGGCCGCGTGCTCCGGCACCGCCTTCTTCTGGCCGAAGAGGCCCCGGCCCTTGGGCTCCAGGAAGCAGACCCAGCGCTCGTCGCTGTCCTCCTCGTTGCCGCAGCACAGCCAGTACTCCTCGCCCGCCTCGGTGATGTATTCCAGGAACCAGCCCCAGTCCTCGAAGTTGGGGTAGGAGGTGACGACGCCGCGCCCTGCCAGCTCGCGCGACAGCCAGTAGGCCAGCTCGGCGCCGTAGCGCCCGGGATTGACCTGGCAGTCCTCGGGCAGGTAGGGGCGGAACCGCGCGGAGCGGAAGCTGACTTCCGTCTTCATGGGGCGGCCTCCTGGCGGATTCGGTCGGGGCGGCCAGTCTAGCGCGGATCGGCGGCCCTCCGCGCCATCCTTTCCCGTGTCATTTCCAGTACTTCAGCGCTTCTTCGGCGATCTCGCCCAGCTCGCCCTCGCCGCGCAATGCCTCCAGGAAGGCCGCCACCGCCCGGCGCTGGGCGCTGTCGAAAAGGGCGAACTTGGAGGCCTGGAAGGCGTGCAGCGGGTCGCTTTGCGGGCCCGGATCGAAGGCGCGCAGGGTCGCCTCGGCCAGGTATTCCGGGCTCTCGGCGTTCTGCAGCGACCACACCATGAAGGCCGGCAGGTAATAGCGGAAGCCGGCGGCACTGAAGAAGGAGGGCGCGGCGTAGTTGCGCACCAGAAGGTCGCCCGGCAGGTCCTGCCAGCGCGGCGCGCCGTAGAACTCGGCGATGTCGTTGTCGTCCCTGCAGCGCGGATGCAGCAGGGCACCGTCGCCCGGCGGCGTCAGATCGCCGAAGGCCGCCTCGATCTCGGCCACGGCGCTGGCGACGGTGGTGGGGTCGGGGGCCATGGCAAGGCTCCGGGGGAGGGAGGGAATGATGACGAAACAACGAACTGCAAGCAGCCCGCCTGCGCTGAAGTTTCGGCGGACACGCCTTCGCCCAAGATGCGGCACCGGGTGGCTTGCCACCCGAAGCCCGCAGGGCGAAGGGTGGTGACCCCGGCAGGATTCGAACCTGCGACCTACAGATTAGGAATCTGTCGCTCTATCCAACTGAGCTACGGGGCCAGCCAAGCGGCGTTTTCCCGGCTTTCGGGCCGGAAAACGCCGCTTCTTGATAGGCCATAGCGCCGGATTAGGCAATGCGGGGCGGATCGTGGCGGCTTCCCCTGCTTCGAGACGCCCCTTCGGGGCTCCTCAGCATGAGGTTCTGCCTGGGCCTCACCCTGAGGAGCTTGCGCCAGCAAGCGTCTCGAAGGGTCGCGGCGTCCCTATTCCACCGCCTTGTAGCGCTCGGTCGCGGCGACCAGGGCGCGGCGGATGCCGGGCTCCATGGCCGAGTGGCCGGCGTCGGGGATGACCATGTAGTCGGCCTCGGGCCAGGCCTGGTGCAGGGCGTCGGCGGTGGTGATGGGGCAGACGATGTCGTAGCGGCCCTGGATGATGGTCGCCGGGATGTTGCGGATGCGGTTGACGCCCTTGATCAGCGCGCCTTCCTCCAGGAAGACGCCGTGCTTGAAGTAGTGCGCCTCGATGCGCGCCAAGCCCAGGGCGTGGCGCTCCTCGCCGAAGGCGGCCACGGTCTGCGGGCTGGGCAGCAGGGTCGAGCAGCTGCCCTCGTAGACGCTCCAGGCGCGGGCGGCGGGCAGGTGGACCTTGGGGTTGGGGTCGTTCAGGCGCTTCTCGTAGGCGGCCATGAGGTCCTTGCGCTCGGACGGCGGGATGGAGGCGACGAAGTTGCGCCAGTGCTCCGGATAGATGCGGCCCATGCCGTAGAGGAACCAGTCGACCTCCGCCTTGCCGCCCAGGAAGATGCCGCGCAGGATCAGCGCCGAGGTGCGCTCCGGGTGGGTCTGGGCGTAGGCCAGCGCCAGGGTCGAGCCCCAGGAGCCGCCGAAGACGTGCCAGCGCATGATGCCCAGGTGGTTGCGCAGCCGCTCCATGTCGGCGATGAGGTCTTGGGTGGTGTTGTTCTCCAGGGAGCCCAGCGGCGTCGAGCGCCCGGCGCCGCGCTGGTCGAAGACCACGATCTTGTAGTGGCGCGGGTCGAAGAAGCGGCGGTGGTCCGGCCCGGCCCCGGCCCCCGGGCCGCCGTGCAGGAAGACCACCGGGCGGCCTTCCGGGTTGCCGGAAACCTCCCAGTACATGGTGTGGTGGCCGTCCAGGTCGATCCGGCCCTCGGCGAAGGGCTCGGTCGGCGGAAACAGGTCTTGTGCAAGCATCGGGCGGGCTGGGTCCATGGGTTTTTCGGCTCCCCCTCTCTACCCTCATATCGCAGCGGCCCCGGCACTGCCAACTCTTCTTCCGGCTTAGCCCCGGCCGCGGCGCCCTGCTAAACTCGCCGCCATGTCGCGTTTCGGTCCCGCCCTTCTGGCCATTCTGCTGCTGCTGCCGGCCCCGCTTTTCGCGGCTTTGCCGGCCCGCGCCGAGATGCCGGCGGCCTTTTTCAACGCCCTGGAACCGGCCGCGGGCGGCGACGTGGTCGATGTCGTCGACGGCGACACCCTGATCCTGCGGGACGGCCGGGAAATCCGCCTGGTCGGCATCCAGGCGCCGAAGCTGCCGCTGGGGCGCGCCGGTTTCGAGGCCTGGCCGCTGTCGCCCGAGGCCCAGGCCTTCCTGGAGGACCTCACCCTGGGCAAGACGCTCTCGCTGGGCTTCGGCGGGCGGCGCGGCGACCGCCACGGCCGGGTTCTGGCCCATCTTTTCGACGCCGAGGGCCGCTGGATCCAGGGCGAGATCCTGAAGGCCGGCCTGGCGCGGGTCTACAGCTTTTCCGACAACCGGGCGCTGGTCGCCGAGATGCTGGCCCTGGAACGCGAGGCGCGGGCGGCGCGGCGCGGCATCTGGGCCGATCCCTACTATGCGGTGCGCAGCGCCGAGGAGGCGGGGCGCTGGCTCGGCGGCTTCGAGCTGGTCGAAGGCCGCGTGTCGGCGGTTGGACGCGGCGGGCGCAATACCTACCTGAACTTCGGCGCGGACTGGCGCAGCGACTTCACCATCGCTCTCGACCACCGCGCGCGGCGGGCGTTCGAGGAGGCGCGCATCGACCCCGAAGGCTACGAAGGCAAAAGGGTGCGCGTGCGCGGCTGGCTGAAGCAGCGCAACGGACCGATGATCGGCGTGACCCACCCGGAACAGATCGAAGAGCTGGAAGACTGATGATCGCTTTGCTCCGCACCCTCTTTTCGCAAGCCGGTTTCTTGGGGCCCGGCTTCTTGATGTCCGGCTTCTTGATGTCCGGCTTCTCGAAGCTGGGCCGGCTGCGCGGCCTGATCGCCGCGCTGCTGCTGCTGCCGCTGCTGGCGGCCTGCGCCACCGCGCCGGGCACCGGGCGCACCATCTTCACCGGCGGCCTCTCCGAGGAGGGCGAGGCGGAGATGGGCCGCGAGCAGCACCCCAAGGTGGTCGCCGAGTACGGCGGCGCCTACGCCGATCCGGAACTGAACCGCTACGTGACCAGCGTCGGCGACTTTCTGGCCAAGACCTCCGAGCGCCCCGACCTCGACTTCACCTTCACCATCCTCGACACCCCCATCGTCAATGCCTTCGCCCTGCCCGGCGGCTACGTCTACGTGACGCGCGGGCTGCTGGCCCTGGCCAACAGCGAGGCGGAGCTGGCCGGCGTGCTGGGTCACGAGATCGGCCACGTGACGGCGCGCCACACCGCAGAGCGCTACGGCCAGACCGTGGCCGCCAACATCGCCGGGGTCGGCCTGGGCGTGCTGCTGGGCGGCGAGGCCGCGCAGGCCGGCGGCGCCGTGGGCGCGCTGGTGCTGCGCAGCTATTCGCGCGACCAGGAGTTCGAGTCGGACATGCTGGGCGGGCGCTATCTGGCGCGCGCCGGCTACGACACCGCGGGCATGGCCGGCTTCCTCACGCAACTCCAGGCGCACAGCCGCCTGGAAGCGGAGCTCGCCGGCCAGCCGGAAAAGGCCGACGCCTTCAACATCATGCAGACCCATCCGCGCACCGCCGACCGCATCGAACGCGCCCTGGCGCAGTCCGGCGCGCAGCCGGTCGACGAACCGCTGGTGGCGCGGAACCTCTACTTCAGCAAGATCGACGGCATGATCTACGGCGACAAGGCGGACGAGGGCTACATCCGCGGCCGCAGCTTCGCCCATCCCAAGCTGAAGTTCGCCTTCGAGGTGCCGGCCGGCTTCCGCCTCTACAACCAGCCCCAGGCGGTCATCGCGCGCGACGGGGAAGGCAAGGCGGCGATCCAGTTCGACCGCGCGCCCAAGCCCTACAGCGGTTCGATGACCGACTATCTGACGCGGGTCTGGGGCGCCAAGGTGAGCCTCGGCGGCGTCGAGGCGCTCACCATCAACGGCATGCCGGCGGCGACCGGCACGCTCTCCGGCAACGGCAAGGATTACCGCCTGCTGGCGGTGCGCTACGACAGCCGCGTCATCTACCGCTTCCTCTTCCTCTCCGCCTCCGACCGCACGGCGGCTCTGAACCGCCCGTTCCGCGAGACCACCTACAGCTTCCGCAAGCTCTCCGACGCCGAGGCCGCGGCCCTGAAGCCGCGGCGCCTCCGCATCTACCAGGTGCAGTCCGGCGATACGGCCTCGCGCATCGCCGCGCGCATGCCCTTCGGCGCGGAGAACCTGCAGCGCTTCCTGGTGCTCAACGGCCTCAGCCGGGACTCGGCGCTGCGGGCCGGGGACAAAGTCAAGATCGTGGTCGAATAGGCGCCCCTGCATGACCGAACCAGCATCCGGCGGCGGCGCGGCCAACCGCAGAGCGCGTGAAGCGGCGGCCTGCCGCGGCTGGCGGCCGACCATCGCCGGGGTGCTGATCTCCGGCTTCGGGCTGCTGGTGCTGGTGGCGGTCTCGGCGGTCCTGCTTGTCGCGCTCGGCACGGCACAGAAGAACACCGTCGCCCTGCTGCGCCAGACCGCCGATGCGGCGGTCGCCGGCCTTATCGACCGGATCGACATCCATCTGGGCGCGGCGCGCGACCAGTCGGAGTTTCTTGCCCGGATCATTGCGGAGGGCGACATCGATCCCGGCGACCGCGGCCAGTTGGGCGATGCCATGCTGGGGGCGCTGGCCGCCGCGCCGCAGGTCACCGGCATGGGGTTCTTCACGCAGGAGGGTTGGTCGCTGCGGGTCGGCCGCGACGCCGACGGCATCCTGCGCCTCTACGAGAAGTCGGAGAGCGACCCGGAGATCCGGCGGCTGGTCGCTGCGACCAGCAGCGAAACGCCCACGCAGTGGGGCGGGGTTTTCTGGGTGCCTTCGCTGCAGCAGCCGCACTTGGCCGTGACCACGCCGGTCGTCCACCAGGGGCGCTACATCGGCGTCGTCTCCTCCGTGGTCTCGGTGCAGGCCCTGTCGATCTTCGTCGACAACTACGCCCTGCAGACCGGGGTCCATCCCTTCATCCTCTATGGGCGCGACAAGGTGCTGGCGGACCCCGCCCTGATCGACGGCGGCAAGGGACTGGGACTGGATTCCGACAAGCCGCTGCCGGGCCTGGACGAAATCGGCGACCCTCTGCTTGCGGCCTTGTGGAGCGACGACCGGCGGCCCTTGGACCTGCTGAAAGGTTTCAACGGCTCGCTGCTCGGCCATTGGCGTCCCCTGCCGGACGATGAGGTCTACTACCTCTACCGGGTCGTCGGCGGCTACGGCCCCCGGCAGCTCTATATGGGGGTCTACGTCCGCGGCAGCGAGATCGATTCCTCGGAGACCGACCGTCTGGTGCTGGCGAGCTGGGTCGGGCTGACCATCCTGGTGCTGTCCCTGCTTATCGCGGTGGTGCTGGGCCGCAAGATCGCGCGGCCGGTGCGCGACTTGGCGGAGGCGGCACGGGCGGTCAGCACCTTCGATTTCCGCAGCGTGCTTCCGGCCAAGGGCAGCGCCTTTCGCGAGCTCGACAGCGCCGCCGGGGCCTTCAACTCCATGCTCTCCGGCCTGCGCTGGTTCGAGACCTACGTGCCGCGCAGCCTGGTGCTGCGGCTTATCCAGCTTGGCGAGGGCGGCGTCGAGTCGGAGGAGCGGCAGGTCACGGTGATCTTCACCGACATCGTCGGCTTCACCGCCGCCAGCCAGGCGCTGACGCCGCGCGAGACGGCCGATTTCCTGAACCACCACTTCGCTTTGCTGGCCGCCGAGATCGAGGCCACCGGCGGCACCCTCGACAAGTACATCGGCGATTCCGTCATGGCCTTCTGGGGCGCGCCGGACGACCAGCCGGATCACGGCGAGCGTGCCTGCCGGGCGGCGCTGGCCATCGACGCGGCGCTGAAACGCGACAACCGCGCGCGGACGGCGGAGGGTCTGCCGCCGGTGCGTATCCGCATCGGCATCCACTCCGGCCCGGCCATCGTCGGCAACATCGGCGCGCCGGGACGGGTGAACTACACCTTGATCGGGGACACGGTGAACGTCGCCAACCGGCTGGAAGCCTTCGGCAAGGAGGCCGGGGCCGACGGGCAGGCGGCGACCATCCTGCTGTCGGAGGCGACGCGCGAACTGCTGGGCCCGGCCTGGCGGGTGGAGGATCTGGGGGCGCACCAGATGCGCGGGCGCGCCGGCAAGATCAGCGTCTTCCGGCTGCGCGGCGAAGGGGTGCCGCCCGCGCCTGGCGGCGGCGGTCCGCTCCCCTAGGACTCCGCGAAGAGGTCCGTTCTCTCAGATTTCCGCGAACAAGTCCGATCTCTCAGACTTCCGCGAACAAGTCCGCCGGGCGGCCGACCCGCTCCAGCAGCAGGCTCTTCATCTTCTGCAGCGCGCGCTGCTCGAGCTGGCGCACCCGCTCCTTGCTGACGCCGAGAGCCTGGCCCAACTCCTCCAGGGTCGCCGAGTCGTCGCTCAGGCGGCGGGCGCGGATGATGGCCTGCTCGCGCTGGCTCAGTTCCAGCAGGGCCTGCTCGATCCACTCGCTGCGGGTCAGGCCGTCGTGGATGGAGATCACCAGGTCTTCCGGATTGGCGCGCTCGTCGGTCAATTGGTCCTGCCATTCGGTCTCGCCGTCCTCGCCGATGCGCACGTTCAGCGATTGGTCGGCAACGGCCAGGCGGCCTTCCATGTGGTTCACGTCGGCCAGCGGCACCGAGAGCTCCTCGGCGACGGCCTGACGGCCGTCGTCGTCGAAGGGGCGGCCCGAGGCTTCCTCGATGCGCGCGCGCAGGCGGCGGAAGTTGAAGAACAAGGTCTTCTGCGATGCCGTGGTGCCGGTGCGCACGATCGACCAGTTGCGCAGGATGAAGTCCTGCATGGCCGAGCGGATCCACCAGGAGGCGTAGGTCGAAAAGCGGACGTTGCGCTCCGGCTCGAAGCGGCTGGCGGCCTGCAGCAGGCCCAGCGTGCCTTCCTGGATCAGGTCGCTCATCGGCAGGCCGTAGTTGCGGAACTTGGCGGCCAGGGAGACCACCAGGCGCGTGTAGGCGCGGATCAGCTCCTGCAGGGAATCCTCGTTGCCGTCTTCGCGCCAGGACCGGGCGAGGTGGTATTCCCTGTCGCGGGAAAGCAGGGGCTCGGCCATGGACTGCCGGATGAACCGGGCCTGGGCCCTCTGAGCCTGCGAGTCTTCGAATTGAGGCATGCTTGCCGTCTCCCAAAGTGCTGCGCCCGGCGTGGCCCCCCGCGACGGGCCTCCCGGCAATTACCCGACCATTACACTAGGGCATGCCTAGGCAACTTGGCTATGGATCACCACACGGCTCGCGATTTGTTGATTGCGAACTCCCGATTAAGTTGTGAATCCGGGTGGCCGAATCGCGGTAGGGGTTGCGGGAAACGCACAGCTAACCTGCGATTAGGCTTCGATCTGCTCGATCAGCTCGCCTTGCTCGGTGAAGCAGGCGGCCAGCAGCGGGCCGCCGAAGCCGCAGCCGGCGTCGACGGTGGCCGTGAAATCCCCCAGCTCCAGGCCGGGATGTTGCGGGCAGAAGCCGCGCACCACCCGGCGGTAGCCGGCATAGGGGGTGGCGAGGCCGGAAAAACCGCTGCTGCCCCACCAGAAGCTGTCCTTCTGCGCCTCCAGCGGACGGTCGGGGTCCAGGCCGGCGTTGACGAACAGCAGGCCCTGGGGGGAGGGTCCGGACTCCTGGCCCGGCGGCGGGCTGTAGGCGGCGCGGCGCAGCCCGCCCAGCAGCTGCCAGTGGCCGGGGTGGTCCTGGATGCCCTGGCGCAGGGCGCTGGTCCAGCGGGTCAGCTGGCGTGGGCCGGCGGCGGCTTCGCGCAACCCCTCGGCCGGGCTGAAGCCGTAGGACTCCAGCGTGGCGGCGACGCCCTGGTCCAGCATCCACTGCAACACCGCCCGGGGGTCGGTGGCGAACTGCAACTGCAGCAGCTTCTGCCACATCTCCTCCTGGCTGCCGCGCAGATGCACGACGTCGCAGGCAAAGGCGTCGGGCCGCGCCATGAAGAGGCTGCGGAACCGCAGCAGGGCGTCCAGCGTGGCGGTCACCGCCGGGCCGCGCCCGATCAGGTTGCCCAGATAGACCAGGCGGTCGCCGTAGCGCAGGCGCCCGGTCAGTTCGCGGTGCAGCCGGTTCAGCGCCTCGACCTCGCCGTGAATGGAGGAGACCGCCCAGACCCGGTGGGGAGCGCCACGCCGGATACTGCGCAGAATCGTGAACTTTTGCCGATCCCCCATAGTGGCGGCGCTCGATCCTCGGATGGTTGGTGACCCCGCCGGCAGAGTCTCACGATTCGCCGGTTTTGTCGGGGACAATTTGCTGTGAAGGAGGGGGCTGGCCCTAAAGAAACCGCCCTGCTCTCGCTTGCGAGAACAGGGCGGTTGCCGAAGGTCGCGTGGTCGCGCTTAGGCGGCGAGCATCTTTTCCAGCTTCAGGGCCGCGGCGGTTTCGTCGATCTTCTCGACGGCGGCCAGCTCGCGGGCCAGGCGGTCGAGAGCCGCCTGATACATCTGGCGTTCGCTGTAGGACTGATCCGGCTGGTCGGCGCTGCGGTGCAGGTCGCGCACCACCTCGGCGATGGACACCGGATCGCCGGAATTGATCTTGGCTTCGTATTCCTGCGCGCGGCGGCTCCACATGGTGCGCTTGGCGCGGCTGCGCCCCTTCAGGGTGGTCAGCGCGGTGTCCATCATCTTGCGGCTGGACAGCTTGCGCAGGCCGGAATTCGCGGCCTTTTCCACCGGCACCCGCAGGGTCATGCGGTCCTTTTCGAACTTGATGACGATCAGGTCGAGAGTAATGTCGCCGACTTCCTGCGTCTCGATCCCCAGCACACGGCCGACGCCGTGGGTCGGGTAAACTACGTAATCGCCTTCACCGTATTCGCTCTTTGCCATGCTCCGCTCTCTCTCCAATCGGCATCTGGTTCGCTCGAGGCACCCCCTCTACGGAATGTCACGCCCGACCGAAAATATCCTCACCGCCTGTCCAGGACCGTCGCACAGCGCGATGCGCTCACTGCGCAATGCCAGGTCGCCGTCTTGGCCGCCAAGCCCCACCCGCGGGATGCCCGGAGGCCGCCACATCCTTTCCGTCCCCGCGCGGCCCCTTGGCGGTCCTTACGCAAGAACGGGAGACGAAACGAACAACCGCGCCATCGGCTTCCCGACGGCGCGCCGCTGTTGCTCAGGTTTTCATGTAACTAATTTATCACACAGGCTGTGGAAAAACAACTACCGCAGTTGCGAAAGGACGTTGTTTTTCTTGGAAACACTGGGACTCAGCGGCAGCAAGGGCCGCGGTGGTTAATACCGCGGCCCCCGGTGATTTGATCCACAGGAATTAACTAAAGACTTTAATCCCAGCGCTATTGCGGCCCGGCACCGGGTCTGCGGCGCTCTTCTGCCGCATTCAGCCGTCGGTATTGCCGGGCTTGTCGGAGAAGTATTTCTTATACTTGTCGGCCTCGTCGCGGTGCGCGTCGGCGTCGGCCGGCGCCTCGCCCTTGCGGGTGATGTTCGGCCACTTGTTGTCCGAGTAGTCCCGGTTCAACTCCAGCCAGGTTTCCGCCTGAGGGTCGGTATCGGGCACGATGGCCTCGGGCGGGCACTCCGGCTCGCAGACGCCGCAGTCGATGCACTCGTCGGGGTGGATCACAAGCATGTTCTCCCCCTCGTAGAAGCAGTCCACGGGGCAGACTTCGACACAATCCATGTACTTGCACTTGATGCAGGCTTCGGTGACGACATAGGTCATCGACTTCACTCTCCTCATGCGTCCGCCCGGCGGCGGCACTCCAGCAGTTGTCTTTCCAACGGCCCCGCGGCCCTTCGCCGGCCGCCGGCGGGTCAGTCCTCCAGGCCTAGCCGGGTCAGCACGCGCTTACGCGCCAGTCCGCTGTCGCGGTCGCTGACGTGCAGCAGACCGGCCAGGCGACGCATCAGGTTCGCCTCGAGGTCGTGCAGCGCGCCGTCGGCGTAGGCGACTTCCCACAGCATTTCCATCATCTCGATCCGCTCTTCCGGCGAGAAGGCGTTCTTGATCTCACGAGTGAAGCCGAAGACCTCGACCGACTGCTGAACCTTGTCGCTGGCCGCCCGGACCAGCGCCCGGCTCTCCTCGGCGCTGAGGCCGAAGCGGCGCTCCACCAGTTCGGTGATCGTGGCCCGCTCCTCGGCACCGAAGTCGGCGTCCATCTCGGCGGCTTCGATCAGCAGCGCGGCGGTCGCCAGCTGCAGCTTGTCGGCGTGGCCGCCGGCCGCGTTGTCCGCGCCCGAACGTTCGCCCCATAAAGCTTTCAGTTTCTGAAGCACGGCACTGGTTATCACCACCCGCCAGGGCGTGCAACCCCAGGGAACTTGCGGTCTTTGGGCCTTGCCCGGACCCTGGGGCCCTGGCATAGCTAGCGTCTGATCGAAAGGCCCAGAGCATGTCCGACAACAGCGTTCCGCCCAGTGCGAAAACGCGTGGGAACCCGGCCGGGGAACCGGGCGGGATTTCCGGCGGCGGCCATCTGCACGCGCCCGCGACGCAGCGCAACCGCGTGCCGATCGCGCAGGTCCTGGCCACATGGCTGCCGCCCGAGGTCCAGGCCGGCGGGCGGGTGCTGGAGGTGGCCAGCGGCAGCGGCGAGCACGCGCTCTACTTCGCGGGCCGCTTTCCCGGATTGATCTGGCTGCCCAGCGATCCGGAGCCGGCAAGCCGGGCCAGCATCGCCGCCTACCGCGACGACCATCTGGCGGCCGGCGGCCCCGGCAGCCTGGCGCCGCCGCTCGACCTCGACGCCACCCGGCCGGACTGGCTGGCGCCGGCCGGGCCGCTGGACGGGCCCGTCGACGCGGTGGTCTGCTGCAACATGATCCACATCGCGCCCTGGCCGGCGGCCGAGGGTCTGGTCGCCGGGGCGTCGCGGGTTCTGAACGCGGGCGGCGGCCTCTTCCTCTACGGGCCGTTCAAACGCGGCGGCGCCCATACCGCCCCCTCGAACGAGGCCTTCGACGCCTCACTGCGTGCCCGCAACCCGGCCTGGGGGGTGCGCGACCTGGAGGCCGTGGCCGCACTGGCGGCCGGGGCCGGCTTCGCCGCGCCGCGGATCGCCGAGCTGCCCGCCAACAACCTGGCCGTCTGGTTCGTCAAGCAAAGCTAGAAGCGCCGGATGCCGAGAAAGCCGAATTGACCGTGAGCACGCCGCAGCCGATCCCGCCCTATCCCCGCTCCTACTACGTGGCCACCGCCAGGGAGCTGCACACCGCCCCGCCGCTGGAGGGCGAGGTCGCCTGCGACGTCTGCGTCGTCGGTGGCGGCTTTACCGGCATCGCCACGGCTCTCCACCTGGCCGAGCGCGGCTACAAGGTGGTGGTGCTGGAGGCCCAGCGCGTCGGCTGGGGCGCCTCCGGGCGCAACGGCGGACAGCTTTCCGGCGGCCAGCGCGTCGATCCGGAAAGCATGGAAAAGATCGTCGGCAAGGACCGCGCGCGCCTGCTGTGGGAACTGGGCGAGGAGTCGAAGGCGCTGGTGAAACAGCGCATCGCCCGCCACGGCATCGCCTGCGACCTGAAACCGGGCATCATTCACGCCGGCATCAAGCCGTCGCACGCCAAGGAGATGCAGGACCACGCGCGATCCCTGCGCGACGACTACGGCTACCAGCACATCCGCGCGCTCAGCCGCGAGGAACTGCGCGAGCTGGTCGCCTGCGACGGCTACCACGGCGGCGCGCTGGACACGGACGCCGGGCACCTGCATCCGCTGAACTACGTCCTCGGGCTCGCCCGGGCGGCGCGGCAGGCGGGGGCGGCGATCCACGAAATGTCGCCGGCGCTGGAGATCGTCCGGCGGGACGGCAAGCCGGCGGTGCGCACGGCCGCGGGCCGGGTGTCGGCCGGCTTTCTGGTGCTGGCCTGCAACGGCCACCTGGACAAGCTGGCGCCGCCGATCACCTCCACCATCATGCCGATCAACAATTTCGTCATCGCGACGGAACCGCTGGGCGAGACCCGCGCCCGTACCCTCATCGCCAACGACGCGGCGGTGGCCGACAGCAAATACGTGATCGACTATTACCGCTTCTCCGCCGACCACCGCCTGCTGTTCGGCGGCGGCGAGAGCTATCGCATGAACTATCCGCGGGATATCGCCGGGCTGGTGCGCAAATGCATGCTGCGCGTCTTTCCGCAACTGGCCGACGTCGCCGTCGACTATGCCTGGGGCGGCAAGGTGGCCATCACCATGAACCGCCTTCCGGCCTTCGGGCGTCTGGAGAAGGACGTTTTCTATGCCCAGGGCTTCTCGGGGCAGGGCGTGGCCCTGACCACGCTGGCGGGCAAGGTCATCGCGGAAGCCATCGCCGGCCAGGCCGAGCGTTTCGACGTCTTCGCCGAGATCCCGACGCCGCGCTTTCCCGGCGGCGCCTTGCTGCGCTGGCCCAGCCTCGTCGTCGGCATGCTGTACTACTCGCTGCGCGACAAGCTTTAGGCCTCAGCAAAGGGTCTGGCGCGCCAGCCTCACAGCGCGCGGGCGATGATGTAGGCGCCGAGCAGCAGCAGCGCGGCGAAGAAGACCTTGCGGAACAGCGGCTCCGGCAGGCGCCGGCGCAGCCTCTGGCCCAGCGCCATGCCGATCAGGGCCGGCGCCAGAGCCGCGGCGGACAGCAGGCCCAGTTCGGCGTTCAGCAGGTCGTTGCCGCCCAGCGCCAGGCCCAGCGCCAGGGTGGAGGTGAGGAACAGCATGCCCATGGCCTGGATCAGCTGGTCGCGGGGCAGGCCGATGCCCTGCAGGTAGAGCACGCCAGGCACTACGTAGGATCCCGTCATGCCGGTCAGCACGCCGTTCACCGCGCCGATCAGGGGGCCGGCCCAGCGGGCCTGCCTGGCGGTGAGGCGCAAGTGCAGCCCGGCGAGACTGACCGCTGCGTAGACGATCAGCACGGCGCCCAGCAGGGCGGAGAGCCAGCGCAGGTCGACGCGCGTCAGCGCCAGGGCGCCCAGAAAGATGAAGAGGCCGGCGGCCAGCAGAAAGGGCCAGATGCGGCGCAGCACCTGAACCGCGCCGCCGCCGGCGACCGACTGCCAGATATTGGAGACGAAAGCCGGCGCCAGCATCAGGGCCATGGCCTGCGGCACGCCGAACGCGACGGCCAGCAGCGCCAGGGCGACGGTGGGCAGGCCGAAGCCGACCACCCCCTTCACCGTGCCGGCGAGCAGGAAGACGGCGGCGATGGCGGCAAGGGCGGCGGCGTCGGGCATGCGCCATCTTAGGAGAGCCCCCAGCGGCGGGGAAGCGCGGCTTCAGTCTTCCTTGCGCAAACGCGCCCTATTCCGTATCGCGCAAGCGCACTCTATTCGTTGTCGCGCAGCTTCTCCAAGGCGCGGCGGTCGCGCTTGGTGGGGCGGCCGCTCCCCGGCTCGCGTTGCGCCGTAGCGAGGGCGTCGGGCGTGCCCTTGGGCAGGCGGCTTTCGGCTTCCGGCGGCTTCAGGTCTTCGTAGAGCGCCTGCGCTTCGCTGGCCGGGCCGCGGCGGGTGCCGAGCGCCAGCACCTTGATGACGCGGATGTGGCGCGCCTGGGGAAAGGTCAGGACGTCGCCCACCTTCACCTTGGTGTGGGCCTTGATCACGCCCTGGCCGGAGAGGCGCAGCTTGCCGGCCTGACAGATCTGGGTGGCGAGGCTGCGGCTCTTGAAGAAGCGGGCGAACCACAGCCACTTGTCGGCGCGCAGGCTGGCTTGATCGGGGCTCGCCGGGTTGGCGCTGTCCTGAGGGCTGCCGGCGTCGCTCATTCGCCGCCGAGCGAGAGTTGCTTGAGGATCGCGAAGGGCGAGTCGGCCATGCGCTTTTCCTCGCGCCGGCGGGCTTCCTCCTGGCGCGCCTTGCGCGCGGCGATGGCCGCCTTGTCCAGCAGCTTGCCCTTCCCCCTGTCCCGGGGGCCCTTGTCCCTGGGCTTGCCTTTGCTCTTGGGCCGGGCCTTGCCGTGCGCTTCGGCCGGGGCCTCCGCGCCGGGCTCGCCGCGCGCCTTGGGCTTCGCCTTCCGGCGGGCGGCGCTTTCCTTGCCCCCGTCCTTACCCCTGTCTTTTCGGGGGCCCTTGCGCACGAAGGTGGTGACGCCGTCGCGGCTGCCCTGGCGGCGATAGCCGAGCGCGAAGAGCAGCGCTTCCATATCCGCCTCGCTGCAGTCGGCAAGCGCGCAGAGCGCCGCGTCGGCGACGATGGGGAGGTTCTTCCGCGGTTTCCTTTCGGCCTTGGTCTTCTCGGACTTGGTCTTCTCGGACTTGGGCTTCTCGGCCTTGGCTTCCTCGACCCCAGCTTCCTCGACCCCAGCTTCCTCAACTTGGGCCACCTCGACCTCGGGAGTCTCGGCAGGAGGCGCCTCTGCCGTCGCCGCCGCGTCCTCCGCCGGCTCGGTATCAGGCGCCGGGGCTTTGGGTTCCGTCGTTGCCCGCTTGAAGACTTCGCGCGACAGGCGCTCCAGTACGTCGGCGCGCACCGCCAATGCCGGGCCGCTCTTGCGCGTCACCCGGCGGTAGCCGATGGCGTGGCAAAAGTCTTCCAGCTTCGGCACGCCGGCATAGGTTTCGCCCGGCCCGGCGGCCAGGTCGAAGGTCTTGGCGCCCTCCTGCGGCAGCGCGGGCAGGGGGCAGCCCTGGCGGATCGACCAGAGCCGCGCGCGCAGCGCCAGAATGCGCGGCTGCTGCAGCTTGGGCAGGAACAGGCTGACCGCACCCAGGCGCACGCCCAGCGCCGCCAGAGCCTTGCGGTCGGCCTTGGTGAGCGCGGCGAGCTGCTCCTTCAGCGGCCGGCGCGGCAGGGTGCCCAGGGCCTCGACGAGCTGGAACAGCAGGCCGCGGCCCGGTGCGGTCAGTTCGGCCGACTGGGCGGCGAAGAGCGGCTTTAGCTGGTTTCGGATATGGCGGCTGAGCCAGGCGATGGCGCGCTTGCGCAGGCGCTCGCGGGCGGGCCCGTCCAGGAAGTCGCTGGCCAGCACCTCGATGCGCGGCGTCAGCACGGTGTCGCCGGCGGCCAGGCGTGCGAAGGGAGTGCCGCGCCAGGCCAGCTTGTCCTCCACCAGGGTGAAGGCGCCGTCGTTGTCCTGCTCCAATTGTTTGATCCGCCGGGGGATCTCGCCGGTCAGCGCGCGCCGCGCCGCGGTCAGCAGGGGGCGTGCGTCCTCGCCCGTCACTTCCTCGTCGGGCTGGAAGTTGAAGCCCTGCAGGCGGCCGACGAACTCGCCCTCGACCAGCACCTCGCCGCTCTTGCGCACTGCGCCGATCAGCTCGCCCTCGCCGCGCAGGCGGCGTACCAGCACCGCCGTGCGGCGGTCGACGAAGCGTTGGGTCAGGCGCTCGTGCAGGGCATCCGACAGCGAGTCCTCTATGGCGCGGGCGCGGCCCTGCCAGTGCCCGTTGTCCTCCAGCCAGTCGCCGCGGTGGGTGATGTAGGTCCAGGTGCGCACATGGGCGATGCGCTGGATCAGGTGGTCGATGTCGCCGTCGATACGGTCCAGTCGCTGAAGCTGGCCGCCGACCCAGTCCTCCGGCAGCCGCAGGTCGTTGCGCATCAGCCGCGTGTAGATCTGCGAGAGAAGCTGGACGTGGTGGTCGGACAGGATCTTGCGGAAGTCCGGCACCTGGCAGACCTCCCACAGCAGGGCCACGGAATCGGCCGAGGTGGCGAGCTGGCCGATCTCCGGGTCGTGCGCCAGGGTGGCCAGCGCCATCTGGTCCTCGGCGTTGCGCACCAGCAGCAGCTCGGGCCGCGGCGGATGGCGGTCCAGGCTCTTCAACAGGCTGGCCGGGTCGCGGAAGTCCAGCTCGACGTTGCGCCAGTGCACAAAGGAGATGGGGTCGAAACTGTGGTTCTCCACCGCCTCGACCAGCTCCTCGCTCAGGGGGCCGATCTCGCTGGTGGTGCCGAAGGTGCCGTCGCTCATGTGGCGCCCGGCACGCCCGGCGATCTGGCCGATCTCCGGGGCGGTCAGCCGCCGCCGGCCGCGCCCGTCGAACTTGCGCAGGCGCGCGAAGGCGACGTGGTCCAGGTCCAGGTTCAGGCCCATGCCGATGGCGTCGGTGGCCACCAGGTAGTCGACCTCCCCGGCCTCGAAGAGGGCGACCTGGGCGTTACGGGTGCGCGGGCTGAGCGCGCCCAGCACCACGGCGGTGCCGCCGCGCTGGCGGCGCAGCAGCTCGGCGGTGGCGTAGACCTCGGCGGCGGAGAAGGCGACCACGGCCGAGCGCGGCGGCAGCCGCGTCAGCTTCTGCGGGCCGGTGTAGGTGAGCGTGGAAAACCGCGGCCGGGTGACGAACTCGGCCTCCGGCACCAGTTTCTGCAGCACCGGGCGGATGGTCTCGGCGCCCAGGAACATGGTTTCGGCCAGCCCCCGGGCGTGCAGCAGGCGGTCGGTGAAGACGTGGCCGCGCTCCGGGTCGGCGCAGAGCTGGATCTCGTCCACCGCCAGGAAGGAGACCGGGCGGTCGACCGGCATGGACTCCACCGTGCAGCAGAAATAGCGCGCGCCCGGCGGCAGAATCTTTTCCTCGCCGGTGACCAGCGCGACCTGCGCCGCGCCCTTGATCTTCACGATGCGGTCGTAGTTCTCGCGGGCCAGCAGGCGCAAGGGAAAGCCGATCATGCCGCTCGAATGGCCGAGCATGCGGTCGATCGCCAGATAGGTCTTGCCGGTATTGGTGGGGCCGAGGACGGCGGTCACACGGCCTTGCGCGAAGAGCGACATAATACCTCAGAGAATCGGGGCTTTATCGCCCCATTGCAAGTGTTCCCTTGGGAATTCCTATGGCAGAAGCGTGACGATTTCGGGTCGGTTCTTGGGGGCTTAGTCCTCGCCCCCATTCTCCTCCCGGGCGGCGTCTTCGGGCGGCGTGATCAACGGCACGAAGGCGACCGGCAGGACGACTTGCTTCGTCACGCTGCCGTCCCCGGCCTTCTCGATGCGCAGAAGGTCCTGGGTGGAGGTGAAGCGGATGGCGCCGTCGGGCGGCCCCAGCGGGATGATCATGCGCCCGCCGTGCTTCAACTGGTCGATCAGGGCCGGCGGGATGGCGGTGGCCGCGGCGGTCACCAGAATGGCGTCGAAGGGCGCCGCCTCCGGCCAGCCCTTGGCGCCGTCGCCCCGGCGGCAGTGCACCTTGCCGTAGCCCAGCTCCTTCAGGCGCTTTGCGGCCGCCTCGGCCAGCTCCGGCACCGTCTCGATGGACCAGACCTCGCAGCCCAGTTCGGCCAGCACCGCCGCCTGGTAGCCGGAGCCGGTGCCGACCTCCAGCACCCGGCTGCCCGGCCCGATATTCGCCTGGTCGGTCATGATGGCGACGATATAGGGCTGGGAGATGGTCTGGCCCAGGCCGATGGGCAGCGGCTGGTTCTCGTAGGCATAGGCCTCTTCCATGCGCGGGACGAAGGCGTGGCGCGGGGTGCGGGCCAGGGCCTCGCGGACCCGCGGGTCCAGCTTGTCCTTGCCCAGCCAGTGCGCGGTCTCGGCGACCTCCGCGTCGATGAGGCGCAGCATCTCCGCGCGCTCTTTCGCCCGCTCCGCCGTCTTGCGCTCTTCCGCCATGGCGTCCGCTCCCCCTTCCGGCTCCCTGCGTGCCCCGTCCGGGCGGCCAAGAGACTTGCAGTCAACATGGATTGCGCACATATGTCACGCGGTCGCGGCCCCGATACCCCTGGACAGCAAGGGATCGCCGGAGACCGCGCCCCCTGGAAACCCAGCCGCGCCAGGGGGATACAGAAGGACAGCAAGAGACGGACGGAAAGGTAATGGCGGAAGAACATCTTAGCTTTCAGGCCGAGGTCAGCAGGCTTCTCGACATCGTCGCCCACTCGCTTTACTCGGAGAAGGAGATCTTCCTCCGGGAGCTGATCTCCAACGCCTCCGACGCCTGCGACCGGCTGCGCCACGCGGCGCTCACGCAATCGGACCTCTTGGGTGACGACACCTCCTTCAAGATCCGCCTCAAGGCCGACCCCGCCGCCAAGACCCTGACAGTCGCCGACAACGGCATCGGCATGAACCGCGAGGAGCTGATCGAGAATCTCGGCACCATCGCGCGCTCCGGCACCGCCGCCTTCGTCCAGCAGCTGGAGAGCAAGGCCGAGGGCGCCAACCTGATCGGCCAGTTCGGCGTCGGCTTCTACTCGGCCTTCATGGTGGCCGAGAAGGTCGAGGTCTCGACCCGCCGCGCCGGCGAGGACAAGGGCTGGAAGTGGAGCTCCGACGGCAAGGGCGAATTCACCGTCGCCGAGGAGGCCGACGCCCCGGCACGCGGCACCCGCATCGTCCTGCACCTGCGCGAGGCGGATACGGAGTATCTCGACCCCGCGCGCCTGCGCCGGATCGTCGCCACCTACTCCGACCACATCGCCGTGCCGGTGGTGCTGGAGTCGAGGAAGGAAGACGAGGCCGACGAGACCCTGAACGCCGCCTCGGCGCTGTGGACCCGGCCCAAGAGCGAGATCACCGAGGAGCAATACAAGGAGTTCTATCACCACGTCGGCCACACCTTCGACGACCCCTGGCTGCGCCTGCACTTCAAGGCCGAGGGCGTGATGGAATACACCGGCCTGCTGTTCATTCCCTCGCAGAAGCCCTTCGACCTCTTCCACCCCGACCGCAAGGCCGGCGTGCGCCTCTACGTGAAGCGCGTCTTCATCACCGACGACTGCTCGGAGTTGCTGCCGCCCTATCTGCGTTTCCTGCGCGGCATCGTCGATACCGAGGACCTGCCACTGAACGTCAGCCGCGAGCTGCTGCAGAACAATCCGCGCCTCGCCAAGATCCGCCAGGCGATCTGCAAGAAGGTGCTGGGCGAACTGAAGAAGAAGGCGGAGAAGGCGCCCGAGGACTATGCCACCTTCTGGAACGCCTTCGGCGCGGTGCTGAAGGAAGGCCTCTACGAGGACGGCCAGCAGCGCGAGAATCTGCTGGAGCTGGCGCGTTTCCGCTCCACCACCCGCGACGGACTGGTGAGCCTCGCCGACTACGTGAAGGAGATGAAGCCGGGCCAGGAGGCGATCTTCACCATCACCGGCGACGACCCCGAGGCGCTGGCGAAGAGTCCGCAGCTCGAAGGTTTCGCCGCCAAGGGCGTCGAAGTGCTGCTCCTGAGCGACCCGGTCGACGACTTCTGGCTCTCCACCGTGCCCGGCTACGACGGCAAGCCCTTCAAGTCGGTGACCCGCGGCGGCGTCGACCTGGAGAAGATCGGCGACGAGGGCGAAAAGAAAGAGGGCGAAGAGGACAAGAAGGAAGCGGCCGACCCGGCGATCGATTCCCTCATCGCCTTCGTGAAGCTGACGCTGAAAGACGCGGTGAAGGACGTGCGCGCCTCCAAGCGCCTGACCTCCAGCCCGGTCTGCCTGGTCGCCGACGACGGCGACCTCGACATGCATCTCGAACGGATGCTGAAAGCGCAGCACCAACTCGACACGACGTCCTCGCGCATCCTGGAGGTCAATCCCGGCCACGCGCTGGTCAAGGCGCTGGCCGGGCAGGTCGGCAAGGACGGCGCGGGCCAGACGGTGGAGGACGCGGCTTGGCTGCTGCTCGATCAGGCGCGCATCATCGAGGGCGAGCCGCTGCCCGATGCGGCGGCCTTCTCGCAACGTCTCTCCAAGCTGGTGGAAAAGGGACTGCTGGCGGGTTAGCGCGCGCCTCTCCTTAGTCCACTCAGCCTCCCCTTAGTCCACTCAGCCTCCCCTTAGTCCACTCAGCCTCCCCTTAGTCCACTCAGGATGTCATCCCGGCCAAGCGGGCAGCAGCGAGCGCGAGCCAGGATCCAGGGGCAGGTGACGGAGCGCTTGCCCTGGACCCTCGGGTTACGCCCGAGGGTGACGATTGGAGTGGGCAGGGCAAACTTAGAGTGTGTAGGGCAGGTGTTCGGCCGGTCATGGGTGTCGGCGCTTGCGCGCGGCACTATCCCTCCGCGCCGTCCAGGTCGATCATCGCGGCGCCGATGATCGGTCCGCCGCGGCCCTGCTGCACGATGACGGCACAGCCGCCGCGGCCCTCGGCGCGGGCGGCGGCCAGGTCCAGCGGGAAGCTCTTTTCTTCGCCGGCCCAACTCCCCAGGGCCGTCAGCTCGCGCACCACGTTGCTGTTGGTCAGCGCGCGGCCGCTGTTCTCGCCACGCGCCACGTCGGTACGGTGGCTGTCGTCGAAGGTGACCAGCCACACCGTGGCGCCGCCGGCCGGCGCGGTTCCGGCGGAGAGCAGCACCCGGCCGCCGTCGCTCTCGTCCAGGGTCACGGTCACGGCCGCCGCGCTCTTGGCGGAGTCCTCGATGGCGCGGGCGACGGCGCGGCGCTTGCTGCCCACCACGTCGTGACGCCCGTCCACCACGATCTGCGGCGTGTAGATGTAGCGCAGGCCCAGCTTGGCGGCGTAGTCGCGCTGGCGCTCGGTGTACTGCGCGGCGGCGAAGGGATCTTTCCAGCCGATGTAGTCCCAGTAGTCGACGTGGAACGACAAGGCCAGGACGCCCGGTTGCGCCGCCAGCTCGCCCAGCAGCTCGTCGGCCGGCGGGCAGGAGCTGCAGCCCTGGGAGGTATAGAGCTCCACCACCACGGGGCGCTTGGCGCCCGTGCCCTCGGCCAGTTGCAGCGGCTGGTTGTCCTCGGCGGCGGCTTGGCTCTCGCGGGCCGGTTCCGCCACCCAGAGGGCGAGGCCCGCCGCGGCGGCCAGGGCCAGGGCGCTCAAGACGCTGAGCGCGGGGTTTCGGCGTGAGGAGGATCGCGGCGTAAAGGGTCGTGGGTTCATGGGGAAGAACGTTACGGAGTTCCACGCTCACGGGCCAGTCACGTTCGGGTGACGGTCCGGTCAGGATATTGCCTTGATCGCGGACGGAATTCCTGCGGCCTTAGCCGCCGCGGACCACGCGGACCTCGACGTCCATGTCGATGAAATCTTCGGCGGTGCCGTAGTAGGTACCCTGCAGGGGCACCGCCTGGAAGGGTTCGCGCGCCACGGCGACGCGGATCAGGTTGGCGCCGCCGACCAGGCCGTTGGTCGGATCGAACTCCACCCAGCCGGCGCCGGGCAGGTAGACCTGCACCCAGGCGTGGGTGTCGCCGGCGCCGCGGATCGGATCGTCCGGCTTTGCGTCCTGGACCGCGCCGCCGGGCAGGGTCTCGTCCAGCGCCGGATCGTAGAGGTAGCCGGAGACGAAGCGCGCCGCCAGGCCCAGGGCGCGCACCGCGCCCATCATGAACATCGCCAGATCGCGGCAGGTGCCGGCGCCCTTCTCCAGGGTCTCCACGGGCGTCTGGGTCCCCAGGGAATAGCGCCGGGAGTAGCTGAACCCTTCGTGGATCGCCTTGGTGATGTTGACCAGCAAATCCTGGGTGCCGACCTGTCCGCCGCCGTTGAGAAACCCCTTCGCCCAGGCGTCGATCTTGCGCTCCGGGTCCGGGTAGTCCCGCTCCACGGAACGCCCCAGGTCCGCAATCTCCTCGGCCGGATAGCTGAAGGGGTAGGTCTGGGCGTAGGGCTCGATGACGAAATCCGGGTTCTCCAGGCCGAAGTGCTCGATGACGATGCGGCTCTCGAAGCGCAGTTCCTCGGCCGCCTCCTCGAAGGAGGCGATGGCGATGGAGTTGGAGAAGACGTCGTGCATCCAGCGCACCTCCGCCGCCGGCGAGATGGTCAGGGCCGATTCGGCCAGGCGCAGGTCGTGGCTGTCGCGCGGGCGGAACATCAGGCGGTGCTCGCCGAAGCGTACCGGCCTGCGGTAGCGGTAGACCGTCGTATGCGTGACCGTCAGGAGAGTCATAGCGGCAGCGGAGCCATAGCCTCGTTCGTTGGGGTGCCGCGCGCGGCCGCAAGGTGCGGCCCCCGGAGAACGGCGCGGCGATCCTAACGGAAAGCTGCAAGTTCCCTCAAGATGTTGTAGGACATGGCCGGGATGCCACTGGCAATTGGTTTGACGCCCCTTGCGACGCGCGGAGCGCGTGGGGGGTGCGGCCGCCCGTGCCGGACTCCTTCTTCCTTAGGGCTTCTTCAGCGCTCCTTCAGGGCCTCTTCATCAGGATTCTCGCGATGATCTATCTCCTGCGGCACGGCGAAACCGAATGGAACCGCGAGGGGCGGCTGCAGGGCCACCGTGATTCGCCCTTGACCGAACGCGGCCTTTCCCAGGCGGTGGCCATGGGCGGGGCGCTGCGCCGGGCGGCCGGCGAGGCGTCCGGGTTCACCCTGGTCTCCAGTCCCCTGGGCCGGACGCTGGCCACGGCGCGCTGCGTCGCCGCGGTCATCGGCAGCGACCCGGCGGAGATCGTCGAGGAGCCGCGCCTCATGGAGCACGGTTTCGGCTCCTGGGAGGGTGAGATTTTCGCTGAGGTCGAGGACCTCCATCCCGACGAGTGGCGGGCCCGCGAGGCCGACAAGTGGAACTATCGGGTGCCCGGCGGCGAGAGCTACGCGCTGGTGGCCGAACGGGTCGGCGCCTGGCTTGCCGAGCAACCGGAAGACGCGCGGCTCATCGTCGTCAGCCACGGCCTCGCCGGGCGCGTCCTGCGCGCGCTCTACAGCGGTGCGCCCAGCGGGGATGTCTTCAAGATGGCCGAACCCCAGGACGCGCTGTTCCGGCTCAGCGGCGGGACGATCGAGAGCCTGCCGGCATCGCTCGGCGCGCTGGCCGGATAGTCCGCCTTGGGTGAGCCGCGGCGGAGCCCGGCCCTATCCTTTGGCGGTAGCCCCCTTGCGGGGTTTCCCCGAAAGAGCGCTGTTGTATGCTTGAGGCGGGACGGTCGCCGGCGGATTCGCCTTTGCGGCCCGGGGGAGAGGATCTTCCAAGGAGAGGACCTCCCAAAAGGTGGGGAAGAAGGCCGATGGAAGCGGCCGCGGATCTGACATTGTGGGAGTTCCTGGCGCTTTACGCCGGGGAGCACGGCCTCGCCGGTTGCATCGGCGCCGGGGGGCATCAGGTGCTCTATTGGGGCAACCGCCTGCGCAGTTCGGGAAGCCTCCGGTTCAGGGTGTTGGTTTACTCCGTCCTCTACACCGTCACCGGCAGCGGCGTCGGCCACTTCGTGGGCAGCGACGGCGGCAGCACACTGCTGGCGCTGGGCGCCGGGTTCGGCTGGCCCGCCTTCATTCAGTCGATCAACGCGGCCAAGCAGATCAGCCAGCGTTTCTTCGGCGGCGAGGGGGGCGATAGCCCTGCCGGGGCCGCCGGCGCGGGGGGGAGCTGAGCCATGGTCTTCCTGGTCATGACCCTGCTGCTCATTCTCTTCCTCGCCTTCGCCGTGGATTTCCTGTTGACCGAGGAAGAGGTGAGCAAGTGGCGCAAGGCGACCAAGGAACTCCGCGGCCGCTTCAGGGAGCTCGACGTCTTCGCCGCGACCGAAGCGTCCAATCAATGGTTCCTCGGCCTCTTCAAGGCAATCTACGGGGCGCGCTTCTTCTCGCGCCGCCGCCTGGTGGCCTCGTTTCTTTCCACCCTGCTGGCCATGGTGCTGGTCGCCTACGTGCTGCAGATCTTCGCCGAGCCCGGCTTCCATATTCTGCTGCGCGGCATGGCCAGCGGAATGGTGGTCCTGACGGTCATCAACCTCATCGCCGACTTCCTTTCTCTGCAGGAAACCTTCTGGATCATGCGGTGGAGCCAGGGGCGCGGCTTCCTGGGAATCCTCTTCCTGTCGCTGTTGGATTTGCTGCTCACCACCCTGATCTACGCCCTGACCGTCGGCGTCATCTTCAGCTTCGCCGAGAGCCATGGGGATATCTTCGAGCCGCTGCTCGATCTGCTGGGCGAACCGGATTTCACGCCGGTCGACGACCTGATGGGGATCGGCGGATTCCTGGTCATCCTGGGGGTTTCGACCTACGTCACGTCGTTCCTGTGGATTTGCTTCGTCGGTTCGGCCTTCCTCCTGCGCATCCTGCAACTCGCTTCGCCGGCCCTGCAGCGCCTGATCAGCATCATCGGTGCCTCCGAACGCCCGGCCTTTGCCGTCGCCGGCTTCCTCTGCGCCCTGGTGTCGATGACCTATGGCGCCTCGCAGGCGGTTCTCTGGGCCAGCGATCGCTTGCTTTAGCGCGCGCCGGGCAAGTCTCCGCGGCAGCTTCTCCCGAAACTACGCTCTAAAGTTGTATTTTCCGCGACGTCCTTGCCGAGGAGGCGGGCCCAAAGGGAAGGTTAACCTCTGGAAAGTAAAATCGCCGGCGCAGCACGCCTGCAGCACGCATGCCTGCCGCACGAGGGTCAGCAGTACGCGCCGGGGCAATGTCGGAACAGCGAAACGTCGAGGCCGCCGGGCAGTCCGGTGAAGGCCTCTCCGGACAATTGGAGTTTCTGGGCGATCTGAGCAGACGCCTGGCGGCGGCGGGCGATCCCGCCGCCCTGCTGGATGCCGCCCTGGCGGCGTCGCCGCAGCCGGGCGGCAAGGCCTTTGACCGGGCGCTGCGCGGGATCTCCGAGCTCGCCCTGGCCAATGCCGCGCTGCGCGAACGCCTTGCCGAGCAGAGGCAGCTCAGCGGCAGCCTGGAGATGGCGGCGGATCTGCAGCAGAGCCTGCAGCCGCAATGCACCGCCGGGCACCAGCCGATCTGGGGCGTCAACCTGCCGGCGCGCAAGCTGTCCGGGGACTTCTTCGATTTCTACCGCCTCGACGAGGCGCGCATCGCCTTCGCCTTGGGCGACGTCTCCGGCAAGGGCCTGAACGCCGCCCTGTTGATGGCCAAGACCATCAGCCTCTTCCGCTGCCTGGGCAAGCGCATCGACGCCCCGGGCGACCTGCTGGAAGCCATCAACGCCGAGCTTTTCGAGACCGCCTCGCGCGGCATGTTCGTGACCATGGTCGCCGGCCACTACTGGCTCGCCAACGGCAAGGTCTGCCTGGCCAACGCCGGGCACCAGCCCCCGCTGCTGCGCCGCCGCGACCGCAGCTACGCTTCCTTCGAGGCCTCGATGCCGCCGCTCGGCATGTTGCCGTCCAACCGGCCGCGCGAGGAGCATATCGACCTCGACGGCGGCGAGCTCTACGTCTTCTCCGACGGCCTCACCGAATACCGCTACGAGAGCGGCGAGGAACTGGGCGTCGACGGCTTGGTCCTGCTCATCGAGTCCCTGGCCGAGGCGCCGCTCGCCCAGCGCCTGGAAGCGCTGCTGGCGACCCTGGATCAGGACGGCGGCTGGGAAGCCCGCGACGACCTGACGGTGCTGGCCATCGACGATTCCTGGGTCTCCGCGGAGGCCGGCCTCGAGGCGCCCGCCCGGCGGCAGGAGGCGCCATGACCGCGGTGGCCGTCACCACGCCCGAGGCGGAATACCTGCTGGAGCTGCGCATTCCGGCGCGCAGCGACCGCATGGTCATGGTGCGCGACCTGGTGCGCAGCGCCGCGCGTTTCTGCGGCTTCGACGAGGCGGGCGCCCACGACATCGTGCTGGCGGTGGGCGAGGCCTGCCAGAACGTCATCCTGCATGCCTACGAGGGCCGCGGCGACGGTCCCATCCTGCTCGACATCCTGCAGAACGCGGACAGCATCATCCTGCGCGTCACCGACTTCGGCCCGGCCGTCGCGCCCGCGGCGGTCCAGCCGCGCGCGCTGCGCGACCTCCGGCCAGGCGGCCTCGGCACCTACTTCATCCAGAACCTGATGGACACCACGGACTTCGGGCGCTCGCCCAGCGGAGTCGGCAACGTGCTGCAGATGTCCAAGAAAAAGGATCCCTCCAAATGAGCGAAGCGGTCCGTGAAGTGAACGGCAATCTGGTGGTGAGCCTCACCGGAGAGATCGACCTGGACCGGGCGCCGGAGGCGCGGCGCCTGCTGCTCGACTGCGTGAAGCGCAGCAAGGACGTCCTCGTCGACCTCTCGGCGGTGACCTACATCGACAGCTCCGGAATCGCCAGCCTGGTCGAGGCCCTGCAGTGGGCCAAGCAGCGCGGCACCGGCCTCTGCCTCGTGGCGGTCAGTCCCCAGGCCTTGCGCGTCTTCGAGCTGGCGCGCCTCGACACGGTCTTCGCGATCCATCCGGACCTCGCCACCGCCCTGGCGGGCGAAGCCTAGGAGCCGGCAATGCAGCGGGTCGCGGAAGGTATCGGCAAGGGCGTCGCGCGCGGCGCGGAGGAAGTCGGCTTCGCCGGCGCGCTTTTTTTGGAAGCCGTGCTCTGGGCCGTGCTCGGCCCGGCGCGCCGCCAGCCGGTGCGCCTTGCCGCGGTGGTCGCGCAGATGATGCAGATCGGCGTCGAGGCCCTGCCCATCGCCACCGTCCTGGCAGCGACCATCGGCATGATGCTGGCGATCCAGAGCCTCTACAGCCTGGGGCTCTTCGGCGCCGAGTCCTTCGCCACGGTGGGCATCGCGCTCTCGGTGGTGCGGGAGTTCGCGCCGCTGATCGTCGGCATCCTCGTCGCCGGGCGTTCGGGCTCGGCGCTGGCGGCGCGCTTCAGCACCATGATGATCAACCAGGAGGTCGACGCCCTGCGCGTCATCGGCGTCTCGCCGGTGCGCTTCCTCGTGGCGCCGGCGCTCTTCGCCATGATGATCGTGGTGCCCTGCCTGACCATGTGGGCGAACATCGTCGCGCTCGGCGCCGCCGGTCTCTTCGTCACCGCGGAGCTGGACATCAGCCTCGCCGCCTACGCCGCCGACGTGGTGGCCTCGCTCTCCGTCAACGACCTGGCGCACGGCTTGGGCAAGAGCGTGCTCTTCGCCGCGCTGGTGGCGCTGGTCTCGGCGGTCAACGGCGCCCTGGCCGACGGCGGTGCCGAAGGCGTCGGCCGGCGCACCACCCGCGCCGTGGTGCAGTCCATCGCCGCGATCATCGTGGTCGACATGATCTTCGCCTTCGTCGTGACCGCGGGGTAGGCCCATGGCAGCCGTCGCTCAGGAAACCCCGCTGCTGGAGACGACCCGGGACGCGGTCGTCCGGGTCCAGGGCCTGCAGGCGCACTACGGCGCCCGGCAGGTGCTGCACGATATCGATCTGACGGTGGCACCGGGCGAGATCATGGTGATCATGGGCGGCAGCGGCTCCGGCAAGTCGACCCTGCTGCGCCATCTGGTCGGCCTCATGCGCCCGACCGCCGGCCGCGTCGAGCTGCTGGGCACGGACATCGCCGGCGCCCCGGTCAGGGAGCTGCAGCGCCTGCGCCGGCGCATCGGCGTCGCCTTTCAGGGCGGCGCGCTGTTCAGCTCCATGAACGTGCTCGACAACATCATGCTGCCGCTGCGCGAGCACACGCGGCTGGACCGCAAGACCATGGAGATCATGGCCCGCCTGAAGCTGGAGGTGGTGAACCTCGCCGGGGCCGGGGCGCTGATGCCGGCCGAGCTGTCCGGCGGCATGGTCAAGCGCGCGGCCGTGGCGCGGGCCATCGTCATGGACCCGGCGCTGCTGTTCTTCGACGAGCCTTCGGCCGGCCTGGATCCGGCCGTTTCCTCGGCGCTGGATGACCTCATCCTGAAGCTGCGCGAGGCCATGAACATGTCCATCGTCGTGGTGACTCACGAACTGGAAAGCGCCTTCAAGATCGCCGACCGCATCACGGTGCTGGACCAGGGGCGCATCCTCCTGGTCGACGACGTCGCGGGTATCCGGCGCTCCGGCAACCCGCGTATCCAGAACCTTCTCAACCGCCGTGCGGAAAGCGCCGAGGTGGATGCAGAGGCCTACCTCCGGCGGCTCACCGGCGAGGCGGGGCCTGCGGACGGCCTCCATCCGCCTGTCGCCGGATCGGGCGGCAAGAACCAAGACGCGGGAGCGGTATAGAATCATGCGGCATCAGGGATTGAACTACGCCGCCGTCGGCGGTTTCGTCACCGCCATGGTGGCGGCGGCCATCGGCGCGACGGTGCTGCTCAGCGGCGGCA
This sequence comes from Pelagibius sp. CAU 1746, assembly GCF_039839785.1. Classification (NCBI taxonomy): domain Bacteria; kingdom Pseudomonadati; phylum Pseudomonadota; class Alphaproteobacteria; order Rhodospirillales; family Rhodovibrionaceae; genus Pelagibius; species Pelagibius sp. CAU 1746. The sequence continues at coordinate 854,079 of NZ_JBDOQT010000001.1, forward strand.
CGGGCCCGCGCGACAGCTACTCCCTCGTCTTCGACAATGTCGCCGACGTGAAGTTCGGCACCCAGGTGCGCTACGAGGGCTTTCCCGTCGGCCAGGTCGAGTCCATCGAGCCCATCGTCGAGGACGGCGCCACGGTCTTCCTGCTCGAGGTCTCGGTCGAGGAGGGCTTCGTCATCCCCGCCGACAGCGTGGCGCGGATCCATAGCTCCCAGTTCCTCGGCGCCAAGACGGTGGAGATCCAGCGCGGCAGCGCCGCCACCGCGCTGCAGCCGGGCGCCCGCATGGCTTCGGCCCCGGCCGCCGACATGTTCGCCGCCATGGCCAGCGTCGCCGGCCAGGTGAACGAGCTGTCGCGCGAGGGCCTGAAGCCGCTGCTCGACAGGCTGACCGCCTTGGTCGACAACGCCAACCACCTGCTCGACGACGGCGTGGCGCCGATGATCGGTTCGCTCAACGCCGTGGCCGAGGACACCCGCGGGCGGGTGCCGGAGATCACCGGCGAGCTGCAGGCCTTCCTGCGGGAGCTGAACGTCACCCTCGCCTCGGTGCAGCAGCTCCTTTCGGAGCGCAACGTGGCGGAGGTGCAGCAGACGGTGGAGAACGTGAATACGGTCTCCCAGGATCTGGTCGCCATCACCCAGACGGTGCGGGGGACGCTGGTCCAGCTCGACGGCATCGTGACCGCGCTGGAGGACGTCGTCGACAACAACCAGGGCAACGTCAACGCCGCCCTCGACGACACCCGCTACATCCTGCGCTCCATCGCCCAGAACATCGACAGCATCAATCACAACCTGGCGGGCACGTCCCGCAATATGAACGAATTCAGCCGGCTGATCCGGCAGAACCCGAGCCTGCTGCTGGGCGGCTCGGCGCCCGAGGAAGTGCGCGTCGAGACGCCGTCTGCCAATTCCCGGGCCACCAGCTCCCGGTCACGGGGGGACAACTGATGAAGCGCCTGATCCTTCTCGCCTGCGCCGCGCCGCTCCTGGCCGGCTGCCTCGGCTCGGCGCCGCCGGTGCCGCGCGACCACTACTACCGCCTGCTGGTGCCGACTCCCGAGCAGGGCGCCGCCGGGGTGCCGTTGGCCGGGATCATGACGGTGGAGCTGCTGCAGGCCGACGGCCTGCTGCGCGAACGCCCGCTGCTGTACAGCGAGAGCGGCGAATCCTACGAGCTGCAGCAGCACAGCTACCACTATTGGAACGACGCGCCGCCGCGCATGCTTCAGGACCAGATGGTGACCTACCTGCGGCGCAGCGGCATCTGCAGCCAGGTGGTCACGCCCGACGTGCGCATCCGCGCCGACTACCAGGTCAGCGGCAAGGTGCGGCGGCTTGAGCGGCTGCTCGGCGGCGGGCCGCCCAGGGTTTTCGTGGAGATCGAGTTGGCCCTGCTGCGGCTGACCGACGACCGGGTGCTGGTGGTGGAGACCTTCAGCGCCGAGGAGCCGGCGGAGGACGGGTCGGTGGAAGCCTCCATCGTCGCCCTGAACCGCGCCACCGCGCAGGTCTTCGACCGCTTCCTCTCGCAGGTCCGCCGCGCCGCCGCCCAGGCCACTGCTCAAGTCCCTGCCCAGGGCTTTGCCCAAGACCCTGTGAAGCGTTAGCGGCTTCGGCCGCGAAGCGTCAGTCCCGTATTTCCCGGCACAAAAAAGAAGCACACCGGCCGCCGCCGGCGGTCTTTGCGCGTTTCAGTGCTTCCCTTAACGATTCATTAACCCTAACCTACGTAAGCAGGCCGCATCCGCCATCACCGGCAATGTTCAGACCACTCCCGCATTTCACCGGGATCACATTTGGGGAAAAGAGTATGACAGTGACGAAGACGCAACTGGCCGACGCCTACGCCAAGGCTTTGACCAAGGCACTCGGCGATCAGTGGGGCGAGTTCAGCCGCCGGGACGCCAGCAAGCTCCTCGATGCGCTCTGGCCGGTCATGTCGGATCTTGCGCTGAAGGACACCAAGAAGACCGTGCCGGGCAGCGTGCCGATGGGCCACCTCGGGCGTCTCAAGATGCGCTTTAAGCCGGCGACCAAGGCGCGCAAGGGCACCAACCCCTTCACCGGCGAGGCCATGACCTTCAAGGCCAAGCCCGCGACCCTGCAGCCGCGCTTCACCGCCGGCAAGGCGCTGAAGGACGAGGCCGCCAAGCATTCCAAGAAGCTGAAGTAAGCTGCTTCAGGCTTCCGGAGCCTTCTTGGCTCCAATGAAAAAGGCCCCTGCCGTCGGCAGGGGCCTTTCTCGTTTTGGGCGCCCGTTTTGTAGCGGGCCTGTGAAGGCCCGGCTTATGCCGCCTTCATCAGGTTGCGCAGCACGTAGTGCAGGATGCCGCCGTTCTTGTAGTACTCCACCTCGTCGGCGGTATCGATGCGGCAGAGCACCGGCACCTGCTCCGACGAGCCGTCCGGGCGGTGGATGGTCAGCGTCAGCTCCATGCGCGGCTTGATGCCCCCGGCCACGCCGGTGACGTCGAAGGTCTCCTCGCCGGTCAGCTTCAGGCTCTCGCGGCTGGCGCCGCCGGTGAACTGCAGCGGCAGCACGCCCATGCCCACCAGGTTGGAGCGGTGGATGCGCTCGAAGCTTTCCACGATCACCGCCTTGATGCCCAGCAGGCGCGTGCCCTTGGCCGCCCAGTCGCGCGAGGAGCCGGTGCCGTACTCCTTGCCGCCGATGACCACCAGCGGCACGCCCTCCTCGGCGTACTTCATGGCCGCGTCGTAGATCGGCATGGTCTCGCCGCCGGGCAGGTGCCTGGTGAAGCCGCCCTCGACGCCCGGCACCATCTCGTTCTTGATGCGGATGTTGGCGAAGGTCCCGCGCATCATGACCTGGTGGTTGCCGCGCCGCGCGCCGTAGGAGTTGAACTCCAGCGGGCGCACCTGGTGTTGCAGCAGGTAGTCGCCGGCCGGGCTCTCCTTCTTGATGGAGCCGGCCGGGGAGATGTGGTCGGTGGTGATCGAATCGCCCAGCTTGGCCAGGGCGCGGGCGCCGGTGATGTCGCCCACCGCCTCGGGCTCCGCCTTCATTTCCTCGAAGAACGGCGGATACTGCACGTAGGTCGAGGCGGAGTTCCACAGGTAGGTCATGCCGGAACCGGCGTCGATCTGGCGCCACTCCTCCGGGCCCTCGAAGACGTTGGAATAGCGCGCCTTGAACATGGCCGGGGTCAGCACGTCGCCGATCACCTGGCTGATCTCCTGGTTGGAGGGCCAGATGTCCTTCAGGAAGACCGGGTTGCCGTCCTTGTCGTTGCCCAGCGGATCGTTCAGCAGATCGACCTTCAGCGAGCCGGCGATGGCATAGGCGACCACCAGCGGCGGCGAAGCCAGGTAGTTCAGCTTCACCATGGGGTGGACGCGGCCCTCGAAGTTGCGGTTGCCGGAGATCACCGCCGAGACAGAGAGATTGCCCTTGTCGATGGCGTCCTGGACCGGCGCGTCGAGGGGGCCGGAGTTGCCGATGCAGGTGGTGCAGCCGTAGCCCACCAGCTCGAAGCCCAGGGCGTCGAGATGCTCCTGCAGGCCGGCGGCCTCCAGGTAGTCGGTCACCACTTGGCTGCCCGGCGCCAGCGAGGTCTTGACCCAGGGCTTGCGGGTCAGGCCCTTCTCATTGGCCTTCTTGGCCAGCAGGCCGGCGGCGACCAGCACCGCGGGATTCGAGGTGTTGGTGCAGGAGGTGATGGCGGCGATGACCACGTCAGCCGGGTCCAAGGTCTCGTCCCCATTGCTTCCTGAAGGGCCGGCCAGGGGCTGCGACTCGCCGCCGCCCATGTCGGCCAGGGCCTTCTCCGCCGAGGCCTTGACGCCGGACAGGGCAACGCGGTCCTGCGGGCGCTTGGGGCCGGCCAGGCTGGGCTCGACGCTGCCGAGGTCCAGCCCCAGGGTGTCGGTGAAGACCGGGTCGGGGGTCGAGGAGTCGCGCCACATGCCCTGGGCCTTGGCGTAGGCTTCGACCAGCGCCACGCGCTCCGGGTCGCGGCTGGTGAAGGTCAGGTAGCGGATGGTCTCCTCGTCGACCGGGAAGATGCCGCAGGTGGCGCCGTATTCCGGGGCCATGTTGCCGATGGTCGCCTGGTCGGCCAGGGACAGGTGGTCCAGGCCGTCGCCGTAGAACTCGACGAACTTGCCGACCACGCCCTTGGCGCGCAGCATCTGCACCACGGTCAGCACCAGGTCGGTGGCGGTGGTGCCTTCCTTCATCCGGCCGGTCAGCTTGAAGCCGACGACCTCGGGGATCAGCATGGAGACCGGCTGGCCCAGCATGGCCGCTTCGGCCTCGATGCCGCCGACGCCCCAGCCCAGCACGGAAAGGCCGTTGACCATGGTGGTGTGGCTGTCGGTGCCGACCAGGGTATCCGGATAGGCGACGGTCTTGCCGTCCTCGTCCTTGGTCCAGACCACCTGGGAAAGATACTCGAGATTGACCTGGTGGCAGATGCCGGTGCCCGGCGGCACGACGCGGAAGTTGTCGAAGGCGGTCTGGCCCCAGCGCAGGAAGGAGTAGCGCTCGCCGTTGCGCTCGAACTCCATCTCCACGTTCTTCTTGAAGGCGTCGTCGCTGCCGTAGTTGTCGACCATGACCGAGTGGTCGATGACCAAGTCGACCGGCGACAGCGGATTGATCTTCTTGGGGTCGCCGCCCAGCTTCTCCAGCGCCTCGCGCATGGCGGCCAGGTCGACCACGGCGGGCACGCCGGTGAAGTCCTGCAGCAGCACGCGGGCCGGACGGTAGGCGATCTCGCGGTCGGAGCGCTTGTCCTTCAGCCACTGGCCGATGGCGCGGATGTCGTCGACCGTGACGCTGTTGCCGTCCTCGTAGCGCAGCAGGTTCTCCAGCAGCACCTTCATGGAATAGGGCAGGCGGGAGACGTCGCCGATCTCGGCGGCCGCGGCCTCCAGGCTGTAGTAGCTGTAGGTCTTGCCGCCGACCTCGAGGTCGCGGCGGGTCTTCAGGGTATCTTTGGAAGGCATGAGCATCTCTCCTTCGGTTGCGTTGGGCCGCCGGAAAACCTTCCTACCGTCTCTGCCGGTTTGGCAGTTGCGGCAGGCTGGGGTACCGGCGTGCCCCGCGACCGGTTGCGACCGTCTCGCGGGAGCTCACGTTTGGGAATATGGGCGATAAAATACTCGCCGCCAGCGACTTGTCCATGCCGTTTTACGGGGATCAGACCCCCCGGAAAGTCGCGGCTTCCGGGGGGTGAGGCCCCGTCGGTTCCAGGGCCGGGCGGTCAGCCCCCTTTGACTCAGATAGCCCGGGCCAGGAAGGCGCCGGCGGCTTCCAGCACCGCCGGGCGCTGCTCCAGGTGGGGCTGGTGGCCGCAAGCGGGCAGGAAGACGGTCTCCACCGGACCGGCGGCCCCGGCGGCCCCAGCGGTCCCAGCGGCGATGAGGGCGATCTGGTCGGCGCTGCCGTAGGCGTCGTCCTCGCCCTGGATCGCCAGGACGGGGCAGGCGATGCGGGGCAGATCGGCGCGCATCTCGCAGGCGTCGAAGCCCGGGCGCAGCCAGGTTTCGGTCCAGGCGCGCCACAGGTCCTCGGCGCCGTCGCCGTGATAGCGGGCGAGGCGGCGGCGGATCTCCGGGGCCCGCGGGTCGGCCTCGGCGGCGCGGATGCCGGCCAGGGTCACCTCCTCGACCGTCACATGCGGGGCCAGCACGATGCAGGCGGCCACCTGCTCCGGAAAGGCGGCGGCGCACATCAGGGCGATAGTGGCTCCGTCGCTGTGGCCGAAGAGGACTGGATGCTCGATGCCGCTTGCGGCCAGCACCGCGGGCAGCACCACCTCGGCCTCGTGGCGCAGGTAGTCGCCCGGGCGCGGCAGGGTGAGCGGCGCGGAGCGGCCGTGGCCCTGGCGCTCGTAGACCAGCGCCGGCAGGCCGCTGGCGGCGGCCAGGTCTTCGGGAAATCCCTTCCACTGGCCGATGGAGCCCAGCGCCTCGTGCAGGAACACCAGGGTCGGACCCCGGCCGGCATCGCCGATGCGCCGGGCGGATAGGCGCAGCTCGCCGTTCGGCAGGGAGAGATCGAGGAAGAGATTCTCGCGGGCGGAGGAGGCGACGGTTTCCGAGGGCATGGCTTCTGAGGGCATCGCGGGAGCTAAGGTAACGGGACGACTAGAAGATATCCTTGTTCTCGCGCACCTCGTCCTTGATGAAGTCGATGGTCTCGCGGATGCGGCGCAGGGCGGCGGTGTTCTCGTGGGAGACGATCCAGAAGGTGCGGGTCAGGGAGAAGGTCTTGCGCAGCACCGGCTGCAGACCGCTCTGCTGGCCCGCCAGGAAGTCGGGCAGGATGCAGATGCCGGCGCCGGCCAGGGTGGCGTAGAGCTGGGCGATGAGGTTGGAGCTGGAAATCTGCGGCACCACCTTGCGCCCGAAGTTGGGCATGTAGTCCAGCTTGGGATCGAAGATCAGGTCCGGGATGTAACCGATCATAGCGTGGTGGGACAGATCCTCCAGGCCGCGGATCGGCGGGTTCTCCTTCAGGTAGTCGGGCGCCGCGTAGAGCCGCAGCTGATAGTCGGTGAGCTTGGCGGCCAGCAGGCGCCCGGAGGTCGGCCGGGTGACCGCGATGGTCAGGTCGGCCTCGCGCTTGGCCAGGCTGAAGATTCGCGGCATGGCCACAAGCTGCAGCTCCAGCTTGGGATGGCGCCGCGCCAGCTTGTGAATGCGCGGGGCCAGGAAGAAGCTGCCGAAGCCGTCGGGAGCGCCCAGGCGCACCACGCCCTCCAGCGACTCGTCGCGGCCCTGCACCTGGGCCTGGGCCTGCAGGGTGGTGACCTCCATGGCCTCGGCCGAGGGCAGCAGGCGCTGGCCCATGTCGGTCAGGCTGTAGCCCTTTGGATTGCGGTCGAAAAGCTGGGCGTCCAGGTCGGTCTCCAGGGCGCGGATGCGCCGCGCCACGGTGGCGTTGTCGACCTTCAGGCCCTTGGCGGCGGTGGTCAGCTGCCCGGTCCGCGCCACCGCGAGAAAGAACTTCAAGTCGTCCCAGCGCATCGTCTCGCCTTCTGCCGGATCGGGCCTCAGCCTGGCGGCGCCGGCCGCCGGTTCCATCGGGCTGGGTAACTCCGGTCTACTGCAATCGTCGGGAGCAGGTTCACGGGGCCGAAGGGTCGCCCGCGGCGATTTCAGCCGGCCCCGATCTGCTATAATCTTTGCGTTCTTGCGATCTATGCTCGCCGCATTGTTGCAGAAATGCAAAATGAAAATGACAAAATGGCGGTTTAGGCGCATAGAAGAATGTACTACGCAAGACAGCCGCTGTTTTGGCGGATCGAGAGATCGCAGGTGAATTGAAGCCGGGCGCGCCGGGCAGGCGCGGCGCAAACGGTCGCAGCGCAGTCGGGAGGACAGCCAAGGTGCAGGAACTCACACACTTCATTGGCGGCAAGCACGTCAAGGGGACGAGCGGACGTACGGCCGAGGTTTTCAATCCTGCGACCGGCGAGGCCGAGAAGCTGGTGCCGCTGGCCAGCGAAGAGGAGATGGCCGCCGCCGTCGCCAACGCCAAGGAAGCCCAGCCGGCCTGGGCCGCGGTGAACCCGCAGCGCCGCGCGCGGGTGCTGATGAAGTTCGTCGAGCTGCTGCACCGCGACATGGACAAGCTGGCCGAGGCGCTGTCGCGCGAGCACGGCAAGACCTTCCCCGACGCCAAGGGCGACGTGATCCGCGGCCTCGAGGTCGCCGAGTTCTGTTTCGGCGTCCCGCACCACCTGAAGGGCGAGTACACCGGCAACGCCGGCCCCGGCATCGACATCTACTCGGTGCGCCAGCCGTTGGGCGTGGTGGCGGGCATCACGCCGTTCAACTTTCCGGCGATGATCCCGATGTGGAAGTTCTGCCCGGCCATCGCCGCGGGCAACGCCTTCATCCTGAAGCCTTCGGAGCGCGATCCCTCGGTGCCGCTGATGCTGGCCGAGCTGATGATGGAGGCGGGCCTGCCCGCCGGCATCCTCAACGTCGTCAACGGCGACAAGGGGGCGGTGGACGCGATCCTCGACCATCCGGACATCATGGCCGTCGGCTTCGTCGGCTCGACGCCGATCGCCGAGTACGTCTATACCCGCGGCTGCGCCAACGGAAAGCGCGTGCAGTGTTTCGGCGGCGCCAAGAACCACATGATCGTCATGCCCGACGCCGACCTGGACCAGACGGTCGACGCTCTGATCGGCGCCGGCTACGGCGCGGCGGGCGAGCGTTGCATGGCCATCTCCGTGGCCGTGCCGGTCGGCGAGAAAACCGCCGACGCCCTGATGGAACGTCTCATCCCGCGGGTCGAGAGCCTGAAGATCGGCCCCTACACCGCCGGCGACGACGTCGACATGGGCCCGCTGGTCACCGCCGCGGCGCGCGACCGCGTCAAGGGGCTGGTCGACAGCGGCGTGGCCCAGGGCGCCGAGCTGGCCGTCGACGGCCGCGGTTTCTCCATGCAGGGCTACGAGAACGGCTTCTTCATTGGCGGATGCCTCTTCGACAAGGTGACCACCGACATGGACATCTACAAGGAAGAGATCTTCGGCCCGGTGCTCTCGGTGGTGCGCGCCAAGGCTTACGACGATGCCCTCGACCTGACGATGAACAACCCTTATGGCAACGGCACGGCGATCTTCACGCGCGACGGCGACACGGCGCGGGATTTCTGCGATCGCATCAACGTCGGCATGGTCGGCGTCAATGTGCCGATCCCGGTGCCGCTGGCCTACTACACCTTCGGCGGCTGGAAGGCCTCCGGCTTCGGCGACCTGAACCAGCACGGCCCCGACGGCTTCCGCTTCTACACGCGGACCAAAACGGTGACCTCGCGCTGGCCCTCCGGCGTCAAGGAAGGTGCGGAGTTCTCGATCCCCACCATGAAGTAGGGCCCATCTCTGGAAATTGGGCTGCGGGCGAGGAGCGAAGGAGACAGTTACAAGAGGGGAGGTTATCTCGGGAGCTTAGGACCCCCGCGCGTTCTGGGAGGACGCGCCGGCAACCCAGCCCTAGAGTATTGATTTTTCGGTCAAAGACCGCATAGGCTTTTACAGCTTTCCGGGCGGGAAAACCCGCAACAAAACGAACGAAAAACGGAAAGCAACAAGGGAGGCTCGGCTACGTGATGGTGCAACCATCGGAGCTGTGCGCGAAACTGGCGCCCCGCCGGGGCGCCGAAGCGGCGTCTGCGCAGCGCCGCAACGGATCGTCGGCCCGACGGAGCGTCAGGCCATGAGCGCGGCGCCCAGGACCGAGGGGATGCCGCCGCCGGACATCGACACTTTTCCCAAGCTGCTGGAGTATCAGCGCAAGACGCGGCCCGGCGCGCCGTCGATCCGCGAAAAGGACTTCGGCATCTGGCAGACCTACACCTGGGGCCGGGTCGCCGAAGAGATTCGCGATCTCGCCGCGGGACTGTTCAATTTGGGCGTTCAGCGCGGCGACAAGGTTGCCATCGTCGGCGACAACCGTCCGCGTCTCTACTGGACCATGACCGCAGTGCAGGCCATCGGCGCGGTGCCGGTGCCGCTGTACCAGGACTCCGTGGCCGAGGAGATGACCTACGTGATGGAGCACGCCGAGGCGCGCTTTGCCGTGGTCGAGGACCAGGAGCAGGTCGACAAGCTGCTGGAAGTGAAGGAGCGCTGTCCACGGCTGGAACAGATCGTCTACGATGAGCCGCGCGGCATGCGCCACTACACGCAGCCCTTTCTGCATCACTTCGACGCGGTGCAGTCCGATGGGCGCGACTACAACAAGATCCACGGCGAATTCTACGACCGGGAGATCGCCAAGAGCAAAGGCGCCGACACGGCGATCATCCTCTATACCTCCGGCACCACCGGCAAGCCGAAGGGCGTGATCCTCAGCTTCGACAACGTCATCAAGACGGCGGCCAACGGCGTGAGGCTGGAGCATCTGACGGCCGCCGAGGAGACCATGGCCTATCTGCCCATGGCCTGGGTCGGCGATCATATCTTTTCCTACGGCCAGAGTTACGTCGCCGGCTTCTGCGTCGCCTGCCCGGAATCCAGCGCCACGGTGATGCAGGATCTGCGCGAGCTGGGGCCGACCTATTTCTTCGCGCCGCCGCGGATTTTCGAGAACATCCTGACCACGGTGATGATCCGCATGGAGGACGCCGGCTGGCTGAAGCGCCGGATGTTCCGCTATTTCATGGAGGTCGCCCGGCGCTGCGGCACGCGCATTCTGGACAAGAAACCGGTGAGCGCCGGCGACCGCCTGCTCTATGCCCTCGGCAACCTGCTGGTCTACGGCCCCCTGAAGAATACCCTGGGCTTCACCCGCATCCGCCTGGCCTACACGGCGGGCGAGGCCATCGGCCCCGACATCTTCGACTTCTACCGCGCGCTGGGCGTGAACTTGAAGCAGCTCTACGGCTCGACCGAGGCGAGTGTCTTCATCACCATCCAGCCCGACGGCGAGATCGCCGCCGACACCGTCGGCAAGCCGGCCATCGACGTGGAGATCAAGATCGCCGAAAGCGGCGAGGTGATGTTCCGCAGCCCCGGCGTCTTCGTCGAGTACTTCAAGAACCCGGAAGCCACGGCCGAGACCAAGACGCCCGACGGCTGGGTGCTCACCGGCGACGCCGGCTTCTTCGACGACAACGGCCACCTCAAGATCATCGACCGCGCCAAGGATGTCGGGCGCCTCAACGACGGCGGGCTCTTCGCGCCGAAGTACGTGGAGAACAAGCTGAAGTTCTTCCCCGACATCAAGGAAGCGGTGGCTTTCGGCCACGAGCGTGACTTCTGCGCCGCCTTCATCAACATCGACCTGGTGGCGGTCGGCAGTTGGGCGGAACGCAACAACGTGCCCTATGCCAGCTACCAGGAGCTGGCAGAGCACCCGCAGGTCATCCAGACCATCAAAGCTCACATCGAGCGGGTTAACCGCGACCTGGCCGCGGACCCGCGGCTGGCGAGCAGCCAGATCCGCCGCTTCCTGGTGCTGCACAAGGAGCTGGATGCCGACGACGGCGAGCTGACGCGCACCCGCAAGGTGCGCCGCGGCTTCATCGCCGAGCGCTACCAGCCGCTGATCGAAGCACTCTATTCCGGCGCCGACAGCGCCTACATCGAGACCGAGGTCACCTTCGAGGATGGCCGCAAGGGCATGATCAAGGCCGACCTGCGGATCGTCGACGTCGAAACCGCGCCCGTGAGCCCGGCCATGCAGAAAGCGAGCTGACGGTGATGGTGCTTCTCTCCATTTCCGCCCGGCATCGCAAGACGCCTGCCTTTCCACGGCTGTCACCCTCGGGCTTGACCCGAGGGTCCATGGTGCCCTCCGCACGGAGGGGTGAAGCGTCGGGATGGATGCTCGGGTCAAGCCCGAGCATGACAAGCGGTGTGTTGAGCAGGGGGCGTGGCGTATGACCTACGGCGACAAGCAAATCGGCGACACCTTGCTGAAGGTCGACAACATCACGCTGTCCTTCGGCGGCGTGAAGGCGCTGACCGACATTTCCTTCGAGATCCGCGAGCACGAGGTCCTCGCCATCATCGGCCCCAACGGCGCCGGCAAGACCTCGATGCTGAACGTCATCAACGGCTTCTACCACCCCCAGCAGGGCCGCATCATGTTCCGCGGCGCCGAGCGCCGGGCCATGCGCCCGCACCTGGCCGCCAAGCAGGGCATCGCGCGCACCTTCCAGAACGTGGCGCTGTTCAAGGGCATGTCGACCCTGGACAACATCATGACCGGGCGCGTCTTGAAGATGAAAAGCAACATCTTCCTGCAGGCGCTCTACTGGGGCGCCAACCAGCGCGAGGAGATCGAGCACCGCGAGGTGGTGGAGAAGATCATCGACTTCCTGGAGATCGAGGCAATCCGCAAGACGCCGGTGGGGCGTCTGCCCTACGGCCTGCAGAAGCGCGTCGAGCTGGCCCGGGCGCTGGCCATGGAGCCGGACCTGCTGCTGCTCGACGAGCCCATGGCCGGCATGAACGTGGAGGAGAAGGAGGACATGTGCCGCTTCATCCTCGACGTGAACGACGAGTTCGGCACCACCATCGCCCTCATCGAGCATGACATGGGCGTGGTGATGGACATCTCCGACCGGGTGGTGGTGCTCGACTACGGCCGCAAGCTGGCCGACGGCTCGCCCGACGAGGTGCGCGCCAACCAGGACGTCATCGATGCCTACCTCGGCGTCAGTCATTAGGGAGATGCCGGGATGAATGCTTCAGCCATGCGTGTCGGGGCTTGGGTGCTGCTGGTGCCGCTGCTGATCGCCGCCATCGGTCTCGGCCTGCAGGGAATGGCAATGCTGAGCAGTTCCCTGTTCTTCGATTGGGCGTTTTACCTGGAGGTCCTGACCGCCGGCCTGCTGCAGGGCGTGCTCTACTCCCTGGTGGCGCTGGGCTTCGTGCTGATCTTCAAGGCCTCGGGTGTCTTCAACTTCGCCCAGGGCTCCATGGTGCTCTTCGCCGCGCTGACCATGGTTGGTTTCATCGAGATGGGCCTGCACTGGACCCTGGCCTTCATCCTGGCCGCCGCGGCCATGGTGGTGCTGGCCATCGTTATTGAGAAGGCGGTGCTGCGGCCCATGGTGAACCAGCCGCACATCATCCTCTTCATGGCCACCATCGGCATCTTCTACTTCCTCGACGGCTTCGGGCAGTTGTTGTGGGGCTCCGACGTGAAGGTCCTGGACATCGGCATTCCGAAGGACGGGATAACGATCCTCACCGGCGTCTTCGAATACGGCATTCAGATAAACTCCTTCGACCTTGTGGCCGCCTTGGTGGGCGCCGCCCTGGTCGCGGTGCTGGCGGTTTTCTTTCAGTACACCCGGGTCGGCCGCGCCCTGCGCGCGGTGGCCGACGACCATCAGGCGGCACTTTCGGTCGGCATTCCGCTAAAGACCATCTGGGCCATCGTCTGGTCGGTGGCCGGCATCGTCGCGCTGGTCGCCGGCATCATGTGGGGCTCCAAGGCGGGCGTGCAGTTCTCCCTGGCGCTGATCGCGCTGAAGGCGTTGCCGGTGCTGATCCTCGGCGGCTTCACTTCGATCCCCGGGGCCATCGTCGGCGGCCTCATCATCGGCGCCGGCGAGCAGGTGGCGGAGGTCTTCCTCGGCCCGCTGGTCGGCGGGGCGGTGCAGGACTGGTTCGCCTACATGCTGGCGCTGGGCTTCCTGCTGTTCCGGCCGCAGGGCCTGTTCGGCGAAAAGATCATAGAGCGGATCTAGACACCATGTTTTATCGCGAAGCCGGACAGTTCAAGACCAGCTACGGCGCCGACCAGGCGATCTTTCCCATCCGCCAGGACCGCCTCGGCCTGCTGCTGCTCGGTCTCGTCGCGCTCTTCGCGGTGCCGGCGCTGGCCAACGACTACTTCCTCACCACCATCTTCGTCCCCTTCCTGGTCTTCGCCATGGCGGCCCTGGGGCTGAACCTGCTGACCGGCTACTGCGGCCAGCTCTCGCTGGGCACCGGCGGCTTCATGGCCTGCGGCGCCTTCTTTTCCTACAAGCTGGCCACGGCCTTTCCCGAACTGCACGTGGTCGTGGTCTTCCTCTTGGCGGGGCTCGGCACCGCCGGCGTCGGCGTGCTCTTCGGCCTGCCCTCCCTGCGCATCAAGGGCTTCTATCTGGCCGTCGCCACCCTGGCCGCGCAGTTCTTCCTGGTGTGGGTGTTCAACAAGTTTCCCTGGTGGACGAACTACAGCCCTTCCGGGGTCATCTCGGCGCCGCCGCTGGAAGTGCTCCCGGGTTACTTCGTCACCGGAAACGAGGCCAGCCCGGCCACCAAGTACGTCTTCCTGCTGGTCTTCGTCGCCGTTCTGGCGCTGGTCGCCAAGAACCTGGTGCGCAGCCGCACCGGGCGGTCCTGGATGGCGATCCGCGACATGGACATCGCCGCGGAGATCATCGGCATCCGGCCGCTCTGGGCCAAGCTCTCGGCCTTCGCAATCAGCTCCTTCTACATCGGCATCTCAGGCGCGCTCTGGGCCTTCGTCTACACCGGCTCGGTGGAGGCGCTGGCCTTCCAGATCGACCGCTCCTTCCAGGTGCTCTTCATGGTCATCATCGGGGGGCTGGGCTCGATCCTCGGCTCCTTCCTGGGCGCGGCCTTCATCGTGCTGCTGCCGATCCTCTTGAATAACGCGCCGGCGGCCCTCGGCCTGCACATCTCGGTCGAGCTGGTCTCGCATCTGGAGTTCATGATTTTCGGCGCGCTCATCATCTTCTTCCTCATCGTCGAACCGCACGGCCTGGCCCGGCTGTGGCAGATCGGCAAGGAGAAGCTGCGGCTCTGGCCGTTCCCCTATTGATCTGTCTTCGCGCCGCCGCTGGCCAGCGGCAGGGGGCGATGTTAGCCTAGGATCGAATAACCAAGCCCTTGGAAAGGGCGAAAAAACCGGGAGGAACTTAGGATGAGTTTTAAGAAGTTTGGCCTCGCTACCCTCGGCGCGGCGATGCTGGCGGGCTCCCTTGCCCTGCCGGGACTGGCGGCCGCACAGGAACAGTTCGTGCCGCTGCTGGTCTATCGCACCGGCCCCTATGCGCCGAACGGCATTCCCATCGCCGACGGCTTCAACGACTATATGCAGCTCGTCAACACGCGCGACGGCGGCATCAACGGCGTCAAGTATTCCTGGGAAGAGTGCGAGACCCAGTACAACAACGACCGCGGCGTGGAATGCTACGAGCGCCTGAAGGGCAACGGCCCGACCGGCGCCAGTGTCGTCAATCCCTACTCGACCGGCATCACCTATGCGCTGATCGACCGTGCCACCAACGACAAGGTTCCGGTTCTCTCCATGGGTTACGGCCGCGCCGACGCTTCCGACGGCACGGTCTTCCCCTACGTCTTCACCATGCCGATCACCTATTGGGCCGGCGCCGACGTGATGGTGCAGTACGCCAAGAAGGAGTCCGGCGGCAGCCTGAAGGGCAAGAAGATCGCCCTGGTCTATCACGACTCCGCCTACGGCAAGGAGCCGATCGCGACCCTGGAGCGTCTCTCCAAGGAAGAGGGCTTCCAGTTCTCGGCCTATCCGGTCGCCCATCCCGGCCTGGAGCAGAAGGCGACCTGGCTGCAGATCGGCCGTCAGCTGCGTCCGGACTGGGTCTTCATGTGGGGCTGGGGCGTGATGAACTCCACGGCCATCAAGGAAGCGGCCGCCGTCGGCTTTCCGATGGAGAAATTCGTCGGAGTCTGGTGGTCCGGGGCCGAGGCGGATGTGACCCCCGCCGGCGATTCGGCCAAGGGCTACAAGTCGCTGAACATCACCGGCGTCGGCACCTCGGCGCCGGTCTTCAAGGACATCGAGAAGATGCATGCCGACGGCAAGGGCGTCGCCGACAAGGCCAACATCGGCACGGTGCTCTACAACCGCGCCCTGGTGAATGCCTTCTTCTACACCGAGGCGATCCGCATCGCCCAGAGCGAGTTCGGGGTGAAGCCGCTGACCGGCGAGCAGATCCAATGGGGCATGGAGCATCTCGACATCACCCAGGAGGCGATCGACGCGGCCGGAATGTCCGGCCTGCTCGGTCCGGTGAAGATCACCTGCGCCGACCACGAGGGCGGCGGCTCCGCCCTGGTGCAGCAGTGGGACGGCTCCAAGTGGCAAGCGATCACGGACTTTATCTCTCCGAATCGCGACGCCCTGCGTCCGGCCTACGAGGCATCGGCGGCCCAGTACGCCAAGGAGAAGGGCATCACGCCGCGCAGCTGCAGCTGATACGGCGTGCGTTTTCCGCACCCCCGAAGCCGTTTGGGGGACCTTCGAGGCAAGGGGGCGGTCCAGCGGACCGCCCCCGCGCCCCCAAGCCCCGGGAACCTCTCACTCTCTAGCGATTGCCAGATGCCATGAGCGACGCCGCCAGTCTGACCCAGCCCGCCCCGGACAGCGCCCCCGGCGCGCCGATTCTCTCGGTGAACAACATCGAGGTGATCTACGACCACGTCATCCTGGTGCTCAAGGGCGTCTCCCTGGAGGTGCCGCTGGGCGGCATCGTGGCCCTGCTGGGCGCCAACGGCGCCGGCAAGACGACGACCCTGAAGGCGATCTCCAACCTGCTGCGCGCCGAGCGCGGCGAGGTCACCAAGGGCTCCATCGAATTCGAGGGCAGGCGCGTCGACGCGCTGACCCCCAACGACCTGGTGAAGTCGGGCGTGGTGCAGGTCATGGAAGGCCGCCATTGCTTCGAGCACCTGACCATCGAGGAAAACCTCCTCACCGGCGCCTACACGCGCGCCGACGGGCGCGGTGCGGTGCAGGCCGACCTGGAGATGGTCTACGCCTACTTCCCGCGCCTGAAGGAACGGCGCGGATCCATGGCCGGCTACACCTCAGGCGGCGAGCAGCAGATGTGCGCCATCGGCCGCGCGCTGATGAGCCGGCCCAAGATGATCCTGCTCGACGAGCCCTCCATGGGTCTCGCCCCGCAGCTTGTCGAGGGCATCTTCGAGACGGTCAAGCGGCTGAACGAGGAGGAGGGCGTGTCCTTCCTGCTGGCCGAGCAGAACACCAACGTGGCGCTGCGCTACGCGCGCTACGGCTATATCCTGGAAAGCGGCCGCGTGGTGTTGGACGGCGACGCGAACAAGCTGCGCGAGAACGAGGACGTGAAGGAATTCTACCTCGGCCTCTCCGCCGGCGGGCGTAAGTCCTACCGCGACGTGAAGCACTACAAGCGCCGCAAGCGCTGGCTCTGACGCCGGTGCGGGTCTAGGCTGCTGCCATGGAATACTTCGACACGCTCGAAACCCGCGCGCCGCAAGACCGCGAGGCGGCCCTTCTGGCGGCGCTGCCGGCGCAGATCGATCACGCCAAAACCAGGGCGCCGGGCTATGGCGAGATCCTGGCCGGGGTCGAGCCCGCCGAGGTGATGAGCCGTGCCGCCCTGGCCGCCCTGCCGGTCACCCGCAAGTCCGACCTCATGGAGCGCCAGGCGGCGGCGCCGCCCTTCGGCGGCCTTGCGGCCCTGGGAAAGGAGGGGGCGGCCGGGCAGGCGGCGCACCTCTTCGCCTCGCCGGGTCCGATCTACGAATTCGACACCGCGCGGGCCGGCTTCTGGCGCCTGGAACGCGCTCTCTTCGCCGCCGGCTTCCGCCCCGGCGACGTGGTGCACAACTGTTTCGCCTACCACCTGACGCCGGGCGGCTGGATGCTGGACGGCGCGGCGCGCAGCCTGGGCTGCGCCGTGGTGCCCGGCGGCGTCGGCAACTCGGAGCAGCAGGTCCAGGCCATCGCCCACTTCCGGCCCTCCGGCTACACCGGCACGCCGGACTTCCTGAAGGTGCTGCTCGACAAGGGCGACGAACTGGGCGTCGACTGCGGTTCCATCACCCGGGCGCTGGTCTCCGGCGGCGCGCTCTTCCCGCAGATGCGCCAAGCCTATGCCGAGCGCGGAGTCGCGGTGCTGCAATGCTACGCCACCGCCGACCTGGGCCTCATCGCCTACGAGTCGGAAGCCCGCGAGGGCATGATCCTGGACGAGCACATCATCGTCGAGATCCTGCGCCCCGGCACCGGCGATCCGCTGCCCGAGGGCGAGGTGGGCGAGGTGGTCGTGACCACCCTCAATCCCGACTATCCGCTGATCCGCTTCGCCACCGGCGACCTTTCGGCGATCCTGCCGGGGGCCAGCCCCTGCGGACGCACGGCGCCGCGCATCAAGGGCTGGATGGGCCGCGCCGACCAGGCGGCCAAGGTGAAGGGCATGTTCGTGCAGCCGGCCCAGGTGGCGGCGGTGCTGAAGCGCCACCGCGAGATCGCCCGCGCCCGCCTGGTGGTGATCCGCCAGGACGACAGCGACGCCATGATCCTGCACTGCGAAGTCTCGGGGGGCGATGAGGCTCTGGGCGAGGCTATCGCCGCCAGCCTGCAGGAGGCCTGCAAGCTGAAGGGCGCGGTGGAACTGGTCGCGCCGGGTAGCCTGCCCAACGACGGCAAGGTCATCGACGACCAGCGCAGCTACGACTGATCCGCAGCCTCAGGCGCCCTTGGGCGCGTGTTTGCGGCAGGAGACGTGAAAGCTGGACTGCGGGCGGTCGCGCGCCTCGATGACGATGTCCTTCCGGCTGCCGATGAGCTCCCAGA
This sequence comes from Pelagibius sp. CAU 1746, assembly GCF_039839785.1. Classification (NCBI taxonomy): domain Bacteria; kingdom Pseudomonadati; phylum Pseudomonadota; class Alphaproteobacteria; order Rhodospirillales; family Rhodovibrionaceae; genus Pelagibius; species Pelagibius sp. CAU 1746. The sequence continues at coordinate 872,135 of NZ_JBDOQT010000001.1, forward strand.
CCGGATGGCGCAGCGCCGGGCAGATGGCGGAGAAGAAGGCGGGCCGGGCGCCGCCCGGCAGTGCCCGCTCATAGGCCCAGAGGCGGTCGGAAAGCCCCACCATGACGAGGACGCCGTCGTCGCGGGCGGTCACCGAATCCAGCCGCCAGCCCGCCGGCAGGCCTTCGTAGGCGTAATAGGCCTCCACCGCCCGCACGCCTGTCCCGGCGGCGTCGCCGTTCCCTGTCGCCGGCGCCGGGCCTTGCGTTGGCGGGGCGGCGGCGCAGGCCGCCAGGAGCAGACCGGCAAGCAGGGCTGCGAGGGTGCGGAAAGGGCTCATGGCGGCGATTTTAGCCGCAGCGGGCCCCCGCCGTGAAGCCGCAGAAACAAGGGGTTTCGCGGCAGGCGAAAAATCACAATATCGCCGCATTTGCGGCCAGAAGCCGACACCTTCGCCACCTATCTTGATACTCACGGAGACTTCCCCTCTCTGTAGAGGAGCCCAGCCTGCCTCGATAGATGCCCCGAAATGGCTGGTACTAAGGGGCGGCCGACTGCCCCGACCAAGCGCGGCCGCCCCGAATTTCTCCGGAAACGTTTTTCTCCGGAAAGCTCCAACTACGGGCGGTTGCGTACCCCAAGCCAAGCGGGACCGCCCGCTTTTTTTGTCCAATTCATTGTCGTGAAGCAGGGGCCTGCGCGGCGGCCCCCGTTAACACGGGCCGCAGGGTTGAACTCGGCGGTTCGGCATTCCCGTGCTTTGGCGGTCAGGCGGCGGCGCCTTCCGCACCGCGCCGCGCGACGATGCGGTGGGCGGGCAGGCGCAGGGTCACGGTGGTGCCCTTGCCCAGCTCGCTTTGCAGATCCAGGGTGCCGCCGTGCAGCTCGGCCAGAGCCTTGGCCAGCGGCAGTCCCAGGCCGGTGCCCTTGGCCTCCTGCTCGGGCAGCTTGCCGACCTGGCCGAAGACGGCCAGCGCCTGCGGAATGTCCTCGCGCGCGATGCCGACGCCGTTGTCGACGGCCTGGAACACGAAGCCGCTGCCCTCGGTGGCCCAGCAGCGCAGCATCACGGTGCCGCCCTCGGGCGTGAACTTGATGGCGTTGGCCAGCAGGTTCACCAGGATCTGCGTCAGCCGCCGCTTGTCGGCCTTGACCGCCGGCAAGCCCTCGGGACAGTCGAACCTCAAGGCGACGCCGGCGTCCTGCGGGCGTCCGTTCAACAGCACCTCGACGTTCGAGATCAGCGCCGCCGGCTCGATGACGCTCTCGTGCAGCGTCTCACGGCCGGACTCGACCTTCGACAGGTCGAGGATGTCGTTGATGATGCCCAGCAGATGCTGGCCCGACTGGCGAATGTCGGTGGCGTAGCCGCTGTATTTCAGATTGCCGATGGGCCCCATGGACTGCTGCTCGATCATCTCGGCGAAGCCGATGATGGCGCTCAGCGGCGTGCGCAGTTCGTGGCTCATGCGCGCCAGGAAGGCGGATTTGGCCTCGTTGGCCTGGTCCGCGCGCAGCGCCTGCTCGCTGGCCTGGCGCAGGCCGGCCAGGGCCTCGTCGAGCCGCTTTTGCAGGTTCGGGCCGGCCTGTGCCTCCGCGCCGCCGCCGCCGTCAAGTGCTGCCGTCAGGGCGTCCAGGCGCAGGGCCTGGCGCCGCGCGAAGAGCAGTTGGGCGGTGAGCAGGGCGCCAAGGAGGAGGCCGAGGCCGGCGCCGCCGATCAACACCCAGGCGGGCAGCAGGATCGTCTCGGTGCCGTTCATCAGGCCCTGCGCTCCGCCGCTATGCCGGTTGTTCGCCGAAGCCGCCGAGACCCACCTTGGGGGCGTCGTCGCGGCCGCGCATCCAGCCCTTCTGGAACTGGCTCTGGCTGGCGATGCGCTCGTAGTTGTCGAGCATGGCGTCGATCTCCTGGCGGTCGACCAGGTTGGTTTTGTAGATGAGGTTGCGCAGGAAGCGGTTGAAGCGGCCTTCGTTCTGCATGTCCTGCTGCACGCAGGCATGGACCAGGCCGACCACATAGCCGAAGCGGAAGATGGTGGGTTCTTCCTCGCCGAAGCCGGCGCTGTGGGTGCCGATGAAGGAGGCCAGCTCGTTGACCGTTGCCTGTTCGGCGGTGATCTCCTCGACCACCTGGATGGCGTCGGCGCCGTTGCATTCCTCGGAAAGGGCCTGCAGTTCCCTGATGGCTTTCTTGCGCCGTTCGGAGCCTTCGTCGGAGGACCCTCTGCGCGACCAGAACTGCACCCGCTCCAGGATCTCGGTCATGGGCGCCGACTTCACCAGGTAGTCGTCGCCGCCGGCCTGCAGGCACTCCAGGATGGTGTCGGGGTTGTCGAGAGCGGAGAGGAAGAGGATGGGCGAGGGGTGCAGGCCCTGCATCTTGCGGATCCGCGCACAGGTCTCGATCCCGTCCAGGCGCGGCATCATGACGTCGAGAATGATGAGCTGCGGGTTGGACACCTTGTGCAGCATGCCGATGGCCTTTTCGCCGTCGGCGACCTTCATGACGCTGAAGCCCGCGGATTCCAGCATGTCGGCGTACATGCGCCGCAGGGTGTCGTTGTCTTCGGCCAGAATGATGGGTCTTGCCGACATCGCGAGGGCCTCTTGGGGCTGTTCTCAGAACCTCCGCCCGGGGTCCGGGCAGGTCACCAGTCTGGGCCTTTGTGGTTAATTTTCGGTATCAACCACCGGAAGAAATTCATATCCGCACTTATTCGGATCCGGTGTGGCTGGACCCCTGCCGCGTGCGGCTGGTGCGCCGCGCCGCCGATCTGCTATACCCCTGGCCTCGGTTTGCTGTGCGCCTGCGGCCTCTCTCCGCGGCCGCCGGCGGACCCTCCCGACGATCCAACCACTGCGGCCCATCCACTTCGGTCCACCCACCTCATGGCGAACTTCGAAGGTCGATCCCTGCACTGCCGGCGCGGCGGCCGCGATGTCTTCGCCGACCTCTCCTTCAATCTGCCGCCGGGCGGGGCCTTGCTGCTGACCGGACCCAACGGCTCGGGCAAATCCAGCCTGCTGCGCCTCATGGGCGGCCTGCTGAAGCCGGCCGCCGGCGAACTGCTGTGGGGCGGCCGGGCGATCGCCGAGGCGCCGGAGGAGCATGCCGAGCGGCTGCACTACCTGGGCCATCTCGACGCGGTGAAGCCGGTGCTGAACGTCACCGAGAACCTGCGGTTCTGGGCCGATCTCAGGGGGGGTGAAGCCGCCCTGGACGACGCGCTGGAGCGTTTCGCCCTGACCGAGCTGGCCGCCGTGCCGGGCCGCCTGCTCTCCGCCGGCCAGCGCCGCCGTCTGGCGCTGGCGCGCCTGGTCGCCGCGCCCGCGGACCTCTGGCTGCTGGACGAACCCTCGGTCGGTCTCGATCACGCCTCGGTGGAACGCCTGGCCCAGGCCATCGCCGCGCACCGCGCCGGCGGCGGCCGGGTGGTGGTGGCGACCCATACGGCGCTGCACCTCACCGAACCGCTCCGTCTTTCCATGGACGCCCTGGCGCCGCCGCCTTTGCCGGAGATGGTATGGTGAGGGAGAAGTCATCATGAGGGGCTTGGCGCTCATCGTCGCCCGCGACCTGCGCCTGGCGCTGCGCCAGAGCGCCGACGCCTGGCTGGCGGTGCTGTTCTTCGTGCTCACCGCGGCGCTCTTCCCCTTCGGCGTCGGGCCGGAGCCCAACCTGCTGGCGCGCATCGCCCCGGGCATCATCTGGGTGGTGGCGCTGCTCGCCGTGCTGCTGTCGCTGGAGCGCCTCTTCCTCGCCGACTTCGAGGACGGCAGCCTGGAACAACTGCTGCTCTCCCCCCTGCCGCTGGAACTGGCCGTGCTGGGCAAGGTGCTGGCCCACTGGCTGACCACCGGTGTGCCGCTGATCGCCGCGGCGCCGCTCCTCGCCATTCTCTTCAATATGGATCTCTCGGGCCTCGGCGTGCTGCTGCTGGCCATGCTGCTCGGCACGCCGACCCTCAGCCTGGTCGGCGCGGTCGGCGCGGCGCTGACCCTGGGGGCGCGGCGCGGCGGGGTGCTGATCCCGCTGCTGGTGCTGCCGCTTTATGTCCCGGCGCTGATTTTCGGGGTCGGGGCCACGGACGCGGCCCTGCTGGGGCTGACGGCGCGCCCGCACCTGCTGCTGCTCGGCGCGGTGCTGCTGGTCATGCTGGTGATCACCCCCCTGGCCGGGGCCGCCGCCCTCCGCCAGGCGGTGGAGTAGCCGCAGGACAGCCGGCGAACTCCCGGTCCCGGATCAAAATCCTATTGGGGATGATTTTCAGGGCGCGCGCGCGGTTTCCCAGTGCTGGCATGACTTGGCTCAAGGCACTAAATAGAGGGGGCCTTTAGGAAAGCAGCTATGCACCGCTTCGCAAATCCGGCGCGCTTCACCCGCCTTGCCGACCGCGTCCTGCCTTTCGCCGCCGCCGGCGCGGTGGTGGCGCTGGGCGTCGGCTTCTATCTGGCGCTCTTCGAGGCCCCGGCGGACTACCAGCAGGGCGAGAGCGTGCGCATCATGTACGTCCACGTGCCCTCGGCCTGGATGGCCATGTTCATCTATGTCGCCATCGCCGTGGCCAGCGCCGTGGCGCTGATCTGGCGCCATCCCCTGGCCGACCTGGCGGCCAAGGCCTCCTCGCCGGTCGGCGCCGGCTTCGCCTTCCTTACCCTGGTCACGGGCTCGCTCTGGGGCCGGCCCATGTGGGGCACCTGGTGGGAGTGGGACGGGCGCCTGACCTCGATGCTGATCCTGTTCTTCCTCTACCTCGGCCACATGGCGCTGCTGAACGCCTTCGAGGACAGCCAGCGCGGCTACCGCGCGGCGGCGATCCTGGCCCTGGTGGGGGTGGTGAACATCCCGATCATCAAGTTCTCGGTCGACTGGTGGTCGACCCTGCACCAGCCGGCCAGCGTGATGCGCCTGGACGGCCCGACCATTCACCCCTCGATGCTGTGGCCGCTGCTGATCGTCGCGGTGGGCTTCAAGCTCTACTACCTCACCATCGCTCTGCTGCGCATCAAGAGCGAACTGATCGCCGCGCGCCTGCGCGCCCTCGACCTGGCGACGGTGAAGGCGGCCGAGGTTCAAGGACAGACGGCACGGGGCTAGAGGGATCTAACCACGAAGGAAGCTGCGCGATTCGGTCGCACTCATGCGAATAGAGACTGACGCCGCGGGGTCGAGCCCCTAGATTTGGGCCTCGACGGCCGCCGCCGGCAACGGCGGCGCCGCCCCGCGAGAAGGGCCGGGAAGGTCCCGGACGGGAGAGGGATGAAGGAAACGACGGCATTTTTGGATATGGGCGGCTACGCCGCCTTCGTCTGGCCCTCGCTGGTCGTGACGCTGGTGATCATGGCCGGCCTGCTGGTCGCGACCCTGCGTCAACTGCACAGCCGGCAGCGCCGCCTGGCCGAGCTGGAGGCGCGTGGCGCCCAGCGTCAGCGCCGCCAGCGCCCCGCGCAGGAGGAACCCGCCGCCCGGGAGCAGTCGCCGCAGCCGGACGCTGGCCCGCGGGAGGCCCGGCCATGACCCGCAAGCGCCGCCGCCTCTATATCGTCGTCGCCGCGCTGCTGGTCTTCGGCGGCGCCACGGCCCTGGTGCTGACGGCCCTCGATGACAATCTCGACCTCTTCCAGAGCCCCAGCCAGATCGCCGCCTCGCCGCCGCCGCCCGAGCGCGGCATCCGCCTGGGCGGCCTGGTGGAGGAGGGCACGGTGCTGAAGTCCACCGACGGGCTCAGCGTCACCTTCCGGATCACCGACGGCGCCCAATCGGTGCCGGTCAGCTATCGGGGCATCCTGCCGGACCTGTTTCGCGAAGGGCAGGGCGTGATCACCGTCGGCAACATGGGGACCGACGGCACCTTCCTGGCCCGCGAGGTGCTGGCCAAGCACGACGAGAACTACCTGCCGCGCGAAGTCGTCGACGCGCTGAAGGAGTCCGGACAGTGGCAGGGCAGTGAAACGGCGGAGGGCGCCCAATGATCATCGAATTGGGGCACTTCGCGCTGATCCTGGCCCTGGCCGCGGCTCTGGTGCAGGGCAGCCTGCCGATGATCGGCGCGGCGCGCGGCCATGCCGCCTGGATGGCGCTCGCCGGTCCCGCCGCCGTCGCCCAGCTCTTCCTGGTGGTCTTCGCCTTCTGCGCGCTGACCAATGCCTACGTCACATCCGACTTTTCCGTCCTGAACGTGGTGCAGAACTCGCACTCGGCGAAACCGCTGCTCTACAAGATCACCGGCGTTTGGGGCAACCACGAGGGCTCCATGCTCCTGTGGATCCTGATCCTCGCGCTCTTCGGCTCGGCGGTGGCGGTCTTCGGCGGCAACCTGCCGCCCAGCCTGCGGGCGCGGGTCCTGGGCGTGCAGGCCTGGATCGGCATCGGCTTCATGGCCTTCACGCTCTTCACCTCCAACCCCTTCGAGCGCGTCTTCCCGGCGCCCTTGGACGGCGAGGATCTGAACCCGCTGCTTCAGGACCCGGGGCTGGCCTTCCATCCGCCCATGCTCTACGCCGGCTACGTCGGCTTTTCCCTGGCCTTTTCCTTCGCCATCGCCGCCTTGATCGAGGGCAAGGTGGACGCCGCCTGGGCGCGCTGGGTACGGCCCTGGACGCTGCTCGCCTGGTCGTTTCTCACCGGCGGCATCGCGCTGGGTTCCTGGTGGGCTTACTACGAACTGGGCTGGGGCGGCTGGTGGTTCTGGGATCCCGTGGAGAACGTCTCCTTCATGCCCTGGCTGCTGGGCACGGCGCTGCTGCACTCCGCCATCGTGGTCGAGAAGCGCAACGCGCTGAAGGTCTGGACCATCCTGCTGGCCATTCTCACCTTCTCGCTGTCGCTGATCGGCACTTTCATCGTGCGCTCCGGCGTCATCACCTCGGTGCACGCCTTCGCCACCGACCCCGAGCGCGGCTTCTTCATTCTGCTGCTCCTGGCCATCGCTATCGGCGGTTCGCTCACCCTCTTTGCCCTGCGCGCGCCCTCGCTCAAGGCCGGCGGCCTCTTCGCGCCGATCAGCCGCGAGGGCGGCATGGTGATCAACAACCTCTTTCTCGCCGCCGCCTGCGCCGCGGTCTTTCTGGGCACGCTGTACCCGCTGTTCCTGGAGGCGCTGGACGGCTCCAAGGTGTCGGTCGGCCCGCCTTTCTTCAACGCCACCTTCGTGCCGCTCATGGTGCCGCTGATTTTTCTCATGGCCATCGGCCCCATGCTGCCTTGGAAGCGCGCCGACCTGGCCGCTGCGCTGCTGCGCCTGAAACTGGCCGCGCTTGCGGCGCTGCTGGTTGCGGGGCTGACCTGGTACCTCGAGAGCGGCGGGCCGATCCTGGCGGTGGCCGCCATGGGCCTCGCCGCCTGGCTGTTCTTCGGCGCCCTAGTGGAATGGGCCGACAGGGTCAAGCTGTTCCGGGCGAGGCCGGGCGACTCCTGGCGCCGCGCCCGCAGCCTGCCGCGCGCCGCCCACGGCGTGACGCTGGCCCACGCGGGCCTGGCCGTCGCCATGGCCGGGATGATCGGTTCCTCGGTCTGGAAGCAGGAGGTGGTGACCAACCTCAGGCCCGGCGAAAGCATCGAGATCGCGGGTTACAGCCTGCTCTTCGAGGGCGTCGGCAAGCTGGACGGGCCCAACTACAAGGCCGAGCGCGCCCGCTTCACGGTGACCCGCGGCGGCGAAGAGATCGCCCAGATGTTTCCCGAGAAGCGCGTCTATCAGGTGAGGGCCATGCCGACCACGGAGGCCGCGATCCGCACCACCCTGTTCGCCGATCTCTATGCGGTGATCGGCGACGCCGACGGCCAGGGCGGCTGGACGGTGCGCGTCTATCACGAACCGCTGGTCCCCTGGATCTGGATCGGCTGCCTGGCCCTGATGGCCGGCGGGCTGATCTCGCTCAGCGACCGGCGCCTGCGCGTCGGCGCGCCGCGCCGCCAGAGCAAATCCACCACGCGCCCGGCCGCGGCGTAACCGACGGCGGATCATCGTTCCATGACGAAGCGTCTTCTTTTCCTGCTGCCCGTGCTCATCTTCCTGGTGGTGGCCGGCTATTTCCTTTGGGGCTTGGGGCCGGAGCGCGATCCGAAGAACATCCCCACCGTGATGATCGACAGGCCGACTCCCGGCTTCGACCTCGCGGCGGTGCCGGGGGTCGGCGTTCCGGGTCTGGCCACCGCCGATCTGGGCAAGGGCCAGGTGGTGCTGGTGAACTTCTTCGCCTCCTGGTGCGTGCCCTGCCGCGCCGAACACGCCTTCCTCACCGACCTGGCGGAGGAGACCGGCGTGCCGCTTTACGGCATCAACCACCGCGACAAGCCGGAGGACGCCGCCGCCTGGCTGGCCGAGTTGGGCAATCCCTACACCCGTATCGGCGCCGACCCCGGCCGCGCCGCCGTGGAATGGGGCGTGACCGGCGTGCCGGAGACCTTCGTCGTCGACCGCGAAGGGCGCATCCGCTATCACCACCGCGGCCCCCTGGTGCCCGATGTGATCGAGCGTCAGGTCAAGCCGCTGCTGGAGGAGCTGCGCTCATGAGGCACGGCCTCCTGAAAACGCTGGCGTGCGTTCTGCCGCTGCTGCTGGCGGGCGCCGCGGGGGCCGTTGAGCCGGACGAGGTGTTGGACGATCCGGTGCTGGAGCAGCGGGCCCGCGACCTTTCCGCCGAGATCCGCTGCGTCGTCTGCCAGAACGAGTCCATCGATTCCTCCAATGCGGAGATCGCGCGCGAACTGCGCTTGCTGGTGCGCGAGCGTCTGGTCGCCGGCGACAGCGACCGGCAGGTGCTCGACTACCTGGTGGCGCGCTACGGCGATTACGTGCTGCTGCGCCCGCCGATGAAGCCCACCACCTATCTGCTGTGGTTCGGCCCCTTCGTGATGCTGGCGCTCGGCGCGCTGGGCGTCTTCGTCTACTTCCGGCAGCTCCGCGCCGCGCCGGCGCAGCCGCCGCGCCTCAGCGCCGAGGAGGAAGTGCGCCTCGCCCGCCTGCTCGACGAAGAGGACCCGACTAAAGAATGATGTTCTGGATCCTCGCCGCCGCGATGGCCGCGTTGCTGGTCGTCGCGCTGCTGTGGCCGCTGCTGCGCAAGGGCGCCGCCGCGCCGGCTGCGGCCGACTACGACCGCACGGTCTACCGCGACCAGCTCGCCGAGTTGGAGCAGGACCTCGAACGCGGATTGATCGACAAGGACGAGGCCGAAGCGGCGCGCCGGGAAATCGGGCGCCGTCTGCTTCAGACCGAGGACGGCGCTTCCCGGGGCGCCGCAAGGCGCGATGGCGGGACAAGCGGTGCCACCTGGCGCCGCCTGGCCGTGCTGCTGATCGTGGCCCTGCCACCGGCGGTCGGGCTTGGTCTCTACCTGCATCTCGGCACGCCGGACCTGCCGGGCCTGCCGCTGGCCGGGCGCGATCCCGGCGGCCCGCTCGAAGTCGGGCTGCTGGAAAAGCGCCTGCTCGAGCGCATCGAAGCGGTGCCGCAGGACATCGAAAGCCGGCTGATCCTGGCCCAGGTCTATGCCCGCACCGGCCGCTTCGGCCAGGCGGCGGAGGTCTACCGCGCCGCCATCGCCGAGGTCGAGAAGCAGGGGCCGGCGCCCGGCGCCCTGCACGCCGCCCTGGGAGAGAGCCTCGTCGCCCAGGACAAGGGCCGCGTCGGGCAGGCGGCGCGCCTCGCCTTCGCCGCCGCCATCGAGGCCGACCCGGGCAACGCCCGCGCGCGCTACTACGCCGGCCTCGCCATGGCGCAGGACGGGCGGCTGGAGGGGGCCATAGGGGTCTGGAAGGGGCTTGCCGAGGACCTGCCGGCCGACTCGCCGATGCTCGGCCTGCTGCGCCGACAGGTCGCTCAGGCGGCCCAGGAGGCGGGCATCGAGCCGCCGGTCCTCGCCGCGCGGCCCCAGGGGCCGCAGGAAGCGCCGCCTGCCGGCGCCGCGCCCGGGCCCTCGGCCGCCGACGTGGAAGCGGCCCAGGAGATGTCGGTGGAGGAGCGCCAGCAATTCATTCGCGCCATGGTCGCGCGCCTGGCCGATCGCCTGGCCGCGGACCCGGCGGATGCGGACGGATGGCTGCGCCTGGCCCGTGCTCACCTGGTGCTGGGTGAGCCCGACGAGGCAAAGGAGGCGCTGGCCGCCGCGGAGGCCCAGATCGCCGTCCTGCCGGAGGGGGCGCCCGAGCGCGCCGGGCTGAGCGAGCGCCTGGAAGGCCTGCGCCGGGAACTGCCCTAGCGCGCCGGCGGGCGGTTTCGGCACCGGGGCGGGAAATTCCGGCCTTGCGCCGCCGATCGCCGAGGCTTCGCCGGCCTGGCGCCCGCCAGGCCGCGCCCGGACGGCACCTTTTCCTTGGCATCGTGAAAGGCCTGCCGTACCGTCGAGGCCAAAGCGCCAGCAATAGGCGCATCCCACAGGGGGTTTAAGGGTTTGGTGTTAGCGGACCAGTTGTCCGGGTCGGCTGCCGCCACGGCGGCACTGGTTGCGGAAAATATTCACAAATCCTTCGGGGACCTGGAGGTTCTGAAGGGCGTTTCCTTGACCGCGCGTGAAGGCGACGTCATCGCCATGCTGGGCTCCTCCGGCTCCGGCAAGAGCACCTTCCTGCGCTGCCTCAACCTGCTGGAGCGGCCCAACGCCGGGCGCATCGTCGTCGCGGGGGAGGAACTGCGCCTGAAGCCGGCCAAGTACGGCGGCGGGCTGGAGGCCGAGGACCGCGAACAGATCCGGCGCATCCGCGCGCGCCTGGCCATGGTGTTCCAGAGCTTCAATCTCTGGTCCCATATGACGGTCCTGCAGAACGTCATCGAAGCGCCGGTCCACGTGCTGAAGCGGCCCAAGGCCGAGGCGATCGACTACGCCGGCGAGATCCTGCAGAAGGTCGGCCTCTACGACCGCCGCGACTACTATCCCGCGCACCTTTCCGGCGGCCAGCAGCAGCGCGTCGCCATCGCCCGCGCGCTGGCCATGGATCCGGCGGTGATGCTGTTCGACGAACCGACCTCGGCCCTGGACCCGGAACTCGTGGGCGAGGTGCTGCGGGTCATCCGCCGTCTTGCGGAGGAAGGCCGCACCATGATCGTGGTCACGCACGAAATGGGCTTCGCACGCGAGGTCTCCAGCGAGACGGTCTTCCTGCATGAAGGCCGCGTCGAAGAGCAGGGGCCGCCGCAGGAGGTCTTTACCGCTCCGCGCTCGGCGCGTTTCAGACAGTTCTTGGAGGGCACCTTGAAATGACCGGCTGTCCTTCATCGTCCGTTCAGGACAAAATCAAAATCGAAAAAGCAAATGGAGGCAACTCGTGAAAAAGATTTTCTCCGCGGTCTTCGTCGCCGCTTTGGCCATCGGCTCGTCCCTGGGGGCGATCCAGGCCGACGCCAAGGAATGGAAGAAGGTTCGCATCGGCGTCGAAGGCGCCTATCCCCCGTTCAGCGAAGTGACGGCGGATGGCAAGCTGGTCGGCTTCGACATCGACATCGCCAACGCGCTCTGCGATCAGATGAAGGTGGAGTGCGAGCTGGTGACCCAGGACTGGGACGGCATCATTCCGGCGCTGCAGGCGCGCAAGTACGACGCCATCGTCGCTTCGATGTCGATCACGCCGGAGCGTAAGGAAAAGGTCGACTTCACCAACAAGTACTACAACACCCCGGCCAAGTTCGTGCGCAAGAAGGGCTCGAGCATCGAGATCACCAAGGACGGCCTGAAGGGCAAGACCGTGGGCGTGCAGCGCGCCACCATCCACGACAACTTCGTGACCGAAGTTTACGGCGACGAGGTCGAGGTGAAGCGCTACGGCACCCAGGACGAGGCCTATCTCGACATGGTCGCCGGGCGCCTCGATCTGCTGCTGGCCGACTCCGTGGCCATCCAGGGCGGCTTCCTGGATACCGACGACGGCAAGGCCTACGAGTTCGTGGGGCCGGACTTCAGCGATCCGAAGTACTTCGGCGACGGCGCCGGCATCGCCCTGCGCAAGGGCGAAGACGACCTGCGCGAGATGTTCAATCAGGCCATCGAGGCGATCCGCGCCAACGGAAAGTACAAGGCCATTCAGGACAAGTACTTCGATTTCGACGTCTACGGCAGCTAAGGCAGCCTTGATGTCCGTTTGAGAGAACGCCACCGTCGTATCGCCGGCGGTGGCGTCTTTCTTTCTGGCGAGGGAGAGGAAGTGGAAGAGCAATGGACGAGCTGATCGCCCGCTTGCCGTTCCTGCTCGAAGGAGCGCTGGTCACCGTGTCGGTGTCGATTCTCTCCGCGCTCATCGCCATCGTGCTTGGCTTGGTGACCGCCGCGGCCAAGCTGTCCAAGTCGCGCCTCGCCCTCTCGCTCGCCAGCGTCTACACTACCGTGATCCGCGGTGTGCCCGACCTGGTGATGATGCTGCTGATCTACTTCGGAGGCCAGGTGACGGTGAACGCCATCGGCGCCTACTTCGATTGGGATTACATCGACATCAATCCCTTCGTCGCGGGAACGCTCACCATCGGCTTCATCTTCGGCGCCTATATGGGCGAGACCTTCCGCGGCGCGTTCCTGGCGGTGCCCGTCGGGCTGCTGGAGGCCGGTTACGCCTACGGCATGACCAGGGTGCAGGTCTTCTCGCGCATCCTGATACCGCAGATGATGCGCCACGCGCTGCCGGGCATCGGCAACAACTGGCTGGTGCTGATGAAGTCGACCGCCCTGGTCGCCGTCATCGGTCTGAACGAGATGGTGTTCCGTGCCGGGCAGGCCGGCGGTTCGACGCGCCAGCCCTTCGTCTTCTATCTCTTCGTGGCCTTCGTCTTCCTGGCCTTCACCACCGTCTCGATCTGGGGGCTGCGTTGGGCCGAGAGACGCTACAGCGTCGGCGTGCGGAGGGTCTGAGCCATGGACTTCGGGCCGATCCTGGAGAACTACGACCTCTACCTGGAAGGGCTGGTGACGACGGTGAAGCTGGTGTCCGCTTCCCTGGTGATCGGCCTGGCCATGGCGATTCCCTTGGCGATCCTGCGGACCTCCAGCAATCCGCTGGTGAATCTTCCGGTCTGGTCTTTCACCTACTTCTTCCGCGGTACGCCGCTGCTGGTGCAGATGTTCCTGATCTATTACGGCCTGGGCCAGCTGCAGTTCATGATCGAGCTCAGCCGCGAAGTCGACTTCCTGCGCGACGCCTACTGGTACGCGCTCTTTGCTTTCACGCTCAACACGGCGGCCTACACCACGGAGATCATCAAGGGCGCCATCGACGGCACGCCTTACGGCGAGATCGAGGCGGCGCGCGCCTGCGGCATGTCGAAGGCGCAGACCTACACCCGGGTCATCCTGCCCAGCGCCTTCCGCCGCGCCCTGCCCGCCTACTCCAACGAGGTCATCTTCATGCTGCACGGCTCGGCGATCGCCAGCGTCATCACCATCGTCGATCTGACCGGCGCGGCGCGCATCGTCAACTCGCGCTACTTCAGCCCCTACGAGGCCTTCCTGTCGGTGGCGGCGCTCTACCTCTGCCTCACTTTCCTTATCGTCGGCGGCTTCAAGCTGCTGGAGCGGCGCTGGTTCGCCCACCTGCGCCCGCGCGAGGATGTCTCCGGCAAGGCCAAGGACAAAGGCAAGCTTCGCCAGGCAGCCTGACGGGAGGAGGTGTCCGATGCCGGAATATCTCGCTCCGGGAGTCTATGTCGAAGAGGTCCCCGGCGGGGCACGGCCCATCGTGCCGGTGGAAACCGCCGTTCCCGTCTTCATCGGCTACACCGAGAAGGCCCAGGGACCGCAGAGGGAGGACCTGACCGGCAGCGCCGTCGAGGTCGCCGCGCTGCGCGACTACCAGGCGCACTTCGGCGAGGCGCCGATCCATCCGGTGACGCTGACCGTGGAAAAGCGCGTCGACGCCCGTGGCCGGCTGCTGGGTGTCGAGGTCGACTGGCCGCGCCGGCGCAGCGTCCCGCGCCACTTCATGAACTACGCGCTGCAGCTCTATTTCAGGAACGGTGGTGGGCGCTGTTTCGTCTATTCCCTGGGGCGCTACGGCCGGGCGAGCGCGGACGACTTCCTGGCCGCGCTTGCCGAGCTGAAGAAGATCAAGGGGCCGACGCTATTGGTCCTGTCCGATGCGGTGAAGCTGAACGCGGCGGACTACGCGGTGGTGTTGCAGGCGGCGCTGGACGCCTGCGCCAAAACGCGCGACCGCTTCACCGTCGCCGAGGTTCCGGGCGCCCTGCCGGGCGGCACTGACGACCTGGCGGCGGTCGAGGCCGATTTCCGTGCCCGCCTTGGCGGAGGCCGGCAGAGGCAGTTCGGCGCCGCTTATTTTCCCTACCTGGAAAGCCGTCTGCCGCTGCGCACCACCGAAGCCCGCGTAATGCTGAAACGCTTCGAGGTCGTCACCGTGGCCAAGGATGGCCGCGAGAGCCGGCGGCAGCGGGGCGCCGCCGCCGGACGACCTCTCGACGACCGCCGGCTCGCCCTCGCCAGGCGGGAGCCGGAGGTTTACGACGCGGTCCGGCGGTTTCTGAAGCGTGCCTATGCCACGGTGCCCCCGTCGGGCGCGGTCGCCGGCCTCTACGCCCGCACCGACGCCACGCGGGGCGTCTGGAAGGCGCCGGCGGGCAACGACGCGCTGGCCGGAGTGAGCGGCCCCGCGGTGACGGTGAGCGACGGTTTCCAGGAGGCGCTGAACGTCGATCCCGCCGGCGGCAAGTCGGTCAACGCGATCCGCAAGTTCGCCGGGCGCGGCACCCTGGTCTGGGGCGCCCGCACCCTGGCCGGCAACGACAACGAGTACCGCTACGTCAACGTCCGCCGTCTCTTCATCTTTCTCGAGCAGTCGATCCACGCGGGCACCCAGTGGGCGGTTTTCGAGCCTAACGAGCCCGCCACCTGGGCCGGTTTGAAAGCCTCGATCGAGAACTTCCTCCACGCGCTCTGGCGGCAAGGCGCCTTTCAGGGCGCCAAGCCGGAAGAGGCCTTCACGGTCGCCGTGGGCCTGGGCGCGACCATGACCCAGGACGATATCGACAAGGGACGCCTCATCGTCCTGGTCGGGGTGGCGCCGCTGCGCCCGGCCGAGTTCGTCATCCTGCGTTTCACCCACAAGATCCGCACGCCCTGAGCAAGCCCGGCCGCTTACTCGTCGAAAGTGGTCAGGGTTGCGCCGGTTTCGGCGACGAAGACGGCCAGCAGACTGGCTTCTTCGGTGGCGCTGGCGTTGGCGCTGACCAGGTGGCGGCTGCCCGGCGGCTCGAAGAAGCTTTCGCCGGCCTTGTAGACCTTCACCGGCCCGTCCGCCGAGACCTGCGAGCGAATCTCCCCCGACAGCACGAAGGCGAAGACACTGCCGGCGTGATGGTGGGCGGGCGAGTTGCCGCCCGGCGGGTAGGTCACGACCACCGCGGTCAGCTTCTTGCCCGGCACGTTGCCCAGGTCGTGTGATCCTACGGGCGCCACCTGAGCGCCTGGGGTTTCGCCCGCTGCGGGTTTCAGGAGGGTGAGAGCCGGCAGGGCGGCAAGCAGGACGACGGTCGCGCAGGCGGCACGGCGGCGACGGGACTTTAGGACTGGGGTGGACATGGTCTTGGGCTCCTCTTCTGGTGCGCCCCGCCGACGCGGGCAGGGACTCTCCAGAAATGACGAGCGGGCGCGCCGTCTTGTGACGTCGCTTTCGGCGATCAGGGCGCCGGGCCGGCGCGGGCTGGGCGGAATCCGCTCGGGGCCGGTTGCCGTACGGGGCCGCCGTCGTTGCAAGTCGCCGCTGTCTTCAAGAGGGGGAGTTGGTGGAGCTGAGGGGAATCGAACCCCTGACCTTCGCATTGCGAACGCGACGCTCTCCCATCTGAGCTACAGCCCCACAACTGGGCGCCGCGGCGGCAATTCGCCGGGCATGGGATGGACCGAAGGCCGATTTCACGGGAAATCAACCTCGGGCGGGCGGATAATGTGGACAAGGCCCTGTCCTGTCAAGCGGTGCGTTGACCGCCCGATTCCCAGCCTGTTCCCGGCTTTTCCGGGTGGTTCGGCTGCTTGTCTCCGGCCCAAGCGCTGGGTAGGGTAGCGGCCACTGGTTTCCGAAGTCTTTCCGTCCTTCAGCTTAGGGGTTGAAAAGCCGGCCGATGATCATTCTGGACCCCCTCATTCTTATCGTCATGGTTGCCCTCGACATCTATATCTGGATGGTGATCGCTTCGGCGATCCTGTCGTGGCTGGTGCACTTCGGCGTGCTCAACACCCGCAATCAGGTGGTGTCCATGGTTGGCGAGTTCCTCTGGCGTGTGACGGAACCGGCGCTCAGGCCCATCCGCCGCTTCATGCCCAACCTGGGCGGCATCGACATTTCGCCGATCATCCTGATCCTCGTCATCTATTTCTTGCAGATGGTGCTGCAGAACATTCGGATAGCGCTCTTCCAAAGCGGGCTGTAAGGAGGCGGTCATCTCTGAGCTTTCTCGGGGCGGCCCCTTCCGCGATGGCAGGGACTGCCTGCTGGTCGAGCTGCGCCTGCAGCCGGGGGCCAGCCGGGCCAAGGTTGACGGCGTCGTGGTGCTGGACGACGGCGCGGCGGTCCTGAAGCTCCGGGTCACCGAGCCGCCGGAGGGCGGCAAGGCCAACGCCGCGCTGATCAAGCTGCTGGCCAAAACCTGGAAGCTGCCGAAGTCGGCCTTGAGCCTGGTGGCCGGACAGAGCGACCGGCGCAAGACCCTGGCGGTGGCCGGCGACCCGGCGGCGCTGCGGCGGGATCTCGAAGACTGGCTGGCCGGTCTGGATTGAAGGGGCTGGATTGAAGAGCCTGGGTTGAAGGGTGGGGGCTGACGGGCCTGGACCAGCCGGCGGCGCAATCGGAAGGGTGCCGGCCGGCCGGCTCGGATGAACTGGCGCCGCCGTAACTGACAAGCAGAGGGAGTAAGCAATCGTGAGCAGCACCGCAGTTCCTGCCGGAGAGACGCAAGGGGGCGCCGCCCTCATCGACGGCAAGGCCTTCGCCGCCGGCCTGCGCGGCCGTGTCGCCGCCGCGGTCGAGAAACTGAAAGCCGAGCAGGGGCTGACCCCGGGCCTCGCCGTGGTGCTGGTGGGCGAGGATCCGGCCAGCCAGGTCTACGTGCGCTCCAAGGGCAAGCAGACCCTCGAGGCCGGCATGAACTCCTTCGAGCACAAGCTCGACGCCTCGGCCAGCCAGGAGACTCTGCTGGCCAAGGTGGCGGAGCTCAACGCCGATCCCGCCGTGCACGGCATCCTGGTGCAGCTTCCCCTGCCGCCGCAGATCGACAGCCAGACGGTGATCGCCGCCATCGACCCCGATAAGGACGTCGACGGCTTCCACGTGATCAACGCCGGGCGCTTGATGACCGGGGGCAAGGGGGCCGAGGCGCCGCTGGTGCCCTGCACGCCGCTGGGCTGCCTCATGCTGCTGAAGGACCGCCTGGGCGACCTCTCGGGCTTGAACGCCGTGGTGGTCGGCCGCTCCAACATCGTCGGCAAGCCCATGGCCCAGCTCCTCCTGGCCGAGAGTTGCACCGTCACCGTCGCCCACAGCCGCACCAAGGACCTGCCCGCCGTCTGCCGCGGCGCCGACATCCTGGTCGCCGCCGTCGGCCGCCCGGAGATGGTGAAGGGCGACTGGGTGAAGCCCGGCGCCACCGTCATCGATGTCGGCATCAACCGCATCGACGCAGGTGGCGGCAAGACCCGCCTGGTCGGCGACGTGGCCTTCGACGAGGCGGCGGCGGTCGCCGGCGCCATCACCCCGGTGCCCGGCGGCGTCGGCCCCATGACCATCGCCGTGCTGCTGGCCAACACCGTGACCGCCGCCTGCCGCCAGGCGGGCATCCCGGCGCCGGAGTTGGGTTAGACTCACTCGAACAGACCGAGAGCCACCCCCCTCCCAACCTCCCCCCATCAAGGCGGGAGGGGCAGTTGGAGCTGCCGCAGGAAAGTCATTCCCTCCCCCTTTGATGGGGGAGGGTTAGGGTGGGGGTGACAGCCTGACCGTCGAGCGTCGTTGCTGCGTTCTTCTACTTCGGCAGGCCGAGGCGGATCAGGCCCTTGATGGGGGCGTGGGGGTCCTGCGGCTCGCCGCGGCGCAGGATGACGATCCGGCCGGCGCGGGCCAGGTGCACCGCCTGCTGGCGCACGGCGTTCATGTAGCGCCGCCAGACGTCGGGCGGGTCGCTCTTCTTGCGCCGGGTTTCGGCGAAGGCACGGGCCACGTCGTCGGGGCTCACCGTATGATCAGGGCCGCCGTCCTGCAGCAGCTCCAGGATCTTCAAGGCCACCGGATCGGGCCTGGTTTCTTCGTTCTCGGTCATCGCTTCGATCTCTTTGCGGGGGCGGCTGCTTAGCATAGCCGCCGGCCCGGGGCCATATCCGAGAGGGCGATCTGCGCTGGACGGCGGCGCGGCCGCTGACCATAGTGCGGGGGATGCTCGATGCGACGAATTCCCTGGTGGCCGCCACCCTTGCCTTCGTGGGCGGCCATTTCCTGCTCTCCGCCCGGCCGATCCGCCCCTTTCTGGCGCAGCGCCTGGGTGTTCAAGGCTTCCGTCTGTCCTATTCGGCGCTCATGGGAGCGGCCCTCTTCTGGATGATCCTGTCTTACCGCAGCGCGCCCTTTCTGGCCGTCTGGACTCCGGCGCCGGCCTTCGCCTGGGTGCCGCTGCTGGTCATGCCGCTGGCGGCCGTGCTGCTGGTTGCCGGGCTCACCAGTCCGGGCCCGACCATGGTGGGCGGCGAGCGCTTTCTCGACGGCGCTCCGGGCTCGCCCGCCGTGGGCATCCTCTCCATCACCCGCCACCCCTTTCTTTGGGGGACCGGGCTCTGGGCCCTGTCGCATCTGCTGGCCAACGGCGATTTCGCTTCCATGGTGATGATGGGCGGCATTGCCGTGCTCAGCTTCGGCGGTATGCGTCACATCGACCAGCGCCGCGAGGCCGGCCTGGGCGCGGCCTGGGGGCCGATGAAGCTGACCACCAGCGTGCTGCCCTTCGGCGCCGTCCTGAGCCGCCGCACGGTGGTGGATTGGCGCGGCATCGGCTGGTGGCGCCCGCTGCTGGGCCTGGCGGTCTACGCCGCCCTGCTGCACCTCCACCGGGGCTTCATCGGGGTCTCGCCGCTGCCGCTCTGATCGTGTGAATCCGATCTATCTCAAAGGTATTGAGCAGCGTCACGAGGCCGGCGGATCGCCTTCGGCGAGTCCAGCCGACCCCGATCTGCTCCAGCGCCGCCGGGCCGGGCCGTCGCCTTCGCGCCCCGGCAATTTCCTGCAAGGCCGGCGGGCCGGCATCGGCTAGACTGGGGCCATGGCGATCGACCAGCAGACAGCCTATGCCCGCTCGGCCGGGGAACGGCAGGAGCCACCGGGAAACGCCGCGGCCCCGCGCCGGGGGGCGGATTCCGTCTGCTTCTGGCGCGAGAAGCGCTTCGACGACCTGGAGTGCCTGACGGCGCGCTTCTACCGCCATGCTTACGCCCCCCATGTGCATGACACCTTCGCGCTGGGCGTCATCGTCGGCGGCGCCGAGGCCTTCACCTACCGCGGTGTCCGTCACGTGGCGCCGGCCGGCAGCCTGGTGGCGGTCAATCCCGATGAATTGCACGACGGCGCTCCGGCCGACGAGGGCTTCGCCTACCGCATGATCTACCCCTCGGTGGCGCTGATGCAGGACATCGCCGACGAGCTGGAGGACCGCCCGGCGGGCTTCCCCGCTTTCCGCGAGGCCGTGATGGACGACCCGGAGGCCGTCGCGCTCCTCGGCGAGGCGCACGTCCTCATGGAGGCCCATGTCCAGGCGGGCGCGCACAAGCTGGCGGTCGACGAGACCTTCACCGCGGCGCTGGCCCTCATGGTCGGCCGCCACAGCGTCAGCGCGCCGCGCGCCCGCCGCCCGGGCCAGGAACCGGGGCCGATCCGCCGGGCCAGGAGCCTTATCGACGATCTTTATATGCAAGACCTGACCCTTGACGATCTGGCCGGGGCCGCGCGGCTCAGCCGCTATCATTTCCTGCGCGCCTTCCGCCGCGAGGTCGGGGTCACGCCCCACGCCTATCTGACCCATCGCAGGATCGCCGCCGCCAAGCTGCTGCTGGGCGGCGACGAGCCGCTCAGCGAAGTGGCGCTGGCCTGCGGCTTCTACGACCAGAGCCACTTCTCGCGCGCCTTCAAGGGCTGCACCGGCACCACGCCCGGCCAATACCGCCGGGGGACGCGCGCCGCCGCCTGAAGGATGCGGCGCTTCCCGGGGGCCGTGCCGGCGGCGACCGGGACGAGACGGGGTCAGACGAGCTGGCCGTGCTGGATCGGCGTGTTGCAGACCAGGAAGCGCCTCACCTCTCCACCCTCGCCAAGCGGCAGGATCAGCCGGTGCCAATGGCTGGCGGTGATCTGCGGCGGCGCCTTGTGCACCGTATAGACCGGGCAGGGCCGGGCGCGAACCGCCATGTAGCAGGCGGCGAAGAAGGTCTGCACGGTCGAGGAGGTGGCGATATCCCACACCGTCTTGCCGGTCATGTCGAAGCCGGCGACTTTCGCGATCTTGGTCCCATAGAGCGCATAGCGGAAGTCGGCCGCGCCCTGGCCGACGTCGATCAGCATGAGGTAGCCGAGCGCCCGGCGCAGTTCGAAGGGCTCGATCTTCATGACGTTCGCCACCCGGCCGACCTGAGGCAGGGTCTGCCAGTAGCGCAGGGTAAGGCGCAGTTCCTCCATCGGCAGGTCGGATTCCGCAGGGGAGCGGCGCACCTGCAGATCCTTGACCTCGAAATCCAGCGCCTTGGCGATCGCGGCCTTGCCGCGGCCTGTCGACAGATAGTGTTCGATCGCCTCTGCCACGCGCTCGACGGAGATTTCGGACATCACCATCTCTACAGCACCCCCTTGAGCCGCAAGCCGCTGCAGTTTGACCGCGATTCCAGCGAGCCTAGCGGCTATAGGGCCGGCGTCACAGGAGAATTATTGTGACAACAATTCTTCTTTTTGGCGAATTCGGCTGCGGGGCCCGAAGGGCGCAATTTCATGCAAGACCGGCGCGCGCCGAAGCGCCACCTTGGCCGCTTTCGCAAATCCCATCCGGGGAGCGGTATGACGCACAAGGAAAGCGGCGGTGAATTTACGGCCGGAGTTTTGACCATTCTGCCGCTGCTGGTGGCGGTGGTGGTCTACGGCCTGCTGTTCGGCACCCTGGCGGCGCAGAAGGGCCTCTCCCCGCTCGAGGTGGCCATCATGAGCGCCACTGTCTTTGCCGGGGCCTCGCAGTTCGTGGCGGTGGAGATCTGGACCTCGCCGCCCGGCATCGTCCTGCTGGGTGCGACGGCCCTCATGGTGAACCTGCGCCACGTGCTGATGGGGGCGGCCCTGGCGCCCTTCCTCAAGGGCTGGAGCCGCGGGCAGATCTACGGCGGCCTGCATTTCATGGCCGACGAAAACTGGGCCTTCGCCCTGAAGCGCGCGGCCAAGACGCCCAACCAGGGGCGGGTGACCCCGGCCTACTATCTGGGCCTCGCCCTGCCGCTGTACTTCGGCTGGATCGCCTGTACCACCCTGGGGACGATCTTCGGCGGCGTGCTGCGGGACCCGGCGCGCTACGGCCTCGATTTCGCCTTCACCGCAGTCTTCCTGACCTTGCTGGTCAGCCTGTGGAAGGGCAAGCGCAGCTTCGCCCCCTGGCTGGCCAGCGCCCTGGTCGCCGTCGCCGCCCACGCCCTGCTGCCGGGGGTCTGGTACATCGCCCTCGGCGGTCTGGCGGGCACGCTCGTCGGCGCCTTCCAGCCCCCGCCCGAAGTGCCGGAGCGCTATCGCGAGACGGCCGGGGAGGGCGGCAATGCAGCTTGATCCCCTCAGCCTGGCGGCCATCCTGGCCATGGCGGCCTCGACCTACTTCACGCGCATCTTCGGCTACTGGCTGGTGCGCCGCAGGACCGTCACCGGGCGCATGGCCAGCGCCCTGGAGGCGGTGCCCGGCGCCATTCTCACCGCCATCATCGCGCCCATGGCCTTCGCCACCGGCGCAGCAGAAAGCGGCGCAGCCTTGCTGACGGTCCTTCTGGCGCTGCGCCTGCCGCTGATCGTCGCGGTGGCCGGGGGCTGCCTGGCGGTGGTGGCGCTGCGGGCGCTGCTGGGCTAGCCGGCAGATATCCCGCGAAAATCTTCGCCTTAGGGGCGACAGGGCCTTTGCGGGCATGTTAGACTTGCCGCCGAGACCAATCCCTATTTATTGCGAACGACTTTGATTTGGAGCAACGATGGCTACCAATGCTGAAATTGCTGCGCGCCTGCTGCGTGACGCCGCCGGTTTCTTCCGTTCCGTGGGCGAGCAGAACCCGCCCCTGAAGGAGCACATGGACAACAACGCCCAGGCCTTCGAGGTCATGGCGCAGCGGGTCGAGACCGATCCCACCGGCGAGGCCAATTTCGGCCAGCCGGCCCCCGAGGGTGGCGACGCCCCCCAGGAGTAACCGTCCCTTTTTCGAGGTTTTGAGGCCCTGC
The DNA here is from genome assembly GCF_039839785.1 of Pelagibius sp. CAU 1746. Lineage (NCBI taxonomy): Bacteria > Pseudomonadati > Pseudomonadota > Alphaproteobacteria > Rhodospirillales > Rhodovibrionaceae > Pelagibius > Pelagibius sp. CAU 1746. The sequence goes on from NZ_JBDOQT010000001.1 coordinate 894,531, forward strand.
GGGTCTGCGAGTCTGCGGCTCTAGCGCTTCTGGCGGTTCAGCAGGCGCAGGCGCAGGGCGTTCAGCTTGATGAAGCCGGCCGCGTCGCGCTGGTCGTAGACCGTGTCCTCCTCGAAGGTCACGTGCTCCATGGAGTAGAGCGAGTCCGGCGACTTGCGGCCCTCGACGATGACGTTGCCCTTGTAGAGCTTCAGGCGCACCGAGCCGTTGACCTTTTCCTGGCTCCTGTCGATCAGCGCCTGCAGCATCTCGCGCTCCGGCGACCACCAGAAGCCGTTGTAGATCAGCTCGGCATAGCGCGGCATCAGCTCGTCCTTCAGGTGGGCGGCGCCGCGGTCGAGGGTGATGGACTCCATGGCCCGGTGGGCGGTCAGCAGGATGGTGCCGCCCGGGGTCTCGTAGACGCCGCGGCTCTTCATGCCGACGAAGCGGTTCTCCACCAGGTCCAGGCGGCCGATGCCGTTGTCGCCGGCCAGCTTGTTGAGGCGGGTCAGCAGGGCGGCGGGCGACAGCGCCTCGCCGTCGACGGCCACCGGGTCGCCCTTCTCGAAATCGATGGTGATGACGGTCGGCCGGTCCGGCGCCTCCTCCGGCGAGACGCTGCGCGAGAAGACGTATTCCTCCGGCGCGTCCCAGGGATCCTCCAGCACCTTCCCCTCGGCGGAGATGTGCAGCAGGTTGGCGTCGACCGAGAAGGGCGCTTCGCCGCGCTTGTCCTTGGCGATGGGGATCTGGTGCTTCTCGGCGAAGTCGATCAGCTTGGTGCGGCTGTTCAGGTCCCACTCGCGCCAGGGGGCGATGACGTGGATGTCCGGGTTGAGGGCGTAGTAGCCCAGCTCGAAGCGCACCTGGTCGTTGCCCTTGCCGGTGGCGCCGTGGCACACGGCGTCGGCCCCGGTCTCCCGGGCGATCTCGATCTGGCGCTTGGAGATCAGCGGCCGGGCGATGGAGGTGCCCAGCAGGTAGACGCCCTCGTAGACCGCGTTGGCGCGGAACATCGGGAAGACGTAGTCGCGCACGAAGACTTCGCGCAGGTCCTCGATGTAGATGTTCTCGGGCTTGATGCCCAGCATCTCCGCCTTTTTGCGGGCCGGCTCCAGCTCCTCGCCCTGGCCCAGGTCGGCGGTGAAGGTCACCACCTCGCAGTTGTAGGTGGTCTGCAGCCATTTCAGGATGACGGAGGTATCGAGGCCGCCGGAATAGGCGAGCACGACTTTCTTGATGTCGGACATGGTGGAGAAGAGCCTCTGACTGGAAATCCGCGCGGAGTATAGGCAAAGAGCGGGTTAGGGCAAGGCGGATGCCTCAGGGCCGGGCGGCCCCTTCTTCTGCGCCTTCGGGCCCGTCCAGCTTCGGCCAGCGGATGAAGGCAAAGAGCCATACGACGATTACGTTCACCCCGGGAACCAGCATGGCCAAACACCACCAGCCGGAGAATCCCGCCCGCTTGGCAATGGGCGCATGAAGGCCCACCAAGAACGCAATTACCGGCAGATTGATCAACAGAGCAATGAGAAGGCCTTCGCTCATTGCGGCGGCTCCGGAGCTTCCTCGGTCCTGCCGTTGGGCCACCTTGCGAAGGCGAGCAACAACACGACTACCAGCCACCCGGCGAAAGGGATGAGGATAAGAAGAGATGTCGCCGGGTTCATCCCGGTGCGGAAGAAAATGCGCCAGAGAGGAAAAAGGAACAGAACCGCCAAAATGGCGGTATCGATGGCTATATCGGTAAGGAAGTCACCGGTATGGAAACCCAAAACGACCCCGATCCACGGTTGATACTGAATCGTATGACAGCAATCTTAGGTCGAGATTGCATTTTTGCCAAGAACCGGGACATCTAAGGGGAGTGGGGGCTGGCTCGGCATTCGCCGCGGAACTAGGGTCGAGCTTCTGGTGGGGCCGCCGTCTCGCGCTCGCTCTTCTTCTTGCGTTCGGAGGCGGACTTGAGCTGGCCGCAGGCGGCCAGGATATCCTCGCCGCGGGTCGCCCGCACGGGGCTGGAGATGTGCGCGGCCGAGAGGATGTCGGCAAAGCGCGTGATGGTCGCCTTGCTGGAACACTCGAAGAAGCTGCCGGGCCAGGGGTTGAAGGGGATGAGGTTCACCTTGGCCGGGATGCCCTTCAGCAGCTTGATCAGGCGCCGCGCGTCCTCCTCGCTGTCGTTCACGCCCTTCAGCATGACGTACTCGAAGGTGATGCGCCGGGCGTTGTGGGTGCCGGGATAGGTACGGCAGGCCTCCAGCAGCATCTTCAGCGGATACTTCTTGTTGATCGGCATGATGTGGTCGCGGGTCTTGTCGTCGGTCGCGTGCAGCGAGACGGCAAGGTTCACATCCAGCTCGCGCCCGCAGCGCTCCATCTCCGGCACCACGCCGGAGGTCGACAGGGTGATCTTGCGCTTGGAGACCGAGAGACCTTCGTGGTCCATGGCGATCTTCATCGCCGTGGCCACGTTGACGTAGTTGTAGAGCGGCTCGCCCATGCCCATGAGCACGATGTTGGTGATGAGGCGGCCTTCGGCCGGGGCCCCAGAATCGTCCCCGGGCCATTCGCCCAGGCCGTCGCGCGCCACCATGATCTGGCCGACGATCTCGGCCGGCGAGAGGTTGCGCACCAGGCGCTGGGTGCCGGTGTGGCAGAACTTGCAGGTCAGGGTGCAGCCGACCTGGCTGGAGACGCAGAGCGTGCCGCGGTCTTCCTCGGGGATGTAGACCGTCTCCACCTCCTGGCCGTCGGCCAGGCGCAGCAGCCACTTGCGGGTGCCGTCCTTGGAAACCTGGGCCACCGCCACCTCGGGCCGGCGCACCTCGTGGGTCTCGGCCAGGCGGGCGCGGAAATCCTTGGCCAGATTGGTCATCTCCGCGAAGTCGGTAACCCCGCGGTGATAGATCCAGTGCCATAGCTGCTTGGCGCGGAAGGGCTTCTCGCCCAGGGCGGCCAGTTCGGCCGCAAGCTGCTCGCGCGACAGCCCGACGAGGTTGCGTTTCCCGTCGTGGGCGGCCCCCCTGGCGTTTCCTGAGGCTTCAGGGGGCGGGGCGAAGGCTTCGGCATGCTGGCTCATGGGGCGTTAGATAGGCCCTTCGCAAGGTTAAAACCAGCCCTTTGCGGCCCGGCAGGCCCTCAACGAGCCCCCGTGGAGCCCCCGGATCGGCGCCGCCTAGATCGAACCGTGTGAATCCGATCTATCCCAATAGTATAGAGCAGATTCACAGGGTCCCATTGAGCCTTGGGGGATCGCCTGAGGCGAATCCGGCCGGCCCTGATCTGCTCTACAGCCCGCAGGCCTGGCTGATCGCCTGGTAGGCCCGGGTGAAGCCGGACAGCGAGTAGGTGTCCTTGGTGTTGTTGCCGCGCGCGGAGGTGCCCTGGACGGTCATGGTGCTGCCCTTGATCATGGCCTGCACCAGCTTCTTGTCGGTGTCCTTGTCCACCGTCCAGGCGGACTCCCGCTCGGTGAAGAGGCGCAGTTTCATGGACCCGATCTGCACTTCCACCGGCGCGCCTTCCTTGTAGGGATAGCCGGCCTGGATGCTGACCTCGTCGATCCGGTTGTCGCCGGGGCGGTGGGTCACCATGGCGTGAATCTCGCCGCGCTTGGAGTAGTTCCCCTCGGCCTTGGTGGGTTCGCTGGCCATGAAGCAGATCGGCTTGCCGTCCTCCAGGTACTTGAAGGCGCTCCAGTTCGAGTAGTCGCCGAGCCGCTCGATCGACTGGGCCCGGGCCTCGCCGGCCGGCAGGCCGGCCGAGAAGGCGCAGGCGACAAGCAGGGGCGCGAGCAGGGATGAGAGATGTCTTGGCAGCATGGTCCGCGGTGATGGGATGTTATTCTTGAGCATGGCGGATATTATAGGATTGAGCAGCCGCGCCGCCACCCCCCGTTTGGAGGACCGCCGATTTTGCCGGATGGCCGCGTCCGCGCGGCCCGGGGACCCCACGAGGTCCCGGCCCATTCGGCCCCGGTTCATTCGGCCCCGGCCCATTCGGGGGGCGGCTCGTTCGGAGGCGGCGGTGGCGGGACCCCCGGAGCGGGGGCTGGCGGCTGAGGCCGGCAAGGTCTTGCCGGAAGAACAGGCGGAGTTGGTCAGGATGGCCTATTTCGAGAACCAGGCCCGAGGGCGGCGCGCCCAGGGGGCCGAGCGGCCGTCGGGCCGCCTGCGCAAGGCGCCGAACGTCCTGACGGGGAACGCCCCGGCGGGGAGCGCCCGGGAGCGTGCAGAGACATGACCGAGCCTGCACGCTTGCCGCGCTATCATTTCGACCGGGCACTGCTGCTCGGCTACGCCGCCGGCAGCCTGCCGGAGGGACTGGCGATCCTGGTGGCCACTCACCTGTCGCTTTGCCCGGCCTGCCGGGCTGCCGATCCCCGATTCGTTGATCCCCGGGCCGCCGGCGGGGTGGCGCCGGAGTCGGGGCTGGAGTCGGGGCTGGAGTCGGGGTTGGAGTCGGGGCAGGAGGGCGGCGATGGCCTGCTGCCGCCGCCGCTGCGTGCCTATCTCGGCGATGCGCTGGAGAGCCTGGATTGGCAGCCGCTGGCGCCGGGGGTGGAGTCGACGCCTCTGCGGCCGGCCCGCTCGGCCGCTGCCGGAGCTTGGCCGCCGGGTGTCGAGGTCGCCCTGGTGCGCCTCGCGCCGGGTGCCTCGGCGCCGCGCCACAGCCACGCCGGCATCGAGGCCACGGTGATCGTCCAGGGCGGCTTTGCCGATGACAACGGCAGCTACGAGCGGGGGGATGCCTGGATCGTCGATGCCCGCATCACCCACACGCCGGTGGGGCTTCCGGGCGAAGGCTGTCTCTGCCTCGTCTACCTGGACGGCCCGCTGAAGCCGGCCAACGACACGCACGTTGCCAGTATCTGACGGCTTCCCGGAAGCGGTGGTCCGGAACGCTTCTGCGAAAGTGCTTCGTAGCCGGCGTTGTGGCGGCCGGGCGGCTGTCTCAGCCGTCCTTTTTCGTGCGGATGACCTGGGCGCCCTGCACATGCTTGGGCAGGGGCTCGGGCGTGGCGCGGGGGTTGACCGCGCGGCGGGCGAAGCGGCCCTGGCTGATCAGGCGGTCGTACATGACGATGGCCCCGGCGGTGCCGACGTTGACGCAGAACCTGGTCGGGATCTTCACCAGGTGGTCGCAGCGCGCCTGCAGCTCCGGCGACAGGCTGCCGCGCTCCGGCCCCAGCACGTAGGCCGCGGCCTGGGGGTGGAAGAAGGAGGGCAATTCCACCGCGTCCTCGGTCAGTTCCACCCCGACCAGGGCGCAGCCGCGCGGCAGCGTCAGCTCCGCGACCGACCGATAGGTGTAGAGCGGCAGGTGCTTGGCCGCATCGGAGGTGTCGGAGAGCTTCACCTCCTGGGCGTTGAAGGCCGGCTCGATGGTGAAGAAGAAGCTGGCCCCAAAGGCGTGGGCGGAGCGCATCAGGGCGCCCAGGTTCATGGGCTTGCTGATCCGTTCGGCGCCGATGGCAAAGTATCCTCGCATGGCGGGAGAACTTGCATGGCCAGGGCCGGGGAGGCAAGCTGCTTCGCCGCCCGCGGCACCCCCGAAGCTCCTCCGAAATTGACGATCTCAAGCGATGTCTTCTGACCTTCCCTCGACCGAAAGTGCCGCCGCCAATCCTCTGCTGGTGGAGGTGACCCGCGGCGGCCAGGTGGAAAGCCGCCACCGCGCCGCCCTGGCGGTGGTCGATGTCGAAGGCAAGGTGGCGCTGTCCGCCGGCGGCCATGAGCGCCCGGTCTATGCGCGCTCGGCGATCAAGTCGCTGCAGGCCATCGCCTTGGTGGAAAGCGGCGCCGCCGACGCCTTCGACGTTTCCGAGGCCGAGCTGGCGCTGGCCTGCGCCAGCCACAAAGGGGAGCCGCGCCACGTGGAGACGGCCACGGGCTGGCTCGCGCGCCTCGGGCTTTCCGTCGACGATCTGGAGTGCGGGCCGCAGCTGCCGGGCTACGAACCGGCGCTGATCGAACTGCTGGCCGCCGGCGGCGCGGCCACCCAGGCGCACAACAACTGCTCTGGCAAGCACAGCGGCTTCCTCACTCTGGCGAAGCACCTGGGCGCGCCGACCGCAGGCTACGTGAAGTACGAGCATCCGGTGCAGCAGCGAATCCTCGGCGTGCTGGAGGCCATGACCGGCCTCGACCTCTCCGCTGCGCCGCGCGGCGTCGACGGCTGCGGCATCCCGGTGATCGGCATCCCGCTCGGCAACATGGCCCTTGCCATGGCGCGTTTGGGCGCGCCCGACGACCAGCCGGAGCCGCGCCAGGCGGCCTGCGCGCGCATCCGCAAGGCGGTGGCGGCGCATCCCTTCATGGTGTCGGGGACCGGCTGCTTCGACACCCGGGTGATGGAGCTGACAGGGGAGAGGGCGCTGATCAAGACCGGCGCCGAGGGTGTCTACTGCGCCGCCTTTCCGGAGCTGGGCCTGGGGGCCGCCATCAAGGTCGACGACGGTGCCGGGCGCGCGGCGGAGATTCTCATGGGACGCCTGCTCAGCCACTTCGGAATTCTCGGCGAAGACCAAGCCGCCGCACTGGGCGGCCTCCTCACCGCGCCGGTGCTGAACCGCGCCGGGCTCACCGTGGGCGAGATCCGTCCCGCGGCGGACATCCCCTTCTAGTTCGACGCTCCCCGATCCGACTTGAGGTCCAAGCGACATGCGAGCCATGACCTGCCGCGCCTGGGGCGGCCCTGAAACCCTGGCCCTGGAAGACCGCCCACTGCCGGAGCCGGGACCCGGCCAGGTGCTGATCGACGTCGCCGCCGCCGGCGTCAACTTCGCCGACACGCTGATGATCGCCGGCAAGTACCAGGAGAAACCGGAATTTCCCTTTTCGCCGGGCCTGGAGGTCGCGGGCCGTCTGCGCGCCCTGGGGGCCGGGGTCGGTGGCCTGAGCGAGGGCCAGCGCGTCATGGCCCTGACCGACTTCGGCGGCTACGCCGAGGCGGCGCTGGCGCGCGCCGGCGATGTCTTCGCGCTGCCCGACAGCCTCGATACCGCGCGCTTCGGCTGGGCCGAGGCGGCGGGCTTTCCCATCACCTACGGCACCGCGCACTGCGCGCTGCGCTGGCACGCCGGCCTGCGGCCCGGCGAAGTGCTGCTGGTGCATGGCGCGGCCGGCGGCGTCGGCTTGGCTGCGGTGGAGATCGGCAAGGCCATCGGCGCCACGGTGATCGCCACCGCGGGCGGGGCCGACAAGCTGGCCGTGGCGGAAGCGCACGGCGCCGACCATCTGATCGATTACCGCGAAGAGGACATCCGCGAAAGGGTCAAGGAGATCACCGGTGGCAAGGGCGCCGACGTGGTCTTCGATCCCGTCGGCGGCGATGTCTTCGACGCGTCCCTGCGCTGCATCGCCTGGTCGGGGCGCCTGCTGGTCATCGGCTTCGCCGCCGGGCGCGTGCCGCAGATCCCGGCCAACATCCTGCTGGTGAAGAACGTTGCGGTCATGGGGGTCTACTGGGGATCCTACCGCAAGCACGCGCCGGCGCGCTTGGCCGAGGAATTCCGCGAGTTGTTCGACTGGGTCGAGGCGGGCCTTCTCAGGCCACACGTTTCACACAAGCTTGACCTTCCCCGGGCCGCCGAGGCCATGACATTGCTGCTGGAACGGCGCTCCACCGGCAAGGTGGTCCTCACCACCGGCGCGGCCTAAACTCCCCGTTCCGGGGGCCGAGGAGAGGGATGCCTCGGCGCACGCCCTTCCCGCCATCGAAGAAGCCATGACCGACAGCGTTCGCGACCAGTACGAAGCCTATCCCTACCCCTCGCGCGACCCCGCCGACGAAGCCAAGCGCCTGATCGTCGGTTCGCCGAGCAATCTGCGCGAGGTGAACCATTATCTCTTCGGCGGGCGGCGCGATTTCACCCGGCCCTTCCGCGCCCTGGTGGCCGGCGGCGGGACCGGCGACGCCACCATCATGCTGGCCCAGCAGCTCGCCGATGCGGCCGGGCCGGGGGGAACGGCGGGGGAGGTGGTCTACCTGGACCTCTCGGCGGCGTCGCGCAAGATCGCCGAGGCGCGCGCGGCCGCCCGCAAGCTCACCAACATCCGCTTCGTCACCGGCTCCCTGCTCGACCTCGCCGGGCTCGACCTGGGGAGCTTCGACTACATCGACTGCTGCGGCGTGCTGCACCACCTGGCCGAGCCGGAGGCGGGCCTGGCGGCGCTGACCGGGGCGCTGGCCCCGGACGGCGGCATGGGGATCATGGTCTACGGCACCTATGGCCGCAGCGGCGTCTATGCCCTGCAGGAGGTGCTGCGCAAGCTGGCCGGCGACCGCCCGCTGGGCGAGCAGGTGAGCCACGCGCGGCGCCTGCTGAACAATCTGCCGGCGACCAACCTCTTCGCGCGGAACCCGGTGCTGCGCGACCACAGCGGCAGCGACGCCGAACTTGTCGACCTGCTGCTGCATAGCCAGGACCGTTCCTACAAGGTGGAGGAGATCGCCGAACTGCTGCGCGGCGCCGGTCTCAACCTGATCTCCTTCATCGAGCCGCTGCGCTACGATCCCGCGACCTACCTGAAGGATCCGGTGCTGCTGCGCCAGCTCGCCGGCCTCTCGCCGGAAGGCCGTGCCGCCGTCGCCGAGAAGCTGGCCGGCAACCTGAAGACCCACGTCTTCTATGTCTCCAGACGCCCGGCCGCCGACACCCTGGCCTGGCCGGACGGGCCGGAGGCCATCCCTGTCTTGCGCGTGCTCGACGGCGCGCAGCTCGCCAAGGCGGTGCAGCGCGACCTGATGCTGAAGGGGGAGTTCGATGGCCTGGCGCTGAAGTTCCCTTTGCCGCGTCTGGCCACCGCGGTGCTGCCCTGGATCGACGGCAACACCACCCTGGGCGAGATTCAGAAGGCGTTGGAGCAGCTCGATCCGCGCCAGGACTGGGATCACTTCAAGGCCCAGTTCGACCAGCTCTACCAGGTGCTGGGCGGCCTCAACCATCTGCTGATCCGCTACGCGCCCTGAGGGCCTCCGATCCGGGAACGGGCCCTTGCGCGCAAAAGCAAAGGGCGGCCCGCCAGGGGCCGCCCTCTATCTCGTGGCTGTCGCGTCCCGGGGTCCGGCATCCAGGGCCGGACCGGGGGATGACCTCCTTAGCTGGCGCCGTGCTCCAGACCGATGTCGCGCAGCAGGCGGCTGTCCAGGTGACGCGTCGCCTGAATCAGCTTCTGGGCCTTGCGTTCGGCCACGTAGGCGTCGCGCAGGTCGAGAGCGAAATCGTAAGCGGCCATGAGGGCGCGGCCCAGCAGGCCCACGACCGCCTGGCCGGGCATGTAAGGACGAGCCGTGTAGATCATGTTGGCCATGGTCCTGTCTCCTTTGTCTTGGCGGTCCGCTCTCGGCGTTGCCTGCAAGCCAACGCTCCACCCGGGCCACCGGTTATCCCAATCTCTTGAGGGGGAGATAGGCCTTTATATGCAGGGAGACAAATGCCGCCTGATCAGGAGAACTATGCAGCGGCAGCATAGCTCAATTTCATTTTACCTTAACAATTTCAATGTGTTGTCGCGTTCAGGACAAAACGGGTCGGAGGCGCTCCAAAGCTTCGCCTAAACGCTGCGGCGAGCCGGCGAAACAGAGCCTCAAGTGCCCCTCGCCGCCCGGCCCGAAGGCCGATCCGGGGGCCAGGCCGACGCCGGTCTCGGTCAGAATCCGCTTGGCGAAGGCCAGGCTGTCGTCGACCCCCTCGACCCGGAAGAAGCAGTAGAAGGACCCGGCCGGGCGCGCCAGGCTGACCCGGGGCAGGGCCGCCAAGCCCTGGAACACCAGCTCGGCGGCCTGGCCGCAGCGCGCCACCAGGGCCTCCACGAAAGGCTCGCCCTCGGTGAGGGCGGCCAGACAGCCGTGCTGCAGAAAGCTCTGCCCGCCGGAAGTGTTGTACTCGATGAGGTTGCCCAACACGGCCCCCAGCGCGGCGGGGTGGACCAGCCAGCCCTGGCGCCAGCCGGTCATGCACCAGGCCTTGGAGAAGGAGTTGACCACCACCAGAGGATCCTCGGGCGCGGCGAGCTGCAGGAAGGAGGGCGCGACCCCGCTGGGAAAGCGCGCCGGGTCGAAGACGAAGCGGTGGTAGACCTCGTCGGCGATCAGCCAGATGCCGCGCCGGCGGCAGAAGTCGAGGACGGCCTGCTGCTCGGCCTCGCTGATCACCCAGCCCGTCGGGTTGGAGGGGGAGACCAGGAAGATCGCCGCCGTCTTGTCGTCGCAGGCCGCGAAGAGACGCTCCAGGTCCAGCGCCACGCCCCCTTCGGGCAGCACCGTCATGGGCACCGTTCGCACCTCGCCGCCGGCGATGCGGGCGGCCGAGAGCACGTTGGGCCAGACCGGCGTCGGCGCCACCAGGTTGGCCCCGGCGGTCAGCACCGCCTGCAGGGTCAGCATGATGGCGTTCATGCCGGAGGAGGTGACGGTCACTCGCTCCTCCCCGACGGCGGCGCCGAAGTGGCGCGCCAGATAGGCGGTGAGCGCCCGGCGCAGCGCGGGCAGGCCGTGCTTGGGCGTGTAATAGGTATGGCCTTCGCGCAGGGCGCGGCTCGCCGCCTCGCTGATGAAGGCGGGGGTGGGCTCGTCGCCCTCGCCGACGTAGAGCGCGATGAGGTCTTCGATCTCGAAGCCCATCTGCCAGACCTCGACGATCTTCGAGGGCTCGAGCGCCGCCGCCACCGGGTTCAGCGGCGGGGTCAGGGGCGGCTGCGGGAACGCGGCCATTCGCGGGGCGTCAGGCGCTCAACTCCGGCAGCCCCTTGTAGAGATCCAGGGCTTCCGGGTTGGCGAGCGCTTCCTTGTTCTTCACCTGGCGGCCGTGCACCACGTCGCGCACCGCCAGCTCGACGATCTTGCCGCTCTTGGTGCGCGGGATGTCGGCCACCTGCACCACCTTGGCCGGCACGTGGCGCGGCGTGCAGCCGTTGCGGATCTGCGTCTTGATGCGCGCGGTCAGCGCGTCGTCCAGCACAACGCCGGGGCGCAGCTTGACGAAGAGCACGACGCGCACGTCGCCTTCCCAGTCCTGGCCGATGACGATGGCCTCCTCGACCTCCTCCAGCTTTTCCACCTGGCGGTAGATCTCCGCCGTGCCGATGCGCACGCCGCCGGGGTTCAGGGTCGCGTCGGAGCGGCCGTAGACGACGATGCCCTCGTGCTCGGTCAGCTCCACGAAGTCGCCGTGGTGCCAGATGTTGGGATAGGTCTCGAAGTAGGCGGCGCGGTAGCGCGCGCCGTCGGGGTCGTTCCAGAAGCCGATGGGCATGCAGGGGAAGGGCTTCACGCAGACCAGCTCGCCCTTCTCGCCGCGCAGCGGCTTGCCGTCGTCGTCGTAGACCTCGACCGCCATGCCCAGGCAGCGGCGCTGGATTTCGCCGCGCCATACCGGGCCGATGGGGTTGCCGCCGAGAAAGCAGGAGATGATGTCGGTGCCGCCGGCGATGGACGACAGGCAGATGTCGTCCTTGACGTGCTGGTAGACGTAGTCGAAGCCCTCGGGCACCAGGGGCGAGCCGGTGGAGGTCATCAGCCTCACGCTGGAAAGGTCGTGGGTCGACTTGGGGTCGAGCCCGGCCTTGTTGAGCGCGTCGATGTATTTCGCCGAGGTTCCGAACAGCGTCATTTTCTCGGCGTCGGCGAAATCGAAGAGGATGTTGCCGTCGGGCGCGAAAGGCGAGCCGTCGTAGAGCAGCAGCGTCGCCTCCGCGGCCAGCGCCGAGACCAGCCAGTTCCACATCATCCAGCCGCAGGTGGTGAAGTAGAAGACGCGGTCGCCGGGCTTCACGTCGCACTGCAGAATGAGTTCCTTCAGATGCTGAAGCAGCGTGCCGCCGATGCCGTGCACGATGCACTTCGGCTTCCCCGTGGTGCCGCTGGAGAACATGATGTAGAGCGGCGCGTTGAAGGGCATGCGCGTGAAGGCGATCTCGCCGGCCGGGAAGGGCGCGACGAAATCGTCCAGGGTGACCGCCCGGTCGATCGAAGAGACGTCGGACGCGCCGATATAGGGCACGACGACGATCTTCTTCAGGCTCGGGAGCTGGGCGGTGAACTCGGCGATGCGCGGGCGCGAGTCGATGGTCTTGCCGTTGTAGTAGTAGCCGTCGGGGCAGAACAGCACCTTGGGCTCGATCTGGCCGAAGCGGTCCAGCACGCCCTGCACGCCGAAGTCCGGCGAGCAGGAGGACCACACCGCGCCCAGCGAGGCGGCCGCCAGCATGGCGACGACCGTTTCCGGCATGTTGGGCATGAAGCCGGCGACCCGGTCGCCGGGGCCGACGCCCTCGGCGGCCAGCGCCTGGGCGGTGCGGGAGACCTGCTCGTAGAGCTCCCGGTGGGAGAGGCGGCGCTTCGCCTTGTCCTCGCCCCAGAACACCAGGGCGTCGCTGTCGTCGCCCGGGGTGTTCAGGGCGTGGCGCAGCAGGTTCTCGGCGAAGTTGAGCTTGGCCTCCGGAAAGAAAGCCGCGCCGGGCATCTTGTCGGCCTTGACCGCCACGGGTCCGCGTTCGGGGTCGGCGATGACGCCGCAGAAGTCCCAGACCGCGGTCCAGAACTTTTCCAGCTCGCTGACGGACCAGGCGTAAAGGTCGTCGTAGCCGGCGAAGTCCAGGCCCTGTTCCCACTTCAGCCAGGCGATGAAGGCGGTCAGGTTGGCTTCCGCGACCCGCGCTTCGGAAGGCTGCCACAGCGGTCCGGTCATCTTGATCTCCCAGTAGTCTCTTGTCGCCGCTCGGGGCGCGCCGCCCCGGCGGCGGAGCGAGGCCCGTGGTTCTGCTGTCGGTTCCGGGACGCCAGTATGGCCAAGCGCCCTGCGCCGATCCAGGGATCGCTCCCCGGGTTCTCCCCCAATTACTCCCAGAGCATCCCTGGGTGGCGTAAGGCGTGCCCGGTGCCCCGAGGGGCTGCCGGTCTGGTTTATGCCGCGCCTCGGCAAGATTGCAAGCGCGCGCTGCCGGCGTTCGCGCCGCGCCGCATGGCTGTCCTGCAACCCTGGGGGTGGTGACGGATTCGGCCTGACCCTAAGATGGCCGGCGAATGTCTTCCTCTCGGTCCTTCTTCCCGCGCGGCCGTCCGCTCTCCGCGCCGCTGCAGGGCGCGGTCTATATGATCGCGGCCGCCTTTCTCTTTGCCGTCATGAACGGAGCCATCCGCCTGCTGGGCGACGGCACCGCCTCTGAGGGGGCGGGGGGCATGCACCCCTTTCAGATCGCCTTCTTCCGCAATGTCTTCGCGCTCGGCATTATGCTGCCTTGGCTGGCGCGCCACGGGCGGGTGGGGCTCAAGACGGAGCGCCTGAAGACTCACTTCTGGCGCGCCGCCTTCGGCCTCAGCGCCATGCTGTGCTGGTTCTCCGCCGTGGCTTACCTGCCGCTGGCCGAGGCGGTGGCGCTGAACTTCACGGTGCCGTTCTTCGCCACCGCCGGGGCGGCGCTGGTTCTGGGCGAGGTGGTGCGCGCCCGGCGCTGGACCGCCACGGCGATCGGCTTCCTGGGCGTGGTCATCATTGTCCGGCCGGGCTTCGTCGAAATCACGCCGGTCATGGCCCTGCCGGTGGTCGCCGCCGGTTTCATGGCGGTCTCGGTGCTCTTCGTGAAATCGCTGTCGCGCAGCGAGGCGCCGGCGACCGTCGTCCTTTACATGAACCTGCTGCTGACACCGCTCTCCCTGGTGCCGGCGCTTTTCGTCTGGCGCTGGCCGACCCTGCCGGAACTGGGTCTCGGCCTGTTCATCGGCGCCTGCGCGGTGACGGCGCACATCTTTTTCACCCGCGCCTTCGCCCGCTCCGATGCTTCCGCCATCATGCCTTTCGACTACGCGCGCCTGCCCTTCGTCGCGGTCATCGGGTTCCTGCTGTTCGACGAAGTGCCCGACGTCTGGACCTGGGTCGGTGCGGCGGTCATCGCCGGGGCCGCCATCTACATCGCCCAGCGCGAGGCGCGGGTGGCGCGCGAGCGGCCGACGTTGCGGGCCGGTGCGGAGTCGGTCCAGGGCCGTCCATGACCGAAGGGAAGGGGCATGGCCGGGGCGGGCTCTACGGAGCCGCCGCGGCGCGGATCTCCGGAGCCTGGCTGCGACTGTCGCCCAATCATCGCGGCGCCCTGTGGATGATCGCCGCCAGCCTGGGCTTCACCGTCAATTCCGCGGTGGTGAAGACCTTGGTGGCGGGCCACGCGGGAAGCGGGGGGCTCGACGTCTTCCAGGTCGCCTTCGCCCGCGCGCTCTTCTCCTTCGCCTTGGTTCTGCCCTTTCTGCTGCGCGCCGGGCCGGGCGCCCTGCGCACCCGTCACCCCGGCATCCATGGGCTGCGCGCCTTCTCGGGCGCCGCCGCCATGATCTGCGGCTTCTACGCGGTGGGACAGTTGCCGCTGGCCGAGTTCATGGCGCTGAGCTTCACCCAGCCGCTTTTCGTCACCCTTCTCGCGGTGCTGGTTCTGGGCGAGGCCGTGCGCTGGCGGCGCTGGCTCGCCACGGCGGTAGGCTTCATCGGCGTGCTCATCATGATGCGCCCCGGCGCGGCGGCCTTCGATCCGGCAGCCCTCGTGGCGCTGACCTCGGTCTTCGGCATCGCGCTGGCGGTGATCCTGGTGAAGCGGCTGCCGGCGGGCGAGAGCCATACCACCATGCTAACCTATTTCTGCCTCATGTCGCTGGGGGTCACGGCACTGCCGGCCTTCCTCACCTGGAGGCCGCCCAGCCTGGAGCAATGGGGTCTTCTGGTGGCGGTCGGCGCCTTGGGGGTTGCCTCCCAGGCCATGATCATCCGCGCCTACCGGGCGGGCGAGGCCAGTTTCGTCGCGCCTTTCGACTACCTGAAACTGCTGCTCGCGGGCCTGATCGGCTTTTACTTCTTTTCCGAACTGCCGGGGCTCTGGACCTTGGTCGGGGCGGCGGTCATCGTCGGCGCGGCGTTCTACACCGCCCGGCGGGAGGCAGCCCAGACGCAGGCGCGGTGGGCGGCGGGCGGCGCGCCGCCGCCCCGGCAGCCTGAGGACGGGCCGCGCCGGCCCTAGGCCGGGTTCAGGACTCCCTACCCTGTTCCGGGTCGGCGGTTTGCGCCGCGGCGGCGGGCCCGCGCAGGCCGAGCGCGGCGAGGCGGTGGCGGGCCGCGTCGCGGTGGCGCTCGTTGATGTGGCCGGAGACGATCCGCAGGGTGGCGAAGAGCACCGTCGCGTCGTCGGTGAAGCCCAGGCCGGCGACGAAATCGGGGATCATGTCGCTGGGCACCACGAAGTAGGCCAGGGCGGCCAGCAGCATGGCCTTTACCGGGCGCGGGGTGCGCGGGTCGAAGGCGCAGTAATAGGCGCTGACCGCCTCCTCCAGGAAAGGCACCTGTCCGAGGCTGCGCCGCAGCTTCACCCAGAAACCCCGCTCCACCTTGTCCGCGTTGCGCCGCAGCACGCGCGGGTCCTGGTTCTTCGGGTCCTCCGGCGCGGTATAGGGCACGACGTCGCGCCCGGTGCGAGGGGTCGTCATGGAGGAGATATGGGGAGGCCGCCGCCCGGCGGCAAGGCGGCCCCCCCTCGCATCGGCCCCTCGCATCGGCCCCCTCGCATCGGCGGTGGCGATGGTGTATGTCAGGCCCCGACGCGAACGAGAGAGAGCGATGCTGGAAACCGCGCAGCCGCTTCTGCGGAACTTCTGGTACCTGGCCCTGCCGGGCAGGGATCTGCCGCGCGGCGGCAAGACCGGCCTCACTCTGCTGGGCGAGCCGGTGCTGATCTGCCGCGGCGGCGGCGGCGAGGTCTTCGCGCTGCGCGACATCTGCCCGCACCGGGGCATTCCGCTGTCCCACGGCAGCTTCGACGGCGCCGAGGTGGCCTGCTGCTATCACGGCTGGCGCTTCGGCGCCGACGGCCGCTGCACGGAGATCCCCTCCCTGACGCCGGGGCAGGAAATGGATGTCAGCCGCATCCGCTGCGGCGCCTATCCCTGCCGCGAGGTGCAGGGCAACATCTGGGTCTACCTGCCGGAGAAGTCCGCGCGCCTGCCGCGCGCCGACCTGGAGGACCTGCCGGCGCCGCCGGAGCTGCCGAACTTCGGCAAGGCCGCGCCGCAGGTCTCGATCTCCCAGGTCTTCGACTGCTCGGCCGACCATGCCGCCTTCGGCCTCATGGACCCGACCCACGCCGCCTTCGTGCATACCTCCTGGTGGTGGAAGAAGAACGCCACCAAGCTGCGTCTCAAGGAAAAGCACTTTGAGCCGGCGCCGCTGGGCTGGCGCATGAAGCGCCATGCGCTGCCGCCGCAGAACCGGGTCTATCACCTGCTCGGCAGGGGCGTGACCACCGAGATCAGCTACGCCCTGCCGGGCCTGCGCGTCGAGCTGATCGACGGCGACAAGCACCGCGCCGCGGGCCTGACCGCGATCACGCCGATCAACGACAGCCAGACCGTGGTGCATCAGGCGCTCTACTGGACGCTGCCCTGGACGGCTCCCCTGAAGCCGCTGGCGCGCTATCTCGCCAACGTCTTCCTGACCCAGGACCGCCGCGTGGTCGACATGCAGCAGGAGGGTCTGGCGCACGATCCCAGCCTCATGCTGATCGACGACGCCGACACCCAGGCCAAGTGGTTTTACCGTCTGAAGCGGGAATGGCTGCGCGCCGCCGAGGAAGGCCGCCCCTTCGAGAACCCCATCAAGGAATGCACCCTGCGCTGGCGCAGCTAGCCGCCGCGAGCTGACCTCGCGCTATCGACGTAGCGGCCGTCGACCAGGGCCGGTACGGTCGCGCTGACGTCTTCCTGGGCCGCCAGTTCGACGTCCTCCGAGAACCCCGCGGCGATGAGCTCCCGCCCGGAGCGGCTGCCGCGCAGGGTTTGCGGAATCTCGCTCTTCAGCTCCAGGTAGCCGGCCTTGGCGGCCCGGGCCTCGGCAGTGAGGCGGCCTTGCAGGCGGGCGATGACGGCGCCGGCGCCCAACAGGTCCTCGATGGCCGGGCGCAGGGCGCCGCCGGGCCAGTGCTCGCCGCCGGCGATGACAGCGATGCGTCCCCCCGCGCCCTGCGCCGCTGCGTCCTGCACCGCCGCGGCCAGGGCGGTGGCGTTGCGCAGGCTGGCGGCGAAGGCGCGCTTTTCCCGC
This sequence comes from Pelagibius sp. CAU 1746, assembly GCF_039839785.1. Taxonomy (NCBI): domain Bacteria; kingdom Pseudomonadati; phylum Pseudomonadota; class Alphaproteobacteria; order Rhodospirillales; family Rhodovibrionaceae; genus Pelagibius; species Pelagibius sp. CAU 1746. The sequence goes on from NZ_JBDOQT010000001.1 coordinate 911,587, forward strand.
ACCATGGCCGAGAGCGCCGATCCATTGGGCGAAGGCAGCAGCAGGCGCGTGCCCGGCGCGAGGCTGCGCAGGGAGGCGGGCGACAGGCTGGGCCCGCCCGCGGCCTCGGCGCGCGGCTTGGCCAGCACCGCCTCGCCGCGGCGTGCCGCTTCGTCGGCGCCGTACTTTTCCAGCGGGAAGGGCAGCACCTCGGCGCCGTGGGCGACGGCCACGTCGACGGAGGTGGTGAAGCACAGCACGTCGAGGATGATGAAGACATCGCAGCTGTCGAGCAGCGCCGCCAGACCGGCGCGGCCCCAGGCGAAGTCGATCTGTGGAGCGGTCATCGGATCTTCCGGGGATTGCGGGCCGGCCCCGGTGATAGCCCGTAACCGCCCCGGCTGTCGCCCAAAAAAGAAGCGGCCCCGCAGGGGGCCGCTCCGCTTCCAGGGGTCCGGGCTCCGGCGTCAGCCGTTGGCGGCGTGATCCAGCGGCGGCGCGTCGGACATCTCGTCCGGATCTCCGCTCGCAGCCGGGGCTTCGCCGGCATCTGCCGCGGCCGCGCCGCTCAGGGACGCCTTGCGCTGCGCCTCGGCCTTTTCCAGCTCCCGCGCCAGGTCGCCGACCCGGCGGATGATCTCCTTCACCGTCGGGGCGCCCTCGTCCTGGGTCTCGTCCTGGGCCTCACTCTCCGTCAGCTCCGCCATCTCGGCCTCGGGGGCCTCGATTTCGGCAGCCTCGATTTCGGCAGCCTCGATTTCGGGGGCCTCGATTTCGGCGGTGCCGGCGTCCATCACCTCGGGCTCGGCCATCTCGGGCTCAGGGACGGCCATCTCCGATGCCACGGTCCCGCCGCCTTCGGCTTCATCATCGCTCTCGGCCAGGGCCATGGGGTCGTCCTCGAAGGCCACGTCCTCCATCGCCGCTTCCGGGGTGGTCTCGAAGGGCTCGGCGATGTCGCTCTCGGCCACGGCGGCCATGGGGGCCATGTCGACGTCGCCCGCCTCGTCTTCTTCGCCTACAGCTTCGGCGGCGCCTTCCATGTCCGCTTCCCCGGGGGCCGCCTCTGCCACGGCCTCCTCGGCCATCGTCTCCCCGGTTGCCACGTCGTCGCCGGCCACGTCGTCACCGGCCATGTCGTCACCGGCCACGTCGTCACCGGCCATGTCGTCACCGGCCATGTCGTCACCGGTCACGTCGTCATCGGCCATCTCTTCAGCCGTCATGTCTTCCGCGGCGGCATCCTCTGCGGAGGCTTCGTCGGTCGTCTCGAACATCTCCGCCGCCTCGGCTTCCGCTTCCTCGTCGGGCGCCGCCTCGATAATCAGCGGAGACTCGGCCTCCTCGCCGGCCGGCTCCTCCGGCTCCACGACGGCTTCCAGGTCGGGGGCTTCCAGGTCGGGGGCTTCCAGGTCGGGGGCTTCCTCTTCCTGCACCGTTTCGGGCGCCGCGGCGCCGGCTGTCCGGGCGCCCGCGCCCTCCACCAGGGCGCAGACCCGGGACTCCAGGTTCTGCAGGGTTTCGGTGAAGGTTTTCTGCTCGATCGACTGCAAGACCGAGTGCAGCATGCCGCGCAGTTCCTCGTTCTCCTGGGAGAGGCGCTGGTTCTCCGCGATCTGGCTCTCGATCTCGCTGCGCGCCGCGGCGAGCTGTGCCTCGATCGTCTCGATCAGGCCGATCACGCGCTCGCTGTAGTGCCGCTGCTGTTCATCCATCAGGCCAAACCGCTGTTCGGCCGCCTCGACTCGCTCCCGCAGGTCGTTGATTTCAGTCATGTCGTGGAGAACCCCTTAACTGGTGACCCTCCGAGCCTGCCAGGAAAAGGTAAGCTTTTTCCTAATGGCAACCTTTCGTTTACCACGGGTGTTAAGTTACGGGGGTCCCGGCCGAGGGCGCTGCCCGCAAAGGGTCAGGAGCGCGGGCGGCGGATGGCCTGGTCACCCTCGACCAGGGTCCATTCGACCAGTTGGCGCAGCACCTTGCCCAGGGCCTGGTCGAAAGCGTCGATGATCACGGGAAGGTTGTCGGCCTCCGCGGCGATCCGGCTCTCGAAGGACTGCGAAGCGACGATGGTGCGCCGCGGCATCTGCACCAGCTTGGCGTTGAGGCCGACCCAGGCCTCCGGCGGCCCGCCGTTGTCGTAGACCGCTTCCAGTTCGCGCAGTTCGGACTTGAGGATGAAATCGGCGCGCAGGCCGACGGACTCGCGCCCGATGGAGACGATCTTCTCGGAATTCTCGAAGGATTCGATCATCAGGGTCTGGATCATGACCGGCGCGCGGTCGGCCCAGCCGGAACGGGCGTAGTATTCCAACTGCGTCGGCCGGCGCTGCAGGGCGATACGGGTAGTGTTGAGCCCGGCATTGGCGATCGGCGTCTCCAGGATCAACTGCCAGTTCGCCTGGGGCAGGTCGCCGCGGAAGGTGCTCTTGGGGGTCAGGCGGTACAGCTCCGGCGGTGGGCCCTGGCCCGGAACCGGCAGGCTGCAGCCCGGCGCCAGGGCGATCACCGGCAAGGCGGCGGCGGCGCGCAGCAAACTGCGCCGCCCGCAGCCCGGCTGCCGGTCGGCCTGGGGCTCCAGGCCCGTCAAGGGGGTGTCAGCTTTATTGTCCGCCATAGCCTTGCTCTGCCTCATAGCCTTGCTGCTGATCTCCGAAGATGAAACGGGCCGGGTCGCGCTGGACCTCGGTGGTGACGCGGTTGAGCACGACGATCAGGTCCCGGGCCTCGGTCAGCAGGTTGGTCAGCTCGTAAAGGCCGGTGTTCGAGAAGTCGCGGATCGGCTCGCGGTTCTCGGCGATCATGGCCTGCAGCTCGTTGGTCGCGCCGCTCAGGTTCTTGGCGGTCACCTGCAGACTGGCGATGAGTCCGCGCGCGTCCTCGGCTGTCAGGGTCACTTCGCGGTCGATGCCGCCGGCCATGTCCTCGAAGGCGGCCATGGTGGCGTCGGCGCGCTCGGTCAGGCGGGTGACGTTGCTGTCCATGGAGGCCGCCATGGTTTCCAGGCTGCCGGTGGCGTCGCGCAGGTTCTCCATGGTCAGGGCCGCGTTGTCGATCAGCGCGTCGATGTCGTCCCGGTTCTCGGCGATGGCGCCCGTGACAGCGGTCAGGTTGGCGATCAGTTGCTCGACGTTTTTCAGGTTGCGCTCGCTGAGCAGGGCTTGGGCGCGCAGCAGCAGGATGTTGACGTTTTCCAGAATCTCCGGTGCGTCCTCCAGCACCTGCTCGAAGGAGGACGTGCCGGCGGAGATCTCGGCCACCGCGCGCCCCGGCGGCGGTTCGAGCGGCGGCGATCCGGGCGAGCCGCCGGTCAGTTGCACGTAGCGCCCGCCGGTCAGGCCTTCCAGTTCCAGGGTCGCCTTGCTGTCGGCGCGCACCGGCGTGCGCTTCTGCACCTCGATGGTGACGCGGATGGCCGTCGGACGGTCGGGGTCGAGGTCGACGGAAATGACCTCGCCGACGCGCACGCCGCTATAGCGCACGGCGCTGCCTTCCTTCAGGCCCGTCACCGTGCTCTCGAAGACGATGTCGTAACGGGCGAACTCCTGCTCGAACTGGAATTTGGCGAGCCACAGCACGAAGCCGAGCAGGCCGAAGGCCAGCAGCAGCACGAAGAAGCCGACCATGATGTAGTTGGCGCGTGTCTCCATGACCTCTTTCGGATGCCCCTTCCTAAACCCCGTGTTCCGGCGCGGCGTGCCCGCCGGCGTGTCCCTCGCCCTGTCCCGCGCTCGTCGCGGCGGCGCGCCCGCGCGGGCCGCCGAAGTACTCCTGGATCCAGGGGTCCGGCTCGCGCATCAGTTCTTCGATGGTGCCCACCTTAACACGTTTGTCCACCAGGACGGACACCCGGTCGCAGATGGCGTAGAGCGAGTCGAGATCATGGGTGACCATGACCACGGTGAGGCCCAGGGCGCGCTGCAGGTCGCCGATCAGGCCGTCGAAGTTCGCCGCGCCGATGGGGTCCAGTCCGGCCGTCGGCTCGTCGAGGAACAGGATGTCGGCGTCCAGCGCCAGGGCGCGGGCCAGGCCGGCGCGTTTGCGCATGCCGCCGGACAGCTCGGCCGGGAATTTATGGGCGGCGTCCGGCGGCAGGCCGACCATGGCGATCTTCACCTCAATCAGTTCCCGGCGCAGCGCCGGGGGCAAGTCGCTGTGCTCCTTCATCGGGACTTCGATGTTCTGCGCCACGGTGAGCGAGGAGAACAGCGCCCCGTCCTGGAACAGCACGCCCCAGCGCGACTGCATGGCGCGCCATTCGCGCGGAGACAGGGCGGCGACGTCCTGGCCGAAGAGCACGATCCTGCCGGCGCGGGGCTTGTTGAGTCCGATGATGGTGCGGATCAGCACCGACTTGCCGGTGCCCGAACCGCCGACCACGCCCATGACCTCGCCGGCGCGCACCGAGAAATCCAGGTTGTCGTGGATCACCGCCGGGCCGAACTGGGTCCGCAGGCCGGTGACCGAGAGGACCTCTTCACCACGGCGGATTCGGCCCGAACCGATCTGATCCGGGCTGGCCTGCCCGCTGCCGTTCCGCATCTCGGAGTCGCTCATGGTCAGACCCCGATGATCGAGAAGAAGATCGACAGGAGGGCGTCGAGCACGATGACCAGGAAGATCGACTCGACCACGGCGCGGGTGGTCTGGCGGCCGACGGACTCGGCGCTGCGCGAGACCTGCAGACCCTCATAGCAGCCGATCATGCCGATGATGAAGGCGAAGAGCGGGGCCTTGATGATGCCGACCCAGAAGGTCCAGAGGGTGACGGCGTCGCTGAGCTGGCGCACGAACTGGAAGAAGGAGATGTCCAGCACCACGGTCGCCATGACCGCGCCGCCCAAGAGGCCCATGAGATCCGCGTAGAAGGTCAGCAGCGGCAGCACCAGCACCAGCGCGAAGACGCGCGGCATGACCAGGACCTCCATGGGGTCGAGCCCCAGGGTCTGCATGGCGTCGACCTCCTCGTTCACCTTCATGGTGCCGATCTGCGCGGTGAAGGAGGACCCGGAACGCCCGGCCACGATGATGGCGGTGAGCAGGATGCCCATCTCGCGCAGCACGCCGATGGCGACCAGGTTGACGGTGAAGATCTGCGCCCCGAAGCGCGCAAGCTGGTCGGCGCCCTGGTAGGCCAGTACCACGCCGACGAGGAAGGAGATCAGCCCGACGATGGGCAGGGCGTTGAGGCCGGTCTGCTCCATGTGGGCGATCAGCGGCACCAGGCGGATGCGCCAGGGCATCATCAGCGAGCGCAGGAAGACGATGACCGTGAGCCCGAGGAAGGACAGCAACTCGGTGCCCTCGCGCCCGATGCGGACGGTTTCCCGCCCCAGGCGCAGGGTGATGGCGATGATCGGGTTGTCTGGACGGGGCGGCGGCGGCAGCTCGATGTGCTTTCTGGCGACGGTGCCCAGCAGGGTCTCGATCGCCGGCGAGCTGCCGACCAGGGAGACCTCGGCGCCGCGGCGCTTCAGGTCGCCCAGCGTCCGGTCCAGCACCCAGGCCCCGGCGCTGTCGATGGCGCTGCAGGCGCTCAGATCGACCACCGCCGCCCGTGCGCCCTGCAGGTCCAGGCTGCGCAGGGCGTCGTCATGGCGCGCCAGTTCGCGGGTGGTCCAGGGGCCGGCGAACTCCAGGCGCAGGGTCTCGCCTTCGCGCCGCAGCTTCAGCGCGGAGGCGGGTCCGCCGTCGAGGTCCAGATCCTCTGCGGCGCTCACGTCGCTCTCCGCCGGCTGCAGTATGGCATTCCGGCCCCCCTCATCGCCGTTTTGACCGTCTTATCATAGCCTAAGCCCGGAGTCTGTCGCCTGGCTTCGGCATTCGCCAGGGATCAAGCGGGTTAGGCGCAGGAGATCTCGGCTTCGTGGCGGACCGGGAAGTTCACGGAATTGGCGATGAAGCAGGTGGCATGGGCGTCCTCGTGCAGGGCCTCGCCCCGCGCCAGGTCGCTGCCGGGGGCCAGGACCACACGGGGGCGCAGAATGACCTCGGTAAAGCGTCCGCCGCGGCCCTCCTGCTGCATGGTGCCGGAGGCTTGATCCTCGTAGGCGACGACTTCCAGTCCCTCCAGGGACGCCAGTGCCAGGTAGGACAGCATGTGACAGGATGACAGCGCCACCACCAGAAGGTCCTCGGGATTGTGCAACTTGGGGTCGCCGCGGAAGGCCGGGTCGGCCGACCCGGTCAGGGAGGGCTTGTCCTGGAAGTCGACGCGGTATTCGCGCGAGTAGCTACGGTAGTCGGTGGTGCCGCCGCCGGCGCTGCCGGTCCAGGTCAGCTTGGCCTGATAATGATGGTCCTTGGGCCGGGGCATGGGGTCTTTTCCTTCCGAATGGTGTCGTTCTCACTGCGCGGCCAGTTGTGCCGCCGCGGCTGTCATCTCGCGGTTCCAGGCGTTGGCCCGGCGGGTCTCGGCGCGCTCCGACAGCAGGGCGCGGGCGACCGCTGCGCGGCCGGCCTTGACCGCCGCGTCGATCAGCAGTTGCTCGAAGAGGTCGCGCTGGGCGTGGCTGCCGCCCAGGCGCTTCAGCGCCCGGCGGTGCGGCAGCAGGGTCTCCACCGCCTCGCCGTAGCGTCCGGCGGCATGGGCCAGGATGGCCTCGCCCAGCGGCAGGCCGATGTCGCGCGCGACCTCCGCCTCGGTCCCGTCTCCGCCGGCGAAGCGGGCCAGGCTGTCCAGCAGGGCCTTGGCCTCGCCGCCGCGCTGCTTGGCGGCCAGCGCCATGACATAGTGGGCGTCGGCGAAGATCAGCATGTGGTCGCGGCCCAGGACCGCCGCCTTGTCGGCCAGTTCGTCCCAGCGGTCGCCCACCTCGATGCCGCGCTGCTGCAGGCGCCACAGCAGGGCGACGGCGTTGGAGATGTCGAGGTAGTCCTCGGAACGGTCGCCACGCACCTTGCCGTCGTAGTGCGCCAGCACCTCCTCGACACGGCCCTGGTCCAGCAGGAAGAGGCAGCGGTGCCAGTAGACGTGGTAGGCGAAGTTGTTGCAGCCGCCCCAGGCGGTCTCCAGCCCGTCGATCCAGGAGGCGCCCTCTGCCGCGCGGTCCTGCATCTCCATGACGTGGGCCACGGCGTGGGCCGCCCAGATGTCGACGGGATTGATCTCCACGGCTTCGCGACCGGCGGCCTCGGCGCCGGCGTAGTCGCCGGACTCTTCCAGGGCGAAGGCCTTCAGGCCCAGCAGGTAGCCGTAGCCGGGCACGTCGTCGTCCCAGGCGTAAAAAGGCCGCGTGACGGAGCCGCGCATGGCCGGCGCGTCGCCCAGGTAGAAGTGCAGGTACTGCGCCAGCTTCAAGGCCACGATGTCCAGCGGATGGTCGATCAAGATGGCGTCATAGCAGGCGGCCGCGGCCTGCATGTCGCCGCTCAGCCAGGTGTCCAGCGCCGTCAGGTGGTCCGTCTCGCGCCGCGTCAGGCCGTTCCGCTCGCCGGCTGCCGTGGCGTCGGCCAGCGCCTTGGCGGCGCGGGCGGCGAGGTCGCGCTTGGCGAAGAGCAGCAGGAAACAGCCTTTCAGGCAGTGCGCCAGAGGCATGCCGGGATCCAGGGTCAGGGTTTCCTTCAGCCGGTCGCCGGTGGCCAGTTGAAAGCTCAGGTAGGCTTCCACCGTGGCGTCGAAGGCGCGCAGGGCCTCGGCGCTGGCCGCGGTCTGCGGCAATCCCCTGATGTCGTGCAGCATGATCTCTCGATTCCCGCCGTCTCGGCGGCGCACACCTTAGCGCCACTGCGCCGCCCCGTCGATTCCGCGCTTTCGGGGAAGGGTGCTAAGCTTGCCCGCAAGAACAACGATGAAGGGGAGGAATACCGTGGTTACGCCCTTGGCAGAGACGACGGAGCAGCCCCGCAGCTTCAGCACCGCCGACATCGGCGCGCTGGCGCACCTCTATAGGGCCGAGGTCTACCGCAGCACCATCTGGCGCACCCGCCTGGACAACACGACCAACTGGTCGGTGGTGACCCTGGGCATCGCCCTGTCCATCACCTTTTCCTCCAGGGAGGCCTCGCCGGTGCCGCTGGTCCTCGTCGGCATCCTGGTGACGCTGTTCCTGATCCTGGAGGCCCGGCGTTACCGCTACTTCAACGTCTGGCGGGCCAGGGCGCGCTGGATGGAGACGCACTTCTACGCCCCCATGCTGCGCGAGGGCGATCTGCACACCGAAGAAGGCTGGCAGGACACCCTGGCGGCGGACTATCTAACACCACACTATCATATCTCTTTCCTGCGCGCGGTCGGCCGCCGCCTGCGCCGCAACTACGTCTGGATCCTGCTGATCCAGACCGTTGCCTATTCAGGCAAGATCGTCATCCATCCGGTGCCGGTCAGCGGTCTCACCGAGCTGGTGGAGCGCGCGGCCATCGGGCCGCTGCCGGGCGAGCTCATGCTGCTCTGCGGCGTCCTCTACAACGCCGCCTGGATCGGCACCGCGCTGGTGACGCTGCACCTCGACAAGGTGAGCCACCGCGATTCCAAGGAGACCGCGGCGATGGGCTGAGCGGCCTGCGCCGCCCAACCGCCGCAACTGCGCGACGGCTCCAGGCTGCTCTTCTCAGTATCGCCAAGCCGCCGCGCCCGGCAGGCGACCGCGCCGCTGCGATGCAACATCACTAAGTTGTCAATTGACAACTTATGCAACGCAGATCGAAGCTCCCCTCTCCAAGGCCCATTTGGGGAGTCCCGTCATGCGCCGATATCCGTCTGTCAGTTTCGCTGTCTTGCTTGCCGCCGCGCCTGTCGCCGCGCAGGCGGCCGAGGTCACCGTGCGGATGGAGGGCGCCAATTATGTGCCGGCGAAGGTCGAAGCGCGGGTCGGCGACCGTCTCGTCTTCCTCAACGATGATGCCGTCGATCACAACGTCTTCGTGCCGACCGCCGGCCATGGCGTCGATCTGGGCAAGCAGGCGCCGGGCAGCAGTTCCGAACTGCCTCTCGGCAAGGCCGGCGCGTTCGAGGTGGAATGCGTCATCCATTCGGCGATGCGCCTTGCGGTGCAGGTCAAGCCATGAGGGAGGTGAGGATGAAACGCACCATGGCGCTGGTTCTGGCGGGTCTTTTATTGTCGGCCAGCGGCGCCGCGGCCGGTCCCGAGCGTGTCGCCTTTCCGGCCGGCTACCAGGATACCTTCGTGCGCTATCTGGACATCGACCGCCCGGACCGCAAGACGAAGCGCTTCTTCTACGTGAACCCGGCGGCGCTTGAGGCGGCGCAGGCCGGCGCGCCACTGCCCGATGGCACGGTGCTGGTGATGGAGGACCATCCCGCCGAACTGGACGGCGAGACGCCCCGGCGTGACGCCGAGGGCCGCTTCATCGCCGCGCCGGAAGTTCGGAACGTCTTCGTCATGGAGAAGCGGACGGGCTGGGGCGCGGCCTTCCCGGCCGGCAAGCGCAACGGCGACTGGGATTACGCCTGGTACGATGCGACCGGCAAGCTGAAGCACAGTGATCCGGCACGCTACGAAGGCTGCTTCAACTGCCACCAGTCGCGCGCCGAACGCGACTACACCTTCACGTTCTTTAAATACGTCGATGACCTGAAGCGCTGAGACGGGGCCTGCCCGCAGGGCGATGAGGCGCGCCTGCCGCTGCGCCTCAACATGAGGAGATTTCTCCGCCGCGGTACCGGCTTAACCTCACCTCCGCACGCAAGCCGCAGATGCGGGGGCCTCTATCCGCGCCGCCGCCGCGGCGTCAATTGCGGCACCGCCAGGCCGGAGTCCGCGGCGGCTGCGTGAAGCTTCACGATCGACTGCCGTGCGCCGGCGACGAAGGTCTCCACCTGCAGGCGGATGACATCGTCGACGGACTTCGGCATGGGCATCTGATAGACGTGACGGCGAATGCCGAGGAAGACCACGGCGCCGTGCAGCGTCATGGCCAACTCCCGCTCGCCGCGCATCATCTTCTTCTCGGATAGCCCGGGAAGGCGGGCTTCGCTGCGCAGCGCGGCTATCACCGGGGCGAAGATGCGCTCGGTCAGGCGGGCGCCGTGGCGACCGGGAAGTGATTGCCCGTCCAGTCCGCTGCGTACGAAGAGCCGCATGGAAAGTGCGGTGCTCTGGGCATGATAGGCAATGTAGAAATCGGCAAGGCGCTCTTCCAGCGGCCTCTCGGTATCCGCCAGCAGAGTGTCCCATTCGGGCTTCCAGCGCTCGCCGAAGACTTCCGCCAGTACGGCGTCGATCAGCTCCTGCTTGGAGCGGAAGTAGCGGTAGATAAGCGCCTGGGTGACGCCGAGCCGTTCGGCGAGCGCCCGCGTCGTGCCCTCGAAGCCGGCTTCGGCGAAGAACTCCGCAGCCGCCTGCAGCAAGTGCCGGCGCCGCTCCCCGCGCGCCAGGCGCTGCCTGCCGGGTTTGTCGGGGGTACGGCGTCTTGCGGGCTCGGCGGCCATGATAGGGATCTCCTTCCGGTCCCCGCAGTATGGCACGGCGGACCCGTGGCGCGCGACTGGGCTCTAGGGCGCCACGATGCCCGCGGCGTGCAGTGCCAGCCCTGTCACTGCGGCGGCGGTCAGAAGCAGCCCCGTGCCGACCCGAAGGCGGAACACGGCAAGCAGCGCGGCCGCGGCCAGGGCCGCCGCCGCCCAGTCGATGGAGGTGAGCACCGGCCGGGAGAGGTCCAGGCCGAAGTGCTGGAAGGGCACGACCTCGCGGAAGACCACGTGCAGGGCGAACCATAGCGCCAGGTTCAGGATGACTCCGACCACGGCGGCGGTGATCGCGGTCAGCGCCGCCGACAGCGCCGGGTTGCCGCGCAGCCGCTCGATGTAGGGCGCACCCAGGAAGATCCACAGGAAGCAGGGCGCGAAGGTGACCCAGGTGGTCAGGAGCGCGCCCAGCACCCCGGCGGCCAGCGGCGTCAGGCCGCCGGGATCGCGGAAGGCGCCCATGAAGCCGACGAACTGGGTCACCATGATCAGCGGCCCCGGCGTGGTCTCCGCCATGCCGAGCCCGTCCAGCATCTCGCCGGGGGCCAGCCAGCCGTAGGTGTCGACCGCCGCCTGGGCGACGTAGGCCAGCACGGCATAGGCGCCGCCGAAGGTCACCACCGCCATCTGGCTGAAGAACAGCGCGATGTCGCTGAACACGTTGTCCGGCCCCAGCAGCGCGAGCAGCGCCGCGGTCGGCGCCAGCCAGAGGAACAGCAGCAGCGCCGCGACCTTCAGCGTGCGCCGGCGCGCGGGTTGTGCGTGGCCGGGGACCTCCACGCCCAGGATGGTCTGGGCGTCGTCCACCTGGCTGCTGCCGACGGTGCCATGGCCGCCGCCGCCGGCAAAGGCCCTCAGGCCGCTCATCGCGCCCAGGGCGCCGATCAGGCCGGCGCCCAGGATGATGGCGGGGAAGGGCACCGCGAAGCCGAAGATGGCGACGAAGGAAGCCGCCGCCAGCCCCACCATGACCGGGTTCTTCAGGGCGCGCCGGCCGATGCGCACCACCGCCTGCAGCACGATGGCGAGCACCGCCGCCTTGAGCCCGAAGAACAGCGCCGCCACCGCGCCGAGGTTGCCGTAGAGCGCGTAGATCACGCTGAGCCCCATGATGGCGAGCATGCCCGGCAGCACGAAGAGCAGGCCGGCCATCAGGCCGCCGGCGGTGCGGTGCAGCAGCCAGCCGATATAGACGGCGAGTTGCTGGGCCTCCGGGCCGGGCAGCAGCATGCAGAAGTTCAGCGCGTGCAGGAAACGCGCCTCGCCGAGCCAGCGCTTCTCCTCCACCAGGATGCGGTGCATCACCGCGATCTGCCCGGCCGGCCCGCCGAAGCTCAGCGCCGCCACGCGGCCCCAGACCGCGACGGCCTCGCCGAAGCTGGGCCAGGCGCGGCCGTCGGCGCCGAGGCGTTCGGTTTCCAGGGCTGAGGTGCTACTGGGCATGGCGGATCTCCTGCGCGGCGCGCGGCCGGCCTTGGGTCTCGGCCGCCGCGTCGCGGGCCCAGAGATAGAAGGCGTCGTAGAGTGCCATGGCGGCCTCGAGCTGCGCCAGATCGTCCGCGTGGCGCCGCGACAGGCCCAGGCAGGCGGCGCGCAGTCCGGCGGACTCCGCCGCCAGTTCCGGCCGCCCGGTGTCGGCGCCGCGCACCACGGTGGCGAGGCGCTCCAGCGCCGGGGTGGCGAGGCCGAGCTCCTCGACCATGGTGTCGAAGCTGCAGCCCTCGCCGCGGTGACCCCAGAAGGCGCCGTCGATGTCGAAGGCCGCGGCGCCGAAGCGCTCGGCCACCGCCGCCACCTCAGACGGCGCGACGTAGAGGAAGACCGCATCGGGGTCGACGAAGCGGCGGATCAGCCAGGGGCAGGCCAGGCGGTCGACCTTCGGCCTGGCGCGGGTGACCCAGAGGGTGCGGCCCTGCGCGTCGCGCGGTGGCAGTCGGTCTTGCGGGATCAGCGGCAGGCCGGCGGCGATCCAGCCCTGGAAGCCGCCTTCCAGAACCATCGCCCGGGCGCCCGCGTGCCGCAGCCAGGCGGCGGCGCCCTGGCTGATCTTCAGCCCGCGCTCGCAGTAGACGACGGCCTCTTCGCCCGCAAATTCGGCAGCCCACTCTGCGGCGGCGAGGCCGGGGCGGTTGAGGGCCGTGGGAAGCCGGCGGGGGTCGGCGGCGAGATCCTCCTCGATGCGCGCATCGATAACGCGCGGCGCGCCGGCGCTGCCGAGGCGGTCGAAAAGTTCTTGTGGTGATATCAGCGTTTGGTCAGGCATGCGCGTTCCTTCCTTCAAGCAGGACCAGAACGCGATTCTTGGGCACACCGTTTCGGACTGGCCGCCTGACGGGGAGATCGCGGACCCCCGAGGGCCGGGATTAAAACGCCGGTTGCGACCGCATGTCAAGTAAAGCGTCAGCGCCAGTAGGCCAGGGCGTCCTGCAATTCGCGCGCATGGCAAGCGGCGGCCTCGGGCCCCTGGTCGGGCCCCGCATAGCGGCCCAGTTGGTTCAGAAGCTGGAAGAAGCCGCGGCCCGGGATGCCGTCGCCCGCGGCGTTCCTCTGCGCCCGGCTGACCGCCAGGGCCGCCAGCAGCGGCCGCCCGGCGGCATGGTCGTCGCGCACCAGGGCCTCCAGCAGTTCGGTCAGGCGGTGGATGGCATGGGGGCCGGGAAAGGCGACGCGCCAGGCCAGGTCCTGATAGGTGACCGTCTCGCCCGCCTTGGCACAGGCGGTCAACTCACGGCGCAAGGCTTGCAGCAGACTCTGGTCGTCGGCGTGTGTTTCGGTCATGGTGCGGGTCCGGTTTCCCTGGAACGCAGAGTTGCAATGAAAGTACTGGTTACAGGCAGCGCAGGTTATCTGGGCGAGGCGCTGGTGCGCAGCCTGCGGCAGCGCGGGGACCAGGTCGAGGGCCTGGACATCCTTGCCTCGCCCTGTACGACCCGGCAAGGTTCGCTGACCGACCGGGCCTTCGTCCGTCGCTGCTTGCGGGACGTTGCGACGGTCTATCATGCGGCCACGCTGCACAAGCCTCATGTGGCGACGCACAGCCGCCAGGACTTCATCGACACCAACATCACCGGCACCTTGAACCTGTTGGAAGAAGCGGTGGAGGCGGGCGTCGGGGCCTTCGTCTTCACCAGCACCACCAGCGTTTTCGGTGATGCTCTGGTGCCGCCGCCCGGTGAGCCCGCGGCCTGGATCACCGAGGAGGTGGCGCCGGTGCCGAAGAACATCTACGGCGTCACCAAGACGGCGGCCGAGAATCTGTGCCAGCTTTTCCATCGCCGTTTCGGCCTGCCGGTCGTGGTGCTGCGGACGTCGCGCTTCTTTCCGGAGCCCGACGACAGCCCGGCGATGCGGGACGGCTATGCGGATGCCAACGTCAAGGCGAACGAGTTCCTGGCGCGCCGGGTCGACATCGAGGATGCGGTGACGGTGCACCTGCTGGCGGCCGAACGCGCCGCGGCCCTTGGCTTCGGGCGCTACATCGTCAGCGCGACTACGCCCTTCGGGCCCGATGATCTGCCTGAGCTGCGCCGCGATGCTGCCGCAGTGGTGCGCCGCCTTGTGCCGGCCTACGAAAACCTCTATGCCGCGCACGGTTGGCGGATGTTTCCGTCCCTCGACCGGGTCTACGTGAACGCCAAGGCGCGCGACGAGCTGGGCTGGCGCCCAACGTACGACTTCGCCCAGGTCGTCGCGGATCTGGCAGCGGGCCGCCCGCTTGGTAGCGCGCTGGCGCGCGAGATCGGCTCCAAGAGCTACCACGCCGAGGTCTTCGCTGAAGGCCCCTATCCGGTGGAGTGACGACTTGCGCAGCTTCGATGTCATCATCCTCGGCGCCGGGGCTGCCGGCCTCATGGCCGCCATCGAGGCGGGGCGGCGCGGCCGCGCGGTGCTGGTGATCGAGAAATCGAAGAAGCCGGCGGAGAAGATCCGCATCTCCGGCGGCGGGCGCTGCAACTTCACCAACCTCCATTGCGCCCCGGCGAACTACCTCTCCGACAATCCGCGCTTCTGCGTCTCGGCGCTGAAGCGCTACACCCAGCAGGACTTCCTCGCGCGGGTCGAGGCCGCGGGCATCGCCTGGCACGAGAAGACGCTGGGCCAGCTGTTCTGCGACGGTTCTTCGCAGCAGATCATCGATCTGCTGCTGGGCGACTGCGCGGCGGCCGGCGTCGAGTTGATGGCGGAGACGGCGGTGACGCGGGTCGAGCGGCGCGAGGCGCGCTTCCAGGTCGCGACGGACAAGGGCGACTTTGACTGTGAGTCCCTGGTGGTCGCCACCGGCGGACCGTCGATCCCGAAGATGGGCGCGACCGGTTTCGCCTATGACTTGGCGGAACAGTTCGGCCTCCAGGTGGTGCCGCCGCGCCCGGCGCTGGTGCCCTTTACCTTCGACCCGCTGGTGCTGGAGCAACTGAAACCCTTGAGCGGCGTCTCCGCCGAGGCGGTGGTGTCCTGCGGCAAGGTGTCATTCCGCGAAGCGCTGCTTTTCACCCACCGGGGCCTCAGCGGCCCGGCGATCCTGCAGATCTCCAGCTACTGGCGGCCGGGCCAGGAGATCGTTGTCGACCTGCTGCCCGGCCGCGACGCCTTCGCGGAACTGCGCCAAGCGCGCGGCGACAAGCCGAAACTGGAACTGCACAACCTGCTGTCGGAATGGCTGCCGCGCCGCCTCGCGGCGATGATCTGCGAGGAGGCGGGCATCGACGGACGCCTGGCCGACCTCTCCGACAAGAAGCTGCGCCAGGTGGGCGAGAGGCTGAACCGCTGGCGCCTGAAGCCCGGCGGCACCGAGGGCTACCGCACCGCGGAGGTGACGGCCGGCGGCGTCGACACCGACGGGATCTCCTCCAAGACCTTCGAGGCGAAGTCGGTTCCCGGCCTCTACTTCATCGGCGAGTGCCTGGACGTTACCGGCTGGCTCGGCGGCTACAATTTCCAGTGGGCCTGGTCCTCCGGCCACGCGGCGGGGCAGGCGGTCTGACGTCCGCTTTCGATTGCGGCCGGCGCCGCGCGTTCCTATCTGATCTCTCGAACGCAAGAGAGCGGAGAGAGAGTCGATGAATCCCCAGAGTCTTCTTGAACAGTTTCTCGGCCCCCAGGCCGGCCGGTCGGCCGGCGGCATGGTGGACAGCGCAAAGGAAAGGCTGGCCGGCAGCGGCATGGGCGGTGTGGCTGGCGGGCTCGCCGCCGGCGGCGTGCTGGGGCTTCTGATCGGCAGCAAGAAGGCGCGCAAGACCGTCGGCAAGCTGGCCGGCGGCGCCGTGGGCTACGGTGGCGCGGCGGTGCTCGGCGCGCTGGCCTTCAAGGCCTACCAGAACTGGCAGGCCGGCAAGCAGGCGCCGCAGGCAGGCGCCGCGCCGGCTCCGGCGACACTCCCCGGCGCGCCGCCGCCGGCGGGTTCCAGGTTCTTGCCGGAAACCGCGCCGGCCAATGACGGGCGCCCCTTCGAGCTGGCGCTGGTGCTGGCCATGATCGCGGCCGCCAATGCCGACGGCCACATCGGCCCCGAGGAGCAAAAGACCATCTTCGACAAGGTCGGCCAGTTGCCGCTGGATGCAGAGGCCAAGGGCTTCGTCTTCGACGCCCTGGCCAAGCCCCCCAGCCTGCAGGACATCGCCGGGCTCGCCCAGGGGCCGGAACAGGCCGCCGAGCTGTGGCTGGCCTCGCGCATCGCCATAGATCCCGATCATCCGATGGAGCAGGCCTATCTGGAGGCCCTGGCCGGCCGTCTCGCGCTGCCGGCCGAATTGGTCCAGCACCTGGAAGGTCAAGCGGCCGCCGCGATGGCCTGATTGCCGCCGCGCCGCTTGCCCGCGGCGCGGCTTTTGGCGAAACTCCGGCCCGCTCGACCGACTAAGAGCTGCCTGAAGGCGCGCCGTCCCGTTAATCTCAGCGAGGCCCCCGATGCCGAAGTTCAAGACCCTCGACGACCTGGATGTCGCCGGCAAGACCGTGCTGCTCCGCGTCGACTTCAACGTGCCCATGGCCGACGGTAAGGTCACGGACGCGACGCGCATCGAGCGCGCGGCGCCGACCATCCGGGACCTGACGGCCAAGGGCGCCAAGGTCTTGCTGCTCTCCCACTTCGGCCGGCCCAAGGGCAAGCCGAACCCGGAGATGTCGCTGAAGCCGCTTGTGCCCGCCGTCTCCCAGGTGCTGGGCCAGGAGGTCGCCTTCGCCGAAGACTGCATCGGCGCGCCCGCCGAGGCGGTCGCCAAGGGTTTGAAGGACGGTGGCGTCGCCCTGCTGGAGAATCTGCGCTTCCATGCGGGCGAGGAGGCCAACGACCCGGACTTCGCCGAGGCCCTGGCGGCGCTGGGCGATGCCTATGTGAGCGACGCCTTCTCCGCCGCGCACCGCGCCCATGCCTCCACCGAGGGCGTGGCGCGCCTGCTGCCGGCGGCGGCCGGGCGCCTTATGCAGGCGGAACTGGAGCATCTGGCCGCGGCGCTGGAAAAGCCGAAGCGGCCGGTGGCGGCCATCGTCGGCGGCGCCAAGATCTCCACCAAGCTCGACCTGCTGGGCAACCTGGTGGCCAAGGTCGACGTGCTGGTGATCGGCGGCGGCATGGCCAACACTTTCCTGAACGCCGTCGGCGTAGACGTCGGCAAGTCGCTCTGCGAGCACGACCTGGCGGAGACGGCGAGAGACATCCTCGCCAAGGCCAAGGCCGCCGGCTGCGACGTGGTGCTGCCGACCGACGCGGTGGTGGCCGGCGAGTTCAAGGCCGGCGCCGCCAACGAGACGGTCTCGGTGAAGGCGGTGCCGGCGGACAAGATGATCCTCGACTGCGGCCCGGCGACGGCCGAGCATCTGGCCAAGCGCCTGGCGGCCTGCGCCACCCTGGTGTGGAACGGACCCTTGGGGGCTTTTGAAATTCCGCCCTTCGACGCGGCGACCAACGCGGTGGCCCAGGCGGCGGCCAAGCTGACCAGGGACGGCAAGCTGCTGACCGTGGCCGGCGGCGGCGACACCGTGGCGGCGCTGGCCCACGCCGGGGCGATCGACGACTTCTCCTACGTTTCGACGGCGGGCGGCGCCTTCCTGGAATGGCTCGAAGGCAAGACCCTGCCCGGCGTGAAGGCCCTGGAAGACGCGGCTTGATCTAGGTCGGATCACGATTGGACGGAGCCGCAATGTGGCCCCGTCCAATCGTGTGAATCCGATCGATCTCGAAGGCATAGAGCAGCTTCACAGAGCCGATGGATCGCCTTCGGCGGTTCCCGCCGGCCCTGATCGGCCCTAGTCGAGAACGGCCACGGCATCGACCTCGAAGAGCATCCCATCGAGGGCGAGGCGCGGCACGGGCACGAGGGTCTGCGCCGGCAAGGCGTCGCCGAAGGTCTGCTTCACGGCCTCAGTCATCGCACCGAGTTTGGATTGGTCGTAGTCGACGACATAGGTCGTGATCTTCGTGACCTGGCCGGGCTTCGCACCCACGGCGTCGAGCGCGCTGCGCAGGTTGGCATAGGCCTGTTCGACCTGATCCGAGAATTGCGGCGACAGCTTGCCGTTCGCGTCTTCGCCCCCTTGGCCGGCGATATAGGCGATACGGCTGCCGCCCGTGGCGACGACCGCGTGGCTGTATCCGTTCGGGGCTGGGTCGTAGAGGCCTGCGGGGTTGACGATGGCGGTCGTGGCTTTGGTTTCCTGGGCGCTCGCGTCCGATGAAGCCGAGATCAGCATGATTGACATCACTCCCATTGCTGTTGCCGGTCGGAATAGGGTCGTTCTTTGCATGCCTATGCCTTGTCCGTGGTTGATTGCTCCCCCATTGACGATCGGGCGGGCGTTCTTGTGACGTCCCGTCTGGTGCGATGGTGCTGGAAAGCGTGGCCTGATCGTATCCCCGCTCCCCTTGCGGGAGCGGGGCAGGCTAGTTCAGCCGCGCGGTCAGGATCTTGATGCCGGCGGCGGCGAAGGCGACGGCGAAGACCGCTTCGAACCAGCGGCGCAGCTTGGCGTAGCCGGCGGTCATCGGCGGACTGGAGAACAGCAGGGCGTAGCCGTGGAAGACGACGAGGCTCTGGATGCCGATGGCGGCGATGACCACGGCCAGGGTGGCGGGCGAAGATCCCGCCGGCACGCCGACCGCGTAGAGCGAACCGAAGAAGAGGATCGCCTTCGGGTTGGTCAGATGCAGCAGCAGGCCGCGCCGGTAGGCCGCGGTCAGCGTCGGGGCGAGGATCTTCGTCGCCGCCGGGGCGTCGGGCTTGAGGGCCGAGCGCGCCGACTTCACGGCCAGGAAGATCAGGTAGGCGGCGCCGAGGTAGCGCATCGCCTCGAAGGCCCAGGCGTTGGCCAGCATGACGACGCTGAGGCCCGCCGCCGCGGCGATGGACCAGGTGAGCGAGCCGGTGGTGACGCCGGCGGCAAGGGCCAGGCCATAGCGCCGGCCGGAGGCCATGGAGGTGCCCGCGATGGCCAGGGTCGCCGGGCCGGGGCTTCCGGTCGCGATCAGCGCGGCCAGCAGGATGAGAGGCAGGTTCACGTCACCGGTGATCACTTCTTCCTTTCCTCTCCCCTCTCGGGCGAGGGGTGCGTGGGCTTGGCGAGCGAGGCGAGTTTAGCCGAAGCCGGGCGAGGAGGCAGCAGTCTTGCCGGGCCTTTGACGATAGAGTTGCCTCGTTCCCTCTCATCCCCCCGCTTTTGCTTGGGCCCCTCCCTCGCCGAGGGCGGGGAAGAGATACTAGCCGATGGCGCGCATGGCCTTCATGTTCTGGATCAGCTCGGCGACGGCGGCCTCGGTCATCTCGGGAAACTGAGACTTCAGCGCCGCGGCGCTCACCGTGTCGCGGCTCATGATGAAGCTGACCTGGCTGGCGATGTCGCCCGGCACCTCGACGTGCTGCTTGCCGTCGGTGAGGACCGGGCGGCCGTTCTGCTGCACCACGCGCACGGTCTTGCTGACGCGGTAGCTCTCGCCCGCGCCGGCGGCCTGACTTGTCTGTCGCGCGAGGGCCGGGGCGCAGGGAATCTTCACCTGGTTCACCAGGTCGTAGCTCTTGAATTCGTAGGGCCAGTCTTCGACCGCTTTCACGGCGGCCTGCCGCGCGGCCTTGCCGGCGAGGATCTGCTCGGCCTTCTTGCCGATCTTCTTCAAGAGTTTGCCCAGCGCCTCGTCGTCGGCCTTGTGCGGCAGGTCGGCGCGCAGCTCCGGGTCCAGCACCGCCGCTTCCCAGATGATGCCCAGCAGGTCCAGCGGCTTGGGCAGGGTGACGCCGAAGGCGATGTGCAGGGCGCCGTTCTCCGAGGCCAGGGCGTCGTGATAGAGGCCGCGCGGAATGTAGAGCAGGTCGCCCGGCTGCATCAGCACTTTCTCCGCCACTTCGCCGGCGCGGCGCTCCCTTTCGCTGTCGCCGAACTGGAAGCTGGGGTGGTTGATCGGCGTATCTTCGCGGTTCTCGTAGATGTTCCAGACCTTTTCGCCGTTGCAGTGCACGGCGAAGACCTCGTGTACGTCGCAGTGCGGTCCGAAGGCCTGGTGCTGCGACATCGAGAAGTAGACGTTGGCCTGGCTCCTGCCGCCGGTCGCCTCCTGCAGTTCGTTGGCGAACTGGCGCACACCCGGCGCCAGGGCGTCGATGTCGTTCAATACCACCGAGGCGCCCTTGCCGATCCAGTCCTGCACCAGGTCCGGGTCGGGGCGCAGCGCGCTGCCGTCGCCGCCCAGCGCCAGGGTGCGCGTGCAGTAATCGGGCACCGGCACCGGATTGCGGTCCATGACCAGCTTCAGGGTCTGCGGCGACCAGACGGAGGTCATCGACATGAGCGAGTTGAGCCCCGCCAGGGTCATGATCGCGGCGCTGCGCTCCGGCGTGCCCTTCACGTGCAGGTGCTTCTTGCCGAAGTAGTCCCGGAAGAAGGTTTCGCTACCGACCGGTGCGAGCAAGCTGTCGAGAAGAGAGGTCATACGCCTGGGCCGCTTAGCTCCGCTGTGTGCCTCCAAGGGGGCGACGTGCTCCCTTGGGTATAGGGCGCACCCCGGCCGGGCGCAAGGGCGCCAGGCGCCGGCGGCCCGGGCGGAAGCGCTAGAAGAGGCCGCGGCCCCAGCTCATCAGCACCAGCGCGCCAGCCCCGGCGGCCACGCCCAGGCCGATGTTGCGGCGGGTGAGGAAGAAGATGGCCAGGGCGACGACCGCCGCGGCGATGCGGTCCGGCGAGGCGGCTTCGGCCAGGGGGCCGTTGGGCAGCAGGATCATGCGGGCGATGAGGCCGGCCAGCAGGGCATAGGCGACGCAGGTGACCCATTCGAAGAGGCGGCTGGCGGTGTCGATGCGCCCGGAGAGCGCGACGCCGAAGGCGCGCCAGAAATAGGTCGCCAGCGCGCCGACGATCATCAGGGTCAGGGCCCAAAGCGGGGCGTTCATAGCTGCGTTCTCAGGCACGGCCGCCGCCTCTCGTCTTGGACGGCAGCAGCAGGTCGGCCCCGAAGGCGAGACTGCCGGCCACCACGCCGGTGACGGGCAGGCCCCAGTCGGCGGAAAGCAGGTGCAGCGGCGGGCCGAGCAGGGCGCCCAGGACCAGCGCCAGCATACGCGCGCGGTGGCGGGCGTCGGCGACGAAGACCAGCATGAAGTAGATGGGGTTGAGGAACACCAGGCCCAGGGTGACGAAGCCCGGCAGCCCGCCGGCCAGGTAATAGCCGGCGGCGGTGGTCACCAGGCACATGGACCAGAGGGCGACGCCGAAGCCGGCGAAGTACGGCAGGCGCTGGTTCTCCGGCAGGCGCGGGCAGAGTCGCATGGCCGCCGCCCAGGCGGTCACGGCGACGAAGTGGGAGACGAGATAGTAGCGCCAGCGCGGCGTGCCCGGCGCGCGCAGATAGGGCATGAGGGTGACGGTCATGGGAAGCAGGCGGGCATTGGTCATGGCCACCGCCGCCGCCACCACCAGAAGGGAACTGCCGAGACTGTAGAGCTCGATCACCACGATCTGACCGGGCAGCGCCCAGCCGGTGAAGGTGGAGAAGATCCCCAGCCAGACGCTGAGGCCGGCCCCCTCCACCAGAGAGCCGAACCCCAGGTAGGAGGAGCCCAGCACCAGCATCGGCACGCCGACGCTGTCGCGCATTCCGGCCAGCGCGGCCGCGCGTGGAGAACCGAAGGCCTGGGAATGCTGAGTATTTGAGTCGGTCTTTTTGAACCAATCGTCGCGGGCGCTCATCGGTGGTAAAGCTAACTATTTCGGTGGTTTTCGACCACAGCTATCCGCGCAATGCCGCTATGCGGACAAAATTCTCTAGAAAACGACTCGGATGCTGGGTCAGAATACCCGCCTGGCTGGCGGGAGGCATCGGGCCTGCGCGCCGGGGGTGAGTCCGATGCGGCAGGCAGGGATGTGCGGCGATGGTGAATCTGTTCCCTCCGCCAGAAGAGCCCGGAGAGTTTGCAGAGTGTATTTTTTGAGGTGTTTGTGTTCGAAGGACGAAGGGCGCAAGGCACATCGTTAGGTCACTTCGTGCCGGCGCAGGTTGATGGCGCATCCACCGATCCCGGTGCCCGCCGCCGCGCGAGCCGTTCCGCCTGGGCGCCCCGCCGCCGGGAAGGTGGACTGTGAAACCGCGCAGCGTCGCGCGCGAGAACCATTTCCGGGCGCTGCTGGAAGCGGCCCCAGATGCCGTGGTCATCGCCGATGCCGAGGGACGCATCGTTTTGGTCAATGCGCAGACGGAGCGGCTGTTCGGCTATTCCCGTGACGACTTGGTGGGGCAGCCGGTCGAGGCCCTGGTCCCCGAACGCTTCCGCAGCGGCCATGTCAGCCGCCGCAGGGCTTTTGCGGCGGAGCCGCGCACGCGCCCCATGGGTGAAGGGCAGGAACTCTTCGGACAGAGGGCCGACGGCAGCGAGTTTCCGGTGGAGATCAGTCTGTCGCCGGTGGACATGGAAGAAGGCGCGCTGATCATCGCCGCCGTGCGCGACGTTACCGAGCAACGGCGGATCCATCACGAGATCGAGGAACTGAACCAGCGGCTGGTCCGCGACAACAACGAATTGACCGCGGTGAACCAGGAACTCGAGGCTTTCAGCTACTCGGTCTCCCATGACCTGCGCGCGCCGCTGCGCGCCATCGACGGCTTCAGCCAGGCGTTGGTGGAAGACTACGCCGAGCAACTGGGTGAGGAAGGGCGGGACTATCTCAACCGCGTGCGCCGGGCGGCCCAGCGCATGGGCCTGCTGATCGACGACCTCATCATGTTGTCGCGCGTTACCCGCAGCGAGATGAATCCGCAGGATGTCGATCTCGGCGCCATCGCGCAGGCCGTGGTGCAGGATCTCAGCGCGCGCGAGCCCGATCGCCTGGCCGATTTCGTCATCGACGGGTCTGTGGCGGCCAGGGGCGACGTCCGCTTGCTGCGGATCGCCATCGAGAACCTTCTGGGCAACGCCTGGAAGTTCACGGCGCGGAAGACGCCGGCGCGCATCGAGTTCGGCTGCGGCGTGCATGACGGCGTGACCCACTATTTCGTCCGCGACAACGGCGCCGGCTTCGATATGGCCTATGCCGAGAAGCTGTTTCAGCCGTTTCAGCGCTTGCATGACGACCAGAGCTTCGCCGGTACGGGCATCGGACTGGCCACCGTGCTGCGTATTCTGCGCCGCCATGGCGGCGACATTTGGGCTGAAAGCGAGGTCGGCGAGGGTGCGACCTTCTATTTCACTTTGGACCAAAGATTTGGCAGAGGTTAAGCGATGTCCCCGAAAGTCATCCTGTTGGTGGAAGACAATCCCGACGACGAGGCTTTAGCCCTTCGCGCATTTGCCAAGAACAACATCCGCAACGAAGTGGTGGTGGCGCGCGACGGATCGGAGGCGCTCGATTATCTCTTCGCCCGGAAGGCCTACCAGGGCCGCGACCCCGCCGGTTTGCCGCAGGTGGTTCTGCTGGACCTCAATCTGCCCAAGGTGAGCGGCCTGGAGGTCCTGCGGCAAATACGTGCCGACGAGCGCACGCGGCTGCTGCCGGTGGTGATCCTGACGTCGTCGAAGGAGGAACAGGATATCGTGGAGGGCTACAGCCTGGGCGCCAACAGCTATGTGCGCAAGCCGGTCAACTTCGACGAATTCCTGGCGGCCGCCCGTCAACTCGGGCTCTATTGGCTGCTGCTCAACGAGACTCCGCAACGCCAGCCGGGCTGACGGTCGGAGGATACCTGAATGGGCAAGCCGATACGCGTGCTTCTCGTCGAAGATTCGGCGGACGACGCGGACCTGCAGATCTGGGAACTCAAGCGCGGCGGGTACGACCCCCAGTGCCGCCGCGTTTCCTCTGCGGAGGCTTTCGCCGAGGCCCTGGACAGCCAGCCCTGGGAGGTGATCCTCTGCGACTACACCATGCCCACTTTCAACGGCCTGGTGGCCTTGGCCATGCTGCGCGAACGCGGCCTCGACATACCTTTCATCTTCGTCTCGGGGACCCTCACGGAGGAGATGGCGGTCGAAGGCATGAGGGCGGGTGCGCAGGACTATATCGTCAAGGATCGCCTGAAGCGCCTGGTGCCGGCCATCGAGCGGGAGCTTCGCGAGGCTGAGGCCCGCCGCGAGCAGGCACGCGACCGCGCCGAGCGGGCCATGGCCGAAAGGCGGTTCCAGGAAATTCTCGCGATGGCGCCGGACGCCATCATCGCGACGGACGGGCAGTGGCGGATCACCGTCTACAACCGCGCGGCCGAGGCGCTCTTCGGCCACGGCCCTCAGGAGATGCTGGGCAAGTCGCTGGACCTCCTGCTGCCGGCGCCCTACGTGATCGCGCGCCATTGCCGCCCGAAGCACCCCGAAGGGAAATCCAGTCCGCCGCCGAAGGTTGGCGACCACATCGAGATATCCGCGCGCCGCAAGAACGGAGAGGAATTTCCCGTCGAGGCTGCGGTCAGCAGGCTGGAAGAAGACGGCAAGACCACCTTCATGGTGGTGATCCGCGATATCAGCGAGCGCAAGCGCAGCGAGGAGACGCTGCGCAAGCTCTCCCATGCGGTGGACCACAGCGCGAACCTGATCGTCATGACCGATGCGGAAGGAGTCATAGAGTACGCCAACACCAGCCTGCTGCAGCGCATGGGCTTCAGCGCGGGGGAAGTGATCGGCCAACGTCCCTCGCTATGGAAGTCCGGCAAGTTGAGTGACGAGGCCGCCGCGCGCCTTTGGCAGACGATCCGCGCCGGTCGGGACTGGCATGGCGAGTTCCAGAACCGCTGCAAGGACGGCAGCCTGATTTCGGTGTCGACCACTATCGCGCCAATCCGCAACGACGAAGGGCGCATCACGCACTTCATCAGTATCCAAGAGGACATTACCCAGAGGAAGGCGCTGGAGGCCCAGTTGCATCACGCCCAGCGGATCGAGGCGGTGGGGCAGTTGACCGGTGGGCTGGCGCACGATTTCAACAACCTGCTGACGGTCGCGATCGGCAATCTCGATCTCTTGATCGAGAGCCTCGGCGAAGAGGGGCGGGAGGCGGAACTGGCACAGCAGGCGCTCGACGCCAGCCTGCGGGGCGCCGGCTTGACGCGCCAGCTTCTTGCCTTCTCGCGCCGCCAGCCGTTGGAGCCCAAGGCCTTTGACGTGAACCTACGGCTGCGCGACACCATAGGGCTGTTGCGCCGGACGCTGGGTGAGGGGCTGACCATCGAAACGAGGTTCGCGGAGGATCTCCGCGCGGCCTACGCCGACCCGGCACAATTCGAATCGGCCTTTGCCAACCTGGCGATCAACGCACGGGACGCCATGCCTGATGGCGGAACCTTGACCATCGAGACGGCGAACAAATCGCTGGACGCCGATTACGCCGCCCGGAACGTTGAGGTCGCGCCCGGAGACTACGTCATGCTGGCGGTCTCCGACAACGGCAGCGGCATCGCGGAAAGCAATCTGGACAAGGTCTTCGAACCCTTCTTCACCACCAAAGAGCAGGGGAAGGGAACCGGGCTGGGCCTCAGCATGATCTACGGCTATGCCAAGCAGTCGGGCGGGCACGTGAAGATCTATAGCGAGCTTGGGCACGGCACGACGGTGAGGCTCTATCTGCCCTCCGCCGGCCGGAAGGAAGTGGGTGCGGCGGCGCCGCGCGCGCCGGATGTCGAAAGTGTGCGCTTCGACGCCAAGGTCCTGGTCGTCGAGGACAGTGCGCAGGTCCGCAAGGTGGCAGTCGACAACCTGCGCAGTTTCGGTTTCGAGGTGGTCGAGGCCGGCGACGGTCCGGCGGCGCTGAAGCTTCTGGCCGGCGATGACGGTATCGATCTGCTGTTCACCGACGTCGTCATGCCGGGCGGTATGTCCGGGCCGGTGCTGGCCGAGAAGGCACGGCTGTTGCGTCCCGGTCTGAAAGTTCTCTTCACCTCCGGCTACGCGGAGGCGGCTCTGGAAAACGGGCATGGCTCCGCCCTGGCCGGCATTCTGCTCAGCAAGCCCTATAGAAAGAAAGATCTGGCGCGCAAGCTGCGCGAGGTTTTCCGGTTCGAGGAAGATGGTTCATGATCGCACCGCGACTGCTCATGTGTGACGACGAGGCGGCTATCGGCGCCTTCGTCCGGCATATTGCCGAGGAGCTCGGTTACTCGATGCATTTCACCACCGATGCGGAAGACTTCGGTTCGCTCTACCGGCAAGTCGACCCGCAGGTCGTGATCCTCGATCTGGTGATGCCCGGGACGGACGGGATTGAGCTTCTGCGCTTCCTGGCCAAGCAGCGCAGCCGCGCCCGGATCTTGCTGATGAGCGGTTTCGATCCGCGCATCCGCGACGCGGCGCGGCTCTTGGGGGAGGCCCATTCCCTGGATATGGCGGGCGTCGTCGCCAAGCCCGTGCGCGCCGCCGAGTTGCGACGGCTGCTCGCCGGGCTCGGCAGCGGGCTGGGTGGCGGCCTGGACGGCGGGCCGGACGGCGGCTAGAGCAGATCAGGGTGGGCCGGACTCGCCGAAGGCGATCCGCCGTCTCCGTGACTCCAATGTAGGACGCGGCGTTCAGATAACCCGGTTGGGGGGCAGGCGGACGATGGCCTTGGTGCCGACGCCGGGCTGGCTTTCCAGCTTCAGGCTGCCGCCGTGCAGCTTCACGAAGCCGTCGGAAAGCGGCAGGCCCAGGCCGGTGCCTTCGAACTGACGGCTGAGGCGGCTGTCGACCTGCTCGAAGGGGGCGAAGGCGCGGGGAATGTCCTCCGCCGCGATGCCGATGCCGGTGTCGCTCACCTCGAAGATGAAGCTGCCGTCGACGCCCCGGTGCGCGGCCAGGTCGACGTGGCCTTGCTCGGGCGTGAACTTGATGGCGTTGGACATGAGGTTCAGCAGCACCTGCTTCAGCTTGCGCTCGTCGGCCCTGAGGCGCGGCAGGCCCTCCGGCAGGTTCGTCGAAAGTCTCAGCGCCGCGCGCTTGGCGCGTTCGGCGACCAGGCGTTCGACGGCGCTGACGATGTCGTAGGGGCAGACCTCCTCGTCGCGCAATTCGTGGGCGCCGGCTTCGATCTTGGCGACGTCGAGTATGTCGTTGATCAGGGTCAGCAGGTGTTGCGCGCTCTCGTGGATGTCGGCGGCATAGCTCTTGTACTGGGCGCTGCCCAGCGGCCCCAGAAGTTCGCTCTCCATGATCTCGGAGAAGCCGATGACGGCGTTCAGCGGGGTGCGCAGTTCGTGGCTCATGTTGGCCAGGAACTCGGTCTTGGCGCGGTTGGCCAGTTCGGCGCTCTCCTTGGCGCTGATCAGCGCGTCCTCGCGCTGGCGCAGGGCGGTGATGTTCTCCGCCGTGCCGCGGTAGCCGAGGAAGTTGCCGCTGTCCGGGCAGTAGACCGGCAGGCCGTTGAGCCGGAACAGCAGCGCCTCGCCGTTGCGGTGCTTGACCTCGATCTCGACGTCGCGGAAGGGGGTGTGGCGTTCGCTGGTGGTCAGGGACAGCAGCTTGGGCGTGCGCTCGAGCGGCAGGTCGTTCAGCGAGCGGCCGATGATTTCCCGCGGGTGATAGCCCAGCGCGTCGTGAACGCGCGGCGAGACGAAGGTAAGGGTCAGGTCCCGGTCGGTTTCCCACACCCAGTCGGAGACCAGCCGCGTGGTGTCGTCCAGCCGCGTGGTGGCCTGCACCAGGGCGGTGGCCGTGGCCTTCAGTTTGGTGGTCGGCTCATAGACCACGGCGGTGGCCCGCAGGCCGCCGTCGGTGCCGCGGATCGGCCGGCGCTTGGCGCGGTAGTATTCGGTGCGGCCGTCGATGATCAGTTTGTGTTCCTGGCTGACGGCGAGAGGCGTGGCGTCGCCGCCCTGCGGCAGCAGGCCGAGTGTGGTTGGGGTCGGCGCCGCGTCGGCCGCGGCCAGGGCCTCGGCGATCTTGTGGTAGCCCCTGTTGGCGTAGATCACCGAGCCGTCGCCGTCCAGGATACAGGTCGGCGGCCCTTCCTCCAGCAGTTCGTTCTGCAGGATACCCAGAAGCTCCTCGAGGTTCTGGCTGTGGCTGGCGGGCTCCATCGCCGGAGCCTTGGGCAGAGACACCGCTTTCGGCGCCCCGCCGGACTCGGCGTTGCGTGCCACCATCTTGGGTTTGCCTACATCCGTCGTCACCGGCCCCGTTTAACCCCTGCCTTCTTTGATGCCCGTACGTCGTGTCTTGTTCATTTCCAGATCCTGTACCGCGGCCTGGAATCCGGGATCGCGCTGCCAACTGCGCAGCACGTGCTGGGCGTCCTCGCGCTTGGTTCTGTCGAACAGCCGCGTCGCCCGCGCCAGGTCGCCGGGCGAGGTTTTCTGCCCGCCGGAGCCGGCGCTGCGGCTCAACAGGAACAGCGTGGCGAAGTCCTGCTTCGAAACCCCCATGGCCAGGCTGGCGATCGCCAGGCCCTCGCCGCCCGGGCCGTAGAGCACCTCGGCGCGCCGTGGCATTGCAATCCCGGTCCACTCCTCGAACAGCGCCTCGAAGAGCGGCACCTGCCCCTGGCGCAGCGTCTTGATCAGCAGCGCGGCGTTGACGGGGCGCTCGGCCGCCATGGACCGCGCCAGCTCGCCGGCGGTCTTCTCCAAGTTATCGCTCGGACCGTTGCCGTTGCGATAGTCCTCCACGCTGTCCAGGACGCTGCCTTCCAGGGCGTCGTCCAGGGCGGTGGGGTGAATGTCGTAGTTCTGCAGGATCTCGCCGCGCAGGCTGGCGGCGACGACCCAGTAGAGGCGGGCCGCCAACTCGGCGGTCAGGTCCTGGCGGCGCACCAGCGGTTCCTGGTAGCTGTCGATATGCTCGGCCTGCTCTGCCAGATAGGCCAGGGTGGCCTTGGAGATGCGCGCGCTTTGATTCTCCAGCAGGGCGGTGATCACGTCGCTGTCCTGGGTGTTGACCAGTTCGTCGGACACGGCCTCGCTGAGGTCGCGGCGGCGGGCGATGGCGATCTGATGCTGGCGGCTGCGGTGCTGAATGATGCGGATCAGCTCCTCGTCCGACAGCAGGGTGGAGCGCAGCAGCACCGGCTGGGCGACGGCGAATTCGTCGTTGGCCAGGGCGACGATCAGGGCGTGGGGGGCCGCCGCGTTGCGGGACAGGCGCTCGGCCAGCCGCTGGCGGATCGGAACCTCGAATTCGTGGATCAGCTTGTCGAGGATGTCGAACATCAGGTCGCGTTCCTGATCGCTCAGCATGTGCTCGCGCTCGAGGGACAACTGAGCGATGCGCGTCGTCAGCTGTTCGCGACCCTCAATCGACTTGTCCAGCGCAAGCTGTAACAGAGAATGAAGATCCTGATCCTGATCGTTCATTCAGCTCTTCCCGATTTCCCCGGCCGCCCGGTCCGATCCGTGCCGGAGCCTCACCATGAGAACCCCAACCACAGGCCCGGCGACGTGTTGTCTTCCCCGGGTCCCCTTTAGCGATTCGGACAAGACGACCGCTCCCCCGCAAGAAATAGTAAATTAAGGTAAAAACAATGTGAAGTTTGATCTTTATTTCTTCTAGGGGTTTGCCTTGGACCCGGTAAAGTAATCATCGTCCTGCAAGGAATTAGGCCTCGGCGAATGCTGTGGCTGGGCGGCAGCCGCCATTTCGGGCGCCGCCTGCGATCTCGATCGATGTCAAAATAATCTTTTCTTGTCAAAAGTTTAAGGCCGAATTTGGAGGTTCGCCGAATTGCGGGCGGGAAAACCGAGGTCCGTAGGTTTCGGAAATCTCTGCTTAGTAATTGTGATTAAGTTGAATGAAGGAATGATTATTGTTTCCACTTTAACGAGTATTTTTACGGTCGAGGGATTCACGCGGCATTAACCGGCGAGCGAAAATACTGGGCTCATGCAAACCGGATCCGCCACTTTCTCCACGCTTTCCCTGGCCATGATGAAGGCCCTGGGCGTCGAGTCGCCGGGCGCTCCTGCGGGGCCGAAGGCCGGAGCCGTGGCCGCCGCGCCCGTGGCGGCGGGGCCGGTGCCGGCAGCCGAGGGAGCCGGCTCCGATCCGGCGGCCAGCCTGGGGACTGACCCGGGGATTGACCCGGGGATTGACCTGGGGGTCGCCAAGACCATTCCGCGCGGCAGCTTCGTCGACCTCAAGGTCTGACCGCTTCCCCGCGTCCGGGCTGCGTCTTTTTTCCCGCGCTTTCTTGTCGTGCCGCCCGCCCTGGGCCACCATGACGCCATGGGCGCTTCCGACGATTTCGCGACAACTCCCGCCGCCGGCGGCGCGACGGGCGCGCGTTTCGAGCAACGGGTGCCGGAGGGCGACGACCGCCCGCGGCTGGTCTGCGCCGACTGCGGCTTCATCAACTACGAGAATCCCAAGATCGTCGTCGGCTCGGTCGCCGCCTGGGAGGGCCGGATATTGCTGTGCCGGCGCGCCATCGAGCCGCGGCGGGGGTTCTGGACCCTGCCGGCCGGCTACATGGAGTTGAACGAGCGGGCGGAAGAGGGCGCGCGCCGCGAAGCCTGGGAGGAGGCGCGGGCCCGCCTGGAGATCGACCAGTTGCTGGCGGTCTATTCGATCCCGCGAATCTCGCAGGTTCAACTGATCTTCCGGGCGCGCCTGACCTCGCCGCAGGTGGCGGCGGGGCCGGAGACGCTGGAGCTGGACCTTTTCGACTGGCGGGACATTCCCTGGGACCAACTCGCCTTTCCCTCGGTACACTGGGCACTCAAGGACTACCGCGCCGTAAGGGACCAGCGGGTCTTCGCGCCGCGCGGCAATCCTCCAGGGGAGGATGGCGGGTTCAGCCATCCCTAGCGGCCTGTGCTGCCGGAAACGGAAAGCCGAAGGAGACCGCGCCATGACAGACTGCAGAAACCGGTTCGCGCCCTTCGTCCTCGGGCTGTTGCTGTGCGCAGGCCTCAGCGCGCCGGCGCGGTCAGCCGACCCTCTCTTCGCCCACGAACAGCCGCGCTACCGCAGCGGCGCCGAGCTGCTGGAGGACTGCAAGTCGGCCGAGCCCGCGGATCGGGCGCGCTGCGCCGGCTATGTCATGGCGGTGGCCGATATGCTGGGCGGCGCCTCGGCGCGCATCGACGGGCTGCAGGCCTGCCTAAAGGGCGACGAGACCGTGGAGGAATTGCTGGATGTGGTGCGCCGGCACCTGGAGGTCAATCCGGCGCGGGCCGTCCTGAAGGGAGACGGCGCGGTCGCCTATGCCCTGTCGATCTACCGGCCTTGCGCGGACTCCGAGGCCACCTTCGAGGAACGGCTGCGCGAAGGCGTCTCGCCGGAGCGCTGATCCTCCAGCAGCCGGCGGACCGTCCGCAGCTCTGCGCGAAGCTCTTTCAGGTCGTCTTCCAGGCGCTGCGCGTCGCCGTGCGATTGCCGGCTGAACTCGGCCAGCGCCTGCTGGTTCTCGGCGTCATGCTGGCTCTGCATGGCGTTGACGATGATGGCGATGAAGAGGTTCAGCACGGCGAAGCTGGTAATGAGGATGAAGGGCACGAAGAAGGCCCAGGCCAGGGGATAGACCTCCATGACCGGGCGCACGATGCCCATGGACCAACTCTCCAGCGTCATGATCTGGAACAGCGAGTAGGCCGCGGCGCCGATGCTGCCGAACCACTCCGGAAAGGCGCTGCCGAACAGCTTGGTCGCCATCACCGAGAAGACGTAATAGAGCAGCGCCAGCAGCGCGACGATGGAGGCCATGCCGGGGATCGCCCCCAGCAGCGCCTGCACCACCTTGCGCATCGAAGGCACGACGGAGACCAGGCGCAGCACCCGCAGCACGCGCAGCGCCCTCAGCACCGAGAAGGCGGCGGAGGCGGGCACCAGGCTGATGGCCACGACGGCGAAGTCGAAGAGGTTCCAGGGGTCGGCGAAGAAGCGGCGGCGGTAGGTCCAGAGCTTCAGCAGGATCTCGGCGGCGAAGACGGCGATGATGAGGCGGTCGAGCGCAACCAGCAGGCCGCCGGCCGCCGCCATGGCGCGGGGTGACGTCTCCAGGCCCAGGATGGCCGCGTTGAGCAGGATCAGGATGGTGATGCTGCGCTGGAAGGCCACCGACTCGATGAAGCCCTGAAGGCGGGAAGGCGCCGCCTGTTGCGGCTGCGCCGCCGCCGTCGGATTTTCCGTCACGCCGTTGCTCCCCTTCCCGGTCCTGGCTGCTGCGGCTTTAGATGAGGCGCGGGGGCGCCTGCTTCAAGAAGCCGGTGCCCCCGCGCGCTCGCCTTCCAGGAGTGCGCGCTGCCGGCGCAGCGACTCGTAGAGCAGGTCCAAGAGGACGCGGATGCGCGCGGTGCGCTGCAGGTCGGGATGGGTCAGCAGCCAGAGCTCGGTATCGAGGGCGGGAATCGGCGCGCCGAGCCGCCGCAGTGCAGGATTGCCGTCGCCGAGGAAGCAAGGCAGCAGCGCCAGGCCGAGCCCGGCGCGCGCCGCGCCGGCCTGGTTGAGCAGGGAGTTGGAGCGGAAGCCGATGTCGTGGCGGTCGGTGTTCTCGGCGATCCAGCGCGCCGCGGCCGGCGGGCCGGCGCCTTCCTCCCAGGCGATCCAGCGCTGCCCGGCCCAGTGCTCTCGGTCTCGCGTTTCCGCGTCCGGCGGCACAAGTGCGGCGGCGGCGTAGACCGCGCTGGCGACCCCCGCGACGCGGCGCCCGGCCAGGGTCTCCGGCGGGCGGCGCGTGGGGCGCAGCGCGACATCGGCTTCGCGGCGGGTCAGGTTCAGCATGCGGTTGTCGACGATTAGTTCAACCGTGATGTCGGGATAGCGCGCGGTGAAGTCGCCGAGCGCCGGCATGATCATGACTTCGGCGAGGTCGTCCGGCGCGGTGAGACGCAGGCTGCCGGTCAGTCTCAGGTCCTGGCCGCTGAGCCGGCGCTCCAGCGCCTCCACCTCGGCCTCGACCCGCTCGGCGGTGCGCAGCAGATCCTCGCCGGCCGCGGTGGTGACGTAGCTGCCGCCCTGGCGCTCGAAGAGGCGGGCGCCGAGCCGGCCCTCGATGGCGGCCAGGCGGCGGAACACCGTGGAGTGGTTGACCCGCAGGCGCCGCGCCGCGCCGGCCAGGGTCCCCTCGCGGGCGATGGCCAGGAGAGTGCGCAGGTCGCCGGTGATGTCGGGCGTGGGGGTCATGGGCGGCGGCCGCGGGTTTTGGTTGTTTGCATTAATGCAATGAAGGTTTGTTTATTTTGGTTATCGACGTGCGCAAAGGCAAATCATATCTCTCTTCGCACGACCAGCCGACGCGATCTTCCGCCAGCGGAGGCGCGCGCGAAGAGGAGAAATCTCATGATCGATAGCAAAACCGCCCCTTACGCCGCCCTCGTCCTGCGGGTCGCCCTGGGGCTCATGTTTCTGGCCCACAGCCTGGTGCTGAAGGTCATCGTCTTCACCGTTCCCGGCACCGTGGGCTTCTACGAATCCATCGGCCTGCCCGGCAGCTTCGCCTACCTGACCATCCTGGCGGAGGTCGTCGGCGGCATCGCCCTCATCCTCGGCATCCAGGTGCGCCTCGTCGCCCTGGGCGTTCTGCCGGTGCTGATCGGCGCCGTCTGGTTCCATTCCGGCAACGGCTGGGTCTTCTCCAACGAGGGCGGCGGCTGGGAGTACCCGGTCTTTCTCATCGTCGCCCTCGGCGTGCAGGCCCTGCTGGGCGCCGGCGCCCATGCGGTGAATCTGCCGCTGACCGCGTCGCAGCGGGCGGCCCAGAAGGCGTCGGCCTGAAGCGCCCTTCCAAGGCAGGCCTTGCCCGTCACACGCGGGAACACCTCAAGCGGACCAAACGGGGCCGCGTGCTGCCGGTCCCCCTGCTTTCCCCCAAAGCATCGGCGGCGCGCGGCCCTTCTTTTTCGGAAGGAACAAGAACATGAAAGCCCTGATCAACGGCGTCTGGCATTCGCCCGTCGAAGACCGCGCCGCCTATGACGCCGCCCGCGCGGCCCAGCCCGAGGGTCTCTTCCTCCGCTGGGTCAACGCCGATCCGGCCGCGGCCTTTCCCGCCAGGGCCGGGCGCTATCACCTCTACGTTTCCTACGCCTGCCCCTTCGCCCATCGCGCCATCCTCTACCGCGCATTGCTGGGCCTGGAGGAGGTTCTCCCCATGTGGGTGGCGCATCCGCGCTGGAGCGGCCCCGGCGGCTGGACCTTCACACCCGATCCCTGCTTTCCCGAAGTGACGGAAGACGGCGCGAACGGCCTCGACGCGCTGTGGCAGCTTTACGTGAAGGCGGCGCCGGATTTCACCGGCAAGGTGACGGTGCCGGTGCTCTGGGACAGCGAGACCAAGACCATCGTCAGCACCGAATCCGCCGACATCATGCGCATGCTGGACCTTGGTTTCGCCGGCCTGCGCGATAGCGACCTGACGTTTTACCCGGCGCGCCTGCGCGACGACATCGACGCCCTGGGCGGCTTCATCCGCCGCAAGGTGAACGGCGGCGTCTACAAGGCGGGCTTCGCCGCCGACCAGGAGTCCTTCGATGCCGCGGTCGCGGAGTTCTTCGCCGCCCTCGACCATCTGGAAGGCCTGCTCGGCGACGACCGGCCCTACCTGCTGGGCAACTGGGCCACCGAGGCGGATTGGCTGCTGTTCCCGACGCTGGTGCGCCTTGACGCGGTCTATGCCGGCGCCTTGAAGGTGAACCTGAAACGCCTGTCGGACTACCCGAAGCTGGCGGCGCATACGCAGCGCCTCTACGCCGGGCCCGGTGTCGCCGCGACGGTGAAGCTGAACCACGTGAAGCGCCACTACTACGACGACCTGGGCGTCACCAACCCCGCGCTGATCCCGCCGGGTCCGAGAACGCCGTTTGAGGCGGCGGCCTAAGCAGCCTTCGCGGGATCGTGCGCCTTCCCTCATTTCGTCATGCTCGGGCTTGACCCGAGCATCCAGGGCGGCGTCTGCGCGGATGGCCCTGGACCCTCGGGTCAAGCCCGAGGGTGACGACGGGGGAGTAACGCGCGGCAGCGCGCGTCTCGAAGCACGAGGTCAATCGCTCGTTCGAGCAGCTACTTGTTCTGATCCAGGCCGACCAGGGCGCGGGCGAAGTCGCGGGCGGTGAAGGGGCGGAAGTCCTCGGCGCCTTCGCCGACGCCGATCACGTGGACCGGCAGGCCGAACTTCTCGGCCAGGGCGACCAGCACGCCGCCGCGCGCCGAGCCGTCCAGCTTGGTGACGACCAGGCCGGTGACCTCGACCAACTCCTTGAAGGTGCCGACCTGGGTCAGCGCGTTCTGGCCGGTGGTGGCGTCGAGCACCAGCACCACGTGGTGCGGCGCCTCGGGCTCGACCTTCTTGATGACGCGGGCGACCTTCTGCAGCTCGGCCATGAGCTCGGCCCTGTTGTGCAGGCGCCCGGCAGTGTCGATCAGCAGCAGGTCGTCGCCGGCGG
The DNA here is from genome assembly GCF_039839785.1 of Pelagibius sp. CAU 1746. NCBI lineage: Bacteria > Pseudomonadati > Pseudomonadota > Alphaproteobacteria > Rhodospirillales > Rhodovibrionaceae > Pelagibius > Pelagibius sp. CAU 1746. The sequence goes on from NZ_JBDOQT010000001.1 coordinate 946,731, forward strand.
CCTTGGCCTGCTCCACCGCCTCGAAGGCGAGGCCCGCCGCATCGGCGCCCTGCTTGCCGGCGACCACGGCGCAGCCGCTGCGCTCGCCCCAGATCTTCAACTGCTCGATGGCGGCGGCGCGGAAGGTGTCGCCGGCGGCGAGACGCACGGACAATCCTTCGCGGCGGTAGTGGGTCGCCAGCTTGCCGATGGTCGTGGTCTTGCCGGAGCCGTTGACGCCGACCACCAGCACCACGTTGGGCTTCTTCGCCGGGTCGAGCGCCAGGGGCCGGGCCACCGGCTCCAGGATACCGGCGATGTCGGCGGCCAGGGCCTCGCGCACCTCCTGCGGGTCGACCTGCTTGTCGAAGCGGGTCTTGGCCAGGTCGGCGGTTAGCTTCGCCGCCGTGGTCACGCCCAGGTCGGCGGTGATCAGCAGCTCTTCCAGTTCCTCCAGCGCCTGGTCGTCCAGCTTGCGCTTGGTGAAGATGCCGGAGATGCCGTCGCCCAGCTTGGAGGACGAGCGGGTCAGGCCCGTCTTCAGGCGCTGGAACCAGCCGCCTTTTTTCTCTTGGGTCGTATCGCTCACGCTGCGGGGGATAGCTTGTGTTGCAGGGGTGCCGCAAGCAGGTTGTCGCCCTCGCGCCCGGTGACGGTCACCTCGACGACGGCGCCGATCTCGGCGCTGTCGAGCAGCACCGGCGCGAAGGTCTCGCTGCGGCCGAGGAAGCGTCCGTCGGTCTCCTGCTTTTCGATGAGGACGGAGGCCGTCCGCCCGACCTGTGACTCGAGGAAGCGGTCCAGGGCCGCGTCGCCGGCGCTGCGCAGCCGCCCCGCGCGTTCCTTGCGCACCGCCATGGGCAGCTGCGGCATCTTCGCCGCCGGGGTGCCCTTGCGCGCCGAATAGGGGAAGACGTGCAGGTAGGTGAGCCCGCAGTCCTCGACCAGTTTCAGGGAGTTCTCGAACATCGCCTCGGTCTCGGTCGGGAAGCCGGCGATGAGGTCGGCGCCGAAGACGACGTCGGGGCGCAGCGCCCGCAGCTCTTCGCAAAGCGCCACGGCCTCGGCGCGCGAATGGCGGCGCTTCATGCGCTTCAGGATCATGTCGTCGCCGGCCTGCAGCGAGAGGTGCAGGTGCGGCATGAGGCGCGGCTCCTCGGCGACCAGGCGCTTCAGGTCCGGGTCCAGTTCGATGGCGTCGATGGAGGAGAGGCGCAAGCGCTGCAAGTCCGGCACCTGGGCCAGCAGGCGGCGGACCATCTGGCCCAGCTTCGGCTGGCCCGGCAGGTCGCCGCCATAAGAAGTGACGTCGACGCCGGTGAGCACCACTTCGGCGGTGCCCTGGTCGACGAGATTGCGCACCTGGCGCACCACCTCGCCCAGCGGCACCGAGCGGCTGTTGCCGCGGCCGTAGGGGATGATGCAGAAGGTGCAGCGGTGATCGCAGCCCTGCTGCACCTGCACGAAGGCGCGGGTGCGCTCGGCGAAACCGTCGATGAGCTGCGGCGCCGTCTCGGTGACGGCCATGATGTCGTTCACCGAAACGCGCGGCGCGTCTTCATCGAGAAAGGACTCTGCCTTCAGCTTTTCCTCGTTGCCGAGAACGCGGTCGACCTCGGTCATGGCGGCGAAGCCCGCGGGGTCGATCTGCGCGGCGCAGCCGGTGACGATGATGCGCGCCTCGGGGTTCTCGCGCCGTGCCTTGCGGATCGCCTGGCGCGCCTGGCGCTCGGCCTCGCCGGTGACGGCGCAGGTATTGACGATGATCGCGTCTTCTAGCCCCGCCGCCTCGGCGTGGCCGCGCATGACCTCCGACTCATAGGCGTTGAGGCGGCAGCCGAAGGTGAGGATGCGCGGTCCGTTGTTCTGGGGAGACGTCACGCCAGGAACTCCCCGTTCAGCACGCCGTGGAAGGAGGTCGCGACCGGGCCGGTCATCTCCACGTGGCCGTTCTCCAGCCACTCGATGGTCAGCGGCCCGCCGGTCAGCACGACTTCCACCTTGCGGCCGGTCAGGCCGCGGCGCGCGGCGGCCACGGCGGCGGCGCAGGCGCCGGTGCCGCAGGCGCGGGTCTCGCCGACGCCACGCTCCCAGACGCGCAGGCGCAGCTTGTCCTCGCCGATGACTTCGGCGGCGCCGATGTTGGCGCGCTCGGGGAAGAGGGGATGGTGCTCCAGGGCCGGGCCCAGTTCCGCCAGCGGCAGCTTCTCCACGCCCTCGACGAAGAAGACCGCGTGGGGGTTGCCCATGCTGACGCCCACCGGGTCGGCCAGGGGGCCGTTGTCGATGCCGAGATGCAGGGTGTCGCGCTCTTCCGCGAGCGGGATGTCCTGCCAGCCGAGCCGCGCCTCGCCCATGTCCACGGTCACGAGTCCGGGTCCGGCGGCCTTGGCCCGCAGCAGGCCCGCGTTGGTCTCGATGGTGATCGCCTCGCGCCCCAGCTCGCCCATGACCAGGGCGGCGACGCAGCGCGTGCCGTTGCCGCAGGCCCCGACTTCGCCGCCGTCGTGGTTGCGGATGCGCAGGAAGACGTCGGCGCTGCCGTTCGCCGGCGGCTCCAGGATCAGCAGCTGGTCGCAGCCCACGCCCTCGCGGCGGTCGGCGATGGCCTTGGCCAGGGCGTCCGTCAGCGCGAAGGGCTCGGTCCGGGCGTCCACGACCACGAAGTCGTTGCCCAGCCCGTGCATCTTGATGAAGGGGCGGCTGCTCATAGCGGGGTTATATGGCCGCGGGGGCCGATAAGTCCAGGGAGACCGGCGCTGGGCTGTCCTGCGCGTTCTGCCCCAAAACCGCCACGCTCCCGCCCTCTTACCGCGCGTTTGTGGCGTCACGATGACGTATCGCGCGCGGGCAGGGGGCCGCGCGCCGATCCAAGGGGGAGTAGATGACTATGAAACGTTTGATTTCGCTGGCAGCAAGGGGGGCCGTGACGGCCGGCCTCGTCGCCCTGCTCGCCGGCTGCGCCAACCAGATCCAGACCACCTCCGGCACGCGCTATCTGGACGGCTACGGCACCCCGGCGGCGGCTTCCGGCCCCGAGGCGGCGCCTGCGGGCGCCTACGCAGGGCCCGCCGGGTCCGTCGACGCCGAGATCGCCGCGGCGGCCAATGTCGAGCCGCAACTGCGCTTCCCGGCCCGCCTGGGCCTGGCGCGCATCGACCGGGGCGGGCTGGTGCCGGTGCCGGCGGCAGAAGCGGCGGCCTGGCGCGGTCTTGCCGAGCGCCTGGGCAGCGGCTACGGCGAGTTCGTGCCGATTTCGCCGCTGATCAGCGCCCTGGCCACGCCGGCCGAGCGGGCGGTCGACCAGCGGGATGGGGGCCGGACCTACCGCAGCGGCCTCGCGGAGACGGTCCGCCGCATCCGCCTGGGCGCGGCGCGCCAGCACGTCGACGCGGTGCTGATCTACGAAACCTTCGGCAGCTCCGAGGGCACCGACAACGTGCTCGCCATCACCAAGGTCGCCCTGATCGGCTTCTTCCTGCCCACCGAGGACGTGAAAGCCGAGGGGGCCGCCCAGGCGGTGCTGGTCGACGTGCGCAATGGCTATACCTACGGCACCGCCTCGGCGACCTCGGCCCAGCCCAGCTACCGCCTCACCACCTCCGGCAACAGCTCGGCGGTGCAGGCGCAGGCCCGCGGCGAGGCCGAAGTCCGCGCGGTGGAGAACCTGACCGGCGAAGTTGAGGCTATGGTCCGCGACCTGCGCCTGGCCCTGGCCGAGCGCCGGGCGGCGCCCCGGAACGGGCAGCAGAACACGCAATAGCATGCAGCGGGCAGGGGCCGGGGCGGCGTCGTCCCGGCCTCTTCGCGCGCTCGGCAGGGTGTTCTAGCGGAAAGGTTGTTCCCGGTGTGCGATGCTCTACGGACGCGATTCGTGGGGGAATCCGGGGCTTCTGCTTCGCCATGGGGCAAAAAAGTGGCTTTATCCGCTTGGATTAGCGGATAAAAATAGCGTGATTCATGTTGATTTCCGTCGCGTCTCACTCTAGGTGTTAACGCGGTGACGGACACGGAAGGTCAGAAGCCGCAGGCTCGGTACATCGCTCCAGGCTCTTGGCCTACATCGATGAACGTCCGTCCCTGAGTCTTCCCCGACATTTTTGTGTCTTCACCCGGCCCGGGCGGCAATGTTCCGGGACGCACTACGTTGAAGTTCGAAGGAAGACCCAGACCATGATCACGGGAACCGTGAAATTTTTTAACACCACCAAGGGCTTTGGTTTCATCGCGCCCGAGGACGGCTCCAAGGACGTTTTCGTCCACATCTCCGCCGTCGAGCGTTCGGGCATGGGCCCGCTGGTCGAAGGCCAGAAGGTGAGCTTCGAAGTCCAGGCCGACCCGCGCGGCCCCAAGGCGGTGAACATTCAGGCCGCTGACTAAGCTCCAAAGCCGACAGTCCTGAAAAGACCGAAAAGCTTTTCGATCCGGCCGCCCAGGTAAGGGCGGCCGTTTTCGTTTGGCGGCGGTCCGCCGCCTTATCTTTTGTCTGGGGAGCCAGGCAAGGGCGGCCGCTTTCGTTTCCGGGGCTTTCGCCGCCCGTCATTCGTCCGGGGGCCAGGTAAGGGCGGCCGTTTTCGTCTCGGGATCCGGGTTTTGGCCGGATTCCCGGGCTTGACCTTGGGCTCCCGGCCCCTTAAGTTCCGCGCCATTCAGGCCAAGGTGACTTGACCGGCTCAAAGCCCCATCCGCTTGGGGCGGCCCCGCCAGTCCGCGAGTTTCGCGCACTGGCGCGAAGTGCGTTGGCGATTTGATGTAATTCAGGACTGACTGACACCCGATGTTCGATAGCCTTCAAGAACGGCTTTCAGGCGTTTTCGACAAGCTGACGCGCCGCGGCGCGCTCAGCGAGGCGGACGTCACGGCCGCCCTGCGCGAGGTGCGCGTGGCCCTCTTGGAGGCCGACGTCGCCCTGCCGGTGGTGAAGGACTTCGTCGAGGGTGTGCGCGAGAAGGCGGTCGGCCAGGAGGTCCTGCGCTCCGTCACCCCGGGCCAGATGGTCGTCAAGATCGTCCACGACCACCTGATCGAGACCCTGGGCAGCGAGAGCGTCGGCATCGACCTGCGCGCCACGGCGCCGGTCGGCATCATGCTGGTCGGCCTGCAGGGCTCCGGCAAGACCACCAGCTGCGCCAAGATCGCCAAGCGCCTGCAGGAGCGCGAGAAGAAGAAGGTCCTCATGGCCTCCCTCGATGTGCGCCGCCCGGCTGCGCAGGAGCAGTTGAAGGTCCTGGGCGAGCAGGCCTTCGTCGCCACCCTGCCCATCGTCCCCGGCGAGCCGCCGGTGGCCATCGCCAAGCGCGCCATGCAGACCGGCGCCCTGGAAGGCTACGACGTGGTCATGCTCGACACTGCCGGGCGCCTGGCCATCGACGAGGAGCTGATGGCCGAGGTGGCGGCGGTGCGCGACGCCGCCAAGCCGCACGAGAGCCTGCTGGTCGCCGACGCCATGACCGGCCAGGACGCGGTCACCGTGGCCAGCGCCTTCAAGGAGCGGGTCGACCTCACCGGCATCGTGCTGACCCGCGTCGACGGCGATGCGCGCGGCGGCGCGGCCTTGTCCATGCGCGCGGTCACCGGCTGCCCCATCAAGCTGATCGGCGTCGGCGAGAAGCTCGACGCCCTGGAGGGCTTCCACCCGGACCGCGTGGCCTCGCGCATCCTCGGCATGGGCGACGTGGTCTCCCTGGTCGAGAAGGCGGCCGAGACCATCGAGGCCGAAGAGGCCGAGAAGCTGGCCAAGAAGCTGCAGAAGGGCACCTTCGACCTGGACGACTTCGCCAAGCAGCTTCAGCAGATGCAGAAGATGGGCGGCCTCTCCAGCATGATGGGCATGCTGCCGGGCATGAACTCGGCGCAGATGCAGCAGATCAAGAACGCCAAGGTCGACGACGGCATGGTCAAGCGCCAGTTGGCGGTGCTGTCCTCCATGACACCCAAGGAACGCCAGAAGCCGGAGATCATCAAGGCCTCGCGCAAGCAGCGCATCGCCGCCGGCTCGGGCACCACGGTGCAGGAAGTGAACAAGCTGCTGAAGCAGCACAAGGACGCGACCCGCGTGATGAAGCGGGTCCAGAAGATGGGCAAGAAGGGCATGATGCGCGGCGGGCTTGGCGGCCTGCTGGGCGGCGGAAATCCCTTCGGTTGATGCCATAGAGAAACCTCACGAGACACAGAAGACCATCCGATCAGAAAGCGAGTAACAGAATGTCCCTGAAGATCCGTTTGTCCCGCGGCGGCGCCAAGAAGCGCCCCTACTACCGCATCGTCGTCGCCGACTCGCGCAGCCCGCGCGACGGCCGCTTCATCGAGCGCATCGGCTCCTACAACCCGATGCTGGCCAAGGACCATCCGGAGCGCGTGGTGCTGAACACCGAGCGCGCCAAGCATTGGCTGTCGGTCGGCGCCACGCCGAGCGACCGTGTGACCCGCTTCCTGGCCGCCGTCGACCTGGGTCCGGCGCGCCACATCCCGAAGCAGACCAAGAAGCACCTGCCGGGCCAGAAGGCGCAGGAGCGCGCGGCCGAGGCCGAAGAGGCCAAGAAGGCGGCCGAGGAAGCAGCGGCGGCCGAGGCCGCGGCGCCCGCCGAGGAAGCCCCTGCGGAAGAGGCCCCTGCGGAAGAGGCCCCTGCGGAAGAGGCTGCGGCCGAAGAGGAAGCCAAGGCCGAGTAGCGGCCGGCGTGCCCGTTCGGGGAGAGGCCCGGGCCGATGGCTGAGGACCGCGCAGGCCCCGATCTCGTCTGCTTGGGGGTCATGGTCGGCGCGCACGGCGTGCGCGGCCTGGTGAAGGTCAAGACCTTCACCGAAGCCCCCGAGGACGTGGCGGCCTACGGCCCGGTCAGCGACAAGGCCGGCAGGCGCCGCTGGACGCTGCAGGTGACCGGTCCGGCCCCCGGCAAGCGGGACGTGGTGCTGGCGAAGGTCGAGGGGGTCGGCGACCGCGACGCGGCCCAGGCCCTGCACGGCACCGAGCTCTACGTCGAACGCTCGGCCCTGCCGGCGCTGGCGGAGGAGGAGACCTTCTACCACGCCGACCTGATCGGCCTCAGCGTCGAGGACCCGGAAGGCCGGGAACTGGGCAAGGTGGCGGCGGTGGAGAACTACGGCGCCGGCGACTTCCTGGAGGTCGTGCGCAAGGGAGACGGCAAGGGCGGCGGGAAGACCCTGCTGCTGGCCTTCACCCGGGCCGTGGTGCCGGAGGTGGATATCGCCGGCGGGCGCCTGGTGGCGCTGCCGCCGGCGGAGATCGAGGTGCCGCCGGAAGGCGCGCGGCCGGGAGCGGAGGAAGAGCCTGAAACTTAACTTCTCCGGGGTTAAGTTCCGGGGCTCGGAAAGTGCCGCGCCGGACCTTGGAAAGGCTGGACAAAACCGGTCCCGGAGGTCATAAAGCGCCGCTTCGGCGGTTGTGTGCGCCCGCCGGGGAGTTTTGTCGGGCCGGAAGAGTGGTTGCGAGGTCCCATGGCTGCATGGCGCTCGGTGGTCCTGACGATCTTCCCGGAGATGTTTCCGGGGCCCCTGGGGCAGAGCCTCGCGGGCAAGGCCCTGGAGGGCGGGATCTGGTCGCTCGACGTCCTGGACATCCGGGATTTCGCGCGCGATAAACACCGCAGCGTCGACGATGCCCCCTTTGGGGGCGGCGCCGGCATGGTGATGCGCCCCGACGTGGTGGATACGGCCCTGGCCGCCGCCGCGCAGAAGTGGGCGCCGGAAGACAGTTCGGATGACCGGGCGACGGTCGGGAAGGCGCCGGTCATCTACCTCTCGCCCCGGGGGCGCCTGCTGACGCAGGACCTGGTGCGGGATTTGGCGGCGGGGCCGGGTGTCACCTTGCTCTGCGGCCGCTACGAGGGGGTCGATCAACGGGTCCTGGAGGCCCGCGACGTCCTGGAGGTTTCCGTCGGCGACTACATCCTGTCCGGCGGCGAACCGGCGGCCCTGGTGTTGATGGACGCGGTCGTCCGTCTGCTGCCGGGCGTCATGGGGAACGTGACCAGCCCGGACGAGGAGTCGTTCGGGGCGGAAGGTTTCGAGGGGCTGCTGGAGTATCCCCTCTACACGCGGCCCGCCGAGTGGCAGGGCCGCAAGGTGCCCGAGGTCTTGACCTCCGGGCATCACGAGAAAGTCCGCCAGTGGCGCCGGGCCCGGGCGGAGGAGATTACGAAACTGCGCCGCCCGGATCTCTGGGCGCGCTACACGAAGGGCCGGGGCTGACGCGCCGGCGACAGTAAGGATAGAGAGTCATGAACCTCATCGAACAGATCGAGAGCGAGCAGATTGGCAAGCTGACCGCCGAGGGCGAGCCGCCGGTCTTCGCTCCGGGCGACACCCTGCGCGTCAACGTGAAGGTTGTCGAGGGCACGCGCGAGCGCATCCAGGCTTTCGAGGGCGTCTGCATCGCGCGCCGCAACCGCGGCCTGAACTCGGCCTTCACCGTGCGCAAGCTGTCCTACGGCGAAGGCGTCGAGCGCGTCTTCCCGCTCTACAGCCCGCGGATCGACTCCATCGAGGTGGTGCGCCGCGGCGACGTGCGCCGCGCCAAGCTCTACTACCTGCGGGGCCGCACCGGTAAGGCCGCGCGCATCCGCGAGCAGACCACCGGCCACAGCGGCAAGCTGGAGGCCGCGGCGCGCGAGGAAGCCGCCCAGGCCAAGGCCGAGAGAAGCAAGGCGGCGAAGGCCGAGGGCTAACGCCTTTCCGGCCGGGCGCCCTCGCCGGGCGCGGGTCCGAGACGTCTTTCGGGGGGCCTGCCCGCCTGCTTTTCATCAGCAGGCCGGCGGGCTCCTTTCGTTTCGGAGGGCCGCATCGCCGCGCTTTTCGACCGGGCGGGCTCTTTTCTGTCTGCCGGTGGGGCGCTATGCTCCCGCCCCGCTCGCGCCCGGTCGTTCGGGCGAAGGCCGAAAGGGATAATCAGGCTGGCACCGAGGCCAGGCAGGCAACGTAAGGAACGAGAGAGATGTCCGCGCCGCGTACGCTATTTGACAAGATCTGGGACAGCCATGTGGTGGAGCGCCAGGATGACGGGACCTGCCTGATCTACATCGACCGCCACCTGGTTCACGAGGTGACCTCGCCCCAGGCCTTCGAGGGATTGCGCCTGGCCGGGCGCAAGGTGCGCCACCCCGAGGCGACGCTGGCGGTGCCGGACCATAACGTGCCGACCACCGACCGCTCCAAGGGCATCGAAGACGAGGAAAGCCGTATCCAGGTCGAGACGCTGGAGAAGAACTGCGCCGACTTCGGCGTGCCGATCTTCGACATGAACGACCACCGCCAGGGCATCGTCCACATCATCGGCCCGGAGCAGGGCTTCACCCTGCCGGGCATGACCATCGTCTGCGGCGACAGCCACACCGCCACCCACGGCGCCTTCGGTGCGCTGGCCTTCGGCATCGGCACCTCCGAGGTGGAGCATGTGCTGGCCACCCAGACGCTGATCCAGTCGCCGGCCAAGAACATGCGCATCACGGTCGAGGGCGCCCTGCCGCTCGGCATCACCGCCAAGGATCTGATCCTCGCGATCATCGGCAAGATCGGCACCGCCGGCGGCACCGGCCACGTCATCGAGTACGCCGGCCAGGCGGTCCGCGACCTCTCCATGGAAGGCCGCATGACGGTCTGTAACATGTCGATCGAGGGCGGCGCCCGGGCCGGGCTCATCGCGCCGGACGAAACCACCTTCGACTACGTCAAGGGCCGCGCCATGGCTCCCAAGGCCGGCGCCTTCGAACAGGCGCTGACCTATTGGCGCTCGCTGCCTTCCGACGAGGGTGCGCGCTACGACAAGGAAATCGCCCTCGCGGTCTCCGAGATCGATCCGCAGGTCACCTGGGGCACCAGCCCCGAGGACGTGGTGGCGGTCACCGGGCGCGTGCCCAACCCTGAATCGGCGCGCGACGAGAACAAGCGCCAGGCCATGATCCGCGCTCTGGAATACATGGGCCTGCAAGCCGACATGCCGGTCACCGACATCAGGATCGACAAGGTCTTCGTCGGCTCCTGCACCAACGGGCGCATCGAGGATCTGCGCGAGGCGGCGGCGGTGGCCGAGGGCCGCAAGGTGGCCGAGGGCGTGCAGGCCCTGGTCGTGCCGGGCTCCGGCCTGGTGAAGGAGCAGGCCGAGCAGGAGGGCTTGGACAAGGTCTTCCTGGAGGCCGGCTTCGAATGGCGCGAGCCGGGCTGTTCCATGTGCCTGGCGATGAACGCCGACCGGCTGCAGCCGGGCGAGCGCTGCGCCTCCACCTCCAACCGCAACTTCGAAGGACGCCAGGGCCGCGGCGGGCGCACCCACCTGGTGAGCCCCGGCATGGCGGCGGCGGCGGCGGTGAAGGGCCACCTCACCGACGTGCGGGACCTGTAGCGGGAGCTCCGGCGCTGCGCCGGCAAGGACGGCCATGACCGACTTCCTGCTGGCCAACGAAGCCATACTGCGAATCGCCTTGTTCCTGGGCGTACTGGGAATCCTGGCGCTGGCCGAAGCGGCGCTGCCGCGCCGCCGGCGCGAGATCCCGCGCCTCCTCCGCTGGACCGGCAACCTCGGCATCGTCGTGCTCGATACCGTGATCCTGCGCCTCGTCTTTCCGGTGGTCGCCGTGGGTTTGGCCCTGACGGCCGAGGCGCGCGGCTGGGGCTTCTTCAACGTCTTCGAGGTTCCGGGCTGGCTCGCCTTCATCGCCTCGGTGGTGCTGCTGGACCTCGCCATCTATCTGCAGCACGTGATGTTCCACGCCGTGCCGGCGCTGTGGCGGCTGCACCGCATGCACCATGCCGACCTGGAATTCGACGTCACCACCGGCCTGCGCTTTCATCCGCTCGAGATCCTGCTGTCGATGGGTATCAAGCTCGCCGTGGTCGCTGCGTTGGGGCCGCCGGCCGTGGCCGTGCTGGTCTTCGAGGTGCTGCTGAACGCCACGGCCATGTTCAATCATTCGAACCTCAAGCTGCCGCCGGCGCTGGACCGCGTGCTGCGCCGGGTCGTCGTGACCCCCGACATGCACCGGGTCCACCACTCCATCCACCCGGACGAGACCAACAGCAACTTCGGCTTCAATCTGCCCTGGTGGGACCGGCTGCTCGGCACCTACCGGGACCAGCCGCGCGATGGCCACGAGGCCATGACCATCGGCATCGAGCAGTTCCGCACGCGCCGCGATCTCTGGCTCGACCGCATGCTGATCCAGCCGTGGCGGGGGCCCGCAAGCGGCTATCCCATCAACCGGCGAGGCGGCTAGGGCCCGTGCCGCCCGACGGCGCCGGATGGCGCTACTCCCAAGATGCCATGGAAATAGGGCCTCCGAGCGATGTAGGAACTTCCCGGTGGCAGTCCATCAAGGACGCTGGCCGTCCACGCAATAGTCACGCTTTCCGATCCATCGACTGACCCCAATGAGCTAAGCCTCCCAGTGAGAACAGCGGATGACGGAGCAGAAATTTCCGTAATGGAAATCTGGGCTTTTGTCTGCGATCACGTCGGCCTTAACGTTTCCAAACGTTGTGTGGGGCTTGTGTTTGATCCCGTCGTAGAATGCTTGAATGATGTCTTCCTTGAAGTGCGGCGCTCTCGGAAATGCAGCAACGACTGCATCGCGAATACTATCGGAGTACTGATCGTAGGTCAGGCCGAGCACATCCATCTCCACGCCCGCCGTGGTCAGCGCCACCACCGGATGCATAAACTCGGGTACACCGGGAGTGGTGTGCAGCGCGATGCCGGTCCAGACTTTTTCAATATCTGATGGATCAACATTGTAGCTTTGAAGAAAGGCGCGCGCAGCATTGGCGCCATCGACTTCGAAGCGGAGGTTCTCGCTGCTGTGCGAAGGCATAAGCCCGATATCATGAAACATCGTCGCCGCATAAAGCAGTTCGAGGTTGCAGGTGAGGTTCCGCTGCTGTCCGGCAAGCGCGCCAAAAAAGAAGACGCGGCTGGAATGATTGAACAGGAGCTCGCTTTCAGTATCTCGAACAAACTCGGTAATGGCGCGGCCAAGGTAGCTATCGGGGACCGCTATTCCGTTGACGCTCGCAGAGCGAAAAGTGTCAGCCATCATTCCTCTCCTATCAAGAAGGGCGTCCGACAGTCCACGGACCGTGCCGTGGCGCATGCGAGGGATCGCCCTTGTGTGGCTTAGGTCGTTATCGAGAGGAGTCTTGTTGGCTGCAATCATGGCGACCGTGGATTTTCTGCCATGTTGGATATATATCCTGCCCAGCCCCTATTCGGGGATGGTTGCGACGGCAGGAGGGTGGTTATGCCGACAAAAGACGTTGCACTGATCATCCATGAGGGGGTGCAGTGCCTCGATGTTGCAGGACCACTTGATGTCTTCGCGGAAGCAAATCGCTTTTTGAACGAAGACGATGGCTATCGTTGTCTGGTTCTTGCCGAAACAACTGCGCTCATCCAAGGCTCCAACGGGATGTCTTTAGCTGCGCACTGCAGTTTCGAAGAGGCGGCCCGTGTTTTTCATACTGTTCTTGTTGCCGGTGGGCCGACCTTGGCGGAGCGCCACCGTGATGAAAGCATGGTGGCTTGGCTTCAAGAGTGGGGCGTACGGGCAGAACGATACGGTTCAATATGTACGGGCGCGTTCATCCTTGGCCATGCCGGATTGCTCGACGGCCGACTTGTTACAACGCACTGGCAGAATGCCGACAGTCTCCAGAATAAGTTTCCTGCGGCTCGCGTCGAGCATGATCGTATATTTGCTCGCGATGGTCGTCTTGTGACTTCGGCCGGTGTAACAGCGGGCATCGACCTTGCGTTAGCGCTTGTTAGAGAAGATCACGGCGAACAGGTCGCTCTTGCTTGCGCAAAACGCTTGGTGGTCGTAGCTCAGCGCCAAGGCGGTCAATCCCAATTCAGCCCGCTACTGCTGCCATCAAGTGATCCAATGACACCTTTGGGTAAAGTTCAAGCCTATGTCATTGAGCATTTGAGCGAGCCATTTCCGGTGGAACGCCTTGCCTCCATTGCCGGAACGAGCACGCGCACCATGGCCAGGCTTTTTGTAAAAGAGCTTGGCATCACTCCACACGATTTCATCGAAAGCATTCGTCTGGATCATGCCCGGAATCTACTTGAAGCAACCGACTTCGCGCTTAAAGCGATAGCATTTGACTGCGGTTTCGGCACTCCAGAGCAGATGCGCAGTGTTTTCCAGCGCAGGTTGGGGTTAAGCCCGTTGCGGTATCGTGAAAATTTCCAAACGACGCAGTCTCTGGGGATGCGCTAGCTTTGGCGACGCGTCGGGCCAATAAAATCGTCAGCGCCACTCTGTCATATAACCATTCCTCTCTGCCGCCCCAAGTGCCCCGATATCGACCCGCCCTGCACGACGCCCATGACCTCGCGGCCGAGTTGACGGTCGGTGAGGAGCTGCGCCGGTAGAGGGTGCGACCGTCCTTGCTGCCGGTGGTGTCGCCCTGTTCGATATGGCGCTACTCCCAATGAGCCGGCGGTTTCCGGCCGTTTGCGCCTTTAGGTTGCCGGAGCCGGGGTGGCATGGAAGCGGCCGCTGTGATCCTATAGGGCGGAGTTGTTCCGCCGCGTGGAAATGAAGGGAACGAGCGATCATGCTGCGCAAGGCCGCGTGGGTTTTCTCTTTGGTGGTGATGGTTCTGGCCGCCGGTGCCGTGACGCTGGGGCCGCGTCCCGCGGCTGCCGAGGCCTTGCCGCTGGCGTTGTCCCGGGAATTGAGCAGCGGCATCGCCGCCGCCGGCACCGACGATGAGGTTCAGACCCTCACGGTGCTGGAGCGGTTCTACCGGGCGCGGGCGCATCGTCCGCTGTGGATACTGGATGACGCCGCCGGGCCGCGCGCGGAAAAGCTCTCCGACCTGCTGATCGCCGCCGACCTGGACGGCCTCGACCCCGCCGACTACCGCGCCGGGCAGGTGAAGGCGCTGCTGGGCGCCACGGCGACGGAAGACCTCGCCCGCCTCGAGGTGCTGCTGAGCCTCGGGCTGGTGCGCTACGCCGCCGATCTGGGCCAGGGCCGTACCACGCCGCACGTCGCCGACCCGGAGCTCTTCGTCTTCCGTGAGGAGGTGCAGAAAGCCGACGTTCTGACCGCGGCCTCCGAGGCCGGCGATCTCGACAGCTTCATCGATGCCTACCGGCCGCAGACGGTACGCTACGACCGTCAGAAGGTGGCGCTGGCCGAATACCGGGCCCTGGCCCTGCAGGGCGGCTGGCAGCCGATCCCCGAGGGCGACACCCTGAAGCCGGGCATGAGCGACCCGCGCGTCGGGCTGCTGCGCCAGCGTCTGCGCCTGGTCGGCGACCTGAAGCCGCAGAACGACCTGGCGGCCAACGGCGGCGATGCGAACTTCTACGACGCCCAGATGGAGACGGCGGTCAAGTGGATGCAGTACCGCCACGGCCTGGCCCAGGACGGCGCGGTGGGGCCGAAGACCCTGGCCGAGCTCAACGTGCCCATCGAAAGGCGCATCGAGCAGATGATCCTGAACCTGGAGCGGCGGCGCTGGATGCCCGACGACCTGGGGCAGCGCTACATCTTCGTCAACCTCGCCGACTTCCTGCTGAAGCTGGTCGACGAACCCAGGACCCTGCTGGATATGCCGGTGGTCGTCGGCAAGCCCTTCCACCGCACGCCGATCTTCAGCCACGTCATGACCTATGTGGAGATCAATCCCTACTGGAACGTGCCGCCCTCGATCGCGCGCAACGAACTGCTGCCGAAGATCCAGCAGGACGTCTCCTATCTGTCGCAGAACAACTACGTGCTGTTCAGCGACTGGAGCAGCGGGGCCACGGTGATCGACCCGCGGTCCATCGACTGGTCGCAGGTCAGCAAGGCGAGCTTTCCCTACAAGATCCGCCAGGACTCCGGCGAGGGCAATGCGCTGGGACGGGTGAAGTTCATGTTCCCCAACCGCTTCAACATCTATCTGCACGACACCCCGGCCAAGTCGCTGTTCAGCCGCGCCGAGCGCGCCTTCAGCCACGGCTGCATCCGGGTGCAGAACCCGCCGCTGCTGGCCGAACACGTGCTGTCCGCCACCCAGGGCTGGGACCGGGCGCGCATCGAGGAGGCCATCGCCTCGGGCGAACGCACCATCGTCACCTTGAGCGAGCCGCTGCCGGTGCACATCACCTACCTGACCTCCTGGGTCAACAAGGACGGCAGCGTGCACTTCCGCAGCGACATCTACGAACGCGACGCGGCCCTGGTCCGGGCGCTCTCGGGCTCGCGCGCGGGCCGGCTGCGCTGACCGCGGGCGGCGCGGAGCCTTCCTCCGGCGTTAACCATTTCCCGGCTTTTTCGCCTTATTGCTGCCGGAAAGCTCAGGTCTACTGCCTGCGCACGATGATGGCGGAGGCCAGGATTTCAGCGGATTTTCCCTGCCGCGTTGCCTCGACTCGGCAAATTGTGTAATTCGTTAACGCTCCGTTCGTGATTGTGGGCGCAATCTGGGGGCGGAACAAAACCGGACCCGCTGAAAAGAGGACCTGAGGCGGCATGGACCTGAAGGCTTCCCCTTCCTTGCTGACGGGCGCGCTGACGCGCCGCCGTTTTCTCACCGGCACTGCCGCGGGGGCCGCGGCCCTCTCCACCGTGACCCTGCTTCCCGATCTGGCTTTCGCGGCCAAGGAACTGCCGGGCACGCGCAGCCTCGATTTCCACAACCTGCACACCGGGGAAGAAGTCGGCGCGACCTATCTGCGCGACGGCATCCTCCAGCCCGAGGGGCTGCAGCGGCTGAACCACGCGCTGCGCGACTGGCGCACAGGGGAGGTCTGGGAGATGGACCCCAAGCTGCTGGACCTGCTCTACGCCCTGCGCCGGCGGATGGACAGCAAGGCCCCCTTCGAGCTGATTTCCGGCTACCGTTCGCCCAAGACCAACGCCACGCTGGCCTCCAACAGCAACGGCGTGGCCAAGCGCTCCCTGCACATGCGCGGCATGGCCACGGACATCCGCCTGCCCGAGCGCGACCTCAAGGCCCTGCACAAGACGGCGCGCGCCCTGCAGGTCGGCGGCGTCGGCCTGTACAGCAAGTCGGGCTTCGTCCACGTCGACACCGGCCGGGTGCGCTACTGGGGCTCCTGAGTCCTTAGGACCCAGGGCCTAAAGGTCGGCCTTCCGGTCTCTCCGAAATACCATTCTTTGCTGGCCCCTTCAGCTTGCGGCGGTCCTGCGCAGCAAGGTTTTGACCTTTGCGCGGGATTTTCTATGATCCGCCTCCGGCACCCGACGCCGCCGCCGCTCCAGCCGAGGGCGGCCGGCGTGCGGCGGGCCGCCGCCCAAGGAGATGCGGATCGATGGAAAAGTTCACTACCCTCACCGGGGTCGCTGCCCCCATGCCTCTGGTCAATATCGACACCGATATGATCATCCCGAAGCAGTTCCTGAAGACGGTGCAGCGCACCGGGCTTTCCAAGGGATTGTTCTACGAGATGCGCTTCGACGAGAACGGCGAGGCGAAGGATGGCTTCGTGCTCGACCAGCCGGCCTACCGGAACACCCAGATCCTGGTGACCGGGGAGAACTTCGGCTGCGGCTCCAGCCGCGAGCACGCGCCCTGGGCGCTGCTCGACGCCGGCATCCGCTGCGTCATCGCGCCCAGCTTCGCCGACATCTTCTACAACAACTGCTTCAAGAACGGCATCCTGCCCATCGCCCTGCCGCAGGAGCAGGTGGACCTGCTGATGGACGACGCCTCGCGCGGCGCCAACGCCATCGTCACGGTGGACCTGGAGAAGCAGGAGATCACCGGCCCCGACGGCGGCACCATCAAGTTCGACATCGATCCCTTCCGCAAGCACTGCCTGCTGAACGGCCTGGACGACATCGGCCTGACCTTGCAGAAGGAAGACAAGATCGCCGCCTTCGAGGAGAAGCGGAAGACGGCCCAGCCCTGGGCCTGAGGGGTTCCACCACGAAGGGCGGGCGGCCGTGTCCGGCCGCCGCTTCCCCGTCATTGCATTCGCACGGCCCGCCTCGGGCCGGCATTCGGTATCCACGGGCCGCGAGGGCCGACATTCGTTAGGGAGGAGACGCGAAAGATGGCGTCCAACAAGAAGCTTTTGATCCTGGCCGGCGACGGCATCGGCCCGGAGGCCATGACCCAGGTGCGCCGGGTCGTCGACTGGATGGACAAGCGCCGCTCGGTCGGTTTCGACATCGACGAGGGCCTGGTCGGCGGCGCCGCCATCGACGCCGAGGGCGCGCCGGTCAGCGACGCCACGGTGGAAAAGGCGATGAACTCCGACGCGGTGCTGCTGGGCGCCGTCGGCGGGCCGAAATGGGACGACCTGCCCTTCGCCCAAAAGCCGGAGCGCGGCCTGCTGCGGCTGCGCAAGGACATGGTGCTCTTCGCCAACCTGCGCCCCGCGCTCTGCTTCGATGCCCTGGTCGACGCCTCGGCGCTGAAGCCGGAACTGGTCTCCGGCCTCGACATCATGATCGTGCGTGAGCTGACCGGCGGCATCTACTTCGGCGAGCCGCGCGGCATCGAGGACTTGCCCGACGGCACCCGCCGCGGCATCAACACCCAGGTCTACACCACGCCGGAGATCCAGCGCGTCGCCCGCGTCGCCTTCGACCTGGCCAAGAAGCGCGGCAACCGCCTCTGCTCGGTGGAGAAGGCCAACGTCATGGAGTCCGGCGTGCTGTGGCGCGAGGAGGTGACCAAGCTGGGCGCCGCCGAGTTCCCGGAGGTCGAGCTCAGCCACATGTACGCCGACAACTGCGCCATGCAGCTGGTCCGCAACCCCAAGCAGTTCGACGTCATCGTCACCGACAACCTTTTCGGCGACATCCTGTCGGACGCCGCGGCCATGCTGACCGGCTCGCTGGGCATGCTGCCTTCGGCCTCCCTGGGCGCGGCGGACGCCGCGGGCCGCCGCATGGCGCTCTACGAGCCGGTACACGGTTCGGCCCCGGACATCGCCGGCCAGAACAAGGCCAATCCGCTGGCCACCCTGCTCAGCTTCGCCATGATGCTGCGCTACTCCTTCGACCTGGGCGACGACGCCGATCTCATCGAGCAGGCGGTGCAGGACGTGCTGGCCGCGGGCAAGCGCACCGGCGATATCGCCAAGCCGGGCCAGCCGGTGGTTTCCACCAGCGAGATGGGCGACGCCATCCTGGCCGCTCTCGATCAACGCGCGGCCTGAGAGTCGCGGAATCCCAGGGCTGAAGGCCGCTCGGGGGGCGCTGGGGGCGGCGGCGTCACGAATCCGTCAATTGACGGAGCGGGGCAGGCCGACTAAAGTCCGCAGCTAACCGAAAGCTCCGGTGGGAGATTGTGCAATGAAGAAGACCCTTACCGCCCTTATGGCCGCGGCTGGTGTCGTCGGCTTCGCGGGGATTGCCGCCGCGGAGTGTGCTGGCCATGTCCAGTCCGTTCAGAGCACCTCCAAACCGATCGTTACCGCAGACGCCGAGCAGTCCACTCCGGTGACCACCACCACTACGACGACTGCTCCGAACTAGGCGCGAGACCCCATGGACGTTACGAAAGGCCGTCCCTCTGGGCGGCCTTTCTCCTTAGGGGGGCTCCCAGGCGGAAAACAATCAGGCGAAAGCGAAGGAAGCTTATTCGCGCTCCTGGCGGCGCGCTGGCTGGCTGCGGCTTGCGGGCCGGCCGCCGGCCAACCATGTGAAGAGCATCCGGAAGTCGCTGATGAAGGACCACCAGGGGTGGGTGAAGGTGGCCGGCCGGTTGCGCTCGACGAAGGCGTGGGCGGCCCAGGCGAAGGCGTAGCCGCAGATCAGCCCGGCCGCCGCCAGACGCCAGTCGCCGGCGGCGACGGCTCCGGCGAGCAGGAAGAGGCCGAGGCAGGTGCCGGCGTAGTGCAGGGCGCGGGTCGCCGCGCGGCGGTGTTCGCCCAGATAGCGCGGCCAAAACTCGCGGTAGCTGCCGGAGCGGACGGAGGAGCTTCGAGTCATCTCGGGGCCAAGGGTTTCAGAGCCGGCTGACGCCGGAGAAGCATAACAGCTGAAAATGCGAAAGGCATGAATAGGTAAGAGGACATGGGATACAAAGTAGCAGTAGTGGGCGCGACGGGCGCCGTCGGCCGCGAGATGATGAAGACGCTGGCCGAACGCGATTTCCCCATCGACGACATCGTGGCCCTGGCCTCCGAGCGCTCGGTGGGCAGCGAGGTCTCCTTCGGCGAGGACGATACCGTCAAGGTGCAGAACCTGGCGACCTACGACTTCAAGGGCACCGACCTGGTGTTCTCCTCGCCCGGCGCCAAGATCTCCGCCGAGTATTCGCCCAAGGCCGGCAAGGCCGGGGCCGTGGTCATCGACAACACCTCGCAGTTCCGCATGGACCCGGACGTGCCGCTGGTGGTGCCGGAGGTGAATCCCCAGGCCCTGGCCGGCTATGCCAAGAAGAACATCATCGCCAACCCCAACTGCTCGACCATCCAGATGATGGTGGCGCTGAAGCCGCTGCATGACCTGGCCAAGATCAAGCGCGTCGTGGTTGCCACCTACCAGTCGGTCTCGGGCGCCGGCAAGGAAGGCATGGACGAGCTGTTCAACCAGACCCGCGGCATCTACGTGAACGAGCCGGTGAAGCCCGAGCAGTTCACCAAGCAGATCGCCTTCAACGTCATCCCCCACATCGACGTCTTCATGGACGACGGCTCCACCAAGGAGGAGTGGAAGATGGTGGTGGAGACCAAGAAGATCCTCGACCCCGCGATCAAGGTGCACGCCACCTGCGTGCGCGTGCCGGTCTTCGTCGGCCACGCCGAGGCGATCAACATCGAGTTCGAGAACCCCATCGACGAGGACGCGGCCCGCGCGGCGCTGAAGGCCCAGCCCGGCTGCATCGTCATCGACCACCGAGCGGACGAGGGCTATGTCACGCCGCAGGAGTCCGCTGGCGAGGACAGCATCTATGTCAGCCGCATCCGCAGCGACCCCACGGTGGAGCACGGCCTGTCGATCTGGGTGGTCGCCGACAACCTGCGCAAGGGCGCGGCGCTCAACGCCGTGCAGATCGGCGAAACTCTGGTGAACGATTACCTGAAGGTTCCTGCCTAACCAGGCCGGACGTTGCGCCGGGCACGCCGCTGCGCGTGCCCGGCAGTCTTTTTCGGAACAGAGGCCATGACTTTCGATGCCTGGTCGGTTTTCCTGGCGGCGGCGGTGCTGCTGTGCCTTTCGCCGGGCGCCAACAACCTCATGGCGCTGACCAACGGCCTGCGCTACGGCGTCGCCGCTTCATTGGTTGCGGTCGGCGGGCGCATCGCCGCCTTCGCGGTGATGATCGCGATCGCCGCCGTCGGCCTGGGCGCGGTGCTGGCGGCCTCCGAGCTGGCCTTCCAGGTCATCAAGTGGGCGGGCGTCGCCTACCTGGTCTATCTGGGCGTCAAGGCGCTGCGCGCCGGCGGCGGCGTTTCCTTCGGCGGCGAGGCTCCGGAGAAGACGTCTTCGCTGGGCGAGCTGGCGCGCAAGGAGTTCCTGGTCGCCGCGGGCAATCCCAAGGCGATCCTCATCTTCACCGCCATCTTCCCGCAGTTTCTGGTGCCGGGCGAGCCGGCCCTGCCGCAGTTCGCGGTCATGGGCGCGACCTTCCTGGTGGGCGAGGTCTTCGCGGCACTGGTTTACGTCGTCTCCGGCAAGTGCTTCGCGCCGCTGCTGCGCGATCGCGCGAGCTGGATGAACCGCATCACCGGTGGCTTGCTGCTGGCCGCCGCCGGCCTGCTCGCCGGCGCCAGCCGCCGGGCGTGAAGCCGAAGAAGGAACCATTCGGACATGGCCAAGAAGAACCCGCTGAAGCTCAACACCCTGCAGCTCAAGACCTTGACGCTGCTGCAGCAGATGGCGCGCAGCCCCAACCATGCCCAGCCCGGCGACGAGGAAGGCAGCGTCTTCGTCTCCAACTTTCCGGCGGCCCACGGCGACCATTTCCATGTCGGCGACGCCGTGGTGCTGGGGCGCGACGCCAGCGGGCTCGCCAACCCCAACGTCTTCGCGGTGCTGGAGCGCAAGGGCCTGCTGCGTTCCATGTTCCCCATGGGGGCCTTGCTCACCGCCGAAGCCCTGGCCTACGACACCGGCCTGGCTGACAAGGTTCTGCACCGTTCCGACCACTGAAGCGGTTTCCGAAGAACCGCCGTTCCGCTGAAAGAAGGCCGCGTATGAAACCCATCGCTCTTTCCGTCCTGACCGTCTGCGGCGTCGAAGAACTGCCGGAGCACGCCGCAAGCAACGTGACCCATGTGCTGACGCTGATCGATCCCGGCTGGCCCGACATCGAGGCCTTCGAGGCTTTCGACGACCATCACCGCAAGATCATGAGGTTCCACGACATCATCGATCCGGCCGAGGGCAAGATCATGCCGACACCCGAGCATGTCGCCGAGATCCTGCATTTCGGCGAGGAGCTGGCGGCCTCGCGCGATGCGCGGGAAGACGGCCATCTGCTGGTCCATTGCTACATGGGGGTGTCGCGTTCGACCGCGGCGATGCTGTCGCTGCTGGCGCAGGTCCATGCCGAGGACGCGGAAGAACGGATATTCGAACGCTTGAGGGAAATCCGGCCGCGGGCCTGGCCGAACTCCGTCATGGTCGGCTATGCCGACGAGCAGTTGGGCCGCGGCGGCCGCCTGGTCGCGGCGTTGAAGCGCCACTACGGCTGGCAGCTGAAGCGCGACCCGCGCTTCCATGACTGGATGGGCCAGCTCGGCCGCCACCGCGAAGTGGACATGGCCATCGCCTGACGCGGCGGCTGCGGCCTTCTCTCGCCGCCCGCTTTCTGCCGCCCGCTTTCTGCCATCCGCTTTCTGCTGCCTGCCGGGCCGCCGTTTCGGGTTATACTCCTTGCCGGGTCACGGAAACGGTTGTCGGGTTCTCACGAAGCGGGAGGCGGCGATGTCCGTTCAGTCTATCGTAAGAAGCGTCTTCCTCGCCGTCCTCTTCGCCGTGCCGGCCTCTCCGGCGCTGGCCGACGCCATCGACGGCGACTGGTGCTCCACCACCGAGGCGGCGCACTTCAGCATCGCCGGGTCCATCATCGTCACCCCGGCGGGCACGCAGACCACCGGCGACTATCGGCGCCATACCTTCTCCTACGTCGTGCCGCCCGGCGATCCCGGCGCCGGCCAGGCGATTGCCATGCGCCAGTTGAACGAGGAGGAGATCCTGGTGTCGACCGAAGGCGGCGAGCCGGTGCTGTGGCGCCGCTGCCAAGTCGTGAGTTAGGGGTCGTGAGTTAGGGGTCGTGAGTTAGGGGTCGTGAGCTGGGGGGGGGCGATCACCCGACACGGTCCGCTTTGCGCAGTTTGAGCACTTCGTCGCCGCGTTTTATGACGCCCGTCCGGCGCCAGCCGTATTTCTTGTAGAAGCCGGAAGCACGGACCGCCGGGTCGGGATTCGCGCCCAGCCAGATTTCGCTGTAACCGTTGTCGAACAGCCACTCCGTGACACGCTCCAACAGGGCTTTGCCGATGCCCCGGCCCTCGTGGCTGGGCCGGACCGCCACGACCTGGATCTCGCCGTTCGAGCGGTCGGCCATGGCGAAGCCGACCGCCCGGCCGCCGTCCTCGCAGAGCCAGCCGCGGACGTCGGCTTCCAGGCTCGCCGCCAGGGAGGCCGGGGTGATGCCGTAGCCCCGGTCCAGTTCCTCCAGGGTGATGGCGTTCTCCACCGTCGAGAAGCGCACGTCCAGCGCCGCGGGGATGTCGCCGGGGATCATCTGCCGAAAGGTGAGCGTCATGGACTAGCAAGTCTCCACTGTGAACGTCCGCCGCGGGGTTTCCAGGCAGTCCTGGGCGGCGACGAGCTGCAGTTCCTCCTCGCCGGTCTCCAAGGTGGTCTCGAGCACCTCGAAGATCGCCGAGGCGGCCCGGCCCAGGGCCTCGGGCAGCGATCCGCTTTTCAGATAGAAGCCCAGGAAGAGAGCGGCCACCGCGTCGCCGGCGCCGTTGGGCGTGATCGGCAGGCGCGGGCAGGCGACGCGCCAGGAGCCTTCCGCGCTCGCCGCCAGCATCGCCACTTCGCCCTCGTCCGCGGCAAGGCTGGTGATCAGCATGGCCTGCGGGCCCCGGCCCTGCGCGGGGGCCAGCAATCCCTCGGCGGCGGCGCGGATCTCCGCCAGGTCGCGAAGCTTCCGCCCGGCCAGGATCTCCAACTCGAAGAGGTTGGGGGTGACGACGTCCGCGGCGGGCAGGGCCTTGCAGGTCATGAAATCGGGCACGCCCTCGCGCACGAAGAGGCCCTTGCCGTGGTCGCCCATCACCGGGTCGCAGGTCCATAGCGCCTTGGGATTGGCGGCGCGGATGCGGGCCGCGGCGTCGAGGATCACTTCCCCCAGGGCCGGGTCGCCCACGTAGCCGGACAACAAGGCGTCGCAGCGCGCCAGCGCCCCGCGCGCCTCCAGGCCGTCGATCACCCGGGCGATCTCCTGGGCGGCGAAGACCTGGCCTTGGAAGTCCGGGTAGCCGGTGTGGTTGGAGAACTGCACCGTGTGGACCGGCCAGACCTCGATCCCGAGGCGCTGCAGCGCGAAGACCGCCGCCGAGTTGCCGACATGGCCGTAGGCGACGTGGGACTGGATGGAGATCACGTTCATCGGGCGCCTTTGCCTGCTTTCCGCCGGTTTGCGGGCTCCCGGCGGGCGGCAGCTTGCCACAGGCCGGCCATCGTTTATAGTCGCCTGTCGCGTTCGCAGGTGCGGAAAACGCGCCCGTGGGCGGCCGAACAAGACCACGCTGGGAGATACCGCACATGACCGCCGCCAGCCCGCGCCGTTCCGTCCTCTACATGCCCGGCTCCAACGCCCGCGCCCTGGAAAAGGGCCGCAGCCTGCCGGCCGACGGCCTGATCCTGGACCTGGAAGACGCCGTGGCGCCGGACGCCAAGGAGACCGCGCGCGCGCAGATCGCCGCCGCGCTGAAGGAGGGCGGCTACGGCAAGCGCGAGATCGCCGTGCGGGTGAACCCGCTGGACAGCCCCTGGGGCAAGGACGACGTGAAGGCCATGGCGGCCTCCGGCGCCGACGCCATCCTGCTGCCGAAGGTCGAGACCGCGGCCATGATCCACGAGCTGGAAGCCTTGATGGACGCGGCCGGCGCGCCGGCGACCATGGGCATCCAGTGCATGATGGAAACCCCGCTCGGCATGCTGAACGCCCAGGAAGTGGCCGGCGCCTCCAAGCGCATCACCTGCCTGGTCATGGGCACCTCCGACCTGGTGAAGGACCTGCAGGCCGCGCACACGCCTGAAAGGCTTCCGGTGCTGACCAGCCTCGGCCTCTGCATCCTGGCGGCGCGCGCCTACGGTATCGCCATCACCGACGGCGTGCACCTGGACCTTTCCGACGACGCCGGCTTCGCCGCCTCCTGCCGCCAGGGCAAGGAACTGGGCTTCGACGGCAAGACGCTGATCCACCCCAAGACCATCGCCAAGGCCAACGAGGTCTTCGCCCCCTCGCAGGAGGAGATCGACTGGTCGCACAAGATCATCGCTGCCCATGCCGAAGCCACGGCGCAAGGCAAGGGCGTGGTCGTGGTCGACGGCAAGCTGATCGAGAACCTGCACGTGGAAAACGCCCAGCGCCTGGTCGGGCTCTCCGAGGCCATCAAGGAACTCGAGGCGGCGGCGTAAGATGTCGAAGAGCGATCCCAAAAACAATCGGGGCAATTTCTTCGAGGATTTCCGCCTCGGCCAGGTGCTGAAGCACGCCACGCCGCGCACCGTGACGGCGGGCGACCAGGCGCTCTACACCGCGCTCTACGGCGGGCGCTTCGCGCTGCAGTCCTCCGACGCCTTCGCCCAGGCCTGCGGCCTGCTCCAGGCGCCGGTCGACGACCTGCTGGCCTTCCACGTGGTCTTCGGCAAGACGGTGCCCGACGTGTCGCTGAACGCCGTCGCCAACCTGGGCTATGCCGGCGGCCGCTTCCTGGAGCCGGTCTATCCCGGCGACACCCTGTCGAGCGAGAGCGAGGTGGTGGGCCTGAAGGAGAACTCCAACGGTAAGACCGGCGTGGTCTACGTGCGCAGCCGCGGCGTGAACCAGCGCGGCGCGGCGGTGATGGAGTACACGCGCTGGGTCATGGTGCGAAAGCGCGACGAGAGCGCGCCGGCGCCGGAGCCGGTGCTGCCGGACCTGCCCGAGGCCGTGGCGCCCGAAGACCTCGCGGTACCCGAGGGCCTCGACTTTTCCAAGTTCGACATGTCGGCGGCGGGCAGTCCGCACCGCTGGGGCGACTACGCAGTGGGCGAGAAGATCGACCACGGCGACGCCATGACCATCGAGGAGGCCGAGCATCAGCTTGCGACGCGCCTCTACCAGAACACCGCGCGCGTCCACTTCAACCAGCACGTCGAAAGCCGGGGCCGCTTCGGCCGGCGCATCGTCTATGGCGGCCACATTATTTCTCTGGCCCGGGCACTGAGCTTTAACGGCCTGGGCAACGCGGTGAAGGTCGCCGCGATCAACGCCGGCAGCCACGCCGCGCCCAGCTTCGCCGGCGACACCATCTACGCCTGGTCGGAAGTGCTCGACAGGCTGGAACTGCCGGGGCGCAGCGACCTCGGCGCCTTGCGCCTGCGCACGGTGGCGACCAAGGACCGCGCCTGCGCCGACTTCCCCTATAAGGCGGCCGGCGAGGGCGGCAAGCTGCGCTACGACCCGGCGGTGGTGCTGGATCTCGACTACACGGTGCTGCTGCCGCGCTAGATTCGGCGCGGCGTCACATGCTTCGAGACGGCGCTGGCGCGCCTCCTCAGTATGAGAGTCATGTGCAGGCCTCACCCTGAGGAGCGCTGCGCAGCAGCGCGTCTCGAAGGGTGTGATCCCGAGTCGCCCACACCGACATCTGGTGCGGTTTCGCGGCACGGCCACAAAATTTAGTTGAAACGGCAGAATCGCTGCTGTAATGAGTGAGGCGCCGGGTGCAGCGGGGGAGACCCCCGTTGCGGCGTACCCCGGAAGAGAGGGCACTACCCGACGCCTCAAGAGCTGGATCCAGCTCAGCGTGATCGCGGCGGCGAGTGACTTCTTGATCAGCATTCGCGCGCGGATACCGGGCCTGGCGTGACCGATAAAGCGCAGCGAGATCGCTGACCTCCCCGAAGGGAGCGAACCCACCCGGGCGGGCCGTTCGGCGCCTCCAGTTCCGACTTCCAGCGAACACCCCGGACCTTCCTTAAGAGGCAAGCCTCCGCGGGCCGGTTCGGGCCTGTCCGGGGCGCGGTTGGGATCCCGGGGGATCTTTTTCCGCACGGGGCGGCTGCGCGAAGCACGCCTCCCGTCATCGGGTCTCCGAAAAACCTCCGCTTGCGCGGCGGCCTTCCGGGCCTGGTCGGCGTCCTTGCGGATGCCTTCCTTGGCCGATGAGACCGTCCTGCAGCTTCGCGAGGAAGCTGCGTGGTCCCGGACTGGCGGGCGCCCCGACACGGGGAAGGGGCGCCGCCATCGCCGGAAAGTGCGGGGTCGAAGGACGACCGGCACCTCCCATCCGAAACCCGGGATCTGCAGGGCAACCCGGCTTCCGGTGCCGGACGGACAACTCCCGAAGAAGCCTTCCGTCCCCGGATCGCGATCAGGGCGTCCCCAACCGGCTATCGGGATCCCCGAAGGGATCGCCGCAGCCGGTCGATCTCCGGCCCGAGGGCCGCTGCACCTTCGAAGGGGACCGATCCGAAAATCCGTCTTTCCGAAGGCCGGGAGGAACCGAAGCTCCCCCGAGACCGCTGCTTCCCGTCCGGACCGGGGACCCGAAAGTCCCTGGCCCTCCGAGTTGCATCTCCGTGGAGCCGAAGCTCTTGGAGAGGGCCGCACCCGCCGTGTTCCGGCGCTTTCACGTGCAGGAAAATGCTCGCCCGAAACGCCGAGAGCGACAATAGAAAATTGCCGGCGAACGGGAAATTCTTGTGTATAGTTTCGTTTAAAGCACACATATCCTTCACATCTTGCCCACAACTCTATCCACAGGCGGCCGGCGGCGGGGTTATCTTTGGCGTTGCGGCACGCTGGCGGGCCTTCGCCCGAAGGTTGGGGGCGGCGCGGCTGCGGCGCAGGAAACCGGGCAGGTGGAGGGGTCTGTCGGCGGCCTGGGACTTGAGGCCGGGACTTGGGGTGGGGGCGGGGCCTCGCGTTGACTTATGTTGCGCTGCGGTCTAAATCACACGCCAGCGATAAGACTAAGTCCCTCTTGAGCGTTCCCCACTAGACTTGCGTCCGTTCGGCGCGGAACCTCAAGCAGTCCGGCAGAAGAAACAGGCATCGAGCCCGAAGGTAGCGCATGATCTCGTCCAACCGGCCCCTTTCGCCGCATCTGCAGGTCTACCGTCCGCAGATCACCTCGACACTTTCGATCCTGCACCGGCTGACCGGCGTGGCGCTGGCCCTCGGCACCCTGCTGCTGACCTATTGGCTGGTGGCCGCCGCGTCCGGGCCGGAGGCTTTCGCCACCGCCCAGGGCCTGATCGGTTCCTTCGTCGGACGGCTGCTGCTGTTCGGCTGGAGCTTCGCGCTCTTCTATCATCTCTGCAACGGCATCCGGCACCTGGTGTGGGACGCTGGCTACGGCTTCGAGATCGAGGCCGCGACGCGCAGCGGCTGGATGGCCGTCGGCGCCTCGGTGGTGCTGACCCTGGCGACCTGGGCGCTGGGTTATGCCATGATGGGGGGAGCCTGAGCCCATGAACGATCAACCGAACCTGCGTTCTCCGCTCGGCCGCGTGCGCGGCCTCGGCTCCGCCAAGGACGGCACCGGCCACTGGTGGGCGCAGCGTCTCACCGCGCTGGCGCTCATTCCGCTGACCATCTGGTTCGTGGGCGCGGTGGTGAGCCTGATCGGCGCCGACTACGCGGCCGTCGCCGCCTGGATCGCCTCGCCGGTGGTTGCCGGCCTGCTGATCCTGCTGATCGTCGCGACTTTCTATCACGCGGCCCTGGGCCTGCAGGTCGTCATCGAGGACTACGTCCACGGCGAAGGCGCGAAGATCGCCCTGCTGCTCTTCGTCAAGGCGCTGACCGTCGTGCTCAGCCTCTCGGCCGTACTTTCGGTCCTGACCCTGCTCTTCACCCGCGCGTAAGGCTCCAGTTATGACCAAGTCCTACGAAGTCATCGATCACACCTACGACGTGGTGGTGGTGGGCGCCGGCGGCGCCGGCCTGCGCGCGACCCTGGGCCTGGCCGAGGCCGGCCTGAAGACCGCCTGCATCTCCAAGGTCTTCCCGACGCGCAGCCATACCGTGGCGGCGCAGGGCGGCGTCTCCGCCTCGCTCGGCAACATGGGCGAGGACGACTGGCGCTGGCATATGTACGACACGGTGAAGGGCTCCGACTGGCTGGGCGACCAGGACGCCATCGAATACATGGTGCGCGAGGCCGTGCCGGCGATCCTGGAGCTGGAACACTACGGCATGCCGTTCAGCCGCACCGAGGACGGCAAGATCTACCAGCGCCCCTTCGGCGGCATGACCACCCACTTCGGCGAGGGCATCGCCCAGCGCACCTGCGCGGCGGCCGACCGCACCGGCCACGCCATGCTGCACACGCTCTACCAGCAGAGCCTGCGCCAGCACGCCGAGTTCTACATCGAATACTTCGCCCTCGACCTGATCATGGAGGACGGCGTCTGCCGCGGCCTCATGGCCTGGAATCTGGATGACGGCACCATCCACCGCTTCCGCTCGCAGATGGTGATCATCGCGACGGGCGGCTACGGGCGGGTTTATTTCTCCTGCACCGGCGCCCACACCCAGACCGGCGACGGCAACGCCATGGTGCTGCGCGCCGGCCTGCCGCTGCAGGACATGGAGTTCGTGCAGTTCCACCCGACGGGCATCTACGGCGCCGGCTGCCTCATCACCGAGGGCGCGCGCGGCGAGGGCGGTTACCTGACCAACTCCGAGGGCGAGCGCTTCATGGAACGCTACGCACCCTCGGCCAAGGACCTGGCCAGCCGCGACGTCGTCTCGCGCGCCATGACCATGGAGATCCGCGACGGCCGCGGCGTCGGCGAGCACAAGGATCACATCCACCTGCACCTGGAGCACTTGGCGCCGGAACTGCTGCACCAGCGCCTGCCGGGCATTTCGGAGTCGGCGCGCATCTTCGCCGGCGTCGACGTGACCAAGGAACCGATCCCGGTCATCCCGACCTGTCACTACAACATGGGCGGCATTCCGGCGCTCTACAGCGGCGAAGCGGTGACCCTGAAGGACGGCAACCCCGACACCGTGGTGCCGGGCCTCATGGCCATCGGCGAGGCGGCCTGCGTGTCGGTGCACGGCGCCAACCGCCTGGGCTCCAACTCGCTGCTCGATCTCGTGGTCTTCGGCCGTTCCGCCGCCAAGCGCTGCGCCGAGATCCTGACCCCCGGCGAGAAGCAGGCGCCGCTGCAGACCGGCGCCGGCGACGAAGCGCTGGACCGCTTCGACCGCCTGCGCCACGCCGACGGCGAGGTGCCCACCGCGGCGCTGCGCGACGAGATGCAGCGCGCCATGCAGTCCCATGCCGCCGTGTTCCGCACCGGCGAATCGCTGGCCGAGGGCGCCGAGAAGCTGACGGCCGCCTGGGCCAAGCGCCCCGAAGTGAAGGTCAGCGACCGCACCCTGATCTGGAACTCCGACCTGGTCGAGACCCTGGAGCTCGACAACCTGATGTTCCAGGCCAAGGTGACCATGGAGTCGGCGGCCAACCGCACGGAGAGCCGCGGCGCCCACGCCCGCGAGGATTACCCGGACCGCGACGACCAGAACTGGATGAAGCACACCTTGGTGTGGTGCGGCGAGGACGGCAACGTCAGCTTCGGCGACCGGCCGGTCCACCTCAACACCCTGACCAACGAAGTGCAGACCTTCCCGCCCAAGGCGCGGGTCTACTAAGAGCGCTGTACTGAAGAGAGCCCGCGAGAGCCCGCAAGAGAAAGAATCCGATGGTCGAGTTCGCCCTTCCCGCAAATTCCAAGATCGGCGCCGGCAAGTCCTGGCCCAAGCCGGAAGCCGCCAAGAACACCAAGACCTTCCGGGTCTACCGCTGGAACCCGGACGACGGCGAGAATCCGAAGGTCGATACCTTCGAGGTCGATGTCGACAGTTGCGGGCCGATGGTCCTGGACGCGCTGATCAAGATCAAGAACGAGATCGATCCGACGCTGACCTTCCGGCGCTCCTGCCGCGAGGGCGTCTGCGGCTCCTGCGCCATGAACATCGACGGCACCAACACGCTGGCCTGCACCAAGTACCTGAGCGACGTCGACGGCGAGGTGAAGGTCTATCCCCTGCCGCACATGCCGGTGGTGAAGGACCTGGTGCCCGACCTGACCCACGTCTACGCGCAGTACGCCTCCATCGAGCCCTGGCTGAAGGCCGAGACGCCGGCGCCGGAGCGCGAGCGCCTGCAGAGCCCGGAGGAGCGCGCCCGGCTGGACGGCCTCTGGGAGTGCATCCTCTGCTTCTCCTGCTCGACCTCCTGCCCCAGCTACTGGTGGAACGGCGACCGCTACCTGGGCCCGGCCATCCTGCTGCAGGCCTACCGCTGGATCGCCGACAGCCGCGACGAGGCGACCGGCGAGCGGCTCGACCAGCTGGAAGATCCCTTCCGGCTGTACCGCTGCCACACCATCATGAACTGCACCAAGACCTGCCCGAAGAGCCTCAATCCGGCCAAAGCCATCGCCGAGATCAAGAAGCTCATGGTCGAGCGCAAGGGCTGAGTCTTCGCTGCGGCGTGCTGGCCTTTGCCGCTCAAGCGCCGTATCACTAGAGCATGACTCCCAGGACCGCTCTCGCCCTGCTGCTGGCCGGCGTCGCCGGCATGGCCGCCTACGCGCTGGCCGCCGCGCTCTTCGTCGATCCGGCGCAACTGGAGCTGCTGGCGAAGCCCGGGTTCTACCTGGTCGGCGTCTTCTTCGCCCTGCCGCTGCCGGTAATCTACCGCTTCCTGCCCGATGCCCGGGGCGCCTTCCTGGCGCTGGTGGCGCTGACCGTGGCGCCGGCCGCCGCCTCCAAGCTCGGCGGCGAGACCCTGCTGGCCTGGCAGGTGCTGCTGGCGCTGACCTTCGTCTACGCGCTGACCGCGCTGATCGTTCATCGCCTGGTGGCGGGCGGCCGCGCCTCATGACAAGGCGGCTGGCGGCGCTGTCCGCTCTCGACTAACCTTTCGCGATGAACATTCGAATCGTTGTCGCCGTCATTCTGGCGGGGGGCTGCGGCGCGCTGGCCACCGTCCTCGCCGCGGGCATCCTCTCGCACCCGGCGCTTCTGCTGATCCCCCTCGCGAACCCCGAACTGATGGTCTTCGCCGTCGCCTTGGCGGCGCTGATCCCGCTGGCCTGCCGCCTGCTGCCGGGTGTGCGGGGACTGCTCCTGGCCCTCGTTCCTCTGCTGCTCGGCGGGCAGATGGTGGGGGTGCTGCTGGAGGACCGCGACTTGGCCGACGGCAATCTGCTGCCCTTCAGCCTCATCTACGCCGTGACGACGGTGCTGCTTTACCGGCTGGTAGCCGGTCCGGCCAAGGCGGCAAGGGTGGCGAGTGGACCGCCCGAGCAAGGTTAGACTGGCTCTTTCGCGGCGCCGCGCCGCCGCCTAAGCTTTGCCGCTCCTATCAGTGACGGATGACTTGCCATGTACGTTCCCGAGGCTTTCCGCCTGAACGATCCGCAGCGCATCGCCGAGGTCATTCGGGACTATGACTTCGCCCTGCTGGTGACGGCGCCCGAGGGTGTGCCGCAGGCGACCCACCTGCCGTTCCTCTACGATCCCGGGCGCGGGGAGCAGGGCACCCTGCTGTCGCATATGGCGCGGCCCAATGCGCAGTGGCGCGACTTCGAGAAGCTGGCCGAAGCGGGACAGGAGGCCTTGGTGATCTTCCAGGGGCCGCACGCCTACATCTCGCCGGCCTGGTACGGTGCGGGCCCGCCCAACGTGCCGACCTGGAACTACGTCGCCGTGCACGCCTACGGCCTGCCCAAGGTGATCGAGGAGCCGGCGCGGGTGCGCGCCCTGCTCGACCGCTTGGTGGCGACCCAGGAGGCCGGGCTCGATCCCGCCTGGTCCACCGCCGGGCTGACGGAGAAGTTCCTGGCCGGGATGCAGCGCGGCCTGGTCGCCTTTGAAATTCCCGTGAGCCGGCTGGAAGCCAAGGCCAAGCTCAGTCAAAATAAGACCGCGGGCCAGTTCGCCGCCGCCACGGCGGTGCTGGAAAAAGCCGAGGCGCCGCTCGTGCGCCAGACCGGCGCCTGGATGCGCCGGGCGCTGGAGGACAAGGGATAGCGGGAGCCCCATGACGCGGAAGCTGGACAAGATCGCCAAATCGAGGCCCCCAAAACGCAAATCGGGCCTTTCCGGCGGCTCGCGCTTCTGGATCGCCTTTACCCTGCTGCTGTTGGCCGCCGGCCTCGCCACGGTGATCTTCCCCCGCGCGCCGCAGCCGCAAGGTTTCGATCGGCCCTCTTTCGATTTGCAGGGCCACCGCGGCGCGCGCGGCCTGATGCCGGAGAACAGCCTGCCGGCCTTCGAGAAGGCCTTGGCCCTGGGCGTCACCACCCTGGAGTTGGATACGGTGATGACCGCCGACGGCGTGGTCGTGGTGCATCACGACCGCCTTCTGTCGCCGCCGCGCACCCGCGACGCGGCGGGGGTGTGGATTGCGATGGAGGCGCCTCCGGCGATCCTCTCGCTCACCGCCGCCGAGCTCGCCGCCTACGACATCGGCAGCGCCAAGCCGGGCAGCCGCGTGGCCGAGCGCTATCCCGAGCAGGCGCGTCTGGACGGGGTGCGCATTCCGGCCCTGGCCGAGGTGCTGGCCCGCGCCGAGGAGGTTTCCGGCGGGATCATCCGCTACAACATCGAAACCAAGATTTCGCCGCAGGCCCCGGAGGAGTCCCCGGACCCGCAAGCCTTCGCCGAGGCGTTGATCGCTGTGTTGAAGGATGCCGGCGTCACCGGGCGCGCGGCGGTGCAGTCTTTCGACTGGCGCACGCTGCAGGCGGTGCAGAAGCACGCCCCGGGGATTGCGACGGTTTACCTGACCGCCGAGCAGAAGTGGCTCGACAACCTGGGGCGCGGCGGCCCCGCACCCTCGCCCTGGCTGGCCGGTCTCGACATCGACTGGGCGGAGGTGACCCCGCCGCAGGCCGTCGCCCGCGCCGGCGGCGCCGTCTGGTCGCCCTATTACCGCGACCTCACCGCGGCGGACCTGAAGGAGGCGCAGAAGCTGGGCCTGCGCGTCGTGGTCTGGACGGTGAACGACCCCGCCGACATGGCCTCGCTCATCGACCTGGGCGTCGACGGCATCATCACCGACTATCCCGACCGCGCCCGCCAGGTCATGGCGGAAAAGAACCTGCCCCTGCCGCCCGCCTTTGCCCTTGATTGAGTTGGGGGGCGCGTAGTTTGGGGTTAGACTCCCTGGAAGTGGTTCCTGGGGGGCTCCATGCGTGTTCTGCTGACCGGCGCCAACGGGTTCATCGGCGCCCATCTGACCGCCGCGCTGATCGCGGCGGGGCATGAGGTCGTCGCCGCCGTGCGCGATCCGGCGGCACTGGCGGCGCGCTTTCCCGATATCGAAACCGTCGCCGCCGACTTGAACCGAGACGTCACGCCGGCGGACTGGCGGCCGCGCCTGGCCGGCGTGGACGCCGTCATCAACTGCGCGGGGGTGCTGCAGGGCGGGCGCGGCCAGGACATGGCGGCGATCCACCACCTGGCCCCGGCGGCGCTCTACAATGCCTGTCTGGAAGCCGGGGTGAGGCGGGTCATCCAGATCTCCGCCATCAGCGCCGACGACGCGGCGGGCACCGACTACGCCCGCACCAAGAAGCAGGCCGACGACCACCTGCGCGGCCTCGACCTCGACTGGGTGGTGCTGCGCCCCTCGCTGATCTACGGCGAGGGCGCCTACGGCGGCACCGCCATGCTGCGCGCCCTGGCGGTCTTCCCCTTCGTCACGCCGCTGGTGGGCCGGGGCGGGCAGGCCTTCCGGCCGCTGCACGTCGAAGACCTCGCCAGGACCGTCTTGGAGTGCCTGACGCGCGCCGACCTGGCGCGGCGCACCTTGGAGCCGGTGGGGCCACAGGCCGAGACGGTGAAAGACATTGTTGCCCGCTACCGCGCCTGGCTGGGCCGTCCGCCGGCGCGCCCGCTGCACATCCCCCTGGCGCTCGTCCGCTTGCTGTGCCGCCTGGGTGATCTTTTCGGGCGCGGCCCGCTCACCACCACCTCGCTGAAGCAGATCGAATACGGCAACGTCGGCCAGGAGACCGGCTTCATCGAGACCATCGGCTTCCGGCCCGCTACCCTGGCCGAAAGCCTGCGCCGCCGCCCGGCCCAGACCCAGGACCTCTGGCACGCCCGCCTCTACCTGCTGCGCCCGCTGCTGCGGGCGGTGCTGGTGCTGCTGTGGCTGGTTTCGGGCCTGCTCGGTCTGTGGACGATGGGCACCTTCGCCGTGCCGCTGCTGGGCGCTGCAGGTTTTCCGCCGGTTCTCGCTACGGCCTTGGCCCTGGCCGCGGCGCTGCTGGATCTCGCCATCGCGGGGCTTCTCGCCGCGAACTGGCGGCCGCGTGCGACCCTTGCCGTACAACTCGCCGTGATCGTCGGCTACACATTCGTGCTCACCGTCATCGCGCCGCACCTCTGGGGCGATCCTTTCGGGCCGCTTGTGAAGAACCTGCCGATCCTCGTGCTGGTTCTGGTGCAGGGCATCTTGGCGGAGGAGCGCTGATGGACGTCTATCTGCCCGAAGCCTATCTGCCCGATGCCTATCTGGTCGCCAGGGGCCTGCACATCGTCAGTGCCATCGTGCTGTACGGCGTCGGGCTGGGCACCGCTTTTCAGATGTACACGGCCTGCCGCAGCGCCGACGTCGCGGGCATCGCCCGCGTCGCCCGCCAGGTGGTGCTGGCCGACTGGCTGTTCACGACGCCGGCGGCGGTGCTGCAGCCGGCGAGCGGCCTGTGGTTGGTCCACCTCGCCGGCTACGGCTACGCCGAGCCTTGGCTCCTCGTCAGCTACCTGCTCTACGGCGTTGCCGGCGTCGCCTGGCTGGTGGTGGTGGCGCTGCAGATCGACATGGCGAAGCTGGCGGCGCTGGCCCTGCGCAGCAACAGCGGGCTGCCCGAGGCCTTCCTCAACCGCTTCCGGCTCTGGGTGCGGCTCGGCTGGGTCGGCTTCGGCTGCCTCGCCGTCGTCATCGTCCTGATGGTGGCCAAGCCGGCGCTGTGGTGAGCGCCGGACGGAAGGGCTTCAGCCGAGCTTGATCTCGCCGTCGATGTCGTGGCTGAGGTCCAGGCCCTCGATGGAGAGCACGGCCTTCACCTTCAGGGTCTCGGAACCTTTCAGCTTGCCGCCTTCCAGGGCCGCGCGCACGGCGTTCTCGATCTCGCGCTGGGAGGTCACGCCGACCTTCTTCAGGAACTTGCGCAGTTCCATGTTGAAGACTTCTTCGTCCATTCTCCGCCTCTTTCATCCTGGGGTTTTGTTCACCTCTTTAGATAGCGGCCCCCATGCCGAATGGAAAGGTCTCGCATTCCCGAAACGCGGTTGCCAAGCGTGGGCGGCTGCGGAAAGCTAATCGGAGCCAGGGCCCGGAAGAGGCGACACGGCAGATCCCGGCGGATCAGACAGGCCGCCGGTCGATGGAGGAGCGCCGCCATGAAACTCAGTCCCGCACAACTCGAGGAATTCGACCGCGAAGGCTATCTCTTCCTGCCCGGCGTCTTCTCGGAAGAGGAAACCGCCCTGCTGCGTCGGGAGGCGGCACGGGTCTACGGACTGGACCGCGAGGAGGTCTGGCGCGAAAGCTCCGGCGTGCCGCGCACCGCCTTCGCCGCGCAAAGCTACAGCGAGCCTTTCCGCTGCCTGGGGCTGCACCCGCGCCTGGTGGAGCCGGTGATGCAGATCCTCGACGGCCCGGTCTACCTGCACCAGTACAAGGTCA
This sequence comes from Pelagibius sp. CAU 1746, assembly GCF_039839785.1. Lineage (NCBI taxonomy): Bacteria > Pseudomonadati > Pseudomonadota > Alphaproteobacteria > Rhodospirillales > Rhodovibrionaceae > Pelagibius > Pelagibius sp. CAU 1746. The sequence goes on from NZ_JBDOQT010000001.1 coordinate 982,591, forward strand.
ACGCCAAGGCGGCCTTCGACGGCGAGGTCTGGCAGTGGCATCAGGACTACGGCACCTGGGCGCGCGACGACGAGATGCCGGAGCCGCGGGCCATGAACATCTCGGTCTTCCTGGACGAGGTGACCGCCGCCAACGGGCCGCTGATCTTCATCCCGCGCAGCCACAAACAGGGCGTCCAGGCCGCCGGGCACGACCTGGAGACCACCTCCTACCCGTTGTGGACGCTGGACCGCGAGACGGTGACGCGCCTGGCCGAGGCGGGGGGCGTCGTTGCGCCGACCGGCCCGGCCGGCTCGGTGCTGATGTTCCACTGCAACCTGGTGCACGCCAGCCCGCCCAACATCAGCCCCTGGGGCCGCACCATCGTCTATCTGAGCCTCTGTCACGTGGACAACCACATCCGCCGTTTCCAACGCCCGGAGTGGGTGGCCCACCGTGACTTCACCCCCATCGAGCCCTTGGCCGACGACTGCCTCAGCGCGCTGGCCGCAGCTCAAGAGTCGCGCGGTAAGGAAGCCTCATGAACCTGCACCACCTTCTCCAGGCGCGCGCCGCCGAGAACCGCCCGATCCGCGTCGCCCTCATCGGCGCCGGCAAGTTCGGCTCCATGTTCCTGGCTCAGGCGCGGCTCACCCCCGGGTTCCATGTCGCCATCGTCGCCGACCTGAACGTCGAAAAGGCGCGGCAATCGCTGCAGGCCACCGGCTGGCCGGCGGAACAGTATGGCGCCGGCGGCCTGGGCGACGCCCTGAAGGACGCCACCACCTGGGTGACCGACGACGCGGCGGCGGTTTTCGCGGCGCCGGAGATCGAGGTCGTCATCGATGCCACCGGCCATCCGCCCGCCGGCATCCGCCACGCGCGCCTCGCCCGGAAGAGCGGCAAGCACATGGTCATGGTCAACGTGGAGGCCGACGCCCTGGCCGGACCGCTGCTGGCGGCCGAGGCGCGGGAGGCGGGCCTGGTCTACAGCCTCGCCTACGGCGACCAGCCGGCGCTGATCGCCGAGATGGTGGACTGGGCGCGGACCTGCGGCTTTCAGGTCGTCGCCGCCGGCAAGGGCACCAAGTACCTGCCCAGCTACCACGATCTGACGCCCGACGACGTCTGGGATCACTACGGCATCACCGCCGAGGAGGCAGCCAAGGGCGGCATGAACGCGCAGATGTTCAACTCCTTCATGGACGGCACCAAGTCGGCCATCGAGATGGCCGCCGTGGCCAACGCCTGCGCCCTGGCGCCGGCGGCCGGCGGCCTGGAGTTCCCGCCGGTGTCCTGCGACGACCTGGCCGAGGTGCTGAAGCCGCTGAGCGAGGGCGGCGTGCTGGCCCACAAGGGGCAGGTCGAGGTGATCTCCAGCCTGGAGCGCGACGGCCGCGCCATCGAACGCGACCTGCGCTGGGGCGTCTATGTGGTCTTCGAGGCGCCGACCGCCTATGCGCGGCGCTGTTTCCGGGAGTACGGCCTCGCGACCGACAGCAGCGGCCGCTATGCCGCGATGTACAAGCCCTATCACCTGATCGGGCTGGAACTCGGCATCTCGGTGGCGCAGGCCGCGCTGCACGGCCAGGCCACCGGCACGGCGCGCGACTGGCGCGGCGACGTGGTGGCCACGGCCAAGCGCGACCTCAAGGCCGGCGAGACGCTGGACGGCGAGGGCGGCTACACGGTCTGGGGCAAGCTCTGCCCGGCCGCGGAGTCCCTGGCCGCCGGCGGGCTGCCGCTGGGCCTCGCCCAGGGCGTGAAGCTGGCCCGCCCGGTGCCCCGCGGTCAGAGCCTCACCTGGAAGGACGTGATCGTCGATGCCGGCGACGCCACCGTCGCCTGCCGCCGCGAGATGGAGCGGCGCTTTGCCGCCTCGGTGGAAAACGCCGCCGAATGAGGCGGCCTTCCTCCGGCAACGGCGCGAAGTAGGTTTGTTTTCCTGAGAAGGAATTTTTTTTTGCCGTGTGGCAAAACCCACCGCGCCTTTTCCGCGACCAAGGGATAGTGACACCCGAAGCCCGGGCCATCCGGGCGCTCCGCCGCCGGCTTTTGTCTCGAGATGCTGCGCCGGAGGTGAGGAAGAGGAGGCCAAGCCATGTCCAAGACCCAGTCATCCCGCGACGTCCGCCGCCGTTTGGCGGCCGCTGCCGCTCCGGTTTCGGCGGTCTTTCTGGGTTTGGCCGCGATCCTGGCCCTCGTCGGCCAGCCGGCCCCGGCCGCTGCCGCCGAGCCCTCGACCTGCGGCGCGCGCGAGGCCGTGCTCGAGCGCCTGTCCAGCCGCTACGAGGAGCAGCCGGTCAGCCGGGGCGTCACCGCGACCGGCAGCCTGTTGGAAGTGCTGGCCAGTCCTTCGGGAAGCTGGACCATCATCGTGACCATCCCCAACGGCCCGACCTGCCTGGTGAGTTCCGGCGAAGGCTGGAGCACGGTGCCGGTGCTGCTCGCCGAGGACCCGGTGGTCTGAGCCGCCGCGGCGGCGCGGCGGACCTCCAGGCCGTGAATCTCTAGGCCGGGAAGCTCTAGGCCGCGAACCTCTAGGCTGCGGTCTCGAAGGCCGTGACCGAACGGGCCAGGCCGCCGTGGAGATCCAGCATGCAGCTCCGCCAGCCGCGCAGCGCCCCCTCGTCGGCGCCCAGGAGATCGACGTCGCAGACCGAGCGCGCGAGCTGGAATTCCCCAAAGACGAGATAGTCGGCATAGGCGGGACGTTCGCCGCAGAGGAAGGACGTCTCGGCCAGCCTCTGGCGCAGCGGCTCCAGCACCGGGTGCAGGGCCTCCAGCAGTGCCGGACGGCGCACTGCGAGCTGCTCCATGGTCATCCCGAACTGGGTCTCCCGGCTGCGGCGGTAGTAGGCGCGGTCTTCGGGCCGCACGCTCGCCAGCAGATAGGGGGAGAGGATCGGCGCCAGGGCGCGCTGCAGGCTGTGATCCACCCAGTGATTGACCAGGCGCGACAGGGCCCGGCCGCCGGGCCCGTCGAAGAGGCTGGGCGCCTCTGGATAGGCATCCTCCAGGTGGCAGGCGATGGCCCAGCTGTCGTGGACCACCGCGTCGCCGTCGATCAGCACCGGCACTTCGGCCTGGCCGCTGAAGGCGACCTCCTCGCTTTCGGTGAACCCGATCGCGCGGAGCTCCGGCGTCAGGCCCTTGTGGGCCAAGGCCAGGCGCGCGCGCCAGCAGAAGGGGCTGGGCCGCCGGTCGTCGGCGCAAAGCCTTTCATAGAGAACCAGGGACATGGTGCCGTCTTGCCGGTGACAGGAGGCGCAATGGTGGCGGGCGCATTGTCGGCGGACAATGCTTTTGTTGTCGGTCTTTCCGGGGCCGGGCTATGCTGCCGCCACCCGCCGCGGCCTTTTCTCTCCGCTGCGGGCTCCAAACCTGTCACGACCAGCCAAGCCCGCGGAAAAGCGCCCCGCCCATGCGCAACTCGCCTTTCTTCGACCTGGGACTCTACGGCGCCACGGTGCTGATCTGGGGCACGACCTGGATCGTCATGAAGTACCAGGTCGGGCCGGTGGCGCCGGAGGTCTCCGTCGCCTACCGCTTCACGCTGGCCGCCGCCGTCGTGTTCCTCTGGGCGCGCGCCGCGCGCCAGCGGCTCGGCTTCGGCCTGCGCGTCCATCTGCTGATGGCGGCCATGGGGATCTGCATGTTCTCCTTCAATTTCTATTTCTTCTACCGGGCGGCCGCCTTCGTGACCTCCGGCCTGCTGGCGGTGGTCTTCTCGATGACGGTGGTGATGAACATCATCAACGGGCGCATCCTCCTGGGCCGCCGCGCGGCGCCGCGCACCCTAGCCGCCGCGAGCCTGGGGGTCGCGGGCATCGTCGTGCTGTTCTGGCCGGAGGTCAGCCGCTTCGACCTCGCCGACGACGGCAGCCTGGGGCTGCTGCTGGCGCTGGCCGGTACGCTGTGCTTCTCGCTCGGCAACATCGCCTCGGCGCGGGCCCAGATGCTCGGCCTGCCGGTGCTGTCCTGCAACGCCTGGGGCATGGCCTACGGCGCCGCCGGCATGTACCTGCTGGCGCTGCTCGGCGGCGCTCCCTTCATTCTCGACACCGCGCCGGCCTACCTGGGCGGCCTGCTCTATCTGGCGCTCTGCGGCTCGGTGCTCGCCTTCGGCGCCTACCTCACGCTGCTGGGGCGCATCGGCGCCGACCGCGCGGCCTACGCCACGGTGCTCTTCCCCCTGGTCGCCCTGGCCATCTCGACGGTGGTGGAAGACTATGTCTGGACGCCCACGGCGCTGGCCGGGGTCGCCCTGGTGATGATGGGCAATCTGCTGGTGCTGTTGAGAGCGCGCGGGGCGCGGCCGCAAGCCGCCGCGGAATAGCGAGGGGAGGCGCTGCGATGGCGGAAACGCTCTTGGTGACCGGCGGCGGCCGGGGCATCGGCGCCGCCGTGGCGCGGCTGGGGGCGGCCGCCGGCTACGCGGTCTGCGTCAACTACCGCAGCGACGCCGCGGCCGCCGAGGCGGTGGTCGAGGAGATCGAAAGTGCCGGCGGCCGGGCCGTGGCGCTGCAGGCCGACGTCGCGCGCCAGGAGGAAGTGGAAAGGCTGTTCGCCGCTGTCGACGCGGCGCTGCCGCCGCTGGGGGCTCTGGTCAACAACGCCGGCATCACCGGGCGCGCCGGCAAGCTGGAAGAGGCGTCCGCGCAGACCCTGCGCGACGTCATCGAACTGAACGTGCTGGGTGTCATGTGGTGCTGCCAGGCGGCGGTTCGGCGCATGGCCCGGCGCCACGGCGGCCGGGGCGGGGCCATCGTCAACATCTCCTCCGGCGCCGCGACCCTGGGCAGCGCCGACACCTTCGTCTGGTATGCCGCCTCCAAGGCCGCGGTGGACACCCTGACCCTGGGCCTGGCGCAGGAGAACGCGCGCGACGGCCTGCGCGTCAATGCCGTGGCTCCCGGCCTCATCCGCACCGAGCTGCACGCCGATTCCGGCCTGCCCGACCGCCTGGAGACCCTGCCGCCGCAGACACCCATGGGCCGCCCGGGCGAGCCCGAGGAGATCGCCGAGGCGGTGCTCTGGCTGCTGAGCGGGAAGGCCTCCTTCACCAACGGCGCCGTGCTGCGCGTGACGGGCGGGCGTTAGGGGACTGCGTCGGTCCCCGGCGCCGGGGCTGGCCTTGGGGGCTGGCTCTTCCCCTGCGGGCGGCTTTGGCTTAAACAACGGCGCCATGGGGCAGGGTGCAAGACCGGAATCGGACACGCCTGACGGACCGCTGGCGGCCTACCGCGCGCGGCGCCGCGAGGGCGATCTGCGCCACGACCCCGGCCAGGAACTGGCGGCGGAGAAGCTGCAGTCCCTGCACAACGCCCTGCGCGGCTACCGGCCGGCCGGCGGCGGTGGCGGCTGGAAGGCGCGTCTGGGCCTGGCGCGGCGCCGCGAGGAGCCGCCCCAGGGCCTCTACATCTTCGGCAGCGTCGGCACCGGCAAGTCCATGCTGATGGACATCTTCTTCGACACGGCGCCCTTGGAGAAGAAGCGCCGGGTGCACTTCCACGCCTTCATGCAGGAGGTCCAGGACCGCCTGCACGCCTGGCGCCAGGACCCGGCCAACAAGGACAAGGGCGACCCGCTGCCGGTGATCGCCGGGGCCTTGGCCGAGGAGGCCTGGCTGCTCTGCTTCGACGAGTTCCACGTCGTCAACATCGCCGACGCCATGATCCTGGGACGTCTCTTCGAGACTCTCTTCGACAAGGGCGTGGTGGTCGTCGCCACCTCCAACTGGCCCCCGGGCCGTCTCTACGAGGGCGGCCTGCAGCGCGATCGCTTCGAGCCCTTCATCGCGCTGGTGAAGCGGCGCCTGGACGTTCTCGAACTCGACAGCGGCGTCGATTACCGCCTCAAGCGCCTGAAGGACATCACCGCCTACCACGCGCCCCTGGGGCCGCGCGCCGAGGCGGCCCTGGACAAGGCCTTCGCCGAGCTGACGGAAGGCGCGGCGGCGGCACCGGACCAGGTCATCTACAAGGGCCGCGAGATCCCGGTGCCGCTGGCCGCGCGCGGCGTGGCGCGTTTTTCCTTCGCCGGGCTGTGCGAACGGCCCCTGGGGCCGGGCGACTACCTGGCCATCGCCGGGCTGTTCCACACGGTGGTGCTGTCGGGCGTGCCGCAGCTCTCGGCGGCGAAGCGCAACGAGGCGCGGCGCTTCATGACCCTGATCGACGCCCTCTACGAGCACCGGGTGAAGCTGGTGGTCTCCGCCGAGGCGCCGCCGGAGCGCCTCTATTCCTCCGGCGACGGGGCGGTGGAATTCCAGCGCACGGTCAGCCGCCTGCAGGAAATGCGCTCGGCCGACTATATCGCCAAGGCGCATATGACCTGAGGAAGGCCGATTTGCCGCCCTGGGGTTTCGCATCTGCAAATTCCTGGCCCTGTCGCCTTGCGACGGCTGCTGAATCGCGCTAGGAAACCGGGCGATGCCGCAGCGCAACGAAAGACCGCGCCCCGCGGTGCCCAACAGGTTCTCTCGGGAGCCCTCGGACGGCTTCCTTTTCTCGACCGCTCTCACCGATGGGGGAAACGAAAAACATGGCTCGCAATAAGATCGCGCTGGTCGGCGCCGGCAATATCGGCGGTACCCTGGCGTTGCTCGCCGGCTTGAAGGAACTGGGTGACGTCGTCCTCTTCGACATCATCGACGGCGTGCCGCAGGGCAAGGCGCTGGATCTGGCCGAGTCGACCCCGGTGGAGGCCTACGACGCGAAGTTCGTCGGCGCCAGCGACTACAAGGCGATCAAGGGCGCCGACGTGGTCATCGTCACCGCCGGCGTCGCGCGCAAGCCGGGCATGAGCCGCGACGACCTGCTGGCCATCAACATCAAGGTGATGAACGCGGTGGGCGAGGGCATCCGGAAGAACTGCCCCAACGCCTTCGTGATCTGCATCACCAATCCCCTCGACGCCATGGTCTGGGTGCTGCAGCAGGCCAGCGGCCTGCCCGCCCACAAGGTGGTCGGCATGGCCGGCGTGCTGGACTCGGCACGCTTCCGTTACTTCCTGGCCGAGGAGATGAACGTCTCCGTGGAGGACGTCAGCGCCTTCGTGCTGGGCGGCCACGGCGACACCATGGTGCCGATGCCGCGCTACTCCACCGTCGCCGGCGTCCCGCTGCCGGACCTCATCAAGATGGGCTGGCTGAAGAAGGACCGCCTGGACCAGATCGTCCAGCGCACCCGCGACGGCGGCGCCGAGATCGTCGGCCTGCTGAAGACCGGCTCGGCCTTCTATGCGCCGGCCTCCTCGGCCATCCTCATGGCCGAGTCCTACCTGAAGGACAAGAAGCGGGTGCTGCCCTGCGCCGCTCACCTGAGCGGCCAGTACGGTATCAAGAACCTCTACGTCGGCGTGCCGGTGGTGCTGGGCGCCAAGGGCGTCGAGCGCATCGTCGAACTGGATCTCAACAAATCCGAGCAGAAGATGCTCGACAAGTCCGTGGCCGCCGTCTCCGGCCTGGTCGACACCTGCAAGGGCATGATGAAGGCCGCGGGCAAGGCCGGCGCAAAGAAGTCGTCAACTAAAAAGACCAGTAAGAAAGCAGCGAAGAAGAAGTAGTTGGGAAACAAGAGGTCTGTCGCAACTGGATTGAAATAAAGCCCGGAACTGGGCCGAATTTCGGACCGAAAAACGGCACTTTTCAAGGCTTTCGCCTGGTTGCGCTGGGGGTGCGTGGTGGTAAGGTAACGCGGGTCCCGGACACTGCTCGAACACAGCGATCCCGGCGCTTGCGCCGGCCTGAATGAGGATCCGGCGAAAGCGCCGGAGGATTGCGGGGGACGGCGCGGGTTTCACGCGATTACATGAACAACACTTGGGAATGCCCTGTCCGGTATGCCTGATCTTCACCAACCAAACTGAAGCGACGGTCAATGAACATCCATGAGTATCAGGCCAAGAGCCTGTTGGCGAAGTACGGTGTAGCGGTGCCCCGGGGGGCGGTTGCTTTTACGCCTGAGGAAGCCGAGAAAGCGGCAAACGATCTGGGCGGGTCGCTCTGGGTCGTTAAATCCCAGATCCATGCCGGCGGCCGCGGCGCCGGCCGGTTCCAGGACGATCCGGAAGGACCGGGCGGCGTGCGCGTCGTGAAGTCCGTCGCCGAGGTCAAGGCCAACGCCGGCAAGATGCTGGGGCACACCCTGGTCACCAAGCAGACCGGCCCGGCGGGCAAGGAGGTCAAGCGCCTCTATATCGAGGAAGGCTGCGACATCGCCCGCGAGCTCTATCTCGGCATGCTGATCGACCGGGCGACCAGCCGGGTGACCCTCATGGCCTCCACCGAGGGCGGCATGGAGATCGAGGAGGTCGCGGCGGCCCATCCGGAGAAGATCCTGAAGCTGGCCATCGATCCGGCCACCGGCTTCATGCCCTTCCACGGCCGCAAGATCGCCTTCGGCCTGGGTCTGGAGGGCAAGCAGGTCTCCGCGGCGGTGAAGTTCATGATGGCCATGTACAACGCCTTCATCGCCCTGGACGCCTCCATCGTCGAGATCAACCCGCTGGTGGTGACCGGCGGCGGCGAGGTCATCGCCCTGGACGCCAAGATGAACTTCGACGACAACGCGCTGTTCCGTCACAAGGACGTGGCCGAGATGCGCGACGAGGACGAAGAAGACGCCATGGAGCTGGAGGCCGCCAAGCACGAGCTGAACTACATCAAGCTCGACGGGCAGGTCGGCTGCATGGTCAACGGCGCCGGCCTGGCCATGGCCACCATGGACATCATCAAGCTGTACGGCAGCGAGCCGGCGAACTTCCTGGATGTCGGCGGCGGCGCTACCAAGGAACGGGTCACCGCGGCCTTCAAGATCATCCTCTCCGATCCCAACGTCGAGGGCATCCTGGTCAACATCTTCGGCGGCATCATGCGCTGCGACGTGATCGCCGAAGGCGTGGTCGCGGCGGCCAAGGAAGTGGAACTGCACGTGCCGCTGGTGGTGCGCCTGGAGGGAACCAACGTGGAATTGGGCAAGAAGATCCTGGCCGACTCGGGCCTGCCGATCGTCTCTGCCGACAATCTGGCCGATGCCGCCGAGAAGGTGGTCAAGGCCGTGCGGGAGGCTGCCTAATGTCCGTGATGGTCGACAAGAACACCAAGGTCATCTGCCAGGGCTTCACCGGCGCCCAGGGCACCTTCCACTCCGAGCAGGCCATCGCCTACGGCACCAAGATGGTCGGCGGCGTGACCCCGGGCAAGGGCGGCTCCACCCATCTGGACCTTCCGGTCTACGACACGGTCGCCGAGGCGGTTGAAAAGACCGCCGCGAATGCCAGCGTCATCTATGTGCCGCCGCCCTTCGCGGGTGACGCCATCCTGGAGGCTATCGACGCGGAGGTCGAGCTCATCGTCTGCATCACCGAGGGCATTCCCGTGCTCGACATGGTGAAGGTGAAGCGCGCCCTCGCCGGGTCCTCCTCGCGGCTCATCGGCCCGAACTGCCCGGGCATCATCACCCCGGACGAGTGCAAGATCGGCATCATGCCGGGCCATATCCACTCGGCCGGCAAGATCGGGGTGGTATCGCGCTCAGGAACGCTTACCTATGAAGCCGTGGCCCAGACCACGGCCGCCGGCCTGGGGCAGACCACCTGCGTGGGCATCGGCGGCGACCCGGTGAACGGCACCAATTTCATCGATTGCCTGGAGGCCTTCCTTGCCGATCCCAAGACCGAAGGTATCATCATGATCGGTGAAATCGGCGGAACGGCAGAGGAAGAGGCCGCGGAATTCTACCGGGCGTCAAAGGTTAAGAAACCTATCTGTGGTTTCATCGCCGGCGTTACGGCGCCTCCGGGCCGCCGGATGGGCCATGCCGGGGCGATCATCGCCGGCGGCAAGGGCGGCGCCGGCGACAAGATCGAAGCGCTTAAGTCGGCCGGTTTCCTGGTGGCGGATTCACCGGCCAGTCTTGGTTCGACCATGCTGCAGGCTATGGGCTAGCAGCACCACACGCGGAAGGCGGCCTGGGGTTGGGTTCGCCCGGCCCAGGCCGGGAAAGGCTATGACGATCTATTCGGAATCCCAGGCGGCTATGCTTGCGGATCTCTACCACAAGTTCATCCAGGATCCGGGATCTCTGGACGAAGAGTGGAGGAGCTTCTTCGCAGACCTGGATGACGAAGCCAGAGCGGTGATCGAGAAGCTGAACGGCGGCGCCCCTGGCGCCGCCGTAGCCGTTGCCGCGGGCTCTGTTTCGGCGGCCGGCCTGGCGGCGGGGGCCGAGAGAGCGGACGTCAACGACGCCAGCGTGCGGGCCGCGACCCTGGATTCGATCCGTGCTCTCATGCTCATCCGCGCCTACCGCGTGCGCGGGCACCTGGAAGCCGACCTCGATCCCCTCGGCCTGAAGAAGATCGAGCCTCATCCGGAGCTCGATCCGCGCAGCTACGGCTTCACCGAGGCGGACATGGACCGCCCGATCTTCATCGACAACGTGCTGGGGCTGGAAACCGCCTCGCTGCGCAAGATCGTCGAAGTCGTGCGCGCCACCTACTGCGGGCCGATCGGCGTCGAGTTCATGCACATCCAGGACCCGGCGCAGAAGGCCTGGATCCAGGAGCGCATCGAATCGATCCGCAACCAGCCGGACTTCACCGTCAACGGCAAGCGCGCCATTCTGGAGCGCCTGACCGCGGCGGAGGCCTTCGAGCAGTTCCTCAACAAGAAGTACACCGGCACCAAGCGATTCGGGCTGGACGGCGGCGAGTCGATGATCCCGGCGCTGGAGCAGATCCTCAAGCGCGGCGGCCAGCTCGGCCTCAAAGAGGTGGTCATCGGCATGCCCCACCGCGGCCGCCTCAACGTGCTGGCCAACTTCATGGGCAAGCCCTTCCAGGCGATCTTCTCGGAGTTCGAGGGCGGTGCCGCCCACCCCGAGGACGTCGGCGGGTCGGGCGACGTGAAATACCATCTGGGCACCTCCTCGGACCGCGAGTTCGACGGCAACAGCATTCACCTCTCGCTGACCGCCAACCCCTCGCACCTTGAAGCGGTGAACCCGGTGGTGGTCGGCAAGGTCCGCGCCAAGCAGGAGCAGGGCAAGTACAAGGACCGCAGTGAGGTCATGGCGCTGCTGATGCACGGCGACGCAGCCTTCGCGGGCCAGGGCCTGGTGCCGGAGACGCTCGATCTTTCCGAGCTGAAGGGCTACCGCATCGGCGGCACCATCCACTTCATCGTCAACAACCAGATCGGCTTCACCACCAATCCGATCAACTCGCGCTCCGGCCCCTATTGCTCGGATGTGGCCAAGATCATCCAGGCGCCGATCTTTCACGTGAACGGCGACGACCCGGAAGCCGTGACCCATGTCGCGCGGATCGCCACGGAGTTCCGCCAGACGTTCCACAAGGACGTCATCATCGACATGTTCTGCTACCGCCGCTTCGGCCACAACGAGGGCGACGAGCCGGCCTTCACCCAGCCGCTGATGTACAAGGCGATCGGCAAGCACCGCACGGTGCGCCAGGTCTATGGGCAGAAGCTGGTCGAGGAGAGCACCTGCACTCAGGACGAGGTCGACGGCGATTTCACCGAGTGGAACGACCGTCTGGAGCAGGATTTCCAGACCGCCAAGGCCTACAAGCCCAACAAGGCCGACTGGCTGGAGGGCGCCTGGACAGGTCTCGACGTGGCGCGCGGCTTCGATCCGCGGCGCGGCAAGACCGCGGTGGCGCCGGAAGTGCTGAAAGAGGTCGGCCTGGGCCTGACCAAGGTGCCCGCCGACTTCAACCTCAACCGCAAGATCCAGCGCCAGCTCGACGCCAAGCGCAAGATGATCGAGACCGGCAAGGATATCGACTGGGCGACCGCCGAGGCGCTGGCCTTCGGCACCCTGCTGGTGGAGGGCCATCCGGTCCGCCTCTCCGGCCAGGACAGCAACCGCGGCACCTTCTCGCAGCGCCATGCCGCGCTGATCGACCAGAAGACCGAGGAAACCTACAAGCCCTTGGCCCATCTGCGCGACGACCAGGCGCGCCTGGAGATCGTCGACTCGCCGCTCAGCGAGTTGGCGGTGCTGGGCTTCGAGTACGGCTACTCCCTGGCCGAGCCGCGTGCCCTGGTGGCTTGGGAAGCGCAGTTCGGCGACTTCTCCAATGGCGCGCAGATCATCATCGATCAGTTCATCGCCTCGGGCGAGTCCAAGTGGCTGCGCCTCTCGGGCGTGGTCATGCTGCTGCCGCACGGTTACGAGGGGCAGGGGCCGGAGCACTCCTCGGCGCGCATCGAACGCTATCTGCAGCTCTGCGCCGAGGACAACCTGCAGGTCGTGAACTGCACCACGCCGGCCAACTATTTCCATGTCCTGCGCCGCCAGTTGCACCGCGAGTTCCGCAAGCCGCTGATCGTCTTCACGCCGAAGTCGCTGCTGCGCCACAAGCGCTGCGTCTCGGATCTGGAGTCCTTCGGCCCGGGAAGCTGCTTCCACCGGGTGCTCTACTGCGACAAGGTGCCGAGCGCGCCCAAGGACGCCAAGCAGGTGGTGCTCTGTTCCGGCAAGGTCTACTACGACCTGCTGGAGGAGCGCGAGAAGCGCGGCGTCAAGGACATCCACTTCCTGCGACTGGAGCAGCTCTACCCCTTCCCGGTGGACGCACTGGCCCAGGAACTGGAGCCCTACAAGCACTGCGATCTGGTGTGGTGCCAGGAGGAACCCCGCAACATGGGGCCCTGGGCCTTCGTTTCCACCTTCATCGAGGAAGTGGCCGAGAGTATCGGCTTCGACAAGCCGCGCCCGCGCTATGCTGGGCGGCCCTCCGCGGCCTCGCCGGCGACCGGTTCCCACAAGCGCCATGTCGACGAGCAGGCCGCGCTGCTTGACGATGCCCTCACGCTGGGTAAGAAGCGCATGGGCCGAATCGAATCGCGCAAGGTGCAGACCGAGGCACGGATGGGGGGCAAAGGCCAGGCCGCCGAGTAATCGCGCCGACCCCTGGAAACGCCCGCCCGAGAGAGTGAGAGAGGAATGGCAACAGATATCGTGGTGCCCGCCCTGGGCGAGTCGGTCAGCGAGGCGACGGTCGCCCAGTGGCTGAAGCAGCCGGGCGAGGCCGTCGCCGTCGACGAGCCGCTCGTCGAGCTGGAGACCGACAAGGTGACGCTGGAGGTGAACGCCTCGGCAGCCGGCGTGCTGGCGGAGGTGATCGCCGGCGAGGGCGAGAACGTCGAAGTCGGCGCCCTGCTGGGCCGTATCGGCGAAGGCGAGGGCGCCGCGCCTGCGCCCAAGGCCGCTGCGCCGAAAGCGGAATCCCCGAAAGCCGAAGCCCGCGAGGAGGAGCCCGCGCCGGCTCCCGCCGCCCCGGCCGCCGCCGGCGGCAACGGCAAAGCCATGGGCCTGGTGGTGCCCACCCTGGGCGAATCGGTCAGCGAGGCGACGGTCGCCAAGTGGCTGAAACAGCCGGGCGAGGCCGCGGCCGCCGACGAGCCGCTGGTCGAGCTGGAGACCGACAAGGTGACGCTGGAGGTCAACGCCCCGGCCGCCGGCGCGCTGCAGTCCATCGCCGCAGAGGAAGGCGCGACCGTGGAGGTCGGCGCCCTGCTCGGCGTGTTCTCCGCCGGTGCTGCGGGCGGGGCCGCGCCCGCCGCCAAAGCCACGGCTTCCACATCCGAAGCGCCCCAGCCCGCGGCGCCCAAGGCCGCGGTGCCCGCGGCGCCCAAGGCCGCGGTGCCCGCGGCGTCGGCGCCCGGTGACGCCAAGACGCTCGACCCCGCCGCTGCGCAGCGCACCGGCGGCAAGATCACCAAGGCCGATCTCATGTCCTTCCTGGAGGGTTCTGCGGTCGGCGACCTCGGCCCCGCGGTACGCAAGCTGGTGGAGGAGAAGGGGCTCGACCCCGCGGTGATCCCGGCCAGCGGCAAGGACGGCCGCCTGACCAAGGAAGACGTGGTCAACTTCCTGGACGGCAAGAGCCGGCCGCTCGCCGCCCCCCTTCGCTCCCAGGCGCCGGCTGCCGCCGCGCCCGCCCCGGCGCCTGCCTCAGTGCCCGCCCCGGCGCCCGCCGCGCCGGCCTCTGCCGGTAAGCGCGAGGAACGGGTGCGCATGCCCAAGCTGCGCCAGACCATCGCGCGCCGCCTGAAGGAGGCGCAGAACACCGCGGCCATGCTCACCACTTTCAACGAGTGCGACATGAGCGCGGTCATGGCCCTGCGCAGTCAGTACAAGGACGCCTTCGAGAAAAAGCACGGGGTGAAGCTCGGCTTCTCTTCCTTCTTCACCAAGGCGGTGGTCGGCGCGCTGCAGGAACTGCCGGCGGTCAACGCGCGCATCGACGGCGACGAGATCGTCTACAACCACTTCTACGACATCGGCATGGCGGTCTCGACGCCCAACGGCCTCATGGTGCCGGTGGTGCGCGACTGCGACCGGAAGTCCTTCGCCGAGATCGAGAAGTCGCTGGGCGAACTGGCCGCCAAGGGCCGCGACGGCAAGCTTTCCATGGACGAGATGACCGGCGGCACCTTCACCATCACCAACGGCGGCGTCTTCGGTTCCATGATGTCGACGCCGATCCTCAACATGCCGCAGTCCGGCATCCTGGGGCTGCACAAGATCCAGCAGCGCCCGGTGGCGGTGGACGGCAGGGTCGAGATCCGCCCGATGATGTACCTGGCACTGTCCTACGACCACCGCATCATCGACGGGCGCGAGGCCGTCACCTTCCTGGTGCGCGTCAAGGAAGCCATCGAGGATCCGCAGCGCCTCTTGATCGGCATGTAATGGCCGGCAAGGGCGACGGGAACGGCAACGGCCCGGGCGATGACGGGGGGCTCAGCGGGTCGGAGGGACGGCGCCTGGAGCGTCTGCTCGACCGCCAGGGCGAGGCCGACTACGAGCTGGACCTGACCGGCCTGGACCTGGCCCACGCCGTCGCCTCCGTCGACCGCATGGTGGAACGCCAGCGCTTCCGCGACGTCGGCCGCTCGGTGCTGCTGCGCATCGACCCGGCAACTCCCGACAGCGGCGAGACCCTGTTCGGCCGTCTCGGCCGCCACCTGCTGGACCTGAAGCGCCGCGGCCTCGTCGCCACCCTGGCCCCCCTCGATCCCGCCAAGGGCGCCGGCTTCAACCTCACCCTGCCCGCCGGCAAGGAAGCCGGCCTTCCCGAAAGCGACGAGGGGCCGCTGCTCAACTGAGCCGCCGCCCTACTTCTCCGGAAAGCCGGCCTTGCGCATCCCCTCCCAGTAGGCGGGCGTGCTGTCGTGCAGGGAGGGCGGCAGGCTCTGGCGCATGAACTCGATGGTCACCCCCGGATAGTGGCGCAGGAAGCGGTTCATGGCCTCGGCGGACTTCTCCATGTTGCCCAGCTGCGCGTGATAGGCCGCCAGCATGCGGTAAGCCCAGGTCACGCCGGGTCCCTCGCGCAGCCCCTGCTCGACCAGCCGGATCGCCTTTTCGTAGTGGCCCTGTTCCGCCTCGGCAATGGAGAGGCCGAAATGCATGTTGAAGGTGAAGGGGTCGAGGGGGCTGAGGGCCAGCGCCCGCTCATAGTTCGCGGTGGCCGTCTTAAAGTCCTTTGCGAAGAGCCGTTGCCAGCCCGCGCGCATCCAGCCCCAGGCGTTGTTGGGGTCGAGGGCGAGGCTGCGCTCGATAAAGCCCTCGGCGCGCGCCAGGTCCGTGGTGGTCATGCCGTAAGCGGCGCCGATGGCGGCCAGGGCGGTGGCGTGGTCCTGAACTTTCAGGGCGGCCTGCTCGGCCGCCGCGACCGCCTGGGCGCGTTCGCGTGCCGGGTCGCCGGTCCAGAGGTAGCAGGCCTGCTGGGCATGGCACCAGGCCTTGAAGGCCAGGGCCACGCCATAGTCCGGATCGCGCTCCAGCGCCCTGTCGAAGAGCTTCAGGGCCTTCAGGTTGTCTTCCTTGCGGTGGGCCCAGAAGTGCGGCAGGGCCTGCAGCACCAGGTCGTAGGCCTGCAGATCCTCCGGCGGTGTCTGCCTCGCCCGCTCGATCTCCGAGGCGCGGATCGAGGGGTTGATGGCGCCGGCCACCTGAGAGGCGATGCGGTCCTGCAGCTCGAAGAGCTCCGAGCGGTTGTCCTCGTAGCGCTCCGACCAGAGCTGGCGGCCGCTTTCCGTCTCCACAAGCTGCACGGTGATGCGCACCCGCTCGCCGCCGCGCCGCACGGTGCCTTCCACCGCGTAGCGCACGCCGAGGTCGCGCCCGACCTCACGCACGTCGACGAAGCGGCCCTTGTAGGTGAAGGCCGACTGCCGGGCGATGACGAAGAAGTCCTTGATGCGCGACAGGGCCGAGGTGATTTCCTCGACCACGCCGTCGGCGAAGAAGTCGCCCTCCCGGCCGCCCAGGTCGTCGAAGGGCATGACCACGACGCTGGGCTGGCCGTGCCGGTCGGCGGCGGGGGGGTCGGCCGGGCCCGGCGTGGACTTCGGCGCTGCGGACGCCGCGTCACCGGCCGTTGCGCCGCGGCCGGGCGCCGGGCCGCCGGTTTCCAGCAGAGCCAGGGTCTGGGCCTCGGGGGCGACGCCGAGTTCACGCTGCACCGCCTCCACGCAACGTTCCAGCTGCCGGCGCGCGGCGTTGGGCTGGACTTCGGCGAGGCGCAGGCGGATGAGGGCGCGGTGCGCCGCCTCGGCCGCCGGGTCCGTGGCCAGCAGCCGGTTCGCCAAAGCTTCACAGGCAGCCCGCTCGCTTTTCGATAGCCCGGCCTCTTCGCTCAAACGCTCGGCCAGATGGAGCGCCTCGTGGCGCAACTGAGCGCGCAGTGCGGCCACGGTGTTTTCCAGCGGCCCGTTGAGCGGGATGCCCTCCAGCAGTTCTCCGCGGTAGAGGGCGGCGGCTTCGGCCAGGGCGCCGCGTCCGCCCGCCCGTGCTTGCTGCTCGAAACGGCGCAGGTCGATGAGGTCCTCCCCTCCGTTCAGCTTTACCGTGTCCTGCTCGGTCTCCAGGGCGGCGCCGTCCAAAACCGCCGGCAGGGCCTTGCGGATGGCGGTCAGGGCCTGGCGCAGGCTGGACTTGCCTTGGCCCTCGGCGCGTTCCGGCCAGATCCACTCCACCAGGGCGTCGCGGGTTGCGCCCTTGTCGGCCTGAAGGGCGAGCACCGCCAGAACCAGGGCGGTCTTGCGGGTCGGCAGGGCGACGGCTGCGCCGGCCGGGGTGGTGACGGTGATGCCGCCGAACAGGGCGAGGGGCATGTGCGAGACCTTTGCAGATCGGGGCGTGGGGCGGCGCTCCAGGTCGATTTTACGCAAATTTCACGCAGCGGTCATGATTTTTCACCGGCCTTTCCCGCCAGGCAGCCCTCTCTTCAAACGCCCTAGGGCGATCCTCAAGACCGTCGCCGAGAAGCACAGACCCCTGAACCCGGAGCAAAACCATGGCCAACACCGCGATTTTCACCGCCAGCCCCTGCCGGCCTTCGACGCCGGCCCCGATCTCCGACTATCTGCTGCGCTATCTGCGCCGCGCGGCCACCCGGCGCGCCCTGGCGGCGCTGACGCCCGCGCAGTTGCGCGACGTCGGGCTCGACCCGGCCGGGGGCCCGGTCTACCAGGACGACCCCCGCACAACGATCCGCCTCATGTCCCTGCGCTGAGCCGGCTGTCAGGCCGCGCCTGGTGCAGGCCGCCGCCGCTGCACAAGCGCCTGCTGCAGATGCCGAACAGCTTCGGTGATTTCCGTCTCGCTGAGGGGCATGGCGCTTTCGCGGATGGTGATTTCGAAGCGCCCGAGCCCTTCGTCCGGAGACTCCAGCGGCTCGTCGAAGAACCAGAATCCGCTCTCGGCGGCGACGTCGAGGGCGGCTTCCATGAGATCGCCCCCGGCGGTTTCCAGGGTGACATGGAAGGCATTGGCCTGTGGCGGGTCGGGGGTAACGACTACCCCGGGCAGTCTGGCAAGAGCAGCGGCGATAACCTTGGCCTTCTCGTGATAGAGCGGCATGCGCTCCAGGCGCTGGTCGAGCCCTTGTAGGGCTGAGGCGATGTAGGGGAAGAGGCGGCGCAACCGACCCCCGCAGCGCTGCTGCCAAATCCGTACTTCCTCGACCAGGTCTTCCGGGCCAGCCAGCGCGCCGCCCGCCAACCCACCGAGCCCTTTGTAGAAAGAAACGTAAAGCGAATCGAAAAGCCCGGCAATCTCGGCATGGCTGCGGCAGTAGAAGGGTTGGCTTTCCCACAGGCGTGCCGCGTCGGCGTGAAATGGGACGCTCCGCGCGCGGCAGAGAGCGGCAAAGGCCTCCAGTTCTCCCCAAGGGTGCAGGCGGCAGCCGATGTTCCGCAGCGGCAGCTCGAGAGTCACGGCCCCCAGGGGGGAGATGATGGCCTCTAGGTCGGCAGTGCCTGGCAGCCTCTCCCTTTCTCCCAGCCAGACAGGCTCCAAGCCAAAGACCTCGCGGTAGGCGTCCGCCTCGTCGGCGGCAATATGGCACTGGGGATGGAGCGCGACACTGCGCTGCCCGGCGCGGTCGGCCCAGACCCGGAGCGCTGCGTTTTGCAGCATTTTGCCGCTCGGCCCGAAGACCGCTGCCGGCTTGCCGAGCAAATCGGCGATCCGCTGCTCGAAGCCTTCCAGCAAAGCACCGCCGCCGTAATGGTCCGCGGCAGTGCCATCAGGGAGGTAGGCGGCGAGCCCGGCCAAGGTCTCCTTGGGACCGGGAGGCGGATCGAGTGACAGAAAACGGGTGCAGCCGAGATAGAGGGCTTTCTTGTCATGCTGCCTGGTTATTGGAGACTCCATGGGCTCACTGCTTGCCGATCTGTGCTATGGGCAGCTTAGACCAGACCCACGCAAAGGGCGAATGGCTGTTGCGTCCCTTGCGCCGCCCCTGCAGTCTTGTTCCTTCGGGGCGGCTGCGGCATGTTGGGCGCAATTCCGGACTACTCCTGTCCCAGCGCGCCCGAGGAAGAAGACATCATGAGCGACAAGCAGTACGACCTGGTGGTGATCGGCGGCGGTCCCGGCGGCTATGTGGCCGCGATCCGCGCCGCGCAGCTCGGCATGAAGACGGCCTGCGTCGAGGGGCGCGGCGCGCTGGGCGGCACCTGCCTCAACGTCGGCTGCATTCCTTCCAAGGCGCTGCTCCAGTCCTCCGAGAAGTATGCCGACGCGGCCAGGCACTTCGCCGGGCACGGCATCAAGGTGGAGGGCCTGGCCCTCGACGTGGCTGCGATGATGGCGCGCAAGGACGAGGTCGTGAAGGGCCTGACCAAAGGCATCGAGATGCTGTTCAAGAAGAACAAGGTCGACTACGTGAAGGGCTGGGGATCGATCCCCGCCGCGGGCAGCGTCAAGGTGAAGCTGGCCGACGGCGGCGAGGAAACCCTCTCCGCCAAGAACATCCTCATCGCCACGGGTTCCGAGTCGACGCCACTGCCCGGCGTCGAGACCGACGAGAAGCAGGTGGTCACCTCCACCGGCGCGCTGGCCCTCGACAAGGTGCCGGGGCAGATGGTGGTGATCGGCGCCGGCGTCATCGGCCTGGAGATGGGCTCGGTGTGGTCGCGCCTGGGCGCCGAGGTGACGGTGGTGGAGTTCCTCGACCGCATCCTGCCGGGCATGGACGGCGACATCGCCAAGCAGACCCAGCGCATCCTCGGCAAGCAGGGCCTGAAGTTCAAGCTGGGCACCAAGGTGACCGGCGCCAAGAACGGCAAAGGCGGCGTGACGCTCGCCTTGGAGCCGGCCAAGGGCGGCGAGGCGGAGGAACTGAAGACCGACGTGGTGCTGGTCGCCATCGGGCGGCGGCCCTTCACCGAGGGACTGGGCCTCAAGGAGCTGGGCGTTGCCATGGACAACCGCGGCGTCATCCAGGTCGACGAGAACTTCAAGACCTCGGTCGACGGCATCTACGCCATCGGCGACTGCGTGCCCGGCCCCATGCTGGCCCACAAGGCCGAGGAGGACGGCGTCGTCGCGGTGGAGCGCATGACCGGCCAGAAGAGCCACATCGACTACAACCTGGTGCCCGGCGTGGTCTACACCTGGCCGGAGGTGGCCGGCGTCGGCAAGACCGAGGAGCAGTTGAAGGAAGCCGGCATCGACTACAAGGTCGGCAAGTTCTCCTTCATGGCCAACAGCCGCGCCCGCGCCGTGGGCGACACCGACGGCGTGGTGAAGGTGCTGGCCGACAAGCGCACGGACAAGGTACTGGGCGTGCACATCGTCGGGCCCCTGGCCGGCGACATTTTGGCCGAATGCGTCACCATCATGGAGTTCGGCGGTTCGGCCGAGGATATCGCCCGCACCTGCCATTCCCACCCCTCGATGGGCGAAGCGGTGAAGGAAGCCGCCCTGGCCGCCGACGGCCGCGCCATCCACTCCTGACGCGCGGCCCGTTTCCGGCGGGCTACTCGACCGGGTTGAGGGCCGGCGTGATGCCGATCAGCTCCGGCAGTGCGGCCATGTCGTCGAAGGGCTGGCCGCCGGCAGCCTTCAGGGCGTCGGCTTCGGCCTCGGCGGTATAGGCCAACACCCGCATGCCGGCGGCGACGGCGGCGGTGACGCCCAGCAGGCTGTCCTCCACCACCACGCAGTTCTCCGGCACCTGGCCCATCTGCTCGGCGGCGTAGAGGAAGATATCCGGCGCCGGCTTGCCCTGCGCCACCATAGCGGCGGAGAAGAGGTTGTCGCCGAAGTAGGCCTTCAACCCGGTCAGCCCCAGGGTCAGGTTTATCTTCTCGAGAGAGCCGGAGGAGGCGACGCAGACCGGCGTGCCGCCGTTGCGAATGGTCTCCACCGCCACCGCTGCACCGGGCACCGCCTTCAGTTCGCGCCGGAAAGCCGCGTTGCGCCGGGTCTCGAAGTCTTCCTTCCAGCCCGGCGGCAGCGGCTTGCCGCGCCACTGCTCCACCGTGTCGATCACTCGCTGCAGGGTGCCGCCGACGAAGCGCGCGCGGCATTCCTCGTAGGTGATGGGGAGGCCGGCCGCGGAAATGGCTTCGGCCATGACGCGGTTGGCGATGGCTTCGCTGTCGACGAGAACGCCATCGCAATCGAAGATAACGAGTGCGGGAGTCATGGCGCGGAGTATAACAGCCTTCAGCGCCTTGCGGGGCGGGCAATGGCTAAACTTTTCGTGCCGGCGTCTCTTGGCGGCGGTTCGGCCGGGGACGGATGACGCAAGCAAGCGGGAGTCAGGACAAGGCGCGCGGTTGGGGCCTGGTGGCGCTGCTCTGCGCCACCCAGGTGCTGGGCATGTTGAACAACGCCGCTTTCCCGGCGTTGATCCCGGTGTTTCAGCCGCTTTGGGGGCTCAGCGGCACGGAGGCCGGCTGGATCAGCGGCATCTACTACGCCGGCTACGCGGCGGCGGTGCCGCTGCTGGTCACGGTGACCGACCGCCTGGACGCGCGCCGGGTCTATCTCGCCTCCTGCCTGCTGGGCGGTCTGGCCGCGCTGGGCTTTGCGCTCCTGGCCGAGGGGTTGTGGACGGCCATGGCCTTCCGGATGCTGGGCGGCGTCGGCCTGGCCGGCACCTACATGGTGGGCCTGAAGCTCCTCTCCGACCGCCTGGACGAGCGCCGCCGGCCGCGCGCGGTGGCGGTCTACACCGCCTTCTTCGGCATCGGCGCCAGCCTGTCGGTGCTGGTGGCCGGCGAGGCCGAGGCCCTGGCGGGCTGGCCCGCCGCCTTTTTCGCCGCCGCCCTCGGCTCCTTTCTCTCCTTCGTGCTGGTCGCCGCCTTCGTGCGCCCCCTGCCGCGCCGCTCCGCGCCGCCTCAGGAGGCGGGTCTTTTCGACTTCCGCCCGGTGCTGCGCAACCGCGCGGCGCTGGCCTACACCCTGGGCTATGCGGCGCACATCTGGGAACTCTTCGGCTTCCGCGCCTGGCTGGTCGCCTTCCTGGTCTTCGTCTTCGCCCGGCAGCCGGAGCTCGCCGCCGGGCCCTGGACGCCGACCCAGGTGGCGACGGTGATCCTGCTGATCGGCATGCCGGCCTCGATTCTCGGCAATGAGATCGCCACCGCCTTCGGGCGGCGGCGCTCCATCGCCGGCTTCATGATCGCCTCGGGTGCCATCTCCCTGGTCATCGGCTTCCTGGCCGCCGCGCCGCTCTGGCTGCTGGGCGTGCTGCTGGTGGTCTACGGCTGCGTCGTCATGGCCGACTCCGGCGCCCTGACCGCCGGCACGGTCATCGCCGCCACGCCGGAGCGCCGCGGCGCGACCATGGCGCTGCACTCCCTGCTCGGCTTCGGCAGCGGCTTCGTCGCCCCGCTGGCCTTCGGCGTGGTGCTGGACCTGGGCGGCGGCAGCGGCGCCGGCCTGGCCTGGGGCCTGGCTTTCGGCCTGCTCGGCCTCGGCGTGCTGACCGGCCCGCTTGTGCTTTTTCTGTTGGGCCGCCGCGGCGGAGCGTGAAGCGGGCGGGAAGGTATCCCCGCCTTGAATGGAAAACGGCCGCCCGGCGATCACCGGGCGGCCGCGTTCCTATTGGGTCGCTCTGGGGTCAGTTGCCGCGCAGCACGTCTCTCAGCACGTCGACGACCACGCGGGTGGCGTTCTCGACCAGCACCACGTCGGTGCCGACGATCTCGTAGCCGTAGCCGTCGCGCTGCGGCAACTGGCGGTGCAGGCCGTCGGGCAGGACCTGCTTTGCGATGCCCGGCGGCATGGTGCCGCCGCGGGCGATCTTCTTGCGGATGCCCGGGGGCAGTTCTTTCACCTTGCCGGCGGCCTTGGGGTGCTCGCCGAAATAGTCGCGGATGATCCGCTTTTCGTCGTCGCCGAGCACGGCGCCGAGCACGCCGGCGGTCACGCCTTCGACAACGTCTTCGGTCGCCATGCCGTCGTTGGGCTTGCCGGGATTGCCGTTGCCCTTGCCCTTGCCGTTGCTCTTGCCCTGGGCCAGCGCGGGGCCGGCGGCGGCGAGCAGCAGGATGAGGACGGCTGCCAGAATACGGACCATGGGGCGATCTCTCCTTACTGGATTGCCTGCGGATCTCTGTCGGTGTCGTAGCTTATACGGTTCATCTGGCCGAAACGTGTAGCCTGATCGACGATTTTTCTCGAAAGAGCAGATTTCTCAACCAGATGGCGCAATTCCATGCCAAGCTTCCCCTATACGACGAGGGGCTGATTTTGCCATGGAACTTGAGACGCCGCGGCTGTTGCTGCGCCCGCCGCGGTTAGCGGATGTGCCGGCGCTTTTTGTGTTTCTCGGCGATGCCGAAGCGATGCGCCACACCCACGTCGATCGCTCGCTGCGACAGTGCCGGCGCCGCATCGCGGTCCACGAGCGGCGCCGGCGCCGCGACGGCTGCGCGCCCTGGGCCGTGATCGACAAGGCTGACGGCCGCACCGTCGGCTGGGGTGGGCTTTATGAAGATCCCTTCGATCCCGGCTGGGGTATAGAGATTGGCTACAGCCTCCATCCCGACGTCTGGGGGCAGGGCTATGCCAGCGAACTGGTCGCAGCCTCTCTCCGCATCGCCGACGACGTCCTGCAGTTGGCGGAGGTCCGGGCTTTCGCCCGGCCCGAGAACACGGCCTCTTGCCGCGTTCTCGCGAAGTTCGGATTCCAAGAGGTGCGTTTCGTCCCGGAGATGGAGCGCTGGCTTTTTCAGCGCCGGCGCGGCGGCGCTTAGCGTTTTTGCGCCCGCGGATGCGCCCGGTCGTAGACTTCCAATAGGCCGGCCACGTCAACCTCGGTGTAGCGCTGGGTGGAGGCCAGGGAGGCGTGTCCCAGCAGTTCCTGAATGGCGCGCAGGTCGCCGCCGCCGGCCAGCAGGTGGGTGGCGAAGGAGTGGCGCAGGGCGTGCGGCGTCGCGCTTTCCGGCAGGCCGAGCAGCAGGCGCAGGTCGCGCATCCGCTGCTGCACCTGCCGGGCCCCCAGCGGGCCGCCGCGCTTGCCGAAAAACAACGGCGCGTCGCCGTCCTGCGGAAAGGGGCAGGCGGCCAGGTAGTCGGCGATGGCCTCGCGCACGACGGGCAGCAGCGGCACCATGCGCTGCTTGTTGCCCTTGCCGGTGACCAGCAGGGAGTCCTGACCGGCCTTGGGCGCCATGGCGCGGGTCAGGCCCAGCGCCTCGCCGATGCGCAGGCCGCAGCCGTAGAGCAGCAGCAGCACGGCGACGTCGCGCTTGCCGATCCAGTCGTCGTCGCTGAGCTCCGCCACCGTGGCGATGGCCTCCTCGGCCTCGGCGGCGGTCAGCGCCTTGGGCACGGCTTTCGGCACCTTCGGCGTGCTCAGCGCGGCCAGCGCCGTGTTCTCGGCCAGGCTGCGGCGCTTCAGCCAGCCGAAGAAGCCGCGCAGGCTGGACAGCGCCCGGGCGGTGGAGGTCCGCTCAAGGCCGGCGCCGGCGCGCGCGGCCAGCCAGGCGCGGAAATCGCCGGTGGTGAGGCGGGCGAGGTCGGCCAGCGCCGGCGCCTGGCCCAGGTGTTCCATCGTGAAGGCAAGGAAGTGGGCGAGGTCGCGCTGGTAGGCCAGACAGGTGTGCGGCGAGGCCCGCTTTTCGTCCCGCAGCCAGGCTTGCCAGTCGCGCAGCGCCGCCTGCAGGTCCCCAGCGGCGGGAAAGGCGGCGGCGGTCGGGGTCTTCCCCGACCGTGCTCTTGGGTTCAGCTTTCGCTCGGCAGGTGCAGCCATTTGCGGAAGGTGACCTCCAGCACGCGGGAGAGGAAGGCCAGCAGCTCCGTGCCCTGGCCGGCATGGAAGGCGCCGCTCTGGCGCGAGCCCAGCGCCAGCAGCGCCGGCGGCGTGTTGTCGCTGATCTTCAGGCGGATCAGCGCGTCGGAGCGCACCAGCCCGGCGGCGCCGTCGAAGATCGCCGGGTCGCCGGCGACGTCTTCGCGCAGCAGCAGGTTGCCGTTCGGCCCCAGCAGGGCGTCGACGCTGCCCGTCTCCAGGCAATAGACGCCGGCGGTGGGCTTCCAGGTGACGCCCTCGGCGGCCTGCTCGACGCCGATGGTCACCACGTCCAGGTCCAGGATCACCGCCAGGTCGGTGGTGATGGTCTCGACGAACTCCGCGAAGCTGCGCGCGCGTAAGAGCGCCAGGATGGCCTCGTGCACCCGGCTTTGAGTGGCCAGGTTGCTGCGGCCGGTGGCGACCAGGTCGTCGCGCAGTTGTGCCATGTCGTTCAGTTCGCCGCGCAGGCGCTGCACCATGAACTGCTGCAGGTCGACGACGCCGGCGCCGCAGTCGCGCGCCGGCGGCGTCAGGACGTCCAGAAGATCCGGGTGATCGGCCAGGAATGCGGGATGGCGGCGCAGGTAGGCGGCCACCTGGTCGCCGGAGACCGGCTGCGCCGGCCCGGCGGCCGCTCTGCCTTCACCGGTCTTGCTCCCGGCCTTGCCGGCGCCGGCGGCGGTCTTGGAAACCTCTTTCCCGGGCATTTCCTTCTCAGGCACTGCGGCGTTCGTCCTTGCCCAGAATGCTCTGGCCGGTCTTGGCCCAGTCGGCGAGGAAGGCGTCGAGTCCCTTGTCGGTCAGCGGATGCTTGTACATGGCGCGCAGCACCGCCGGCGGGATGGTGGCGACGTCGGCGCCCATCTTCGCCGATTCGATCACGTGGCCGACGTGGCGCACGGAGGCGACCAGCACCTCGGTCTGGAACTCGGGATAGGCGTTGTAGATCTCGACGATCTCGGCGATGAGCTGCAGGCCGTCGGCGCCGGTGTCGTCCAGTCGCCCGACGAAGGGCGAGATGAAGGCGGCGCCCGCCTTGGCCGCGAGGATCGCCTGGGCGGCGGAGAAGCACAGCGTCACGTTGACCTTGATGCCGTCGTCGCTCAATGCCTTGCAGGTCTTCAGGCCGTCGACCGTCAGCGGCACCTTGACCGCGATGTTGTCGGCCAGCTTCGCCAGGGCGTGGCCCTCGCTCAGCATGTTCTCGAAGTCGGTGGCGGTGACCTCGGCGCTGACCGGGCCGGGAACCACCTCGCAGATCTCCTTCAGCACCTCGAAGAAGTCACGGCCGCTCTTGGCGACCAGCGAGGGGTTGGTGGTGATGCCGTCGACCAGTCCGGTCTCGGCCAGGTCGCGGATCTCCGCGATGTCGGCGGTGTCGATAAAGAATTTCATGCTACCGGGTTTGTCCTTCTTGCCTCTATGCCCTCGCCGCTCCGCTGCGTCGCCAGCGGGCGTGCCTGCATCGAATAGGAACCTGCAAGGGCGCCGCAGCCGGGCGTTGGCCGCCCCTGCCGGCGTCGTTAGAGTGTAGCGGATGCCAGACCGCCATACCAGCACTGCCACCCTGCCGCTCGACCTTGTTCCCGAGGAGGGACAGGCGTGCCGCGTCGCGGTGTTGCTGCCGCTGCCGCTGACCGGGCCCTACGACTATTTGGTGCCGCCGGAGCTGGCCGAGGAAACGCCGGTTCAAGCGGGCAGCGTCGTTCGGGTGCCGCTGGGCCAGCGCGAGCTGGCCGGCGTGGTCTGGGACCAGCCGCTGGACGCCTCGCCTGCCGGGGGCGAGGCTGCCGGCAGCAAGGAGGTGCCGCTGGAAAAGCTGCGCCCGGTTCTCGAGGTTTGTCCGGTGCCGCCGCTGACCGAGGTGGCGCGCCGCTTCCTCGCCTGGGTTGCCGACTACACCCTGGCCGCGCCGGGCGCGGTGCTGCGCATGGCGCTGTCCTCGCCCTCGGCGCTGGAGCCGCCGCGCCCCATCACGCTCTATCGGCGGGACGAGGCGTCAAGTGCGGAAGGGCTGCGCCTCACGCCGGCGCGCAAGCGGGTGCTGGCGGAGCTGGAAGAGGGGCCGGCGCGCAGCCTGGCGGAGCTGGCCCAGGCCGCCGGCGTCGGCACCTCGGTGGTCAAGGGCCTCGCCGAGGCGGGCGTTCTGGAGGAGGTGGAACTGATCCGGGAGCCGGCCTTCGAGGCACCCGATCCGGCACACCCGGGCCCGGCGCTGTCCGTGCAGCAGGCCGCGGCCGCCGATGCCCTGCGCGAGACGGTGAAGGAAGGAGCCTTTTCCGTCACCCTGCTGGACGGCGTCACCGGATCGGGCAAGACCGAGGTCTATTTCGAGGCGATCGCCGCGGCCCTCGCCGCCGGGCGCCAGGCCCTGGTCCTGCTGCCGGAGATCGCGCTCTCGGCGCAATGGCTGGAGCGTTTCGAGAGGCGCTTCGGCGTCGCCCCGGCGCTGTGGCACTCCGACCTGACCTCGGCGCAGCGCCGCGCCACCTGGCGCGCCACGGCCCAGGGCAAGGCCCCGGTGGTGGTGGGCGCGCGCTCGGCGCTCTTCCTGCCCTATCCCGACCTCGGCCTGCTGGTGGTCGACGAGGAGCACGAGAGCGCGTTCAAGCAGGAGGACGGCGTCACCTACCACGCCCGCGACATGGCGGTGGTGCGCGCGCAACTGGGCGCGGTCCCGGCGGTGCTGGTCTCGGCCACGCCGTCGCTGGAATCCCTGAACAACGTGCGGACGGGCCGCTACCGGGCGCAGCACCTGCCGGAGCGCCACGGCGGCGCGGTGCTGCCGGAAGTGACCCTGGTCGACCTGCGCGAGGACAAGCCGCCGAAGCTGGAGGGGGTCGGCCCCGGCTGGCTGTCGGGCGCGCTGCGCCAGGCGATCGCCGAGACCCTGGCCGCCGGGGAGCAGGTGCTGCTGTTCCTCAACCGCCGCGGCTATGCGCCGCTCACCCTCTGCCGGGCCTGCGGCCACCGCCTGCAGTGCCCCAACTGCACGGCCTGGCTCGTCGAGCACCGCCTGTCCGGGCGGTTGCAGTGCCACCACTGCGGCCATGCCTCGCGCCTGCCGCCGGCCTGTCCGGAGTGCGGCGCCGAGGGCACCTTGACCGCCTGTGGACCCGGGGTCGAGCGACTGGCCGAGGAGGCCGCGGCGCTCTTTCCCCAGGCACGCCAGGGGATGATGACCAGCGACACCCTCTCGGGGCCGGAAGCGGCCGCAGCGTTGGTGCGTGCGGTACAGGACCGCGAGGTGGACCTGCTGATCGGCACCCAGATCGTCGCCAAGGGCCACCACTTTCCGCATCTGACGCTGGTCGGCGTGGTCGACGCCGACCTCGGCCTCTATGGCGGCGACCTGCGCGCGGCCGAGCGCACCTATCAACTGCTCCACCAAGTCGCAGGGCGGGCCGGGCGCGCCGAACGCCGCGGGCGGGTCTTCCTGCAGACCGCCGAGCCCGAGCATCCGGTGATGCAGGCCCTGGCGGCGGGGGCCGAGGAACGGGGGCGCGATACCTTCTTCGAGGCCGAGGCGGCGGCGCGCCGGGCCGCCGGCCTGCCGCCCTTCGGCCGTCTGGCAGCCCTGGTGCTCTCCGGGCCCGACGCCCGCCAGGTCGACGAGGCGGCCCGCGCCCTGGCCCAGGCCGCCCCCCGCGGCGATAGGGGCGTGACGGTCCTGGGTCCGGCGCCGGCGCCCCTGGCGGTGCTGCGCGGCCGGCATCGCCGGCGCTTCCTGGTCAAGGCGCCGCGCGGCTTTCGCCTGCAGCCTTTGCTGCGCCACTGGCTGGGCCAGGTGAAGCTGCCCTCTGCGGTGCGCCTGCAGGTCGATATCGACCCCTACAGCTTTCTTTGAAGCTGTCGGCCGCCGTGCGCCGGGGCCGCCGGCCTGCCCGGCTTGGCGGCAGGCGCCGGAAGTGATGAAAAAAGCGGCAGATCCATGCCCTTGCCGGGAGGCCAGTCGGCCCGGCCCGGGAGGCGGGCAGCGGCCCGCCGGATGTCCCGCGACATCCCCGCGAAACGCCGCGGAAATCGTCCTGGGGAAGCGCCGTAAACCGCTGATGAGAAAGTGGCAAAAAGTCGCTCCTACCCGCCTTGCAACGCCCAGGCTCCTATGATACCAAACGCGCGCTCGTGGGCGGCTTCCCCGCCCTGTGTAAGGCCCGGATGTCGTTGTTTCATCTGATAACGGGCCAGCCGCGCGGGCAGGGGTAAACCCAGGGCGTCAACAAGGACTTCGAGGACATCGGGCTTGGCTGGTGATATCACGAGCATGAGCGACCTGGCGGGGCGCTATGCCTCCGCGTTGCTCGATCTAGCCGACGAGCAGAAGCTGCTGGATCAGGTCGCCGACGACCTGAAGGCGCTGCGTTCGTTGATCGCGGAAAGCGAAGATCTGCGCCGGCTGCTCGACAGCCCGGTGTTTTCGCGTGAGGAGCAGCGCAAGGCCATGACCGCGCTGATGGAGAGGGCCGGAATCGGGGAACTGACCCGCCGTTTCGTCCTCGTGGTGGCCGATAACCACCGCCTCTTCGCGCTGCCCGCGATGATCGAGGCCTACCTCTCAGAACTGGCGCAGCGCCGCGGCGAAATCACCGCCGAGGTGACCGCCGCCCGCAACCTGTCGGACGCACAGCAGGCCGCCCTCCTGGAGGCTCTGCGCTCTGCCGTCGGCAGTAAGGTTCAGCTTGACCTGAAGGTCGATCCGGCGCTGATCGGCGGTCTCGTCGTCAAAGTCGGCAGCCGCATGATCGACTCTTCGCTGCGTAGCAAATTGCAAAGACTTCAACTCGCCATGAAAGGGGTCGGATGATGGACATCCGCGCCGCGGAAATTTCCGCCATTCTGAAAGACCAGATCGAAAACTTCGGCAACGAGGCGGATGTCGCCGAGGTGGGGCAGGTGCTCTCGGTCGGTGACGGCGTGGCCCGTATCTACGGCCTCGACAATGTGCAGGCCGGTGAGATGGTCGAATTCCCCGGCGGCATCAAGGGCATGGCGCTGAACCTGGAAGTCGACAACGTCGGCGTCGTGATCTTCGGCGAAGACCGCGGCATCAAGGAAGGCGACACGGTCAAGCGGACCGGCGAGATCGTCGACGTGCCGGTGGGCCGCGGCCTGCTGGGCCGCGTGGTCGACGCGCTGGGCAACCCGATCGACGGCAAGGGCCCGATCGAAAGCACCGAGCGGCGCCGCGTCGAGGTCAAGGCGCCGGGCATCATCCCGCGCAAGTCGGTGCACGAGCCGATGCAGACCGGCCTCAAGGCTATCGACGCGCTGATCCCCATCGGCCGCGGCCAGCGCGAGCTGATCATCGGCGACCGCCAGACCGGCAAGACCGCCATCGCGCTCGACACCATCATCAACCAGAAGCCGATCAACCAGGGCGACGACGAGTCGAAGAAGCTGTACTGCATCTATGTCGCCGTCGGCCAAAAGCGCTCCAGCGTCGCCAAGCTGGTGAAGATCCTGGAAGACAACGGCGCGCTGGAATACTCCATCATCGTGGCCGCCACGGCCTCCGAGCCTGCGCCGCTGCAGTTCCTGGCGCCCTACACCGGCTGCACCATGGGCGAGTTCTTCCGCGACAGCGGCACCCACGCGGTCATCATCTATGACGATCTGTCGAAGCAGGCCGTCTCCTACCGCCAGATGTCGCTGCTGCTGCGCCGCCCGCCGGGCCGCGAAGCCTATCCGGGCGACGTCTTCTATCTGCACTCCCGCCTGCTGGAGCGCGCGGCGAAGATGGGCGACGCCGCCGGCAACGGCAGCCTGACCGCCCTGCCGATCATCGAAACCCAGGCCGGCGACGTCTCGGCCTACATTCCGACCAACGTGATCTCGATCACCGACGGCCAGATCTTCCTGGAAACCGGCCTCTTCTATAAGGGCATCCGCCCGGCGCTGAACGTCGGCCTGTCGGTCAGCCGCGTCGGCTCGGCCGCGCAGATCAAGGCGATGAAGCAGGTGGCCGGCACCATTAAGCTGGAGCTCGCGCAGTACCGCGAGATGGAGGCCTTCTCGCAGTTCGCCTCCGACCTCGACGCCGCGACCCAGCGCCTGCTGGCCCGGGGATCGCGCCTGACCGAGCTGCTGAAGCAGCCGCAATACTCGCCGCTCGCGGTCGAGGAGCAGGTGGCGGTGATCTTCGCCGGCGTGAACGGCTATCTGGACGGCGTTCCGGTCACCAAGGTAACGGCTTTCGAGCAGCAGCTGCTCGCCAAGCTGCGCGCCGAGGGCACGGACATCCTGTCGGCCATTCGCAGCGAGCAGTCGATCTCCGACGCGACGAGCGAGAAGCTGAAGAGCTTCCTCGACGGCTTCGCGAAAACCTTCGCGGCCTGATTTCAGACCGGGCGACCGACTAAAAAAAGCGGAGCGGGGCACGGCGAATGCCGAATCTTAAAGACCTCAAGGTGCGGATCGACAGCGTCAAGTCGACGCGTAAGATCACTTCCGCCATGAAGATGGTGGCGGCGGCCAAGCTGCGCCGCGCCGAGGAAGCGGCCCAGGCGTCGCGCCCCTATGCCCAGCGCATGGATCGCATGCTGGGTTCCCTGGCGGCGGCAGCCGCCGGGCAGGCCGGAGCGCCGAAGCTGCTGGCCGGCACGGGCAGCGACGATACCCACCTGATCGTGGTGGCGACGGCCGACCGCGGTCTCTGCGGCGGTTTCAACACCTCCATCGTGCGCGAGGCGCGGCGGATCATCCGCAGTCTCGTCAGCGACGGGAAGACGGTGAAGATCCTCTGCGTCGGCCGCAAGGGGCGCGACCAGTTGCGCCGCGACTACGGCTCGATGATCGTCGATACCATCGAGGACGTGGCCAAGCCGGCCCTCAACTTCGAGAAGGCCTCGTCCATCGGCGAGCGCGTCGTCGGCATGTTCGAAGCCGGCGAGTTCGACGTCTGCACCATGATCTACGCGGAGTTCCGCTCCGCGATCTCGCAGATCGTCACGCCGCAGCAGCTCATTCCCTTCGCGCCGCCCAAGGCCGAGGAAGGGGAAGAGAGCAACGGCCTCGACGGCGCGGTCTACGAGTACGAGCCGGGCGAGGAGGAAATCCTCACCGCGCTGTTGCCGACCAACATCTCCATCCAGGTTTTCAAGGCCTTGCTGGAGAATGCGGCGAGCGAGCACGGCGCGCGCATGACCGCGATGGACAACGCGACGCGCAACGCCGGCGACATGATCAACAACCTGACACTGATCTACAACCGCACGCGTCAGGCCGCGATCACCGGCGAACTGATCGAAATTATTTCCGCTAAGGAAGCGATGTAACGGTGGACGGCAGGCTGACCCCAAGGGGCGGCCGGCACCAAGGAGCAAGAAGATGGCAGCAAACCTCGTTGGCAAGATTACCCAGGTGATGGGCCCGGTGGTGGACGTGCAGTTCACCGGCGACCTGCCGCCGATCCTCAACGCGCTGGAGACGACCAACGACGGCAAGCGTCTGGTCCTCGAAGTCGGCCAGCACCTGGGCGATAGCGTTGTGCGCACCATCGCCATGGATGCGACCGAGGGTCTGGTGCGCGGCCAGGAGGTCACCGACACCGGCAGCCCGATCACCGTGCCGGTCGGTCCGGAGATGCTGGGCCGCATCATCAACGTGATCGGCGAGCCGATCGACGAGCGCGGCCCGGTGAACGCCTCGCACAACGCCCCGATCCACCGCGAGGCGCCGGAGTTCGCCGACCAGTCCACCGAAGCCGAGATGCTGGTCACCGGCATCAAGGTCGTCGACCTGCTGGCCCCTTACGCCCGTGGCGGCAAGATTGGCCTCTTCGGCGGCGCCGGCGTGGGCAAGACGGTGCTCATTCAGGAGCTGATCAACAACGTCGCCAAGACCCACGGCGGCTACTCGGTCTTCGCCGGCGTCGGCGAGCGGACCCGCGAGGGCAACGACCTCTATCACGAAATGATCGAGTCCGGCGTTATCAACCTGGAGGGCGACTCCAAGGTGGCGCTGGTCTTCGGCCAGATGAACGAGCCGCCGGGCGCGCGTGCCCGCGTGGCGCTGACCGGCCTGTCCCAGGCGGAGTACTTCCGCGACGAGGAAGGCCAGGACGTGCTGTTCTTCGTCGACAACATCTTCCGCTTCACCCAGGCGGGCTCCGAGGTCTCGGCCCTGCTCGGCCGCATTCCCTCGGCGGTGGGTTATCAGCCGACGCTGGCCACCGACATGGGCATCCTGCAGGAGCGCATCACCACCACCAAGAAGGGGTCGATCACCTCGGTGCAGGCCATTTACGTGCCGGCCGACGATCTGACCGACCCGGCCCCGGCCACCTCCTTCTCGCACTTGGATGCGACCACGGTGCTGTCGCGCCAGATCGCCGAGCTGGGCATCTACCCGGCCGTCGATCCGCTCGACTCCACCAGCCGTATTCTCGACCCGCAGGTCGTCGGCGAGGAGCACTACAACGTGGCCCGCGAAGTTCAGCGCATCCTGCAGAGCTACAAGGCCCTGCAGGACATCATCGCGATCCTGGGCATGGATGAGCTGTCGGAAGAAGACAAGCTGACCGTGGCTCGCGCGCGCAAGATCCAGCGCTTCATGTCGCAGCCCTTCGACGTGGCTCAGGTCTTCACCGGATCGCCGGGCGTGCAGGTTTCCATCGAGGACACCGTGCGCGGCTTCAAGGGCATCTGCGAGGGCGAGTACGACCACCTGCCGGAAGCCGCCTTCTACATGGTCGGCGCGATCGAGCAGGCCGTCGAGAAGGCCCGCAAGCTGGCGGCGGACGCGGCCTAGGGGCCGCTTCGCCAAAGACTCGATAACGAACGGACGGCGCAACGATGGCCGAAGCTAAAGTCGCATTCGAACTGGTCTCCCCGGAGCGCCTGCTGCTCTCCCAGGAGGTCGACATGGTCGTGGTGCCGGGCGAGGAGGGCGATTTCGGCGTTCTCGAACGCCACTCGCCGATGATCTCGACCCTGCGTCCCGGCGTCATCCAGGTGCACGACGGCGGCGGCGTGACGGAGCGGATCTTCGTCGCCGGCGGCTTCGCCGAGGTCACCCCGGCGCGCTGCACCGTGCTGGCCGAGGAAGCCCTGCCGGTCGGCGAGATCGACCGGGCGGCGGCCGAGCAGCGCCTTTCGAACGCCAAGGACGACCTGTTGGACGCCAAGGACGCCGGCGAAAAAGCCGCGGCTGAGCGTCAGGTCAAGGTTGCCGAGGAATTGCTGCGGGCGGCCGGCTGATCGCCGCCGTCCGGGCTTTCCCGCACTTTCACCCGATTCCCACGTCCCGGGCCCCGCATTGCTGCGGGGCGGAAAGCCGTTGCGCTTCAGTGCCCTGCGGCCTGTTTCACGGGAAGCCGTTGATTCGGCAGAGTCTTCTAGATAGGCTGCGGTTTCGCAAAAGCGTCACGGACGCGGCGGCGCTAGAGATTCCTTGAGGTTTCCCCGCAATCCTGGATCGCAACCCCTTCGACTTTGATCGTTTGAACCCTAATCGTTTGGCGGAGCCTTTTCGATGACCGGCGGTCACTGGACCTTAGACGACATCCCCTGGCACAGCTTCGATCCCGCCAAGGCCGACCCCGAGCTGGTGAAGATCGTCAAGGCCGCCAGCATGGTCGAGTACAACAGCGCCGACTACGCCACCTATCTGCGCAACGTCTTTCCCGACGACGCCGGGTTCCACGCGGCGGCCGATGCCTGGGCCCAGGAGGAGATCCAGCACGGTGCGGCGCTGGCGCGCTGGGCCAAGCTGGCCGACGACAGCTTCGACTTCGAAGAGAGCTTCGCGCGCTTCCGCGCGGGCTACCAAATCCCGCTGGAGGCCACCGATTCCGTGCGCGGCTCGCGCTCCGGCGAACTGGTGGCCCGGTGTATCGTCGAGGTCGGCACTTCCTCCTACTACGCCTCGATCGGCGCCACCACCGAGGAGCCGGTGCTGCGCGAGGTCTGCCGCCACATCGCCGCCGACGAGCTGCGCCACTACAAGCTGTTCTACACCCACCTGCGCCGCTACCTGGAGCAGGAGAACATCGGCAGATGGAAACGCCTTGCCGTCGCGCTGGGCCGCATCGGCGAGAGCGAGGACGACGAGCTGGCCTACGCCTTCTACGCCGCCAATGAAGACCCGGCGGCGCCTTACGATCGCAATATCCACGGCCGCGCCTATATGAAGCGGGCCATGGCCTGTTACCGCGAGCCGCAGGTGCGCCGCGCCGTGGCGATGATCTTCAAGGCCGCCGGCCTCAATCCCCAGGGCCGCACCGCCGGCCTGGCCGCCCGCGCCGCCTTCGGCTTCATCCGCTGGCGCGGCCGCCGGCTGGCCGCGGCCTGAGGCAGAGGCGCAACGCCACTGAACGGCTTGGCGGCCGCAAGGCTGTCACCCCCGCCCTGACCCTCCCCCATCGAAGGGGGAGGGGACTACTTGCTGTGCCTCGAGCAGATCAGGGTCGGCTGGAATTGTCGAAGGCGATCCACCGGCCCTGTGAATCCGACCTGGCCTTCTGCTTTTCCCTCCCCCCTTGATGGGGGGAGGTTAGGAGGGGGGTGGGCTCCAGGTCGGTTGAAAGCCGACTAGCGCCGTCCCAGCAGGTCCCGGAACTCCGAAACCACGGCGCGGTAGGTGTCGCGCTTGAAGGGGATGACCAGGCCCGGCACGTCCTCCAGCTCGACCCACTGCCAGGCGTCGAACTCCGGGTGCTCGGTCGCCAGGTCGATGTCGGAGTCCCGTCCCATGAAGCGCAGGGCGAACCAGCGCTGCTTCTGGCCCCGGTACCGGCCCTTCCAGACCTTGCCGACCAGGTGGCCGGGCAGGTCGTAGTGCAGCCACTGGCGGCTTTCGGCGACGATCTCGGCCTTGGCGGTGCCGATCTCCTCCTCCATCTCGCGCAGCACGGCTTCCTGCGGGGTCTCGCCTTCGTCGATGCCGCCCTGGGGCATCTGCCAGATGTTGTCGCCCTCCCTGGCAGTGTCGATGCGCCGGCCGACGAAGACCTTGTCGTCGCCGTTCAGCAGCAGCATGCCGACGCAGGGCCGGTAGGGCAGCTTGGCGATCTCCTCGGGGCTCGGCATGGGCGCGTCCTCAGAAGGTTTTCTGCTGATCGGCCAGCGCCGATATCGGCGCGATAACGTAGCCGCGCGCCGTCAG
The DNA here is from genome assembly GCF_039839785.1 of Pelagibius sp. CAU 1746. Classification (NCBI taxonomy): domain Bacteria; kingdom Pseudomonadati; phylum Pseudomonadota; class Alphaproteobacteria; order Rhodospirillales; family Rhodovibrionaceae; genus Pelagibius; species Pelagibius sp. CAU 1746. The sequence continues at coordinate 1,018,255 of NZ_JBDOQT010000001.1, forward strand.
CTCCGTCGCCCATTCGGCCAGGCGCTCCAAAGTGACGGGATAGGGCTGGGCCATGGCGACGGCATAGCCCTCGCTCAGCGCGATGCGCTCGATCTGCGCCAGGCGGGCGTCGATGGCGACCCGGCTGGCCTGGCGCTCGTCGACCGAGCGGTTGTTGATCGCCCTGGGCAGGCCGATCTCGCGCGCCAGCTCGGGCACCACCGAGTCCTGCGTCGTGCGCCGGTCGAGGAAGATCAGGCCGCGCGCCTTCACGTCCTGCAGGATCGGTTCCATGGCGCTGCGCGAGGCGGTGAAGCGCGAGCCCAGGGCGCCGGCGACGCCGACATAGGCGCTGCCGCGGCTCAACACCCAGTCCAGCCGGTCCAGGTTCTCCTCGGCACTGAGCTTCACCAGAAGCCCCTGCGGGCCCGGGTCTTCGTTGGGAAAGGTCGCGGGCTCCATCGGCAGGTCGATCATGACCTCGTGGCCGCGCGAGCGTGCCAGGGCGATCCAGCGCTCCAGCCCGCGGGTATAGGGGCTGAAGGAGAGCGTGACCGCCGGCGGCAGCCTGTTGATCGCTGTTTCCGTCGCACCGTCGGAGATACCGAGGCCGGTCAGCACCACGGCGATGCGCGGGCGCTCGTCAGCCATGTTGAAGGGCTGGCGGTAGCGTTCCCAATAGGGCAGCTGCTCCGGCGCCGGCGGGATGACGGGGATCGCGGCGACCTGTCCCGAATCGGGTTCTCCGGCCTCCGCCTCTTCGGTGCTGGCTTTCCCGGATGAGGAACTCCCGGCAGCGGGGCTTTCGGGGGCGGGGCTTTCGGGGGCGGGGTTTTCGGGAGCGGGCTCTGCCGCGGCGGGTGCCGCCTGGGCGCTCTCCGCCTGGGCGCTCTCCGTCTTCGGGGGCTGTCCGCCGTCTGCAGTGCCGGCCGGAGGTCCGGCCTGGTCCTTGGCGGCTGGCGCCTCTGCGGGCGCTGTCTCCGCAGGTGCCGCCGGTTCGGGCCGCGGCGGGGCCGCGGCGGCGGCCGGGGCCTGCTCGGGCGCCGTCTCGGGCGCTTCCCGCGGCTCGTCCTCGGGGGCTGCCGCTTTCGCCGCCGGCGGCGGCACCGGCGGGCTACCCGCCTCGGGGGGCGTTTCGCCCGCCGCCTCGCCCGTCGTTTCTGCCGTCGTTTCAGGGCCGGCTTCGGGGGAAGGCGCGGGGGAATGCTCGGGGCCGGGAGCCGGCAAGGGAGCTTCGGCGCCGGCCTGCCGCGCCGCCGCTTCCTCGCTGTCCGGCGCTCCCGCGCCGCCCGCTCCGGGCAGGGCAAGGATCACCGGCTCGGTCCGGGGCGCCGGGGGCGGCTGCAACAAGGCGAGGGCAAGGGCACCGCCAAGGGCCGCCAGGACGACGAACCAGGCGGTCAGCAGCAGGCCTCGGTTGGCGAGAAAGCTATCCAAGGCCGGCCGTTCTCAGACCGGGCGCCGTCTGTGCCCGCCGCACCGGCGGTCTGGGCCCAGGCGGCGTCCCTGCCGTCGCGAAGCTGATTGGCGACGTGGCTTCATCGAAGTGGTACCGGCCCCTCTTGCGGCGCGACTCCGCGCCGAATCAACGAATGTGAACCTTCCTTTTAGTTCACGACCCGCTGATTATAAAGCGCCAGGCCACGCAACAGGTCGAAGGCGCGGGCCAGTTGGTAGTCCTTCTCCGTCGCCTCGGAGAGCACATGGCTGTCTTCCGCTGCCTCGTCGCTGGGCTGCTCGCCGACGCCGTTCCGCTCGTTGGGATTGGTCAGCGCGCCGCGCAGGTCGGCTTCGCGGCGCCCGGGGCGCGCCGCCTCGGCCTGCTCTACCGTGGCCTGCTCGACCAGGATGTCCGGGTCGATGCCGAGAGCCTGGATGGAGCGGCCGGAGGGCGTGAAGTAGCGCGCCGTGGTCAGCCGCATGGCGCCGTTGAGGCCCAGCGGGATGATGGTCTGGACCGAGCCCTTACCGAAGGAGCGGGTGCCCATGACGATGGCGCGGCGATGGTCCTGCAGGGCGCCGGCGACGATCTCCGAGGCCGAGGCCGAACCGCCGTTGATCAGCACCACCACCGGCAGGCCGTCGGCCAGGTCGCCCGGCGTGGCGTTGAAACGCTGGGAATCTTCGGCCACGCGGCCGCGGGTGGAGACGATCTCGCCTTGTTCGATGAAGGCGTCGGAGACCTCGACCGCCTGATCCAGCAGGCCGCCGGGGTTGTTGCGCAGGTCGACGATGTAGCCGCGCAGGTCGCCGCCGGCCTCGGCCTTGATCTCGGTGAAGGCCTTTTCCAGGCCCGGCATGGTCTGCTGGTTGAAGGTGGTGACGCGGATGTAGCCGACGTTGTCCTCGATACGGTTGCGCACCGACTGGATCTTGATGACGTCGCGGGTGATGGTCAGGTCGAAGGGTTCCTGGCTCTCGCGGCGGATGGTCACCGTCAGGTCGGTGTTCACCGGGCCACGCATCTTCTCAACCGCTTCGTTCAGAGTCAGGCCCAGGATCGGCTCGCCGTCCAGGTGGGTGATGAAGTCGCCCGGCTTTACGCCGGCGCGGAAGGCCGGGGTGTCGTCGATCGGCGAGACCACCTTGACGAAGCCGTTTTCCATGGTGACCTCGATACCCAGGCCGCCGAACTCGCCCTTGGTCTGCACCCGCATGTCGCCGAAGGATTCGGCGTTCAGGTAACTGGAGTGCGGATCGAGCGTGGAGAGCATGCCCTGGATGGCGTACTCGATGAGCTGCTGGTCGGTCACTTCCTCGACGTAGTCGGCGCGCACGCGCTCGAAGACATCGCTGAACAGTTTCAGTTGCCGGTAGGTGTCGGACGAGTTTTCCTGCGCCGGCGAAAACTGCGGCACAGCGATCAGGAGGGCGGCAACGATGGCCGCGATCTGGAGTTTGCGCATTAACCTCGCACCTTGTCGTCGTTTGTCGCCAACCAGGGGAGCGGATTGATGGCCTGCCCTGTGCGGCGGAGTTCCAAGTACAGCTCCGGGCTGCTGCCTGCCGTGTCGCCCATCCGCGCGACCGGCTCGCCGGCCAATACCCACTGCCCGACCACGGCGTCGATCCGATCGAAACCGGCCAATATCGTATGATATCGCCCGCCATGGTCGATGATCAAGATAAGCCCATAACCGCGAAACGGCCCGGCATAGGCGATTTTCCCGTCGAAGGGCGCAACCACCTGGGCTCCCGGACGCGCCCGGATGGAGATTCCCTTGTCGGTGGACCCCGGGGTATCGCTGTCCTGCCCGTAGAGCCGCACGACCTCGCCGCGCACCGGCACCGTCAGGCTGGCCCCGGCCTCCGGAAAGGGGCGCAGGGAGGCCGGGCGGGTCAGGCGGGCGACCTGTGGGTTATCCTGTTCAACTTGCCGTGAGGCGGCCTCGGCGGCTTCGCGCGCCTGCTGCGCCTTGGCGGCGGCGCGCGCGGCGGCTTCGGCCTGCTGCCGTTCCAGGGCCACGCGGCGGGCGGCTTCCTGCTCGGCGGCGCGGCGCAACTGCTCCTGGCGGCGGTGCGCGGCGGCCAGGCGGCGCTCCTCCGCGGCGCGGGACTCGGCCTCCAGCCGCTCCGTCAGCTCGCGCAGGTCGAGGGCGTCCTTGACCAGCCTGGCGACGCGCTGCTGGGCGGCGCTGCGCTCGGCCTCGGCGGTTTCCTGCAGCTCGGACTTGCGGCCCAGCAGCGCCGTCAGGCGGTCGCGCTCGCTGCCCAGTGAAGCGGCGGCGGCGGCCAGGTCGTCGCGTTCGATGGAGATGCGCGCGCGCACCACCGCCAGGTCGCCCAGCTCGGCCCGCAGGGCGGCGGCCTGGTCTTCCAGCTTGGGGATGGCGACCCGCAGCAGCAGGGCGGCGCGGGCGGACTCGACGGGCGTCTCGCTGCGCGCCAGGGCGGCCTCCGGCGGCTGCAGGGCGAGGCGCTGCAGGGCGCCGAGCGTGCGGCCGAGCTGCTTGCGCCTTTCGTCCAGGGCCGCGGCTTTGGCGGTTTCCTCCGCCTTCAAATCCTCCAGAAGGCGCTCGGTCGCCGTCATCTCGCTTTCCAGATCCTGGGCGCGCTTGGCGGCGGCGATGGCCTTGGCGCGCAGCGCCTCGACCTCCGTGGCCAGGGCTTCGGCCTCGGCGGCCAGAGCTTGGGCCCGCGCCTTGTCCTCGGCCAGGGCGCGCTCCAGCTCTTCCAGGTTCTGATTCCGGTCCTGGGCCGCGGCGGAGAACGACGGTCCCAGCGCAAGCAGCAGCGGCAGCAGGGCGCCGGAGAGAGTCCGGCAGGCACGATACCGCTGGGGGTGGCTGCTCAAGGCTATTCCGCGGCCGCCTCGCCGCGCGCCGCGCCGCGGCCGATGAGGCTGCGGCCGGTCATGGCGCCGGGGCGGGGCAGGCCCATCAGGTCCAGCAGCGTCGGCGCGATGTCGGCCAGCCGCCCGTCGGCGAGGTCGCGGGCGCGCTCCGGCCCGTTGATCAGCAGCAGCGGCACCTTGTTCATGGTGTGGGCGGTATGTGCCTGCCCGGTCGTCTCGTCGCTCATCTGCTCGGCGTTGCCGTGGTCGGCGGTCAGCAGGATGCAGCCGCCGGCCGCGCGCACCGCCTCGGCCAGGCGGCCGACGCAGGTGTCGACGGTGGCGACCGCCTTCATGGCGGCGGCCAGATCGCCGGTATGGCCGACCATGTCGCCGTTGGCGTAGTTCACGACCACCAGGTCGAAGGTGCCGGAGGCGATGGCCTCGACCAGCCTGTCGGTCACTTCCGGCGCCGACATTTCCGGCTTCAGGTCGTAGGTGGCGACGTCGGGGGAGGGCACCAGGATGCGCTCCTCGCCGTCGAAGACCGCCTCGCGCCCGCCGTTGAAGAAGAAGGTGACGTGGGCGTACTTCTCGGTCTCGGCGATGCGCAGCTGTTTCTTGCCGGCCGCGGCGACGATCTCGCCCAGGGTCTGGGTCAGCTCCTCCGGCGGATAGAGGGTGGTGAGGAAGGCGTTCAGTTCCGTCGAATACTCCACCATGCCCAGGGCGCAGGCGAAGGCGGGCCGCCTGCCGGCGTCGAAGCCGTCGAAGCCCGGATCCAGCAGCGCGGCCAGGATCTCGCGGGCGCGGTCGGCGCGGAAGTTGGCCATGAAGAGGCCGTCGCCGTCCTTCATGCCGGCGTAGTCGCCCACAATGGTGGGCAGCACGAACTCGTCGGAGGTGCCGGCGGCGTAGCTCTGCTCGACGGCGGCCAGGGGGCCGGCGGCCCGCTCGCCCTCGGCCTTCACCAGGGCGGCGAAGGCCTTCTCGACCCGCGCCCAGCGCTTGTCGCGGTCCATGGCGTAGTAACGCCCGGAGATGGTGGCGAGGGTCGCCTTGGGGGCCTTCTTCTGAAAGTCCTTCAGATAGTCGAGGGCGCTGCGCGGCGGCGTGTCGCGGCCGTCCAGGAAGGCGTGGACCGCCACCGGCACGCCGGCCTCGGCCAGGGTCTCGGCCAGATAGGCGATCTGGTCCTGGTGGGAGTGCACGCCGCCGGGCGACAGCAGGCCCATGACGTGGGCGGTGCCGCCGGAGGCCTTCAGCTTGGCGATGGCCTCGCTCAGCACGGGGTTCCCGGCGAAGCTGCCGTCGGCGATGGCGGCGTCGATGCGCGGTAGGTCCTGCATCACCACGCGCCCGGCGCCCAGGTTCATATGGCCGACCTCGGAGTTGCCCATCTGGCCGCTGGGCAGCCCGACCTCGCCTTCGGAGGCGTCGACCAGGGCGTGCGGCTCCTCCTGGAACAGGCGGTCCAGGTTCGGCGTCGGCCCCTCGCAGATGGCGTTGTTCTCGCAGCTCTCGCGATGGCCCCAGCCGTCCAGGATGCACAGCACCACGGGGCGCGGCTTGTCGGGATGGGCGTTCGTATCGGTCATGGTGCTAATCTGACGGCTCGGTTGTCTCGGTCAACTCCGGGGGGGCGCTCAGTCCCGGTGGTACGGATGTCCGGCGAGGATGCTCTCGGCGCGGAACAGCTGCTCGGCCAGCAGGCCCCGCACCAACATATGGGGCCAGGTCATGCGGCCCAAGGAAAGAATGACGTCGGCGGCCTGGCGCGTGGCCCGGGAGAGGCCGCCGGCGCCGCCGATCACGAAGGCCAGGTCCTGCACGCCTTCGTCCTGCCAGCGCCCCAGCAGGGCGGCGAAATCGCGGCTGGTCATCTCCTTGCCGCCTTCGTCCAGGGCAATGACCCTGGCACCCTGCGGCAGCGCCGCCAGCAGCAGCTCGCCTTCCTGCTGCTTCAGCGCTTCGGCCGGCAGGGGCCGGCGTTCCTCGACTTCCTTCAGGGTGATGCGCCAGCGCAGCCGCGCGGCGTAGAGCTCGTAAAGCTCCTTCGTGGCGCCGGCCTTGTTCCGGCCGACGGCCGCCAGGGTAATTCGCATCCTTCCCCCCGCACCGCGGGCCGGCGCCTGCACCAGGATTGACCGGGCTCAGGCAGCCCCTCGGGCGCGGCCCGTCTCTCGCTCGCCCGGGTCAGTTGCCTAAGGCGTCAGTTCACCGGTGCGCCCAGCTCCGCTTCGCTGCCGGCCGGCGCCAGGTTCACGCCCCACATCTTCTCCAGATTGTAGAAGTTGCGCACCTCAGGCCGGAACAGGTGGACGATCACGTCACCGCCGTCGATCAGCACCCAGTCGCAACGCTCCAGCCCTTCCGCGGCAACGCCGTGGACGCCTTCGGCTTTCAGCTTCTCGCGCAGATGGTCGGCCATGGCGCCGACCTGCCGGGCCGAGCGGCCGGAGGCGATCACCATGAAATCTGCGATGCTGGATTTGTCGGCGAGTTCGATGACGACGATGTCGTCCGCCTTGTCGTCTTCCAGGGACGACTGAACTACGGAAAGCAGGCGCCGGCTGTGGGCGAGAGCGTCCTGCAGGTCGGCCCGGGGGGCCTTGGTCTCTTGGAGTATGACCCTAATTCTCCTCTTTGTGGTCGCCGGGGGCCAGTCGCCCGCCGGTTACCCCCAAAGAAGACGGGGACAGCGGCGCGCGGGCCCTGATTTCGGTCGCTGACTGGGGATTCAAGCGGCAACGGATGAAAGCCCAAGCCGGCGGCCTCGCCTCCGCCAGGCGCCGCGCCGAGCTGTCTTTCAGCCGGTACCGGGCAAAAGCACGCGCCGCCTTACCTGACAACGCTCTTAAAGAATAGGAGGGGCGGTCGAAAACCGCAACGGGTAGGGTATTAAAGATTTGTGGCCAGTCCTGCCATTTATGAACTTGAATTAAGTTATCGGCGCCCATGAGCCAGACGAAATGGACCCGCGGCAGCAGGTGGGTCAGGGCGCGCAGGGTGTCGGCGGTATAGGCGCTGCCCAGGCGGGTCTCCAGGCCGGTCACCAGGATGCGGCGGTCCCCGGCGGCGGCCCGGGCCCGGGCCAGGCGCTCGGCCAGGGGCGCCATCTCCGCGGGCGATTTCAGGGGGTTCTGCGGCGAGACCAGCCACCACACCCGGTCGAGGCCGAGGCGGGTCAGCGCCTCGCGGGAGATCTCCCGGTGCCCGTCGTGGGCCGGATTGAAGGAGCCGCCGAGCAGGCCGATGCGGGCGCCCGGCGGCGGCAGCTGCCCGGACAACTCGCCGCCAAGCTCCGCCGGGGTCAGGCAGGGGAGCGGCGCGGTCATGGCATTTCGACGTCCGGTTTCATGGCGCCAGGATCAGAAACCAGGCGGCCGCCGGAGACAAGTCCTAAAGAAAAGCGAGGCTTAGGCGGAGGGCTGGGCCGGGAGTTCGGGCTCCAGACGGCCTTCCTCCACCGCGTGGCAGGCCACCGTCGTGCCGCCGGTTGCCAGCAGGGACGGGCGCTCTGTGCGGCAGCGTTCGTTGGCATAGGGGCAGCGCGGGTTGAAGGCGCAGCCGCCTGGCGGGTTCAGCGGCGAGGGCAACTCGCCGGACAGCTTGATGCGCTGGCGTCTCTGGGAGGGGTCGGCCTTGGGCGTGGCCGACAGCAGGGCGCGGGTGTAAGGGTGCTGCGGATTGGCGAAGACGGCGTCGCGCGGCCCCTGTTCCACCGGACGGCCCAGGTACATGACGATGACCTCGTCGGCGATGTGGCGCACTACCGAGAGGTCGTGGGAGATGAAGAGGTAGGCCAGGTCGAACTCTTCCTGCAGGTCGGCCAGCAGGTTCAGCACCTGCGCCTGGATCGACACGTCCAAGGCCGAGACCGGCTCGTCCAGCACCACGATGTCCGGGTTCAACATCAGCGCGCGGGCGATGGCGATGCGCTGGCGCTGGCCGCCGGAGAACATGTGCGGGTAGCGCTCGTAGTGCTCGGGGCGCAGGCCGACGCGCGCCATCATGGCTTCCGCCGCCGCGCGGCGCTCGGCCGCCGACATCTTCCTGTTGATGAGCAGCGGCTCCTCCAGGATGGTGCCGATCTTCTGGCGCGGGTTCAGCGAGCCGTAGGGGTCCTGGAAGACGATCTGCACGGACTGGCGCAGCTTGCGCTGTTCCTCGCCCTTGGCCTGGGTGACGTTGGCGTCGCCGAGGAACAGGTGGCCCGCCGTCGGCCGCTCGATCAGGGTGACGAGACGCGCCAGGGTCGACTTGCCGCAGCCGGATTCGCCGACCACCGCCAGGGTCTTGCCGGCGGTCAGCGAGAAGCCGACGCCGTCCAGCGCCTTCAGGGTCGCCCCGCCGGAGAAGATCCCGCCGCCGACCTTGTAGTGGCGGGCCAGGTCGCGGGCCTCGAGCACCCGGCGTCCGGTCGGGCGTCCTGTGGGGCGTTTCGTCTGGGGGGCGCTCATGCGTCTTCTCCCTGGCGTTGGGGATGTTCCCCCGGATGCCCCTGGGGCACGCCGTGGCTCAGCGGGTAGTGGCACAGCGCGCCGCCGTTGATGGCCGGCGCCTCCTGGCGGCAGCGATCCGTCGCGAAGCCGCAGCGCGGATTGAAGAGGCAGCCGCCGGGCCGGTCGAGCTGGCCCGGCACCACGCCGGGGATCGACGGCAGGCGCTTGGAGGTGGCGCGCTCCGGCAGGGCGGCCAGCAGGGCGGCCGTGTAGGGATGATGCGGATCGTTGAAGAGGCCCTCGACCGACTGCTTTTCGACCTGCTGGCCGGCGTACTGCACGGTGACACGCTGGGCGGTCTCGGCGACCACGCCCATGTCGTGGGTGATCAACACCAGGGCCATGTCGCGTTCGCGCTGCAGCTCGATCAGCAGCTCCAGGATCTGCGCCTGGATGGTGACGTCCAGGGCCGTGGTCGGCTCGTCGGCGATCAGCAGGCGCGGGTTGCAGGCGATGGCGATGGCGATCATGACGCGCTGGTTCATCCCGCCGGACATCTGGTGGGGGAAGGCGGAAAGCCGCGTCTCCGGTGCCGGGATGCCGACCAGCTCCAGCAGTTCGATAGCCCGGCGCCGGTGCTCGGCGCGCGACCCGCCCATATGAGTCTTCAGCGATTCGGTGATCTGGAAGCCGATGGTGAAGCAGGGGTTCAGCGAGGTCATCGGCTCCTGGAAGATCATCGCCATGTCCTTGCCGATGATCTGGCGCCGCTCCTTGGGCGGCATGGTCAGGAGGTCGCGGCCGTCGAAGGCCAGGCGGTCGGCGGTCACCTTGGCGGTCCAGGGCAGCAGGCCCATGAGCGCCAGCATGGAGACCGACTTGCCCGAGCCGGACTCGCCGACGATGGCGACCAGTTCGCCCTTGGCGATGTCCAGGTCGACGGAATCGACGGCGCGGAACAGGCCGTGGGCGGTCTGGAAGTCGACCGAGAGATTGCGGATCTCGAGCAGGCTCATGCCAACCTCACGAACGCTTCATCTTCGGGTCCAGCGCGTCGCGCAGCCCGTCCCCGAAGAGGTTGATGGCGAGAACGGTGATGAGGATGGCGAGGCCCGGGAAGGTCACCACCCACCAGGCGCGGGTGATGAATTCGCGGGCGTCGGCCAGCATGGCGCCCCATTCCGGGGTCGGCGGCTGGGCGCCTTGACCCAGGAAGCCGAGGGCGGCGGCGTCGAGGATCGCGGTGGAGAAGCTGAGGGTCGCCTGCACGATGAGCGGCGCCATGCAGTTGGGCAGCACGGTGACGAACATCAGGCGCGGCAGGCGCGCCCCGGCGACCCTGGCCGAGGTCACGTAGTCGCGGGTGCTCTCGGAGATCACCGAGGCGCGGGTCAGGCGCACGAAGTGGGGCAGCACCACGACAGCGACGGCGATCATGGCGTTGGTCAGGCTGGGACCCAGCAGGGTGACCAGCACCAGGGCCAGCAGGATCGACGGGAAAGCGAGGATGATGTCCATTGCCCGTGCGATGAGGACTTCCGTGGTGCCCCGGAAGAAGCCGGCGATAAGGCCCAGTGTAATACCGGCGCTGAAGGCGATGGCGATAACGATGGACCCGACGTAAAGGGAATAGCGGGCACCGTGAATGAGGCGTGAGAGGATATCTCTGCCGACCGCATCGGTGCCGAGGATGAACTCCCAGGAACCTCCCTCCATCCACACCGGGGGTACGAGAAAGTGACCACGGTATTGATGGATTGGCGAATGCGGCGCCACAACGTCGGCGAAGACGGCGAGCAGGATCAGCACCACCACAACGGCCAGTCCGGCGACGGCGCCGTTGTTCTCCGAGAAGTAATGCCAGAACTCGCGCAGGCGCTCTGCGCGGATGTTGCGCCGTGCGCCGGACGCCTGAACGGAGGGGTCTTGAGCCGTCATGTTCTTCCCCCTAGCGCCGGTGCCGGATACGCGGGTTGATGAGTCCGTAGAGCAGTTCCACGGCGATGTTCACGATCATTACGATGGCCGCGATCAACAGCAGGCCGCCTTGCACCGAAGGGTAGTCGCGCCGCGAGATGGAATCGACCATCCACTTGCCGATGCCCGGCCAGGCGAAGATGGTCTCGGTCAGGATGGCGCCCGCCAGCAGCACGCCGACGGAAAGGCCGATCACCGTGATGACCGGGATGAGCGCATTGCGCAGCGCGTGCAGGCCGATGACCCGCCAGGGCGCCAGACCCTTGGCGCGCGCCGTGCGCACGTAGTCCTCGCCCAGAACTTCCAGCATGGCCGAGCGGGTCTGGCGTGCGAAGACTGCCAAGGGGATGGTGCCCAGCGCGATGGTCGGCAGGATCAGGTGGCTGAGCGCCGACCGGAAGGCGCCCTTTTCACCGGACAGCAGGCTGTCGATCAGCATGAAGCCGGTGGGCTGGTCGAAGAAGTAGAGAATGTCGATGCGTCCCGACACCGGCGTCCACGATAAGGGCGGCGTAGAGAACAGGATGATGAGGATCAGCGCCCACCAGAAGATCGGCATGGAATAGCCCGTCAGCGCGACGCCCATCAGGGTGTGGTCGAACCAGGAACCCCGCTTCACCGCGGCGATGATACCGGCGGGCAGGCCGATGACGGTGGCGAAGATGATGGCGCAGAAGGACAGCTCCAGCGTCGCCGGAAAGAGGGTGAAGAACTCCTGCAGCACCGGCTGCTTGGTGACCAGGGATTTGCCGAGGTCACCCTGGAAGATGTCAGCAACATAGAGGAGATACTGCTGCCAGATCGGCTTGTCGAAACCGAGCTGGGTCATCAGTTCGGCGTGGCGCTCGGGCGTCACGCCGCGCTCGCCGGCCAGCAGCGTCACCGGATCGCCGGGCAACAGCCGGATGAAGGCGAAGGACAGCACGGTGATGCCGAAGAAGGTCGGAATCAGCTGCGCGAGTTTGGTGACGAGAAGGCGGAGCATGAAATCCTGGTCTGGTGCCGATGCGCGAACGGGAGGAGCTTTTGGCTCCTCCCGTTCGGCTTACTTCTACGCTCGGATTACTCTTCGATGTCGACGCCGTAGAAGACGTGACCGCCGAAGGGGTCGATCTTGAAGTTCTTCACTTCCTTGCGGATCGGCTTGAAGACGACCGAGTGCGCAATGGTCGCCCAAGGGGCCTGCTCCTTGAACACGATCTGGGCCTGCTTGTAGAGATCCGTCCGCTTGTCGTTGTCGCTCACGGTCTTGGCCTTCTGGATCAGATCCTCGAAGGGCTTGTGGCACCACTGGGCGCGGTTGGAGCCGCCGACGCCGTCACAGCCCAGCAGCACGGCCAGGAAGTTGTCGGGATCGCCGTTGTCGCCGGTCCAGCCCAGCAGCACCGCGCCGTCGCGGTCCTTGCTCTTGGAGCGCTCCAGGTACTCACCCCACTCGTAGCTGACGATCTCCGCCTCGACGCCGATGGCGGCCCAGTCGGCCTGGATCAGTTCAGCCATGCGGCGGGCATTGGGGTTGTAGGGACGCTGCACCGGCATCGCCCAGATCTTGGTCTTCAGGTTGGTGACGCCGGCTTCTTTCAACAGCGCCTTGGCGGTGTCCGGATTGTAGGCGTCGTCGACCGTGGCCTCGTTGTAGGACCAGATGGTCGGCGGAATCGGGTTCTTGGCGATTTTACCCGCACCCTGGAAGACGCCGTCGATGATGGCCTGTTTGTTGATGGCCAGGTTGAGAGCCTTGCGCACCGCCGGGTTGTCGAAGGGCGGCTTCAACGCGTTGTAGGCCAGGTAGCCGACGTTCAGGCCTTCCTGCTGCAACAGGTTGACATCCGGATCCGCCTTCATGGCCTCGATGTCAGCCGGGTTCGGGTAGGGCATCACATGGCACTCACCGGCCTTCAGCTTCTGGTAGCGCACGCTGGCGTCCGGCGTGATGGCGAAGATCAGATTGTCGATGTCCGCCTTGCCGCGCCAGTAGTCCGGGTGCGCCTTGTAGCGGATCACCGCGTCCTTCTGGTAAGCGACGAGCTGGAAGGGACCGGTGCCGACCGGCTCCAGGTCGACCTTCTCCGGCGTGCCGGCGTCCATCATCTTGTCGGCGTACTCGGCCGAGAGGATGGAGGCGAAGTCCATCGCCAGGTTGGCGATCATCGGCGCTTCGGGGCGGTTGAGCACGAACTTCACGGTGTAGTCGTCGACCTTGACGATGTCCTTGATCAGGTCGGGCATCGACATGCCGTTGAAGTACTCGTAAGCGCCGCCGGACACACCGTGGTAGGGATGGTTCTTGTCCCACTGGCGGGCGAAGGAATAGACCACGTCGTCGGCGTTGAAGTCGCGCGACGGGGTGAAGGCCTTGGTGGTCTGCCACTTCACGCCCTTGCGCAGGTGGAAGGTGTACTCCAGGCCGTCGTCGGAGACGTCCCAGGACTCGGCCAAGCCCGGCTCGATGTTGGTGGTGCCGGTGGTGAACTCGACCAGCTTGTTGAACACCTGGCGCGAGGAGGCGTCGAAGGTGGTGCCGGCGGTGTACAGCGAGGGGTTGAAACCCTCCGGGCTGCCTTCCGAGCAGAAGACCAGGGTCTTCGCCTCGGCGGCGGCGGTCACGCTGGCGGCCAGAATCAGGCCGAGCGCGGTCGTGCTAAGCGTTTTGTTCATTAAATAGTCTCCCTGCAGTAGCCGAATTTGACGTGCTGTCTTGACTTCGGCATGGGCGCAATATCGCGCCTTCTCCAAATTGGCAAGCTAAATAGGCCACAGAAGATATGTCAACGTACAAACCCCTCCGTCGCTTCCGGCGGCCGGGTTTAAGGTGTCGCCGGACGGTGCCGGTGTCCCGGGTTAGGGCCGGATCTGGCCCTGGCCCTGCACCTTATACTTGTAGCTGGTCAACTGCTCCGCGCCCACCGGGCCGCGCGCGTGCATCTTTCCGGTGGAGATGCCGATCTCGGCCCCCATGCCGAATTCGCCGCCGTCGGCGAACTGGGTCGAGGCATTGTGCATCACGATACCGGCGTCCACCTCGTTCATGAAGCGGGCCGCGGCGGCGGCGTCCCCGGTGACGATGGCCTCGGTGTGGTGGGAGCCGTGGGCATTGACGTGGGCGATGGCCTCGTCCAGTCCGGAGACCACCTTCACCGCGATGATCGGCGCCAGGTACTCGGTGTCCCAGTCCTCGGGCGTCGCCGCCTCGGCTTCCGGCATGACCCGGCGCACCACCGCGTCGCCGCGGATGGCGCAGTCGGCCTGATGCAGCGCTTGCAGCAGCTTGGGCAGCAGGGTGTCGGCCAGGGCCGCGTCGATCAGCAGGGTCTCGGTCGCCCCGCAGATGCCGGTGCGCCGCATCTTGGCGTTGACCACGACGCTCAAGGCCATCTCCGGATCGGCGGCGCTGTGTACATAGGTATGGACCATGCCGTCCAGGTGGCTGAACACGGGGATGCGGCTTTCGCGCTGGATGCGTTCGATCAGGCCCCGGCCGCCGCGCGGCACGATGACGTCCACGTCGTCGCTCATGGTCAGCAGGATGCCGACGGCGGCGCGGTCGGTGGTGGGGATGCGCTGGATGGCGGCCTCGGGCAGGCCGGCTTCCTTCAGCCCGGCCTGCAGGCAGTCCAGGATGGCGCCGGAGGAATGGAAACTCTCGGAGCCGCCGCGCAGGATGGCGGCGTTGCCGGATTTCAGGCACAGCGCGCCGGCGTCGGCGGTCACGTTGGGCCGGCTTTCGTAGATGATGCCGATGACGCCCAGCGGCACCGAGACGCGGGCGATCTTCAGGCCGTTGGGGCGCTCCCACTCGGCCAGCACGCGGCCCACGGGGTCGGGCAGCTCGGCCACCTCCTCGACGCCCTTGGCCATGGCCTCGATGCGCTCGGGCGTCAGTTCCAGGCGGTCCAGCAGGGCCGGGGTCAGGCCTTTGGTGCGCGCGGCGGCCATATCCTTGGCATTGGCGGCGGCGATCCTGTCGGCCCCGGCGCGGATCGCCGCGGCGGCGGCCTTCAGGGCGCGGGTCTTGGTCTCCGGGTCGGCCAGGGCCAGCCTGGCGGCGGCGTCGCGGGCCGCCCCGCCGAGCGCCGTCATGGTGCTCTGGAGGTCTTCCTGCTTGAGGGCCGCTTCGGCGGGCATGGCTCGGTTCTCCCGTTTAAGGCAATAACTTCAGGCTGTTAGGATACCACCAAGTCGTCGCGGTGGATCAGCTCTTCCCGGCCACGGTAGCCGAGAATGGCTTCGATTTCACGGCTCTTGTGGCCCAGGATGCGGCGTGCGTCGGCGGCGGAATAGGCGGCCAGGCCGCGCGCCACCTCCTGCCCCGCGGGGTCGCAGACCAGCACCGCGTCGCCGCGTTCGAAGCGGCCCTCCACGGCGGTGACCCCGGCGGGCAGCAGCGACTTGCCGCTTTTCAGCGCCTTCAGGGCGCCGGCGTCGACGACCAGCCTGCCGCTGGGCTTCAGGCTGCCGGCGATCCAGCGCTTGCGTGCCGTGCGCGGCTCCACCGAGGCCAGGAACCAGGTGCAGCGCGCGCCCTCGTCGACGGCCTTCAAGGGATGCAGGCGCCGCCCGTCGGCGATCGCCATGCGGCAGCCGGCGCCGGTGGCGATCTTGCCCGCGGTCAGCTTGGTGACCATGCCGCCGGAGGAATAGCCGGTCGGCGCGACCCCGGCCATGGCCTCGATCTCCGGCGTGATCTCGGCGACCTCGGGGATGAAGGCCGCCTCCGGGCTCTGCCGTGGATCGGCGCTGTACAGCCCGTCGATGTCGGAGAGCAGCACCAGGCTGTCGCAGCCCAGCATGGCGGCGACGCGGGCGGCCAGGCGGTCGTTGTCGCCGACCCGGATCTCCGTGGTGGCGACGGTGTCGTTCTCGTTGATGACCGGCAGGGTGCCGAGGCGCAGCAGGGTGTTGAGGGTGGAGCGGGCGTTGAGGTGGCGGCGCCGCTCCTCGGTGTCCTCCAGGGTCAGCAGGATCTGCGCCACCGTGATGTCGTGGCGGGCCAGGGACTCCTGGTAGGCGTGGGCCAGGCGGATCTGCCCGGTGGCCGCCGCCGCCTGCTTTTCCTCCAGGCGCGGCGCCTTGTGGGTCAGGCCCAGGTGGCGCCGCCCCACGGCGATGGCGCCGGAGGAGACCAGCAGCACCTCGCAGCCGCGCTTCATCAGCGCCGCCACGTCGTCGGCCAGCGCGTCCAGCCACGGACGGCGGATCTGGCCGTCGTCGTCGACCAGCAGGGCCGAGCCGATCTTCACCACCAGGCGGCGCGCCTCGGCAAGGGCGGGGTGATGGCCCTGGTCGGGCAGGCTGGTCATGGCCGGAAGCCTTCTTCCGCGGGCTCGTCTTCCGCGCGTTTCAGCCGCTCCGCCTCGATGTGGGTCAGGAGCTTCGCCAGGACCGCGTCGACGCCCTCGCCCGAGACTCCGGAGAGGCACAGCACCTCGGTGCCGCCCCCATGTTCCTTGGACGCCTTCTCCAGCGCCGCCTGCTTTTCGGCGCGTTCCTCTTCGTCCAGGGCGTCGACCTTGTTGAGGCCGATGACCTCGGTCTTCTCCTCCAGGCCGCCGCCGTAGGCCGCCAGTTCCTCGCGGATGGTGCGGTAGGCCGCGACCACGTCCTCCTGGGTGCCGTCGATCAGATGCAGCAGCACGCCGCAGCGCTCGATATGGCCCAGGAAGCGGTCGCCCAGGCCGCTGCCCTCGTGAGCGCCTTCGATGAGGCCGGGGATGTCGGCGACGATGAACTCGCTCTCGCCGATCCGCACCACGCCCAGGTTGGGGTGCAGGGTGGTGAAGGGGTAGTCGCCGATCTTGGGCTTGGCGCGGGAGACCACGGACAGGAAGGTCGACTTGCCGGCATTGGGCAGGCCGACGAGGCCCGCATCGGCGATCAGTTTCAGGCGCAGCCAGACCCACATTTCCTCGCCCGGCCAGCCGGGGTCGGCGCGGCGCGGCGCCTGGTTGGTGGAAGACTTGAAGCGGGTGTTGCCGAAGCCGCCGTCGCCGCCCCTCAGGAAGACCAGGCGCTGGCCCGTCTCTGTCAGGTCGGCCAGCACCGTCTCCTTGTCCTCGCTCATCACCTGGGTGCCGGCGGGCACCTTGATAACCAGTTCCTTGCCGGCGGCGCCGGTCATGTTCTTTCCCTTGCCGCCCTCGCCGCGCGGCGCCTTGAAGTGCTGGCGGTAGCGGAAGTCGATGAGGGTGTTGAGGCTGTCCACCGCCTCGAAGACGATGTCGCCGCCGCGTCCGCCGTCGCCGCCGTCGGGACCGCCGAACTCGACGTACTTCTCGCGGCGGAAGGACATACAGCCGTTGCCGCCGTCGCCGCTCTTGAGGAATATCTTGGCTTCGTCGAGGAACTTCACGACCCTGGCTCCGGGTTCCCGCCGGCCGCGGCTCGGCGTGCTTTCTCCCAGGTCTCGCGGGTCAGCAGGAAGCGGTTGGAGTCGACGAAGTCCTGGCGCGCCTCGCTCCACTGCCGGGCGATGCCGTTGGCGGCAAAGCCGGTTTTCTCCAGCACCCGGCCGGAGGCGGGATTGTCGGCGAAGTGGCCGGACTGCAAGGCCTCGGCCCCCAACTTCTCGAAGCCGAGGACGACCAGGGCCTTGGCCGCCTCGGTGGCGAGGCCGCGGCCCCAATGGTCGGGCGCCAGCACGTAGCCGATCTCCCAGTTGCCCTTCTCCAGGAAGCGCAGCGAGGCGGCGCCGATGGGCTGGTCGTTCGCCCCCTTCAGGACCAGGCAGAAGGTGTGTTCCTGGCCGCTGTCGCGCTGGCTCTGGTGGCCGGCGATCCATTCCGCCGCCGCGCCCGGCGGATAGGGGTGGGGGATACGCGAGGTCATGCGCGCCACTTCCCAGAGGCCGACATAGCCCTGGACGGCCTCGGCGTCTTCGGCCTCGAAGGGCCGCAGGATCAGGTGTTCGGTGTCCAGTCGGACGGTCATCTCAAAAGTACTTTCCTGCCGAGCCCAAGGAGAAGAGGGCAAAGAAAAAGGGAGATGGCGACCCATCTCCCTCCTTCGTCTCGGCTGCTAGCAGATGGGCGCCCGGTGGGGCCCACCGGCGTTTTATTCAGCGGCGTTCGGCGACGGCTGCCCAGCGGCATCGACGGACACATAGGTCCGGCCGCCGCGCTTGGTCTCGAACGTCACCGCGCCTTCGATCTTGGCGAAGATGGTGTGGTCCTTGCCCAGGCCCACGTTGCGGCCCGGATGGAACTTGGTGCCGCGCTGGCGCACCAGGATGTTGCCGGGCACCACGGCCTCGCCACCGAACTTCTTGACGCCGAGGCGGCGTCCGGCGGAATCGCGTCCGTTGCGTGAACTGCCGCCAGCCTTTTTATGTGCCATGGCTTAGTCGTCCTTCTTCTTGGCCGCGGCCTTCTTGGCGGGAGCCTTCTTGGTCGCGATCTTCTTGGCAGCCGCCTTCTTCGCCCCGGTCTCGGAACCGGCCGCCTTCTTGGTCGCGGTCTTCTTCGCCGCCGGCTTCTTGGCGGCGGCCTTCTTCGGCTCGGACTTGGCTTCGGCCTCGCCCTCTTCCGTCTTCGGGGCGGCAGCCTTCTTCGGCTTGGCGGCGGGCTTCTTGCCGTCGGTCAGGATGTCGGTGATCTTCACCACCGTCAGATCCTGGCGATGGCCCGCGGTGCGGCGGTAGTTGTGGCGCCGCTTCTTCTTGAAGACCAGCACCTTGTCGCCGCGGGTCTGCTCGATGACCTCGCCAGCCACGCAGACGCCCTCGACGAAGGGCGCGCCGGCCTTGGTCTCGGCGCCTTCGCCGACCATCAGCACGGAATCGAAGGCCACGACCTCGCCGGTCTCGCCATTCAGTTTCTCGACGACGATCACGTCGTCCTTAGCGACTTTGTACTGCTTGCCGCCGGTCTTGATCACTGCAAACATTTTCGCGGGCTCGCCTAATTCTCGGCCGAATTTCTAGCCTTTGGAGACCTTCCGGCGCGGATGCCGCCGCCGGGAAGGCCCAAAATGAAGCGCCGCGGCCCAGGGAGCCACGGTCGATGGGCGCGCACTATAGCCCTCACGCCCGCCCTGTCAACGCGATTCTGGCCTTATTTTGCGCCTCTTTCCGGGCCCTTGGCGGCCCGCCTTCCGGGCGTCTTGCACCCGGCGGCGGACGGCATCCGGAAAGGGTTAACAGGCGATCTCGGTGACCGTCGTCGCCGCGACGGCCCGGTCCGGACCGGCGGCCTCGAAACCCCCAGCCTCGAAACACCCAGCCTCGAAGCCCTGGGCAACCAGGCGTCCGCCGGCCGGCTCGGCGTAGAGGGCGAGGCGGGTGGTGGGGTTGAGCACCGGCGGCTGCAGCCAGGCCAGGTCGGGGCCCGCCGCCGCGGCCTGGTCGCGCATCACCGCGGCGCGGCGGTCGGAGACGGTGCCGCGGGCGCGCGCCCGGGGCATTTCGGCGGCGTTCCAGTGGTTGGCCGCCACCTGCGGGCCTTGGTGCACGACCGCATGGTCTTCCAGGCGCTCGATCACCGCCTGCTCGTCAGGGCCGCAGCCCGCGAGGGAGAAGATCGCCGGCAGGGCCAGCGGCGTCTCCGCCAGCATGGCCTTCGCGGCGGCGAAGTCGCGGGCCTCGTCGAAGACCCGGCGCAGCAGATGCGCCGGGGGCAGGGCGCGGGACCGCCACAGGCCGTAGCGGTCGCAGGCCCAGTCGACGGCCTTGCTGGGGCTGCGCCGGCGCAGGGGGGCCTGGTTGAAGGCGGCGGCGAAGCGGCCGGGCGCCAGGCCCTGGATGCTGCCGGAAAAGCCCGGCCAGGTGATGTTGATCCACTCCCCCGCGGGACCGCGCTGGCGGGCCGCCACCAGCTCGGCGCCCAGGCCCTCGAAGGGCCAGTCCAGCACCCGGGTCAGGCGGCTGGCGCGGCCGTCGGCGGTGGGGCCGACGCTGCAGGTGCAGGCCCATTCGTAGCTCATGTTGAGGAAGTGGGCGCCGGGCCGGCCCAGCGCGGCGGCCACCTGTCCGATCTCCGCCAGATAGGGATTGGCGCTGCGCTCCAGCCAGCGCCGGGACAGGTGGTCGGCCAGCGCGATTCCGGCCCGGGGGTAGCGCCGCTCGGCGGCGGCGAGCAGCGCGGCCAGGCGGGCCGGCTCCAGGCGCAGCAGGTCGCCCGGCCCGTCCACCGCATGAAGCGGAATCTCCCGCAGGTCCTTTCGTCCGGCGGCGGTGTCTGGGGTACGGTGCGGCATGGGACCCATTATACGAGGTCCCAGCGCCCTGCGCATTATCGCCGAGGCGCGGGGCGTCAGGCGGCCCTTGCCAGGGCGGCGGCGCTTCGCTAGTAAGGGCGCGCCGTTCGCGGCGGGACCGGCTCAGGCCCCCGCCGCGCCTCGATGTTGCGGAGAGGTGCCGGAGTGGTTGAACGGGGCGGTCTCGAAAACCGTTGTGCGCGCGAGCGTACCGAGGGTTCGAATCCCTCCCTCTCCGCCATTTCCAAGAAGAGTCCCGCGAGATTGCCGGGAGGGTTCGATCCCTCGGCCTTCCAAGCGGCGTGCGGGCTGCGACCCATCTACAAATCTTCTCGATTGAGCCGGGGACGAAGGCGTCGCGGCCGACGATCAAGAACCCCGGCGTGCCGTGCCAAGGTCACCCGTGCCAAGGCCACCCGTGCCAAGGCAACTGGCCGATCGATGGCGTCTTGTAGGGGCCGGCTTTCGGCAGGCCGTGCGCCGCAGCGGGTAGGATCATGACACGACTGGGGGATCGTTCACCGCGAATGCGATGGACTCTTACGACTATCGGCTGAGGCCGCGATCTTACAATGGCAGGAAAACGGCGGCGGCGGCCAACGCGGCAATGCCGGTTCCGAAGGCCTGCCGGATTCGCCGCCGCTTCAATTGCACGCCCTCCCCTTCGTACCCATATTGCTGGATAGACAGACAAGGCCAATGGGGCGGGCAGAGGTGGAAAGATCCAGGTTCCGGATAGAAGCGGGGCTCCGCCCCGAACACCGGGAGCAAGCCGTCGCCGGCTACTGGGAGGCCTTCTCGCGCAAGCTGCGCTATCCGCTCGGGCCTCGAGACAAGGCGACGGCCTTCATCCGGCAGGTGATGGACCCCGATTACGCCGTCAGCGCGGTTTCCAGCGACAATCGCTTCCTCGGCGCCGCGGGCTTCAAGACGCCCAGCGGCGCCTTCGTGGGCGGCTCCTTCGCGAGCATGGTCAAGGCGTACGGAATTTTGGGGGGCCTTGTCCGGGCGGCGCTTGCCGGCGCGCTGGAGCGGTCATGTGACGAGAATACGCTGCTCATGGACGGGATCTTCGTGGAGGCGCGGGCCCGAGGTCTCGGCATCGGCACGGCGCTGCTGGCGGCCATAGAGCGGCATGCGGCGGCGTCCGGTCTGAGCCGGGTCCGCCTCGATGTGATCGACGGCAATCCCCGCGCCCGGGCGCTCTACGAGCGGCAAGGTTTCAAGGCGCAATCGACCTCCTCGGCCGGCATATTGCGGCCTGTCTTCGGGTTCGGCCACGCCACGACAATGTTGAAGGAGCTGGGTTGAAGGAGCTGGCGTTGAAGGCGCTTCCCCTTGCCGGGAAGCTCTAACGTGATGCGCACATGTCTTTCGACCGCTTCGCTATCTCTCCGTTAACGGTTTTGTGTGAATGCTTGCTTCGAATATCCCTGAACTCAAGAGAGTGAAGCGTCATTGGGCGCCGGTGCTTTGCCATGACCGACAGTAACCACGCTACGGTTTCCGAAATTTTCCAGCACATGGCCGAAGCGGTGATCACCATCGACGACGGCGGCCGCATCGTGCTGGTCAACGCCGCGGCAGTGATGGCTTTCGGCTATCCCGAGGACGACATCGTCGGCCAGCCGCTGGATATTCTGATCCCGGCGCGCTTTCGCGACAGTCATCACCGCCATCTCGACCGTTTCCTCGGCGAGAACGTCGCCAGCCGCTTCATGGGAGAGCGTGGCGAGATCATCGGCAGGCGCCGCGACGGCAGCGAATTTCATGCCGAGGCGACGATCCTGAAGCACGGTGATGCCCGCCGCGGCGCGCCGGCGGTGACGGCGATCCTGCGCGACGTGTCCGAGCGCCGTCGGTGGCAGCGCCAACTCGCGACGTCGGAGGAGAAGCACCGCGCCATCCTGGATGCCTGCAGCGACGCCATCCTGCTGGCCGACGCGGAAAGCGGGCGGATTACCGATGTCAACGCGCGCGCGGCCGAACTGTTCAACTGCCCCACGGAAGATCTGCTGGGTTTGCACCAGACCGAGCTGCACCCCAGCGGCACCAGCGAGACCTATAGCCGGCTGTTCCGCGAGCACATCGAGAAGGGCCGGGTCTTGGTGCCCGAGGCCGAAATCCAGACAGCCTGCGGACTCGTCGTCCCGGTGGAGATCGTCGCCCGCCCGACGGTGATCGGCGGCACGCCGATGCTGGTGGGATTTTTCCGCGACATTTCCCGGCGAATCCAGCGTGAGAAGGATCTGCGCGAGGCCCGCATCCAGGCCGATGCGGCGAACCGCAGCAAGTCCCAGTTCCTGGCCAACGTCAGCCACGAGCTGCGCACGCCCCTGAATGCCATCATCGGCTTCTCTGAAGTCTTCCGCGATGAGCTTCTGGGCCCGCTGGGCCACGAGAAGTATGTCGAATACGCGGGCGACCTGAACAGCGCCGGCCGGCAGTTGCTGGAGATCATCAACGACATCCTGGACATGACTTCATTGGATGTCGGCCGTTTGAAAATCGACGACGAACTGGTCGATGTTGCGGAGATGGCGGAGGCCTGCCTGCGGCTGGTGCGCCCGGCGGCGGTCGAAAAGAGCATCGAGTTGGCGCAGGAGGCCGGGCCGCTGCCGGCGCTGCTGGCCGATGCCCGCGTGCTGCGCCAGATGTTGCTGAACCTGCTCTCCAATGCGGTGAAATACACGCCCGCCGGCGGCCGTGTGACGCTGCGTGCCGAAGTCGGGCCCGGCGGCGGTGTTGAACTGGAAGTGGCGGACAATGGGATCGGCATGGCGGTGGATCAGGTGCCGCATCTGCTGGAGCCCTTCACCCGCGCCGACGATTCCTATACCCAGGCCCAGCAGGGCACGGGCCTGGGCCTGACGTTGACCAAGCGCATGATCGAGGCGCACGGCGGCAGGCTGAGCATCGTCAGCACGCCCGGCGAAGGCAGCCGGATTTCCCTGATCTTCCCTCCCGAGCGGACCAAGCCGCGCGGCGGCTGATCTAGCGACGGGCCGTCAGGGCCTCGCCCTCCGGCGTCGAGAGAATCAGCGCGCCGTCCTCGGTGAACTCGAAACGGGAAACCTGGGAGAGTATCCGCAGGAATCTCCGCTGCTGATCGTCCAGGGCCGGCAGGCAGGCGCGCAGCGTGTTGGCCCCCTGTCCGATGGACAGCCTGCCGCCGGATATCCTGTAAGTGAGCGAATAGCTGTTGCAGCCGGTCAGGCCGGTGATGCGCCCGTCGCCACCGAAAGTCATCGAGACGCGGGAGAAATCGACGATGCCGCGCCGGCCGATGTCTTCCACCCGCCATTCGGCGCCGCGCAGGCGATCCGCCGCCGCAGCGTCTTCGGCCGCTGCGGTGGGCACCAGCATCAGCGGGCCGAGGTGGTTGGCGCTCTGCGCGGGATCGATGAGGTGCGTCGTGTCGGTGGTCCACAGCAGCCGCCCCCGGGCATCGAGGACGCTGCCGCGCACCGCGTAGCGGCCGCGTGGATCGAGATCGCTGCGCGACAGGTCCAGGGTGAAGTCGATGGGCACCTGCTGTCCGGAGAGGTCGATCGACTGCTCGGCCAAGAGCGGCGCGGCGCGGTCGGCGATGGAGACGTCGCTCAAGGTGATCCGCGCGGTAGCGCCCGGCGGCAGGGCGATACGCTCCCGGTAGGTGAGGGCGCCGGTGACCGTCGTCTGCGCCTTGGCGGTCGGCTGCCCGGGATCGGCGGCGCAGGCGCCCAGCAGAAGACAGATCAGCGCAAGGACGCCGGGATCCCGGGGAGTCATCCTTCCACCCTCCATGGTTGGCATGCCAAGGCCTTGATCCTCGCTGCCTTGGCGCGGAAAGGCGGCGGCCTTTTAGCGCTTTCGGACAAACTCCGTGCGCAGGACAAGGCCCTTTATCCCTTCGTAGCGGCAGTCGATCTCCTGATCGTTGTCCGTGAGGCGGATCGACTTGATCACTGTGCCCTGCTTC
Source organism: Pelagibius sp. CAU 1746 (assembly GCF_039839785.1). Classification (NCBI taxonomy): domain Bacteria; kingdom Pseudomonadati; phylum Pseudomonadota; class Alphaproteobacteria; order Rhodospirillales; family Rhodovibrionaceae; genus Pelagibius; species Pelagibius sp. CAU 1746. The sequence goes on from NZ_JBDOQT010000001.1 coordinate 1,042,079, forward strand.
AGGGTCTGATTGGCGCCCTTCACCTTCAGGTCCTTGATAAGGGTCACCGAGTCGCCGTCGGCGAGAATATTTCCGGAGGCATCGCGGACCGCGGCCTCATCGGCCTCGGCGGCGGCGGCCATCTCCGCGGCCGGACGCCATTCGCCCGTCGCTTCGTCGTAAACGTATTCGTCGTTGTCGTTGGCCATGTTCCACCTTCTGTCGCAAAGAATACCGCACCTGCGTCGTGCCGGAACGGGCGTCGAGGTCCGTCCGGTATCGATCATCCGGAGGGGCTCGATTATATTACTTGTCCAAGCTGTGCAATATTCATGGCGAAGAACGGCTCGCGGCCGCGCGGCGCTCTTCCCAAGCGAGGTCTCCATGACCATCGAACTCAATCACACCATCGTCTGGTGCAACGACAAGCGGAAGTCGGCCGCCTTCCTGGCCGAGATACTGGGGCGGCCGGCGCCCGCGTCCTTCTCTCACTTCCTGGTGGTGGAACTGGACAACGGCGTGTCACTCGATTTCCTGGAGAAGGAGGGCGAGGTCGCGCCGCAGCACTACGCATTCCTGATCGGCGAGGACGACTTCGACGCCGTCTTCGTGCGCATCGCCGAACGGGGACTGGTGTACTGGGCCGACCCGGGCAGGCAGCGCCCCGGTGAAATCAACCACAACGACGGCGGCCGCGGCGTCTACTTCAACGACCCCGACGGTCATCTCCTGGAGGTGCTGACCCGCCCCTACGGCAGCGGCGGCAATTGATTCGCGTCTGCGGCGGTTCCAGAGCCTTTTACGGTCAAATTGAATCAATTCTGTTTGCGAGCGGTGCGGCGATCCGTCAGGAGACAGGCGCAGCGCGATACGGCGCATCGGGCCAGCCTGCCGCCGCAGCGGGCGCCTGCCGCTCGCAAACCCGAAGGGCCGGGCGGTTTTGCACCAATGTCGGCGGCCTTCGCCTTGGCCATAGCGCCGCTATGGCCGGCGCCAAACCCCTAGACCTTGCCGCAAACCCACTCCGGCAGAATGGTTCAATTTGGCCGTAAAAGGCTCTAAACTTTTCAGGTCGCAATGGATCGGAGGGTAAGACCATGACGATCACGTCGACACTGCAAAGCTATCTCCGGGAAAACGGGGTCGAGCCCCAGACCGTGACGCACGAGAAAACGCTCTCGGCGTCGCGCACTGCGCAGGCGAGCCACGTTCCGGGAGATTGCGTGGCCAAGGGTGTTCTGGTGAAGGATGCCGAAGGCTATTTGCTTGCCGTGATCCCCGCTTCGCATCACCTGGAGATGGACCGGCTGTCGCGCCTGACCGGCCGCAAGCTGCGGCTGGCCGACGAGGATGAAGTCGCCGATGCCTTTCCCGACTGCGCGCTGGGCGCGGTGCCGCCGATGGGGACGCCTTACGGGCTTGAAACCGTGGTCGACGACAGTCTCGCCGGCCAGCCCGAGGCCTACCTCGAAGGCGGCGACCACGCCACCTTGCTGCAGGTGACGGCGGAGGACTTCGCCAAGCTGACGCGCGGCGCCCGGCACGGCGCCTTCAGCCGTCACGACTGAAGGCGCGGGGCCGCGGCTCTATTCGATGACCGCGAAGGTTCTGATCTCGATGCTTTCGCGGGGCGGGGCGTCGCTGCGCTGCCGCGGCGGCGTGAAGGCGCTGTGCGGCGTGAAGCGGGCCCGCCCGTCGTCCAGGCTGTCCCAACCCTTGATCAGCAGCACCTCCTCGCGCGTCATCTCCGGCGCGTAGAACCAGCGCTGCCCTTCCTCGTAGGCCAGGTGATAGATCTCGCCGACGCGGTCGGGGAAGATCTGGTCGGTGGCGACCAGCGCCCTGGGCCGCACGCTGGCGGCGTCGGCCAGGGCCAGGGGCGCGCGCTGCACCGGGCCGCGGATCGGCCGCCAGGCGTTGACCTGCACAATGCGCGCGCCCTGGGCGCTGAGGCGCGCCATCTCGCTCTTGCCCAGCACGTCCGCCGCGCGGCGCGGGCCGCTGGTTGCCGTGTAGTCGACATGCACCCGCCCGGCCGGGCCGCGCGCGCCGTCGCGGTTGGCCGCGCCGGCCGCCGCGTCGGAGCGCCGGGTGGCGTCGAAGACAGCGACGCGGCTGGCGCCCAGTTCGCGCTTCAGCAGGGCCTCGATCTCGGAATAGTAGATCGCCTCGACGGCCCGGTCGTCGTAGGGGTCGTCGACGGCGGTCGGTGCCTGGCGCAGGACAAAACCCTCGCGATCCAGCGAGAAGGACTCGGCCAAGGGACGCAGGTCCAGGATGTCGACCTCGCGCGCCGTGGTGGCGAAAAGCTCGCGCGGCGCGCCGCCGGTCAGCGCGGAACTTTCCAGCACCGGCTTCTCCGCCTGGGGAACGATGAAATTCAGCGGCGCCGTCACTGCCGCTATGGATGGCGCTTGGGGCTCGCGGGGCAAAACGGCTGCGGCACTTCCGGTCATGGCTGTCTCCTCGTCTCGGCGGCGGCGCCCGGGCCGGCTGTTTCAGGGCCCGGAAGAAGGGCGGTCTTAGAGGTGAGCCTTGGGCGGAGAAAGAAAATGCGGCCTTCGGGAAAGGGATCATTGCCTGCCGGGCACAAATAGAACCTCCTTGTGCCGCCGCGCCGCCTGTGGCGAAGTCGGGTCTCTTTCATGCACGGAGAGCGCGATGCGCGGCCGCACCAGGCCGGGATACCTGCGGGATGGAGGTGGCGGCCGCTTGTTCCTGGCGGCTGCCTTGCTGACGGTCTTGGCCGGACCATCCGCCGCGGCGCCGCCCCGCGAGGCCGCGCAGGCGGTGCGCGCCGCCGCCGGCGCGCTCTGCCCCGACGGCGCCGAGGCGCCGGAGCTGCTGGAAACGCGCCTGCCCGGCTATCTGCTGAGCGAGGTCGAGGAGACGGGGCCGCCGGAGGCCTGGCTGCGGCGCGAGATCCGCCTGGTCAACGGCGCGGCGGACCTGGCGCTGCAGGTGACGGCGCTCAGGCCCGGCGGCGTCCTGCGCCGCCTGGCCATCGAGGCGCGGGTGCTTTCCAGCGACCGCCCGCTGCTGTTGGCCTTGACCGGCGGCGACTGCGTCCTGCAACTGGCGCGCGCGCTCAGCTATCGCGGCGGCACCGCCTCCGAACTGCTGCTGCTGGCGCCCGACCTGACGACCGTCGCCGGGCGCGAACCGCTGGATCCCCCAGTTCCCGAGGCAGTCCCGGAGCCGGTTCCCGCGGCGCCGCCGGGCGCGGGCGCCGGCGGCGGCGTGACCGTCGCCCATGTCGACAGCGGCGTGAACTACCTGCTGCCGCAGATCGCATCGCGCCTGGCCCGCGACGCGGCGGGGCGCAGCCTGGGCTACGACTTCTGGGACCTGGACCCGCGGCCCTTCGACGGCGATACCAGCCGTTCGCCCTTCTTCCCGATCCGCCACGGTACCGAGGTGGCGAGTCAGTTGCTGGCCGAGGCGCCCGCGGCGCGGCTGGCGCCCTTCCGCTATCCGCGTCCGGACATGTCCCGCATGAGCGACGTGGTGGCCGCCGCCGCCGAGGCCGGGGCCGCGGTGGTGATGCTGCCGCTCGGCAGCACCAAGCAGGCCGACTGGCTGGCCTTCGAGGCGGCGGCCCGGGCTCATCCGCGGCTGCTTTTCGTCGCCTCCGCCGGCAATGACGGCCGCGACATCGATGCCCGTGACGCCAGAGGGGGCGGGGCGGGCGGGCGCCCGCTTTATCCGGCCAGCCTGTCCCTGGACAACATGATCGTGGTGACCTCCTCGGATGCCACGGGCCTCCCGGCGCCCGGCTCCAACTGGGGCGCGGTCAGCGTCGACCTGCTGGTGCCGGCGGAACACCGCCGCGTCACCGGGTTCGACGGCCAGCCGGCGGAGGGCTCCGGCTCCAGCTTCGCGGTGCCGCGCGTCGCCGCCCTGGCCGCGCGCCTCAAGGCGGCCCATCCCGACTGGCAGGCCGCGGAGCTGAAGCGCGCGATCTTCGCGCGCGCCGTCGCGCCGCCGGTCGAGGGCGCCGTCGCCGTCGGCTGGATCCCGGACCCGGCGGACTAGGTCCCCGGTGCCGCAGGCTGCGCCGGTGGGGATGGCCGCTGCCCCGCCTTCGTACAAACCTGCAAGGAAACCGGCGGATTTCCGCGATTCCGGCGCTGCCGCTTGCCGCAGCTAGCCGTTGCGCTAGATCGAAAAGCAACCGCATAATCTTTGGCGCTGGCTTCGGGTGGCCGGCTTTGGCGGGTAGCAACTGAATGGATATCATCGGTTTCGCGATCAGGCGGCCGACGGCGGTGGCCGCTGGGGTGCTCATCGTCCTGGCGCTCGGCCTCGTCGCCCTGCAGACCATTCCCATTCAGCTCACCCCGGACGTGCGCCGTCCGGTGCTGCAGGTCACCACCTCCTGGTCCGGGGCTTCGCCCCTGGAGGTCGAGCGCGAGATCACCAACCGCCTGGAAGAGGAACTCGCCGGGGTCGAGGGCGTGGCCGAGATGTCGAGCGATTCCGACCTCGGGCGCAGCCGCATCACCCTGGAGTTCAACATCGGCCAGAACATGGACCGCGCCTTCATGCTGGTGTCCAACCGGCTGGGCAACGTCTCGGACCTGCCGGCCGAAGCCGGCGAGCCTTCGATCCGCACTTCCGGCTCGGAGGACGTGCCCATCGCCCGCCTGGCGATGACGCGGTTGGACGGCAATAGCCGCGACATCGACACCTACGGCGACCTGGTCGAGGACGTGGTCGCCGACCGCCTGCAGCGCGTGCCCGGCGTCTCTCAGGTCGACTACGCCGGCGGCAGCGCGCGCGAGTTGCAGGTCATCGTCGAACCTGCGGTTCTGGCGGGCTACGGGCTGACCGTGCCGCGGGTGCTGCAGGCCCTGCGCGACGCCAACGTCACGCTGACCGCCGGCGCGGTGGAGGAGGGCAAGCGCCGCTACATCGTGCGCACCGATTCCGAAACCGCGACGGTGGAGAAGGTGCGCAGCGTGGTGCTGCAGACCACCTACGACCCGGGCAGCGGGCCCTCCGGCGGCGGACGCTTGGCCGACGTCACCGTAGGCGACATCGCCCAGGTGCGCCTGGACTACGAAGACCCGACCAGCAACCGGCGCTTCAACGGCCAGCCGATGATCCGCCTCAACGTGGTGCGCGAGGGCGGCGCCAACGTCATCGAGACCATGGAGGGGCTGCGCCGGGCGGTGCGCGAGCTGAACGAAGGGCCGCTGCGCTTCGAAGGGGTCGAACTGGTCGTATTCTATGACGAGACCATCTACATCAAATCCGCCATCGAACTGGTGGAGCAGAACATCTTCGTCGGCGGTGCGCTGGCCGCGCTGATCCTCATGCTCTTCCTGCGCTCCTGGCGCGCCACGGCGGTGGTGGTGGTCTCGATCCCCATCTCGGTCATCGCCACCTTCGTGGCCATGGCCCTGGTCGGGCGCTCGCTGAACGTCATCTCCCTGGCCGGCATCGCCTTCGCCGTGGGCATGGTGGTCGATGCCGCCATCGTGGTGCTGGAGAACATCTTCCGCCTGCGCCAGGGCGGCGCGCATTCGGCCGCGGCGGCGCGCGAAGGCGCGCGCCAGGTCTGGGGTGCGATTCTGGCCTCGGCGCTGACCACCGTCGTGGTCTTCATCCCCATACTGTTGCTCGACCTGCCGGCGGGCCAGCTGTTCCGCGACATCGCCGTGGCCATTTCGGTCTCGGTGTTGCTGTCGCTGCTGGTCGCCATCACGGTGATCCCCACGCTCTCGAACAAGATGCTGGCCAACAAGAAGGGGGGTGCCAGGAAGACGAAGGGCGCGGCGCAGAACGACTTCGCCAAGCGTTTCCGCCTGCCGGTCATCGACCCCTTGGCGGGGCTCTTCGTGCGTGGCGTGCTGGCGGTCGTCCGGCGGGTCATCGCCAGCCGCATGGCGGCCCTGGGGGTGGTGGCGGTGATCTGCGGCGGGGCGGCGCTGGCCACCTATCTCTTCATGCCGCGCCTCGACTACCTGCCGGACGGCAACCGCAATTTCGTCTTCTCCCGCGTCCAGCCCCCGCCCGGCTACAACCTCGCCACCACCTTCGAGCTGGCCGAGCGCATCGAAGCCGCGACCAGGCCCTACTGGCTCAGCGAGGCACAGGGAGCGGCCAAGGAAGGCGACCCGCCGCACATCGAGAACTTCTTCTTCGTCGCCCTGCGCAACATCATGTTCGTCGGCGCCAGCGCCACCGAGATCGACCGCGCCGGCGAACTGGTGCCGATCCTCAAGAAGGCGGTCTCGGCGGACCCGGGCACCCGGGGCTTCGTCTCCCAGTCCTCGATCTTCGGGCGCTCCATCGGCGGCTCGCGCACCATCTACCTGAACGTGACCGGTCCGGCGATCGAGGACATCATCGCCGTGGCCGGGCAGGCCGACGAGCTGGTCGAGAAGGCCTTCGCCGGCACCCGCGGGCTGCAGGTGCGCGTCGATCCGGGCCTGGAGCTGGGCGCGCCCGAGATCCGCGTGACGCCGGACCTGCGCCGGCTGGCCAAGGCCAAGCTGACGGCCCGCGATCTGGCGATCTCCATCGACACCATGAACGACGGCACCCGCGTCGCGGAGGTCAACCTGGGCAGCCGGCGCATCGATGTGACGCTCATGGGGCCGGAGGGGCTGGTCACGAATACGCAAGGCATCAACGCCCTGCCCATCGTCACCGGCACCGGGCTGGTGCTGCCCGCCGATTCCCTGGCCGACATCGAGCTGACCAGCGGGCCCACCGAGATCCTGCACGTCGACCGCGAACGCGCCATCACCGTGATCATCACGCCGCCCAAGTCGATGCCCCTGCAGGACGCAATCGAGGTGGTGCGCGAGCAGGTGGTGGCCCCGCTGGAGGCCGGGGCCCTCGGCGCCGGCATGAAGCTCAGCCTCAGTGGCGCCGCCGACGATCTCTCGGAAACCTGGGGCGCCTTGCAGCTCAACCTGGTGGTGGCGCTGATCATCGTCTATCTGGTGATTTCGGTCCTCTACGAGAGTCTGGTCTATCCCTTGATCATCATGCTCTCGGTGCCGCTGGCCACCGCCGGCGGTCTGCTGGGCCTCGCCGCGCTCAACACCTACGTCGCCCAGCCGCTCGACATGCTGACCATGCTGGGCTTCGTCATCCTCATCGGCATCGTGGTGAACAACGCCATCCTGCTGGTCGATCAGGCGCTGCAGAACAGCCGTGGCGGCATGGACTCCTCGGAGGCGATCCTGCAGGCCACGCGCAACCGCATCCGGCCGATCTTCATGTCGACCCTGACCTCGACTTTCGGCCTGCTGCCGCTGGCGGTCTTTCCCGGCGCGGGCTCGGAGCTCTACCGCGGCCTCGGCTCGGTGGTGATCGGCGGCCTCAGCCTCTCGGCGCTGCTGACCCTGGCGATCATTCCGCCGCTGCTGTCCCTGCTGCTGCCCGAGGACGGCGCCAAGGGCGCCGCCGGAAAATCCGAGCAGCCCTTCCAACTGGCCGCGCAGTAGCCCGCAACGCACTAGAGCAGATCAGGGCCGGCTGGAATCGCCGAGGGCGATCCACCGGCCCTGTGAGTCTGCTCAAACCTTTTGAGATCTAGCGGTTATTCCCGCCACAGCTCCGGCCGCATCAGCGCGTCGCAGCAGATGACGCTGCCTCGCGCCTCACCTAGGGCGCCGTCGCGCAAGGCCCGCACCATCCAGGCCTCGGCGTAGGCCTTGGGAAGGCTATAGGGCGCCGTGAGCCCCTGCGGTGTCGCGGGCGCGAAGCCGAAGCGGTTGTAGTAGGCGGGGTCGCCGAGCACGAAGACCAGGGTAACGCCGGCCTCGCGCAGGCGCTCCAGTCCGCTCCGGACCAGCGCGCCGCCGGTCCCCTTGCCCTGTGCGCCGGGCGCGACCGCCAAGGGCGCCAGGATGGCGGCCCGGCGGCCGCTCTGCGGATCGCTGAGGCGAGCCCCGGAAAACAGCACATGGCCCAGGACTTCGCCGTCTTCTTCCGCGAGCAGCGAGAGCACCGGCTCGGCCGTGGGGTCGGCCAGGATGGCGCCGGTCAGTGCGGCTTCCTCCTCCTGGCCGAAGGCTTGTCGGTGGACCTGCTGGATGGCGGGAAGGTCGGCCTCGGTGGTCTCGCGCAGCCGCATCACCGCCGCCCGCCGGGCCGCGCCGTCGACTGGCGCACCACGAGGCGCGCTTCCAGGGCCAGGTGGTCGCGCGCCGGGCGCCCTTCGACGCGGGCGACCAGGAAGTCGCCGGCCAGGGTGCAGATGTCCTCCACCGGCACATGGACGGTGGTCAGCGCCGGGGCGATGTTGGCCGCCAGCTCGATGTCGTCGAAGCCGGCCACCGAGAGGTCGCCCGGCACCGTCAGGCCGGACTGCTGGGCCTCCAGGATGACGCCGATGGCCAGCAGGTCGTTGCCGCCGATGACCGCGGTGGGACGCGGGGCCGTGCCCGGCGCCGCCAGGATTTCGCGCAGTCCGTCGCGGCCGTCGCTGATGGTATAGGGGCGCTCCACCAGGCGCTCGGGGCGAAGGTCCAGGCCGCGTGCCTGCAAGGCCGTGCGCACGCCCTTGATGCGGCCGCGCGCCCGGTCGTTGCCGGTGGTGATGCCGCCGACCATGGCGATCTCCCGATGGCCGAGATCCAGCAGGTATTCGGCGATGCTGCGTCCTGCGGTCTCGTTGTTGAAACCGCAGCAGGGATGCGGCGCCGCGGCGTCGTAGACCCAGGTGTTGATATAGGGGATGCCCTTGCGCTGAAGCAGCAGGTAGACCTCCGGCAGGTGGTTGTCGCCCTGCAGCATGATGGCGTCGATGCCGCGCTCCACCATGGTCCGTACCTGTTTGAGTTCGCGCTGCGGCTCGTAGTTGGAAGACGCCACCAGCAGGCCGTAGCCGGACTGCTCCAGCCGGTGCTCCAGGGCCTGGATGCCTTTGGCGAAGATCGGGTTGTCGAGGGCGGCGGTCACGGCGCCGATGGTGCGCGAGCGGCGCGAGGCCAGGGCGCGCGCGGCGGCGTGCGGCACATAGCCGAGGGCGGCCACGGCGGCCGTCACCTTGGCCTCGGTCTCGCGGTTGACCCTGCCCTGGGCGTTGAGGACGCGGCTGACGGTGGCCGTGGAAACCCCGGCCCGGACCGCCACATCCTTCAAGGTGGCCGGCGGCTGCTCGTTGCGTTTGCTGCGTTTCTGTAAGCGCTTGCTCAAGCCCCTTCCCCCAGGCGGGGACAGTGGCCCCAGGATTGTAGCGGGTTGCATTCTTGCTCGCGGCCATCTTTTCCCAAGGAAAGGGCCGGGTCAACCAGACAAAAAAAGACCGCGGAGGTGCCTCTCGTCGAGATTCCCGGTTGACAGGACCGGGCTGCATTTCGCTAAACTGGGCTCAATAATGTAAACGCTTACTTCGCGCCGGGGCGGTGCGGGGACGGGTGGACACCCGGGCGAATAACAAGGCAAGGCCCTGGGCGGCGGCGCAAAGCGGCCGGCGGGGTGCTTTGCCCAGGGATGGGACATGCCGGCGAACTCCGAAAGTCCGTCAGGACGCAGGCCAGTGGTCGACCAGACCAGCGCCCGGCGTGCGCGCTGGCTGATAAGGGTTTGCGCGCTGCTTTTCTTACTGTTCTGCCTCAACGTGCTGCTTGGCAAGGCGCAGATCCTCTTTGCGGTGGAACTGCCCTTCCTGCTGCCCGACGTGCCGGAATTCCTGCTGCTGCTGTTCTCGGCGCTGTGCTTCACTTTGGCGGCCCTGGCGCGTGAAAAGGCGGTGGGCTCGCGCGACGGCGACGGCTAGGCCCCAAACGACTTCAACGGCAACGAACGACCACCAAGAAACGGGAGGAGATGACATGGAGAAGAAGAGCCAACTGCCGGCCCTGGGCATGCCGGAACGCCGCGAGTTCTTTCGCACGGCAAAGCGCTACGGTGCCACCACGGCGCTGGTCGCCCTCGGCGCCAACACGCTGATGAGCGAATCGGCCCTGGCCCAGACGGCGGCCGAGGAGAAGGAGCGGCAGGCGGCGGCGAAGGAAACCATGACCATCGCCACGGCCTACCGGATCGGCACGACGCGCTCCTATCCGATCATGCAGCTGAACTTCAAAGAGAACATCCAGAACCTGACCAACGGCCACGTCTACGTGAAGCTGGCCCCCGGCGGGCAGCTCGGCGTCGGCACCAAGCTGGTGGAGAAGGTGCAGGCCGGCACCATCCAGGCGGCGCAGCATTCGCTTTCCAACTTCGCGCCCTTCGCCCCGGCGGTCGACCTGATCAACATCCCCTACTGGGTCGGCCCCAACCAGAAGTTCATCAACCTGGTAACCTCCGATGCCTGGAACAAGGAGGTGAACAGCCGCGTCGAGGCCAAGGGCTTCAAGCCGCTGTTCTACTTCTGCATCGATCCGCGCACCACGGCCCTGCGCCGCGGCGTCGACGGCCCGATCAAGACGCCGGAGGATCTGCAGGGCATCAAGTTCCGCGTGCCGGGCTCCAAGATCCTGCAGCAGTACTACCGCCTGATCGGCGCCAATCCGACGCCGGTGGCCTGGGGCGAGACGCCGGCGGCGATCAAGCAGGGCGTGGCCGACGCGCTCGACCCGGCGGTCGAGGCGCTTTACGCCTTCGGCTTCAAGGACATTCTCTCCTGGGTCACCTTCAACGCGCCGGTGCCCGACAGCCAGGTCTACTCCTGCAATCTGGAATGGCTTAAGAGCCTGCCCAGCGCGGTGCGCGAAGGCATCGAGTTCGCCAGCGAAGTCACGCTCCAGCAGAATCTGGCGCAGGTGCCGGCCTCGCGCGCCTTCGCCATGGCGGAGATGGCCAAGGCCGGGGTGCAGTACTACGTGCCCAGCGCCGACGAGATCGCTGCCTGGGCCGAGGCCGGCGGCCACCAGCGCGCCGAGTGGGACGATTGGAAGAAGGAACTCGGCGGCTCGATCGAGACCTTCAACAAGCTGCTGGATGCGGCCAACACCGATGGTATGTACCGCGTCCATGACGTCTGAGCGCCGCCACGCTCCGGATGTCTGGACCCGGCGAGGGGGCGGCGCAAGCCGCCCCCTTCCAATCCGGCTTGAGCGCCAGAGGACGAGAGGGGGATCATGCGTGAGGCCATGAAGTGGCTGGACGAGAACGCCGAGCGCTGGCTGCTCCTCTTTCTCTACAGCTTCATCGTCCTGGTCATCGCCCTCGAGGTGGTGCGCCGCTTCGCGCTGCTTTATTCCTCGGTCTGGGGAGAGGAGACCGCGCGCTATGCCTTCATCTATCTCGTGTGGATCGGCGCCGCCGTGGCGGTGCGCGACCGTGCCCACATCCGTATCGACGTCATCACCCATCTGCTGCCGCCGCGCGGCGCGGCGCTGGTCTATCTCTTCGCCGACTTGCTGACGGTGGCGCTGGCCTGCTTCGCCATCTACTGGTCGCTCGATCCGGTGCTGGTGTCGTGGAAGTTCGGCAACGTCACCGACGGCCTGCGCATCGTGCGCGTGTGGTTTCTCATCGCCGTACCCTTCGGCTTCACCGTCATGCTGATCCGGCTCGGCCAGTCGATCTGGCGCGACATCGGCGACCTGCGGGAAGGCCGGCCGCATTTCACCGGCCGCAAGCTGTTCGACTAGGGGCGCGCAGAAAGATGTACCAACTCTACGGCATTCCCGAGGCTTCGACCGAACTGGGCTGGGAGGTCGGCCTGCCGCTCCTGGCCATCGTCGTGCTGCTCTGCCTCGCCGTGCCGGTCTGGGTGGCGCTGGGTTTCGGCGCCATCGGCCTCTTGGTCATGACCGACGTGCTGCCGCTGACCCTCTTCGGGGAAGCGCTGTTCTCCGGCATCGACACCTTCGCCCTCATCGCCATTCCGCTGTTCATCCTCACCGGCGACGTGCTGGTGCGCTCGGGCCTCTCCGGCAAGCTGCTCGACGTGGCCGAGGCGACCATGGGCAGCCTCAAGACGGGCTTCGGCACGTCGACCATTCTGGGCTGCGGTTTCTTCGCCTGCATCTCCGGCTCGGACGCGGCGGGGGCGGCGGCGGTGGGCCGCATCACCTATGCGCGCCTGGTGGAGGCCGGTTATCCCCGGCCCTATGCCTGCGCCCTGGTCGCTTCCGGGGCCTGCACGGGCATCCTCATCCCGCCGTCGATCGCCTACATCATCATCGGCCTCATCCTCGGCATCTCCGCCTCGACCCTGTTCCTGGCGGCGGCCGTGCCCGGCGTGATGATCATGGTCTCCATCATGCTGACCAACGTCGTCATCAACCGGCGGCGCGGCTACGAAGCCTCCGATATCGCCTTCTCCTTCCAGCGCTGGCTGCGCGCGGTCTGGGCCGGCAAGTACGCGCTGATGATCCCCTTCATCATCCTGGGCGGCATCTACTCCGGCGTCTTCACCCCGACCGAGGCGGCCGCCGTCGCCGTGGTCACCACCCTCGTCATCGGCCTGCTGCAGGGCACGCTGACCCTGGACGACTTCCCCAAGATGCTCTTGAGTTCGGCCAAGGTGAACGGCGTCATCGTGCCGATCATCGCCTTTGCCCTGCCGCTGGCGCAGGCGCTGGCCGCGCTGGAGGTGCCGCAGACCTTCGTGCAGTCGATCACCGCCGTGACCGAGGACCCGACGATGATCGTCCTGCTGATGCTGGGCATCTTCATCCTGGCCGGCTGCGTCATGGAGACCACGCCCAACATCGTCATCCTGGCGCCGATCATGCTGCCGCTGGCCGAGAGCATCGGCATGAACGAGATCCACTTCTGCATTTTCATGGTGACCTCGCTCGGCGTCGGTTTCGTGACGCCGCCGCTGGGGCTCAACCTCTTCGTCCTGGCGGGGCTGACCGGGGAGCCGGTCATGGGCATTGCGCGGCGCGCCATCCCCTACGTGTTGTCCATGCTGGCGGTGGTGCTGCTGCTCGCCTTCGTGCCGGCGCTCTCGCTTTGGGCCATCTACTGAGAATCCCCGGTCCGGCCGGTCTCTGAGTCGGGTTTTCACGGCGGAAAGCCACGGAAACCCTTGTCTCTAGGGGCTGTCCGGCACATATTATGTAAACGCTTACATGCACCTTTCGAAGAACCTTGTGGGGCGGCCGCTATGGCGATCGAGTACCTGAAAAAAGCCGAGAAACAACCGAGCAGCGGCGAGGCGGATACCCGCCGTATCGTCGCCGAGATGCTGGAGGAGGTCCGTGGCGGCGGCGAGGCGCGGGTGCGCCGCTACGCCGCCGAGCTGGACAGGTGGGAAGGCGACATCCTGGTCGGCCGCGAGGCCATCGAGAAGGCCGCCGCCAAGGTGCCGGCGCAGCTGAAGGCCGATATCGACTTCGCCTACCGGCGGGTGCGCGACTTCGCCCAGCGCCAGCGCGATTCGGTGCAGGACTTCGAGACCGAGCTGTCACCGGGGCTCTTCGCCGGCCAGCGCCTGATCCCGGTGAAGACCGCCGGCTGCTACGTGCCCGGCGGCCGCTATGCCCACGTGGCCTCGGCCATCATGTCGATCGCCACCGCAAAGGTCGCGGGCGTGGAGAATATCGTCGCCTGCTCGGTCCCCACGGCAGAACACGGCGGCATCCATCCGGGCATCCTCTACACCATGGACCTCTGCGGCGCCGACCACATCCTGAATCTGGGCGGCGTGCAGGGGATCGCCGCCATGGCCTACGGTCTCTTCACCGGCCATCCCGCCGACATCCTGGTGGGACCGGGCAACCGCTTCGTCGCCGAGGCCAAGCGCATGCTCTTCGGCCAGGTCGGCATCGACCTCTTCGCCGGGCCGACCGAGATCCTGGTGATCGCGGACGCCACCGCCGATCCGCGCATCGTCGCCTCCGACCTGGTGGGCCAGGCCGAGCACGGCCCCGACTCGCCGGCTTGGCTGGTCACGCTCGACCGCAAGCTGGCCGAGGACGTCATGGCCCTGATGCCGGAACTCATCGCCAAGCTGCCGGAGACCCAGCGCAAGGCCGCAGAGGCCGCGTGGCGCGACTACGGCGAGGTGGTGCTCTGCGGCAGCCGCGAGGAGGCCTGCGCCGCCTCCGACCGCTATGCGCCCGAGCACCTGGAGGTGCAGGCCGAAGACCTGGACTGGTGGTTGCAGCACCTGGCCAACTACGGCTCGCTGTTCCTGGGCGAGGAAACCACCGTGGCCTTCGGCGACAAGTGCTCCGGCACCAACCACATCCTGCCGACCAAGGGCGCAGGGCGCTACACCGGCGGGCTCTCGGTGCACAAGTTCATCAAGACCGTCACCTACCAGCGCATGACCCGCGAGGCCAACCGCGAGGTGGCGGCGGTGACGGCGCGCATCTCCCGCCTGGAAGGCATGGAGGCGCACGCGCGCACCGGCGACGACCGCCTGGAGAAGTACTTCCCCGAGGAAAAGTTCGACACGGCGGCGGCCTAGGGCATGGCGGGCGGTCCGGGCCTCTTCGACCTCTCCGGCCGCGTGGCGCTGGTCACCGGCGGTTCCAGCGGCATCGGCCGGCGCCTGGGCGAGGCGCTGGCGGGCGCCGGGGCCTCGGTGGTGCTGGTCGCCCGCCGTGCGCCGCAGTTGAGCGAGGCGGTGGCTTCCATCAAGGCGGCCGGCGGCAGGGCGGCGGGCCTGGCCCGCGATCTCGCCGACCCGGCGGAGATGGAGGAGGTGGCGCGGCTGGCCGCCGGCGACTTCGGGCCGCCCGACATCCTGGTCAATGCCGCCGGCATCAACCTGCGCGAGGCGCCGGAGGCGATCACGCCGGAGAGCTGGGAGCGCACGATCACCCTCAACCTAACCATCCCCTTCTTCCTGGCGCGGGCCTGCGTGGCGGGCATGAAGGACAAGAGCGACGGGCGCATCATCAACATCGCCTCGCTGCAGTCGGAGCGCGCCATGCCGAACGGCATGGCCTATGGCGCCTCCAAGGGCGGGGTGGCACAGCTCACCCGCGCCATGGCCGAGGCCTGGTCCGGTGCGGGCGTCACCGCCAACGCCATCGCGCCGGGCTTTTTTCCGACCGCGCTGACCGGGGCGGTTTTCGAGGACGAGGAACGGGTCGCCGCCCTGGCGGCGCAGACCGCCATCGGGCGCAACGGGCGCCTGGAGGACCTGGACGGCATCGCCATCTTCCTGGCTTCCGCCGCCTCTGCCTACATCACCGGCCAGGTCATCTACGTCGACGGAGGCTTTACCGCGAAATGAGAGAGGAGAGATGAAGGCGCTCGTCTATACCGGTGCCGGCGCGCTGGATTACCGCGAGGTCGAGGACCCGCGGCCCGGCGCCGGCGAGTCCCTGCTGAGGGTCGAGGCCTGCTGCATCTGCGGCTCGGACATGCATGCCTTTCACGGCAAGGACGAGCGCCGCAAGCCGCCGCTGATCCTGGGGCACGAGGCTGTCGGTAGCGTCGTCGAGGGCACGGGCGCCGGGCGGCGCGTGGTGATCAACCCCCTGGTCTCCTGCGGGCGCTGCGCCTATTGCCTGGAAGGCCGCGGCAACCTCTGCCCGTCGCGCCAGATGATGTCGATGAACCGCCCCGGCGGCTTCGCCGAGTTGGTGACGGCGCCAGAGCGCAACCTGCTGGCGGTGCCCGATGACCTTTCCTCCGTGCAGGCGGCCCTGACCGAGCCGGCGGCGACGGCCTGGCACGGCGTCGTCACCGCGGCCCGCGCCCTGCACCGTCCGCTCGCGGAGACGAGGGCGCTGGTCATCGGCGGCGGCGCCATCGGCCTGCTCTCGGCGCTTTCGCTGCGCGCCTTCGGCTGCCCCCGGGTGACGGTGGCGGAGACCAACGCCCTGCGCCGCGAGACCGTCGCCGCCGAAGGTTTCGAGGTCTTCGATCCCCAGGCAGCGGACCCCGGCGAGGACCCGGGAGAATCGGGCGCCGACCTGGTGATGGACGCGGTCGGCTACGCGGCGACGCGCGAGGCCGCCTCGCGCTGGGTGCGGCCCGGCGGCGTCATCCTGCACATCGGCCTGGGCGACGGCGCGGGCGGGCTCGACCTGCGCAAGATGACGCTGCAGGAAGTGACCTTCATCGGCACCTACACCTACACCATGACCGACTTCGCCCAGGCGCTTGCGGCCCTGGCTGCCGGGCGCCTCGGTGCGCTGGGCTGGGTCGAGCGGCGGCCGCTGGCCGGCGGCCTGGAGGCCTTCCGGGCGCTGGACCAGGGTCAAGTCGCCGCCGCCAAGATCGCTCTGGAGCCGGCCGGCTGAGCCGCAAGCCCGCGCGGCCTGCGGGGCGCGGCGATTTGATCCCGCCGCCCTCCGCCCTATCTGATGGGGTGTCCCAGGCGCAACCGGCGGAGCCCCCGCATGTTCTTCTCCCCGTTCAAGATCTCCCCGCCCAGATTGCTGTTGTTCGCCTTGCTGGCCCTGGCCGCCGGACCTCTCGGCGGCCCGGCGGCCGCTGCGGAGCCGGCGGCGTCGGCCCATGATTTCGCCTTCACCTCCATCGAGGGCCAGCCGCTGCCGCTGTCGCAGTTCAAGGGCAAGGTGGTGCTGCTGGTGAACACCGCCTCGCGCTGCGGCTTCACTCCGCAGTACGAAGGTCTTCAGGCGGTCTGGGAGCGTTATCGCGACCGCGGACTGGTGGTGCTCGGCGTGCCCTCCAACGACTTCGGCGGCCAGGAGCCGGGCAGCGAGGCGGAGATCAAGCAGTTCTGCGAGGTGAACTTCAGCGTCGACTTCCCGCTGACCAGCAAGGAGCAGGTGGTCGGCGAAGCGGCCCATCCCTTCTACCGCTGGGCGGCCGCGCAGCTCGGCTTCGCCGCCAAGCCGCGCTGGAATTTCCACAAGTACCTCATCGGCCCGGACGGCGCGCTGGTCGATTGGTTCGCCACCACCACCAAGCCCACCGCCGCCAAGG
Source organism: Pelagibius sp. CAU 1746 (assembly GCF_039839785.1). Taxonomy (NCBI): domain Bacteria; kingdom Pseudomonadati; phylum Pseudomonadota; class Alphaproteobacteria; order Rhodospirillales; family Rhodovibrionaceae; genus Pelagibius; species Pelagibius sp. CAU 1746. Next base: position 1,058,837 of record NZ_JBDOQT010000001.1, read on the forward strand.
TGACCAAGGCCATCGAGGCCCAGCTCTCCAGGGTGGCGCAGCCGGAAAGCTGATCCGCCGCTGCTTGACCGGACCTAGTGGGCCAGGGCGTTGTCCAGCAGGGTCATGGCCGCGTCCTTGGCCTGGGCGGCGGCGGCGCGGCAGCCCTCAACCTGGGCGGCGACGATGGCGCCTTCCTTCAGCACCAGGAGCTGGCGGGCCAGCCGGGCCGGATCGCCGGCGCCGCCCTGCACCGCCAGGCCGTGCAGGTGGCGGTAGATCAGCGCCTTGTGGGTCGCCGCCAAGGCATGGATGGGGTGCTCCGGGTCCTGGTACTCGGAGGCCGCCTTGACGAAAAGGCAGCCGCGGAAACCCGGTTCCTCGAACCACTCCTCCAAAGCGTCGAACATGGCCAGCATCTGCCCGCGCGGAGTCTTGCCCAGCCTGCTCATGCGCCGGAACAGCCAGTCGCGGAACTCCGTGTCGCGGCGCTGCAACACCGCGAGGATCAAGGCTTCCTTGCTCTGGAAGTATTTGTACATGGAGGTCTTGGAAATGCCGGTCTCCTCCACCAGGCGGTCCATCCCGGTGGCGTGGAAGCCGTTGGCGTAGAACGTCTTCAGCGCCTTGTCGATCAGCTCGTCGCGCTTCGTCGGACGCATGCACTGCCTCGCTTGTCTTCTGTCCCGGCCAGTATAGCCCAATCCGCCGGTGGATGCGCGGAACGGGATTTTCCTGCGCCCGGGCCCGGTTCTATAGTGGCGGCATGGCCCGGCCCGCGAAAAAGAAAGATCCCCTGCTGCCGGTCGACGCCGAGGCGCGGCGGCTGGCGAAGGACCTGCTGCGCCGCGCCCGCCACGGCGCCTTGGCGACCCTGGATCCGGAGACCGGCGGCCCCCTGGCGACGCGCACGGCGCTGGCGACCGACCTGGACGGTGCGCCGGTCATCCTCACCTCGACCCTCTCGGCCCATACCCAGGCGTTGCTGAAGGATCCGCGCTGCTCGATCCTGCTCGGCGAACCGGGCAAGGGCGATCCGCTCGCCCATCCGCGCCTCACCCTCATCGGCAGGGCCGGGCGGATCGGGCCGGCGGGGCCGCGCGAACGCCTGAAGCGGCGCTACCTGGCCCGCCACCCCAAGGCCGGGCTCTACGTCGACTTCCCCGATTTCAGTTTCTGGCGCCTGGAGGTCGCGCGCGCCAGTCTCAACGGCGGTTTCGGGCGGGCCTACGCGATGACGCCGGCGGACCTCCTGATCGACATGACCGGCCTGGAAGAGCTGGCGGACTTCGAAGCCGGCGCGGTCGACCACATGAACGCGGATCATGCCGAGGCCGTGGCGCTCTACGCCCGGGCCTTCTGCCGGGCGCCGGCCGGCGATTGGCTGCTGACCGGCCTCGATCCCGAAGGCCTCGACCTCGCCCTGGGGGACCGCGTCGAGCGCCTCTGGTTCGAAACGCCGCCGGGCGCCCCCGAGCAACTGCGGCCGCTGCTGGTGCGCCTCGCCAAGGAAGCGCGGGAAAGGCTCGCCGCCACCTAGACCGGATTCACAGGGCCGGTGGATCGCCTTCGGCGATTCCGGCCGACCCTGATCTACTCTAGTCCGGCGAATCCTCCCGCGGCCCCCGGCTGGGCCGGGCGCGGGGCGTCAGTGCTCCGCCGCCATCCGCCCGGCGCCGGCCAGGGGGGCGCTGCGCGTCAGCACCCGCGCCGCCGGCAGGCGCAGCACCGCCGTGGTGCCTTCGCCGAGCTTGCTTTCCAGGTGCAGCGAGCCGCCGTGCAGCTCGACGAAGGAGCGGGCGATGGGCAGGCCCAGGCCGGTGTTCTTCACGCCGCCGGCGAAGCTGGCGTTGTGCTCGTAGGGGCGGAACACCAGGTCCAGCTTGCCGGCGTCGATGCCGATGCCGTTGTCGGTGAAGCGCACCTCCAGGCCGCCGTTCTCCCCGCCGCTCTCCGTGGCCCCGCCCGGGCGCACCGCAACCGTGATGGACCCCTGTTCCGGCGTGAACTTGGCCGCATTCGACAGCAGGTTCAGCGCCACCTGCTTTATCAGGCGCGCATCGGCCAGCAGCGGCACCTCGGGCAGCGGGCATTCCAGCCTCAGCTCCTTGCCATTGCCTTGGTTGGTGGCGGCGATCATTTGCAGCGTCTCATTCAAGAGGGCGCGCAGGTCGAGCTCCGATTCCTGCAGCATCATCTTGCCCGCCTCGATCTTGGCCAGGTCGAGCAGGCCGTCGATCAGGCCCAGCAGATGCAGGGCGGAGGCGTTGATGTCGGTGACGTACTCCAGGTAGCGCTCGTTGATCGGGCCGAAGACGCCGAGGCGGATGATGTCCGAGAAGCCGAGAATGGCGTTCAAGGGCGTGCGCAGCTCGTGGCTCATGTTGGCCAGGAACTTGGACTTGATGCGGTTGGCGCGCTCGGCCTCGTAGCGGGCTTCGATGGCTTCCTCGTTGCTGCGCTCCAGGGCGGCGGTGCGTTGGCGCACGCGCTTTTCCAGCTCCGAATTGAGGCTGGCGAGGCGGGCCTCCGCCTGCACGCGCCCGGTGATGTCGGTCTCCGTCACGACGATGACGCCTTCGCCGGTGCGCGGGTCGCGGCCGCGCTGTGCCTGTACCTGATGCCAGCGCGGCCCCTGGGCGGTGCGCACCTTGAGGTCGCGCGCGAAGGGATGCCCGCCGGACACGCTCTGGCGCAGTGCTTCGGCGACCTGCGGATCGCCGAGTTGCCGGTCGAGGTCGTTGTCCGCCGCGTCCTTCTTCTCGTTGCTCTTGCCGAAGGTGTCGATGGCGGCCGGGTTGCGTGACAGCAGGCGGCCTTCCAGCGAGAAAGTGCTGACCATCAGCGAGGTGTAGCGGGTGGCCTCCAGCAGGCGCAGGGCTTCCTCGTTGCTGTGCAGATCCAGCGGCGCCGAGCTTTCGATCAGCATCGCGTCGCGGCCGTCCTCGACGGTCACCGGCGTCATCGCCAGCAGGACCGTCACCGGCGTGTCGTTCGGATAAAGCGTCCAGGTGTCGCTCGCCACCTCGCCCGGCGGAGTCTTGGCGATCACCTGGGCGAGGCGCTGGCGCACCGCTGGGCTGTCGCTGGCGAAGTCGCGCGCCAGAAGTTCGTCCAGGCTTTGCGCGCGCCAGAATTGCAGGGCGCGGCGGTTGGCCCACCAGACGGCATGGCGCTCGACGTCGAAGATCCAGATCGGCGTGTTCAACAGGTCGAAGCACCGGAGCTGCTCGCGCTCCGAGAAATGTTGTTTCGCAGTAGAAGCCATGAAGGCTCAACCCCCTGGAGCGGTCGGCGGCGAACTTGGCCGATAACCCTGTCGGGCGCCCTGGCGACGGAGGTTTCCTTCGCTTTTGCGAAGGCCGGGCGTCCTGACCGATAGCTAAAATTTGTCGGTTTTTTAATACGTTGCCGCCGCCGGTGAACAGGGAGCCATTTGCCGCCCGAGGCCTCGAGGAGTCAAGCGCGCAAAGGCCGCAGGTCCGCGGCCGGCTTGCCACGCCCCCGATTCCATCCAGGAATTCCGGCGACTTCCCGGTTCATGCGACCGTCGTTTTTTTCGTCATGCTCCGGAGTGTCCGGCAGGGTCGAGAAACCCGATTCACGGTGCCGCCGTAACGGTCGGGCGATTCCCGGGTCCCGGGTCGGCGGTCGCTCCGTGCGGCGTTCGGGATCGCGCGCCCACGGCAGCCGGAAAGCTCTCCGGCGTTGAAGAGAGAGAAGGAGTTCTTACGCCACAGCCGCAGCGCCTCCTCGCGCTCCTTAAGAGGTAGCGGCGGCTCTTTGGCGCTAGGCTGCTTGACGGCGCAAGGCGATTGACCGGACACTCTTCCCAATCCGCAAAGACATCGAAGGGGAGGTGTGTGATGCCGAGATCACAGAACGGCGACGGCAAGACCTATGGGGGCGTCGTCAAGGATCCTCTCGATCTGCGCGACTTGGTCTACGAAAGCGGCCTCTTCGAGCTGCCTTTCAGGATCGACAACCGCGCCTTCGTGCCCGTCATCCTGGACCAGGGGCAGGAAGGCGCCTGCACGGGCTTCGGCCTGGCCGCGGTGGTGAACTTCCTGCACCACAACCGCTCCGACTTCACCGCCGCCCGGCGTAACGCCTATAAGAAGAAAGAGAACGGCGCCAGCGCGCGCATGCTCTACGAGATGGCCAAGCGCTACGACGAGTGGCAGGGCGAGAACTACGACGGTTCTTCCGTCCGCGGCGCCATGAAGGGCTGGTCGCGCCACGGCGTCTGCACCTGGGGCGACTGGCCCTACGATGCGCGCAAGCCGGGCAAGCTGACGCCGCAGCGCCAGCGCAATGCGCTGAACCAGCCGCTGGGCGCTTACTACCGGGTGCGCCATCTCTACCTCAACAACATGCAGGCCGCCCTGGCCGAGGCCGGCATTCTCTACGCCAGCGCCTCGGTCCACGAGGGCTGGCAGCAGGTCGGCAATGACGGGATCATCCCCTACAGCAAGACCAAGATCGGCGGCCATGCTTTTGCCATCGTCGGTTACGACGACCGCGGCTTCTGGATCCAGAACTCCTGGGGGCCGCGCTGGGGCGCCAAGGGCTTCTGCCACATCGGTTACGACGATTGGCTGGAAAACGCGTTCGACTGCTGGGTGGCGCGCCTCGGCGTGCCGGCGCTGAGCTTCGCCGACGGCGGCTCCCTGGTGCACGGCCGCGCCTCGGAGTTCGGCTTCATTCCCGACGAGTCGGTGGTGCTGGACACCATCCGCCCGCACTTCGTGAACCTGGGCAACGATGGCCGCTTCTCGCAGTCCGGCATCTATTCCAGCGACGAGGCGGAGGTCGACGAGGTGGTGCTCGGCGGTTTCAAGAAAACCTCCAAGGACTGGGCCGGCCCCAAGAAGCTGGCCATCTACTGCCACGGCGGCCTCAACAACGAAAAGGCCTCGGCCTCGCGCATCGCCTCCATGCAGCCCTACTTCCTCGGCAACCAGATCTATCCGCTGCACTTCATGTGGGAGACGGGCTTCCTCGATTCCGTGAAAGGCATCGTCCAGGACGCCTTCCGCCGCGGCCGCTTCGAGGGTTGGGCCGACAAGATGAAGGACCGCTTCTTCGATTTGCTGGACGAGGGCGTGGAACTGGCCTCGCGGCCCCTGGGCAGGCCGGTGTGGAGCCAGATGAAGGACAATGCGATGCGGGCCTCCGACGCGAACGGCGGCGCCCGCTACACCGCCGCGCGCATCGCCGCCGCCTTCGCGGAGCTGGAGGGTAAGGCGGAGCTGCATCTGGTCGGCCACAGCGCCGGCAGCATCTTCCTCGGCCACCTGCTGCCGGTGCTGGTGGAACTGGGGCTGCCGGTGAAGTCGCTGACGCTCTTCGCCCCGGCCTGCACCCTGGAGCTTTTCGACGCCAACATCGCCAAGCACCTGGGCCGGGAGGTGGAGCGCTTCGCCCTCTTCAACCTGACCGACGAGGTGGAGCAGGACGACAACGTCGGCGGCGTCTACCACAAGAGCCTGCTCTACCTGGTGACCGAAGCCTTCGAAACGCGCCACCGCGTGCCGCTGCTGGGCATGGAAGCCGGTATCAAGGCGCGCAAGAAGACGCACAGCCCGAGCGCGGCGGAAGAGGAGGAAAGAAAGCTCGTCGAGCGGGTGCGCCGGTCCATCGGCAACGAGGTGAAGCCGGGCAACGAGAAGACGGTGGTCCGTGCCCTGGGCCTGCCCCAGGCGGTGAAGCCGAAGTCCAAGAGCACCAGCCACGGCGGCTTCGACAATGACGAGGATACCCTCAACTCCATGCTGCGCATCATCACCGGCAAGCAGAAGCTGGCGAAGGAATTCTAGGCGGCCCGCAGTTCAGCCCGCTGGCCTCCGGCGTGAATTCTAGAAGCCGGCGGCCGCCGGGAGAATTCGCGCGGCGAGAGGGGCGCTTCGCGTCTCTCCCGCCAAGTCGCCGGCGGCGGGGCATTGGGGTCGCCGTATTATTCAGCTTTTCAATAGTACAGTATGGTTAATTTCGGCGCCTTGATTTCTCGTGCGCCACATTAATATCACAGTATTATTCCGAGGCTCCCCGATTCGAAGTAATCCCTTTGTGCTGGAAAGCTAATTGCTGCCGCAAAACCCGCTGGCTATACTTGCAGGCAAATAGGACGCCGCACCTAGGCTGGGGATTTTCCCGGGACCGTGTGGGGACGGTAGACAAAGGGTGGAGGGGACAGCATGGCAGTCGCAGGTGAACTTCAGGCACTTCCGTTCGGCTCGCTGATCGGCGGGCCGCTGGACGCGGCGATCGAGGCCCAGGCCCGCGCGGCCATGTCGTCGGTCAACTTCATCCGCAACATCGGCTTCGACGACAAGGGCGCGGTCCAGAACATCACCTTCACGGCCAAGAAGGGCGCGACCGAGAGCGAGATCACGGTGCCCTTGCTCACCATCGTGCCGATCCCCTTCATCCGCATCGACGAGATGACCATCGACTTCAAGGCCAACGTGTCGTCCAGCACCGAGAGCGAGGACAAGACGGTCCAGTCGGTGAACAAGCAGGCTAAGGTCAACGCCAGCGCGCGCTACCTTTTCTTCAAGGCGAGCCTGGAAGCCTCCATTTCCTCCAAGAAGGATTCGGAGTCGACCAAGAATTCCAAGTACGCGGTGGAGACCACCATCGACGTGCACGTCCACGCGGTTCAGGACGAACTGCCCGCGGGCCTCGCCAAGATGCTGAACATCCTGGCCGATACCATCCAGGCGCCCCCGGCGGTGGCCGAGCAGCCGGCCGGCGGCGGCGGCGGTGGCGGCGGTGGGGGCCGCAGCGGGGGAAACTGATCGCGCTGGGGCCGCCGGAAGACGGCAGCTTGCCGGGCCGTCCCAGCGTCCTCACGCGTTTCCGCCGGGTGCAGACCCGTCTGTGGCGCGGGGTGCTGGGCTGGCTGGCTGGCGGAACGCTCTCCGGCGTAGTCTAGCGGAACGGCGGGGCGGAGAGCCGGCGCCGAGGGGAGGCAAAGCAGGACCGAATGGCCGATCTTCAGCAGATCGTAGGCGCAATTCTGCGCGACCTGGCGAAGGCGCGTTTCAGCGCCGATCTCTATTCACGCTCGATCTCGCGCTACTACGAGAACGACTATCTTCTGCGCCGCTTTCCGGTGCCGCGCGCCGACGTGGAGGAGGTCGAACTGGATCTCAAGTTCTCCATCGCCGGGGTGCCCGACAGCGAGGTCAATCACGAAAGCCAGGAAGCCAACGCGGCGGTGCTCTTCGAGCGCTCGGTGGAGCGTCTTGTCGCCACCTTCCTGGATATCGCGCGGGCGCGCAACGAAAGCGACGAAGCCTTCCGTGAGACCTGGTGGACCTACCTGACCAAGGGAACCAACTCCTCCGCGCTGCGCATCGAGATGCGCCAGAAGGTGCTGCGCTATTTCATCGAGTCCTACACGCACCTGATCGACGACGAAGGCAGGTTCAACGCCGCGCTCGCCCTGCAGGAACTGGAGCGGCCGATCCGCTGGGCCATGGAGCCTTACGCCAAGGAGGCCTACACCGCCCCTGGCAGCGAGGCCGAGCAGCAGATGAAACGGGACCTGCGCGCCATGGTCTTGCCGCTGATGGAAGAGGGCGACATCCGTCAGGCGGTCGGCGCCATGACGCCCGCAATCGAAACCATCTGGCAGGGCAACAGCGATGCGCGCCTGGAAATCATGGTGGAAGGCGGCCAGCTCTCGCAGCTCGGCGAGGCGGCGCTGTCCAGCGTGAAGATCAAGGCGGTGGTGCGCAACATGGTGTGGACCGAGGTGAAGGTCGGCGAGAGGACCACGCGCCACGCCCTCACGTCGGAATAGGGGCATCGGAGTAGGGAGGGCAATATGTCTGACGACACCGACAAGGCCGCCGCAGCCTCCGGAAGCGGCGGGGCCGAAAGCGGTGGGGCCGCAAGCGGTGGGAACGGCAACGGCGGAAGCGGCAACGGCGTCCTGCCGGGCGGCGCCCCTGAGCTGCCGGAGCCGCAGAGCGGCGTGCTGTCGCTGGCGCAGCTTATCGGCGCGCCGATCCATGCGCTGGTCGATGCCGAGGCGCAGTCGGCCATGGCCACGGCCCGCTTCGTGCGCGCCGTCGGCTTCACCGGCCCGAAAGAAGGCGAGCCCGGCGGCATGGGCGACCTCGGCGACCTGCAGATGGCGCGCTTCACCCGCAGGCGCCGCAGCGCCGACGGCACGGAGGAAGACGTGGAGGTGCAGATCCCGCTGCTCTCCATGCTTCCGATCCCGGCGCTGCAGATCAAGGACGCGGAGCTGGACTACACCGTGAAGATCGTCCAGACCGAGGCCCTGCCCCAGCGCCAGGCGGAGGTGAACCAGCTCATCGAAGCGCGGGGCGCCGGGCCCTTGCGGGAGCCGCCGGCCACCTTGCGCGCCGCCTTCGCGCGCGAGCCGCGCGCGGGCGACCGCCGCTCCGTCGACATGCTGGTGAAGATGAAGCTGCGCATCGAGCAGGCCGACATGCCCGGCGGCTTGGCGCAGTTGCTGGCCTTGGCGGCGGAGACCACGCGGCAGACGCCGCTGCCGCCGCCGCCCTCCGAGACGCCGCCGGCTGCGGCGGGCAATCGCGATCGCCGGAACCGCGGCAATGGCTGAGCCGCAACCCGATGCGACGACGCCGGGCCGCATCCCCTGTCCCGACTGCGGCCAGGCGCTGGCGCTGCCGATCGCCGCGGTGTTGAGCGGTCAGCCGATCGTCTGCGCCGCCTGCGGTCTGGAGCTTCAGGCAAAGCGGGAAGATTCGGCCGAGGCCCTGGCGGCGCTGGGGCGCTGGTACGAGGAGACCGCGACGGCCCGCGCCGCCGCCGCCGGCGCTCGATCCTCGCCGCCCAAGTCCTCCGGCCGCCGCCGCTAGCCTTGTCGGTCTACGAAAGCCGCTTTCGTCCCTGGCTGGACGATCCCGCGGGGTGGCCTTCGTGGAGTCTGACGCCGCAAGAGGCGGCGGACTTCGCAGCCGATCTCGCCGCCGCCGGCGCCGAGGCGGGGGAGCGGCTCGTCAATCTCTACGGCGAGCAGGCCGACACCTTCGGTGCGGCGGATCTTGCCGCGGCCCTGGCGGCGCAGCCCCTGGACGAGGCGGACCTGCAGGCCGTGGCCCTCTCCATCGCTGCTGCCGACTACCACCGCCGGCGGCTGACGGTGCCGCGGGCCGCCGCCGGCGGCCTGACCAACCCAACGAACAAGCCGGTCTGGGAAGCGCTCCGGCCCTACCTGCTGGCGCGCTGCCGGGCGGCGCTGGCGGGGGGCGGCGCCGAGGCGCTGCAGTGGCGGGCGATCCTGGGGCGGGTGCCCGACAACTGGCTGCCGGCGGCGCAGCTCACCCGCGCCCTGCAGCAGGAACTCAACGCCAGCGGCCTGTTCTCCGAGGTCGAGGTGACCCTGGAGCTGAATCCGCCGGTGGCCGGCGGCGGGCGTTGGATCGCCATGCAGTGCCGCGGCGCTCTGGCCGAGTTGCGCAAACGTCTCCGGGAACGCGCACCCTGCCTGGTGGAGCTGATCCGCGATGCCGAGGATGCGGCGCCGCAGTGGGTGGTGGCCTGGCGCCTGGAGGACGAGCTGAGCCTGGGCCGCGACGGGGTGGAACGCGTGCGTCTCTGGGTCTACGACCCGCGCCGCGGCGCGGTGCCGGTCAGCCTGCGCGTTACCTTGGCCGACGACCGTATCCAGGCGGTGGAGAGCCCCGCGCCGGAGGCCGGCGCGGCGGTGAAGGCCCTGCGCCTCGTCAAGCTGGAGCCCGGCGACCCGCCGCGCTTCGGCTGGCGCCGCTGGTTCGGGCGCGCCCACCCCTGGGGCGTCTTCTGGTGGCTGAAGCGGCTCTGGCTGCTGCGCTTCGGCCGCGCTCCCGCTTGAGGCGCCGCTCAGGAAAGTCCGGCCTGTACGAAGCGGACTTCTCGATCCTCGCCCTGCTCGCCGCTCTTGCAAAAGAAGAAGAGTATGATCGCGAAGACGGCCGTGGCGGTGACCACGAGCGCCAACTGCAAGAACTGAACAGGCAGGGGAATGCACAACGCCACGAGCTCCGGCAGCACGATCGAAGGCCACAGCAGCATGACGAAGAAGCTGGTCGCTTGGTTCACTTTCGAAACCGAATAGGGGTATCCGCCGGTCAGGCTGAGCGGCCTGAAAAGTTCCTTGGAGATTACGGTTCGGTAGAGGGGGCCGACTTGATCGTCTGAAAGACAGTCGACGTGGCGTTCCCAGTTCTGTTGCCAGTACTTGCTGCCCCGGTTGACGAGGAACCAGCCTATGGAAAGAAGGAAACCGATGCAGCCGACGATGATCGTGAGATGGACATTGCCGGGTCCCGAACTGGCGAGAGCGAAGTACCCCGCCAAGGTTGAGGCGATCAGCGTCCAGAAATAGGTGGCGCGGCGCCAGTAGAGCCCGATCTCGAACTTTCGGATGTCGAGAGCGAAATCCAGGGCCCTCTTCCTATCGATGGTATCGCTCGGGAATGCCGCTGCATAGGCATGAATATCGCGAATCTTGGTCAAGGTTGTGTCTCCCCAAGACGAGGGTGAGCCGATGTCGGGCTTCGCCGCTTCTGGCGCGGATGCTACGGCCGGACCGTCATCTTACCGCAACCGGGAGTCGCGGGTAGAATGATGTTGTCCTGGAATCTTTGCTTGTGGCTAGATGGACCCGGTATGCACGATTCCCTCTTCGCCCGTATCGAGGCCAAGCGCGACGACCTGGTCGCGCTGACCCGGGACCTCATCCGCTTTCCCACGGTGAATCCGCCGGGCGAGGCCTACACGCCCTGCGCCGAGTTTCTGGGCCAGCGCCTCGCGGCGCGCGGCTTCGAGGTCGGCTATCACCGCGGCGAGGGCACGGCGGGCGATTCGGACAGGTATCCCCGCACCAACGTGGTGGCGCGCAAAGAGGGCAGGCGGCCGGGCCCCTGCATCCACTTCAACGGCCACATCGACGTGGTGGAAGTCGGGCACGGCTGGACCGTGCCGCCCTTCGAGGGCCTGCTGCGCGACGGCAAGGTCTACGGGCGCGGCGCCTGCGACATGAAGGGCGGCCTCGCCGCCGCGGTCATCGCCGTGGAGGCGCTGCTCGAAGAACATGACGACCTGCCCGGCGCGCTGGAGGTCTCCGGCACCGTGGACGAGGAGACCGGCGGCTACGGCGGCGTCGGCTACCTGGCCAAGCAGGGCTTCTTCTCGCGCCCGCGCGTCGACCATGTGATCATCCCGGAGCCGCTGAACGTCGACCGGGTCTGCATCGGCCATCGCGGCGTCTGGTGGGCCGAGATCGAAACCCACGGCCATATCGCCCACGGCTCCATGCCCTTCCTCGGCGACTGCGCGGTGCGCCACATGGGCGCCTTCCTGCAGAAGCTGGAGAGCGAGCTCTACCCGGCCCTGGCTGAGAAGCGCACCGAGATGCCGGTGGTGCCGGAGGGCGCGCGCCAGTCGACCCTCAACATCAACTCCATCCACGGCGGCCTCGGCGAAGACTTCGACGGCCTGCCGGCGCCCCTGGTGCCGGACTCCTGCCGCCTGGTGCTGGACCGCCGCTACCTCATCGAGGAAGACCCGGAGGAGGTGAAGCGGGAGATCGTCGCCCTGCTGGAAGGGTTGAAGCACGACCGAGAAGGTTTCGACTATGCCCTGCGCGAGGTGCTGGCCTTTCAGCCGACCATGACCGATCCGCAAGCGCCGGTAGTGCGCGCGGTCTCGGAAGCGATCGAGGAAGTGCTGGGCAGACCCGCCGAGAAGGTGGTTTCCCCCGGCACCTACGACCAAAAGCACATCGTGCGCGTCGGCCACCTGGAGGACTGTATCGCCTACGGTCCCGGCATCCTCGACCTGGCGCACCAGCCCGACGAGTACGTCGGCATCGACGACATGGTGGCCTCGGCCAAGGTCATGGCCGCCGCGACTTTGGCGCTTTTGGGGCAGGCAGGGGGTCGCTAAACTCCTGCCAGGACAGGAAAAGCGGTTGGTTCTCTCACCGGACCGCGAAGAATCACGGAGGCAAAGCAGGACTCATGAGACCGACTATTGTGCGTGCGTGTGCAGCCGTTCTCGTCGCCTGTGGGACCCTTGCGGGGGCTTCCGCGGCGCAGGCTGCCAAGGACAGCCTGGTTCTCGCCATGGTGCTGGAGCCGCCGCACCTCGACCCGACGGCCGGCGCGGCGGCGGCCATCGACGAGGTGGTCTACGCCAACATCTTCGAGGGCCTGACCCGCATCGACCGCAAGGGCGCGGTGAAGCCGGCGCTGGCCGAGAGCTGGACGGTGAGCGATGACGGCCTCACCTATACCTTCACCCTGCACCAGGGCGTGACCTTCCACGACGGCACGGCCTTCGACTCCGCCGACGTGAAGTTCTCCCTCGACCGCGCCCTGGCCGAGGACAGCACCAACGCGCAGAAGGGTCTTTTCGCGCCCATCGCGTCGGTCGCGGCGCCCGACGCTTCCACCGTGGTCATCACCCTGAAGCAGGCGGCGGGCAATTTCCTCTTCAACCTCGGCTGGGGCGACGCGGTCATCGTGGCGCCGGAAAGCGCCGCGACCAACAACAGCAATCCCGTCGGCACCGGTCCCTTCAAGTTCGAGCGCTGGGTCAAGGGCGACCGCATCGAGATGTCGCGCAACCCGGACTACTGGGGCACGCCGGCCAAGCTCGCCAAGGCGACCATCAAGATCATCCCCGATCCGGCGGCCGCCACCGCGGCGCTGCTGGCCGGCGACGTGGACGTCTTCGCCAATTTCCCGGCGCCGGAGGCCCTGGCCCAGTTCGAGGGCGATCCCCGTTTTGCCGTGAAGGTCGGCTCCACCGAGGGCGAGACCATCCTGGCGATGAACAACGGGCGCGAGGCGCTGAACGATCTCCGCGTGCGCCGCGCGCTCGCCCAGGCGGTGGACCGCAAGGCGGTGGTCGACGGCGCCATGTTCGGCTACGGCACGCCCATCGGCACCCACTTCGCCCCGCACCACCCGGCCTATGTCGATCTCACCGGGCGCTATCCCTACGACCCGGAGAAGGCCAAGGCGCTGCTGGCGGAGGCCGGCTACGGCGACGGCCTGACGCTCAGCCTGAAACTGCCGCCGCCCAGCTACGCGCGCCGCGGCGGGGAGATCATCGCCGCCCAGCTCGCCGCCGTCGGCGTGAAGGCCGAGATCGAGCAACTGGAATGGAAGGGCTGGCTGGAGCAGGTCTTCAAGGCCAAGGACTACGACCTCACCATCGTCTCCCATACCGAGCCCATGGACATCGGCATCTACGCCCGCGACGACTACTACTTCGACTACCACGATGCGGACTTCAAGGCGCTGATGACAAAGCTGGACGCGACCGTGGCGGAGAAGGACCGCTATGCCATCCTCGCCGAGGCGCAAAAGAAGCTGTCCGAGGACTCGGTGAACGTCTTCCTCTTCCAGCTCGCCAAGCACGGCGTCTGGAAAAAGGACGTCATGGGCCTCTGGGAGAACAGCCCGGTGCAGGCCAACGACCTGACGGAAGTCTATTGGAAGTAAGATCCGACCTGGCCTCGGCTAGAAAGTTCCTCCTCCCCCCTTGCGGGGGAGGATTGAGGAGGGGGGTCGGCGTAAGCCGCCAGCGATTGATCAAGCGGAACCACCGCATCCCCCCCACCCTAACCCTCCCCCACCCAAATGGGCTTTGGGGGGGAGGGGACATTCTTTTCGTCGCGTATAAAGCGTCATGACCCTCTTCCTGCTGCAGCGCCTGACCGCCCTGGCCGTCACCCTGCTGGTCGCCAGCCTGGTGGTCTTCCTGGTGATGGAGGTGCTGCCCGGCGACCCGGCGGCGGTCATGCTGGGCGTCAACGCGCGGCCGGACACCCTGGCGGCCCTGCGCCAGCAGATGGGCCTCGACCAGCCGGCGGCGCAGCGCTACCTCCTCTGGCTCGGCGGCCTCGTCACCGGTGATCTGGGCACCAGCTACACCTACGGCGTTCCGGTCTGGGAGCTGGTGCGCGAGCGCCTCGGCCTCTCGCTGCCGCTGGCGCTCATGGCGATCACGCTGTCGACCCTGCTGGCCATTCCGCTGGGCGTGCTGGCGGCGGCGCGGCGCGGCCGCGCGGCGGACGCGGGCGTCATGGGCTTTACCCAGCTCGGCATCGCGATCCCCAACTTCTGGTTCGCCATCCTGCTGATCCTGCTGTTCGGCGTGCAGTGGCAGATCCTGCCGGCCGGCGGCTTCGCCGGCTGGGACGCCGGGGCCTGGCCGGCGCTGAAGACGCTGATCCTGCCGGCAGTGGCGCTGGCCCTGCCGCAGGCGGCGATCCTGGCCCGCGTCACCCGCTCCTCGGTGCTGGAGACCCTGGGCGAGGACTTCGTGCGCACCGCCCGCGCCAAGGGCCTGACGCGCTCCGCCGCCCTGTGGCGCCACGCCGTGCGCAACGCCCTCATTCCCGTGGTAACCATCATGGGCCTGCAGTTCTCCTTCCTGCTGGCCGGCACCATCATCATCGAGAACGTCTTCTACCTGCCGGGCCTGGGGCGCCTGATCTTTCAGGCCATCGCCCAGCACGACCTCATCGTGGTGAAGGACCTGGTGATGCTGCTGGCCGCCGCCGTGGTGGTGGTCAACTTCCTGGTCGACCTGGCCTATGCCGTCATCGACCCGCGCCTGCGCGGAGGCCGATCCCATGAGTGATTCCGGGTCGACTGAGGTCTGGCGCGAATACTGGGCGCGCGGGCGCGGTTCCGCCGCCTTCATCTTCGGGCTGGCGGTAACCCTGCTGCTCGTCGCCATGGCGCTGGTCTCCCTGGTCTGGACGCCCCATCCCATCGACGCCATCGACATCCCGAACCGTATGCAGCCGCCCTCGGCCGGTCATTGGCTGGGCACCGACCTCTACGGGCGCGACGTGCTGTCCCGGCTCATGGCCGGGGCGGTGAACTCCATCGCCGTCTCCCTGGTCGCCGTCGGTATCGGCGCCGGGCTGGGCGTGCCGCTGGGTGCGCTGGCCGCCGCGCGGCGCGGGCTGGTCGAGGAAGTGGTGATGCGCTTCAACGACTTCACCTTCGCCTTCCCGGCGCTGCTCTCCGCGGTGATGATCACCGCCGTGCTCGGCCCCGGTGCCATCAACTCCATCATCGCCATCGGCATCTTCAACATCCCCGTCTTCGCGCGGCTGACGCGCGGCGCCTCGCTCTCCCTGTGGAAGCGCGACTTCGTGCTGGCCGCGCGGGTCGCCGGCAAGGGCCGGGCGCGCATCACCGTGGAACACATCCTGCCCAACATCGCCAGCCTGCTTATCGTGCAGATGACCATCCAGTTCGCGCTGGCGATCCTGGCGGAGGCGGGCTTGAGCTACCTCGGCCTCGGCACCCAGCCGCCGGCGCCCTCCTGGGGCAAGATGCTGAACGAGGCGCAGACCCTCATGAGCCTCGCCCCGCACCTGGCGATCTTCCCGGGTCTCGCCATCATGGTGACGGTGCTGGGCCTCAACCTCTTGGGCGACGGCCTGCGCGACCTGCTGGACCCGCGTCTCAGGAGGCAGCGATGACCCTGCTCTCCGTCGCCGGTCTCTGCGTCACCCTCGACACGCCCGACGGTCCGGCGCCCATCCTGCAGGACGTCTCCTTCGAGCTGGCGGCGGGGCAGAGCCTCGGCATCGTCGGCGAGTCCGGCTGCGGCAAGTCGATGACCGCCCTGGCGCTCATGGGCCTGCTGCCCGCCCAGGCGCGGGCCGCCGGCGAGATCTCCTTCGAGGGAGAGAACCTGCTGGCGCTGCCGGAGGCCGAGCTCTGCAAGGTGCGCGGCCGGCGTCTCGCCATGGTGTTCCAAGAACCCATGACGGCGCTCAACCCGGTGAAGACCATCGGCTTCCAGGTGGCCGAGGGCCTGCGCTGGCATCTCGGTCTGTCAGGCCCCGAGGCCGAGGCGCGGGCGGTGACGCTGCTCGACCGCGTCGGCCTGCCGCAGCCGCGCTTTTCCCCCGGCCTCTATCCGCACCAGCTCTCCGGGGGGCAGCGCCAGCGCGTGGTCATCGCCATGGCGCTGGCCTGCGATCCCGCCTTGCTCATCGCCGACGAGCCGACCACGGCGCTGGACGTTACCAGCCAGGCGGCGATCCTCGACCTGCTGGCCGAGGTGACGGAGGCGGCGGGGCTCGCGCTGCTGCTCATCACCCACGACCTGGCGGTGGTCTGGCAGAACACCGCGCGCATGCTGGTCATGTACGCCGGGCGCGTGGTGGAGCGCGGCGAGACCCAGGCCGTCTTCAAGCGCATGGCCCATCCCTACACCCGCGGCCTCTTCGCCGCCTCGCCGGGGGCCTTGGACGCCGCGCTGCCACCGGGGAGACGTCTGGCCACTATTCCCGGCCAGGTGCCCGATCCGCGCCAGCGCCCGGCCGGCTGCGTCTTCGCCGGGCGCTGCCCGCGCGTGCGCGACGACTGCCTGCCGGCTCAGCCGGCGGAGCACGTCCTCGATGCCGCCCACGGCGTCGCCTGCCTGCATCCTCACCTGGAAGAGGAGGCTGTGCCATGAGCGGCGGTGACATTTTGCTGAAGGTCGAGAACCTGACCCTCGACTACGCCTTGCCACGCCAACGGCTCTTTGCGGCGGCGCCGCATCACCGCGCCCTCGACGACGTTTCCCTGACCTTGGCGCGCGGCGAGAGCCTGGCGGTGGTCGGCGAGTCGGGCAGCGGCAAGTCGACCCTGGCCCGCGCCATCCTCGCCCTGGAGGCGTCCAGCGCCGGCCGCGTCATGCTCTGCGGCCACGACGTCTTCGCCGCTTCGCCCGGCGAACTGCGCAAGCTGCGCCGCCACGCCCAGATGGTCTTCCAGGATCCCTACGGCTCCCTCGACCCGCGCCGCAAGGTCGGCTGGATCGTCGCCGAGCCGCTGGACGCCTTGGAAAGGGTGAGCCGTGAAGAGCGCCGGGTACGTATCGCCGAGGCGCTTGAGTCGGTCGGTCTAAGAGCGGAA
Source organism: Pelagibius sp. CAU 1746 (assembly GCF_039839785.1). Taxonomy (NCBI): domain Bacteria; kingdom Pseudomonadati; phylum Pseudomonadota; class Alphaproteobacteria; order Rhodospirillales; family Rhodovibrionaceae; genus Pelagibius; species Pelagibius sp. CAU 1746. Next base: position 1,075,741 of record NZ_JBDOQT010000001.1, read on the forward strand.
GACGCCGACAAGTTCCCGCACGAGTTCTCCGGCGGTCAGCGCCAGCGCATCGCCATCGCCCGCGCCCTCATCACCCGGCCCGACCTGATCGTTGCGGACGAAGCGGTCTCGGCCCTCGACGTCTCGGTGCAGGCCCAGGTGCTGAACCTCTTCATGGACCTGCGCGAGAGCCTGGGCCTCAGCTACCTCTTCATCAGCCACGACCTGGCGGTGGTCCGCCAGGTGGCCGACCGCGTGATCGTCATGCGCGACGGCCGGATCGTGGAGGAAGGGGAGACGGAGGCGGTGTTCCGCGCCCCGCAGCACCCCTACACCCGGGCGCTGCTGGCGGCGGTGCCGCGCATCGGCGGGCCGCGACGGCGTCTTGGCTAAGGTTTCTACAGCGGCGCGCCGTGCAGCAGGGCCTGGGCCAGCTCGGCCCACTCCTCTTCCAGGCTCAGACGGCAGTGCGGCTTGCCGGCGCGCTGGTACCAGTAGCCCGCATTGCTTTCGTCGCCCTCGACGCGGTGCAGATGGGCGTGCACCCAGGCACCCTCGGCGCTGCCGTCGTCCTGGGCGATGCCGTGTGCCGTGTCCCAGTTGCCCTTGGCGGCGTGCCATAAGGCCGCCAGCAGGGGCGGCTGGCCCACCGGAGGCGCCGCCTCCGCCAGGCTGCTGCGGAAAGCCTCGAAGTGCATTGCGTCGTCTCCTGCGCTCAGTCGCGGAACATCCGCTCACCCTGCTCGTCGATGATCTGGCGCGCCTTGATGACGGCGAAGTCGTTGGCGGCCTCCGCCGAGGCGTGGGTGTCGGCGCGCAGGAAGCGGTGCTCCTTGACCTCGCCGCCCACTTCCTTGCGGATCACGCCGGCGGTCAGCCACTGTCCGCTCTGCGGTTGGGCGGCCGGGGTGATCTTGAATCCCTGGTAGTCGACCTCGTCGCCTTCCCGGGCGCCGCCGGCCCCGCCGCCTCCGCCGCCGAATAACTTGCTGAACAGGCCCATCTTGCCGCTCCTCCCGGCTGCTTGTCGTGCATGACAGGGTAGCGCGCGCAAGGCCTTCTTCCTACCTCCTCCTGTAATCTATGCTGACGCCACGTCGTCGGCCCCCTTGGGGGATCCCTGCAGGAGCCTTTTTCTTGAGCCGTCTCTACCATCCCGCCCTCTATGACCGCAGCGCTCCCGTCGACAGCTACTGGGAGGCCTCGGCCCCGCCGCTGAACCGCGCAACGCCGCCGCTGCGCGATACCGCCACCTGCGAGATCGCGGTCGTCGGCGCCGGCTACACGGGGCTGACCGCCGCTTTGACCCTGGCCGAGCGGCACGGCGCCGGGGTGGCGGTGCTGGAGGCTGGCACGCCGGGCTGGGGCGCCTCCGGGCGCAACGGCGGTTTCTGCTGCCTGGGCGGGGCGAAGCTCGGCTACGCGGTCATGGCCCGGCGCTACGGCCTGGAGGAAACGCGCCGCTTCTTCGCCGTTCAGATGGAGGCCATCGACCTGGTGCGGCAGACCTGCGCCGAGCACGGCATCGAGGCCGACATCACCGGCGGCGGCGAGGTTATCCTGGCGCACCGGGCGAGCCGCGGCGGCGCGGCGCTGCAGGCGGAGCGCGAGGAGCTGCGCGACCTGGTGGGCCTCGACTGCCCGGTGCTGGACAGCGACGCCCTGGCCGCGCGCGGTCTCGCCGGCGCCGGCTTCCACGGTGGGCTGGAGTTGCCGCCGGGCGTCGGCCTGCACCCCTTGAAGTACCTGCGCGGCCTGGCCCGCGCCGCGCTCGATGCCGGGGTGACGGTCTACGGCCGCTCGCCGGTGACGGCGCTGCAGCGCGACGGGCAGGATCATATCCTGGTCACGCCTTCGGGGCGCATGCGGGCGCGCAAGGTCATCTTCGCCACCAACGGCTATACCGAAGACGACATTCTGCGGCCCCTGGCCGGCCAGCTCATGCCGGCGCTCTCCAGCATCATGGTGACGCGGCCCTTGAGCGAGTCGGAGCAAAGGGCGCAGGGCTGGACCTCCACGGTGATGTGCGCCGACAGCCGCCGCCTGCTGCACTACTTCCGCCTGCTGCCCGACGGCCGCTTCCTCTGGGGCGGGCGCGGCGGCATCTCCGGCTCGCCGGCGGCGGCGGCGCGCTCTGAGGCCCGCCTGCGCCGCAGCTTCGAGCATCACTATCCGGCCTGGCGTCACGTGGAGACGGAGTACTTCTGGCGCGGCCTGGTCTGCCTGACCAAGCCCCTGGTGCCCTTCGTCGGCAGGCTGGAAGGCGAGGGGCTCTATGCCGCGCTGGCCTACCACGGCAACGGCGTCTCCTTCACCGCCTGGGCCGGGCGCGCCGTCGCGGCCCAGGTGGCCGGCGTGCAGGGCGCCGAGGCCCTGCCGGCGGTGCTGCGCGCGCCGCTGCCGCGCTTTCCATTGCCCTTTCTGCGCAAGACCTATCTGACCGGCGCCTACGCGGTCTACGGCGCGCAGGACGCGCTGACCTGATGCGCGCGGCGGCGCTCCTGCTCGGCCTTCTCTGCTGGGCGGCGCCGGCCGCAGCTCTGGAGGATCTGCCGGGCTGGGATACGACGCGCTGGGGCATGACCGGCGAGGAGTTGCGCGCGGTGCTGGGCGAACGGGCGGCGGAGCTGCCGGGGCGCTGGGTCTACGGCGGCGCCTACGCCGAGCTGGCGGTGGAAGAGGTCGAGATCGGCGGCCTCGTCTTCACCGCCTATCTGCAGATGAACGACCGGACGGAGCGCCTGCAGCAGGTGCTGCTGGAACGCCGCCGCACGGGGGCGGTGCCTGCGGCCTTTGAACAGGTCGTCGACGCCCTGACCGAACGCTACGGTCCGCCGTCTGGCGATTGCCCCCAGGCCAAGACCGGCGGGCAGCCGCTGGACTACGAAGTTACCTGGCGTTTCCCCACCACCATCCTGCACGCCAAGTTCCTCGACTTCTCCACCACCGCGGTCTTCTCGCGCGATCCCGAAGCGGAGCTGGACCCGCTGGTCGTCGAGCGCAAGGTGCGCCGCAACCTCAGGCGCTTCCTGCCCAGGCGCATCCTGCTGCGCTTTCACAGCGCCGGACGGACGGACCTCGATCCGGGCTGCTCTTAAAGGTAGCTCCCCGTCAGGGTGAAGACTTCGCCGCCCAGGCCGAGCTTGAAGCGGGCGAGGCCGCGCTGGCTTTCGGTGTTGAGGCCGCCCAGGTCGAGCCACTGGATACCGTCTCGCTGCAGCGTCTCGATGCCGCGCCACAGCAGCAGATTGTGCGCCTGTCCCGCGCGCCCGGCATCGCTGGTCCAGGAGGCCATGTAGGTGGCGCTGGTGCCGTGGCGCAGCAGGATGACGCCGGCCACCAGCTTGCCGCCCTGGCGCGCGGAGAGGGAGAGCAGGGCCTTGCCGTCGGCGGCGTCGATGGCGGCGATGAAGTTTCCCGGAGGGCCGACGAAGCGCTTCTTGCGGCGGAAGGTGTCGTAGAGCAGCAGCGCCGCCTGCTTCTGCCGCGCCTTGTCGTCGAGGGAGATGTCCAGGCCCTCGCGTTCGGCCTTGCGCAGGGCGGCGCGCCACTTGCCGTGCAGGCCGGCCAACAGGGCCTGCGGGCTCTGGCGCAGGTCGAGCCAGGCCGAGGCATAGCCGGTGACCACGCGGCGAAAGCCGAGGGCGTTCAGGACGGCTTGGCTGCGTGGGTCGTCGGGCAGTTCCGGCAGCCAGGACAGGAAGTCGAGGCGCCGGCCGCGGTAGCGCCGGGCGACGGCGGCGCAGACCGCGGCGCTGCGCGGGTCGGCCAGCGGGTCGATCAGCCACAGCGGGCCGCGCAGGATGCGGGTGACGCCGATGCCCCAGTAGGTCTTGCGGTAGGCCTGCACCAGGGCGAGCGGCGTCCCGGAGCCTGCGTCCCGCTCCGCGTGGGCTCCGGGGGCGGCGATGACGTGGCGCTCCATGGCGTAGCCGTGCCGGGCGGTCACCGCCTCGCCATAGGCCCAGGACTGTTCCAGGCTGCTCCTGCCGGTCTGGCGGAAAACATCCTCCCAGGCATCCCGCGCCAAAGGCCGCCAGATCAGGTCGTCGCCGATATCGTCCAGGGAGGGTGCCAGCATGGGCGGCAGTTTCCCGGTTTTCCGATGCCGCGGCAACGGCTAGTCTCGGCCGCATGACACGAGACAGCCGGGAAGACGACAGCCGCGCCGGGGGCGACGACGACGCGGCCGTGCTGGGCCACGTCATTCCCCGGCGCCGCTTCACGCGCTGGGCCGCCTTCTACTTCCTGCTCTACGTCTGCCTGCCGGTATTGGCGCTGGGCTTGGCCGTCGATGTCCTGCTTTATGCCGTCTTCACCGGCCTCTTCGGGCATTGCTATGCCCTGCTCTGCCTGTTCGGCTAAGCCTTGGAGCCGGCGGTTTCCAGGGCGCGGCGTCCGGCGGCGGTCAGGGAGACGGAAAGGACACCCGGGCTCACCTCTTTCCAGGTGATCCAGTGATTGTGACGGCACTCCTGCATGGTGCGCCAGAGGATGGTGCCCTCGGCCGACTCCAATACGGCGATCTCGCCGGACATGCGGAGCAGTTCAAGGACAAGCTGCTGTTGGGGAAGGAGGGGCACGTCGAATAGGTTTCCTGCAACGTTGTCTGGGCGGACCGCCGTAGTGGCGACGGTAACCGCCCCGGGCATGCGCGCAGGTTACCTGCTTTGCGGGCGCCCGACGAGAGGGATGGGGAAGAGGGCGGTCTTTTCCGGCCGGCCTCTCTCCTCCGCCTGGTGCCGGAGCGGGCCGGCACTCAGGACCGTGGCGTCGGTCGCCCGCCTGCGGGCTAACGCCGGATCAGTGCTGTACCCCGTCGGCCAGAACGCGGCAAAGCTGGCTCACCGCCTCCTGGTGACGGTCATTGCTGATCCGTGTGAAGTTGCGGGCCAGATCGAGGCACATGCGCTGGCGCTCGTTCAGCCGGCTGTCTTCGCTGTTAAGCCCTTCGTAAAAGAAGCCGATGTCCACGCCGAGAACCTTGGCGATCTCGAACAGCCGGCCCGCGGACACGCGGTTGATCCCACGCTCGTACTTGTGGGCCTGCTGATAGGTCACCCCGATCATCTCCGCGAGCTGCTGCTGGGTGAGGCCCAGCATGGTGCGGCGCTCACGAATGCGCTGACCGACATACTTCTCGATGCTCTGGATATTTGCAGACACAGTTTCCACGAGATTCCACCGTTGCAGTTGAGGATTAACCCCAAATTTCATCAACAAGATTAATCATAATGATGCTTAACATAATCACTTCATCAGGTAAATAAGGCAAGGGGTTTTTCGCCAGGATCGTGAGAGCATCTCATCAAGATGCCGGCCTTCGGTGGACCCGGTGTCGAAAGGGCGTCTTCGGAGGATTAGATAACATAGTTCAAAAACAATTGGATAGCGCTCTCTTCGTGAGGGTGGAAGGCGTCTTGTCCGCCGCCATGGCGAAGTGCCGCCTTGTCACTTGAACCTATTCCGCGAGGCAGAGGCTTCAACCCAGGGCCGCACGATTTCCCCAAATGATTGAGCAACGGGCCCGGCTGGGGCGGGCCCCGGGCGGCCGGCCAGGCTGCGCCGCGCATTGCCGCTTTACGTTTATTAGGTGGGGCCGCTGCGGCTCGCCGCCAGGGACAATTTCGGGGCCAAACCCTGATCTCCACGTGGTTTTTGGTTCCCTGCGACAGCCAAGGTCGCCTGCGCGCGGGACAGTCCCCGCCCGTCCCGGCTGACTGGCCCGGGTTGTCCCCGGCCCCGGCGCCGCGGACCGAGGGAGGGAAGGAAGGCGATTTGGACAAGACCATCCAGGCGGACCGCAAGCTGCGCCTCGCCGTCGCGCAGATCGAGGCCGGTCACGGCGATATCGAGGCCAATCTGCGCAAGCACCTCGATGTGATCGACGCCGCCCGCGCCGCCGGGGCGGAGGCGCTGCTGTTTCCGGAACTCTCGCTCACCGGCTACTGCGTCGGCGAGCAGAGCCTGGAGCTGGCGATCGCCCGGGACCACGAGTTCATCCAGCGCCTCGGCGCGGCCAGCGGCGATATGTGGACCCTCGTCGGTTTCATCGAGGAAGGCGTGGCCGCGCAGATCCACAACTCCCTGGCGGTGCTGCACCGGGGCTGCGTCAGCTTCCTGCACCGCAAGCTGAACCTCGCCACCTTCGGCAAGCTGGAGGAGGGAAAGCACTTCGCCGGGGGACGCTATCTGGAGACCTTCGATCTGGGGCCCCGCTGGCGCGCCGCCAGCCTGATCTGCGCCGACTGCTGGAACCCGGCGCTGGTGCACCTGGCGGCGGTGCAGGGCGCGACGCTGCTGCTGCTGCCGGTGGCCTCGGCCCGCGACGTCGTGGGCGGCGAGTTCGACAATCCTCTCGGCTGGCAGCGGGTGCTGGATTTCTACGCCATGGTCTATGGCATGCCGCTGGCCATGGCCAACTTCGCCGGCCTGCAGAACGGCGCCGCCTTCTGGGGCGGCAGCCGCATCCTCGATCCTTTCGGCAAGTGCCTGGCCCAGGCCGGTGACAAGGAAGCCTTGATCCATGCCGAGCTGGACTTCCAGACCGTGCTGGCGGCGCGCTATCACCTGCCGACGCTGCGCGATTCCAATCTGGATCTCGTCTACCGCGAACTTGGACGCCTGACCTGGCAGGTGGGCGTCCCGCCGGAAAGCCGCCGCGTGTAGCAACCCTCCGTGATTCTTCACAGATGCCTGTGGTAACTTGCCGGGATGCTGCTGCGACTGGACAAAGAGGTGAAAGCCATCGCCGCCGAGGGGTTCTCCGCGGCCGAGGTCTATCGCCGCGAGGACCTGCACCGCCGGCGGCCGTCGCGCCCGGTGGCGCCGGGGATGCTGCATTGCCCGGTCTGCGGGCGCAGCGCCGCCGCGTTCCTGCCTTTCGGGCTCGGGCGGCGGCGCAATGCCTTCTGCCCGACCTGCGGTTCGCTGGAGCGCCACCGCTTCCTCTGGCTTTACCTCACGGGCTACACGCGGCTGCTGCGCCAGGTGGCGCGGGTGCTGCACACGGCGCCGGAACCCTGCCTGGAGCCGCGGCTGCGCGCGCTGCCCAATCTGCGCTATCAAAGCGTGGATCTCTTCGACCCGGCGGCAGACGTGCAGGCCGATCTCTGCGATCTGCCTTTCGACGCGGGACACTTCGACCTGCTGCTCAGCAGCCACGTGCTGGAACATCTGCCGGACGACGGCCCGGCGCTTGCCGAACTGGCGCGGGTGCTGCGCCCCGGCGGGCGGGCCATCGTCATGGTGCCCTACGATGCGGAGCTGCCGGTGACCGAGGAGGGCGGACAGGTGACCTGCCCGGCCGAGCGCATGGCCCGCTTCGGCCATCCCTATCACTATCGGAACTACGGCGGCGACTTTCCGGCCCGCCTGGCGGCGGCCGGCTTCGAGGTCACTCCGGTCCGCGTGAAGCGGCTGTTGACGCCGCAGCGGCGGCGCTTCTACCGGCTGAACGACAACGTTCTCTTCGATTGCCGGCGGCTTTCATGACCGCGCCACCGGATAAGCTGTGGTCCGGCAGGATCGGCGAGGCGGGCGTTTCCGGGGCGCCGGCAGCGGGCCGGCCGGGGAAAGGAGTGCCGGAGTGGACGTGATGGCGACAGGAAGGAATGGCGGCGCGGCGCGCCAGAGCTTCGCTTTCCTGCTGCTGCCGCAGTTCTCCATGCTGGCCTTCAGCTCCGCGGTGGAGCCGCTGCGCGCGGCCAACCGGCTGTCCGGCGAGGCGCTCTACGACTGGCGCATCCTCACCGCCGATGGCCGTCCGATCCACTCTTCCAGCCGCATGCATCTGCTGCCGGATGGCGGGCTGGACGACATCGGGCGGCCCGATTTCCTCATCGTCGTCGCCGGCCTGGAGGTGCAGAGACTGCGCGAGCCCGGCGTCATCGCCGCCCTGCGCCGTCTGGCCCGCAGCGGCTGCCGCCTGGGGGCGCTGTCGACGGGCAGCTACCTCCTGGCCTGGGCCGGCCTGCTGGAGGGCTTCCGCTGCACCGTGCACTGGGAGAACCTGGACGCCTTCCGCGAGGACTTTCCGGACCTGGACGTCACCGGCGAGCTCTTCGAGGTCGACGGCGCGCGGCTGACCTGCTCGGGCGGCACCGCTTCCATGGACATGATCCTCAGCCTCGTCGCGGAAACCCACGGCCGCGACCTGGCGGCCCAGGTGGCGGAGCAATTCATCCATGAACGCATCCGCGATACCCACGACCATCAGCGCATGAGCCTGCAGGGGCGTCTCGGCATCAGCCATCCCAAGCTGCTGCAGGTCGTCTCCTTGATGGAAGACCATCTGGAGGATCCCTTGGCACGGGCCGAGCTGGCGCGCCTGGCCGGGCTTTCCACGCGCCAGTTGGAGCGGCTCTTCCGCCGCTACCTGGGGCGCACGCCGACCCGCTATTACCTGGAGCTGCGCCTGCACCGCGCCCGCGCCTTGCTGACTCAGACGGCGATGTCGATCCTCAACGTGGCGCTGGCCTGCGGTTTCGTCTCGGCCTCGCACTTCTCTAAATGCTATCGCGAGTTCTTCAACAAGATGCCGCGCGAGGAGCGCCGGCAGGCGGAGAGGGGCGCGCCGCAGCCGGGCGCGCCGCAGCCGCAAAGCGCCCGCCTGCCCAAGGGCGGCTGACTCTCTTCAGCAAGATGGTCGGGGATTAGACGGCCAGGCGTACGAAGGTCGCGTCGTCGGGCAGGATCTCCGGCTCGCCGCCGGCCTTGCGGTAGACGTCGCTGCCCAGCTGCGCGGCATCGCGGTGCCCGCTGAGGCTGGTTTGGGGGGTGGCGGCCTGGGGCCGTCCGGCCGTGGCTTGCTGGCCCAGCACCTGCACCATGAAGGGCATCGAGCTGAGGCGTGAGAAGCCGATCAGCCGCCCGTTGGCGGCCTCGCCGCGCGCCGGGATCGCGTCCTGCCGGCCGCGGCCGACGCGCTCGTCGCCGGTCCGGCCGTGATCGGCGGCGCGCTCGTTGCCGAGTTGGCGGCGCGCCTGGCGCTCGTCGATGGTGGGCTGCTGGATCTCCGGCCGGTTGTGGCGCGTGGCCTTGACCGGGACCACCGGCTGGACCCGCGGTTCACCCTGGCCCGGCAGGGCGACAGCCGCCGTGCCCGGCAAGGTGCCGGGGGCTGGAAGAAGCTGTAGCCTTGGAACAGCGGTCATGCCAGGGGTTTCCCAGGAGGCTCCACGAGGTTCTATCCCTACTGCCTACAATAAATGCAGGTTGTGAGAAATTTATCAAGCATTGAATCTATCATGGTTTAAAAATTAACCAATTATATTCACCATATTTTCTGTGAGTTTCTGTCAAATTACTGATTTCATCAAATATTCACTATAGATGTTGTTTCAGGACCGGGGTTCCTTAGGTGGTATTTCACCGTTCCTTAAGGGTCGCCTGCCAAATTCGTTTAGTTCCGGGCATCAAGAGACGCCCAGGTCGGCTGGAACCCCGGCTTCGTGCCAGGGTTCGACTTCAGGTAGGAGACCGCAAGCCGTGACCAAGTCCCGCGTCAACACCTCCCCTGTCGATGGAGTGAGCGTCGGCAAACCAGGGATGAGGGAAGATTGCCTTCAGGCGCTGGCGCGCCTGGAGACGGCGATCCATGCCTCGGGCGACGTGGTCTACGAGTGGGATCTGGCGACCGACGAGATCGTCTTCAGCGGCGACATCACCTCGCTTTTCGACGCCGAGGGCAAAACCATGCCGCGCAGCGGCGAGGAGATGCAGGCACGAATCAATCCCGAGGACGTGCCGCGCCGCCGCCGCGCCCTTGCCGACCACTTTGCCGGCACCTGCGACTACGACTGCGAGTTCCGCCTGCGCATCCGCCAGGGCGAATTCCAATGGCTGCACGACCGCGGCGCCGTGGAGTACTCGCCGGCCGGCACGCCGGCGCGCATGTCCGGCGTCATCCGCCTGGTCACCCTGCGCAAGCAGCAGGAAGAGCGCCTGGAATATCTCGCAAACTTCGACGACCTGACCGGCCACTTCAACAAGGTGCGCCTGCGCGAGGCGCTGGAGCATGCCCTGGCGCAGTCCACGCGCTTCGGCCAGTCCGGGGTCTACATGGTGATCGGCGTCGATCACCTGGATCGCATCAACACCGGCTACGGCTACGAAACCGGCAACGCGGTGCTGGTGGAGCTGGGCCGCCGCCTCGACAACCGGTTGCGCGCCGCCGACGTCATCGGCCGGCCCGGGGGCGACTTCTTCGGCGCCATCCTCAGCGCCTGCACCGAAGAGACCGCGCAGATCGCCGCCGAGCGCGTGCTGCAGTCGATGCGCGACGACCCCATCACCGTCGGCGCCGACCAGGTGCACGTGACGGTCTCCATCGGCGCCGTGTTCTTCCCCGCCGAATCGAAGACCGCGGTCGACGCCATGACCAAGGCGGAAAGCGCCATGCAGCAGGCCAAGGCCGCGGGCCGCGACTGCCTGCGCTTCTTCGCCCTCTCCGAGGAGCAGCGCCAGGGCTATCGCGCCAGCATGGATATCGGCGAAGAGGTTCAGCTGGCGCTGAAGGAAGACCGTATCGTCCTGGCCCACCAGCCGGTGGTCGACGCGGGCACGCACCGGGTCAGCTACTACGAATGCCTGGTGCGTATGTACGACCGCGAGGGCAAGCTGGTGCCGGCAGCACAGTTCGTGCCCGCCATCGAGCAGCTCGGCCTCATGCGCTCCATCGACAACAGGGTGCGCGATCTGGCGATCCGGGAACTGGAGCGCAATCCGCAGGTCTCCCTGGCGATCAACATCTCGGGCCTCACCGCCACCGAGCGCTCCTGGTTCCGCGGCCTGGTCGCGCGCCTCAAGGAGCGCCGCGACATCGCCAAGCGGCTCATCGTCGAGATCACCGAGACCGCGGCTCTGCAGGACATCGACGAGACCTCGCGTTTCGTCTCGGCGCTGCGTGCCCTCGGCTGCAAGGTGGCGCTCGACGATTTCGGCTCGGGCTTCACGACCTTCCATCATCTGAAGGCCCTGACGGTCGACGTGGTGAAGATCGACGGCTCCTTCGTCCGCGACATCACCTCGGACACCGAAAACCAGATCTTCATTCACAACCTCATGGCCCTGGCGCGGGCGCTGGGTGTGTCCACCGTCGCCGAGTGCGTGGAAACGCGCGCGGACGCCGACTATCTGGCCAAGTCCGGGATCGACCTGCTGCAGGGCTACTACTTCGGGCGCCCCGAGATCGACGGCCATCTGCGCGGCGCGGTGCAGCCGGCCGCTCTGCTGGCGGCGGCGACCCTGGGGGCCGTTGGCAGCGACTGAAGCGGCCCCGCTCCGGCCAACGCCGGGGCATTCTCCGCCGGTCGGACTCCGTCTACTTTGCCCGTCAGGGCTTGTCTTTGTTGAGGGTGTCGATCTGCTTTTGCAGCTGGTCGATCTGCGCCTTCAGGGCGTCCAGGGATTCCTTGGCCTGGCCGCCGGCGGGGCCCGCGCCGCCGGCCGAGGCGGCGGCGTTGCCTTCGCCCTCCTTGCCTTCGGTGGCCCCGAAGGGGGAGAACATGCGCATGGCGCTTTCGAAGAGCGCCATGTTCTGCTTGCTCATTTCCTCCAGATTGCTGAAGGGGAACATGCCGCCGAAGGTTTCCTGCATCGACTGGCGCATGCGGTCCTGGTTCTGGGCGAAGGCACCCATCATGTGCTCCAGGTATTGCGGCACCATCCACTGCATGGAATCGCCGTAGAAGGAGATGAGCTGGCGCAGGAAGTTGATGGGCAGCAGGTTCTGCCCCTTCGATTCCTCCTCGACGATGATCTGCGTCAACACCGAGCGCGTGATGTCCTCGCCGGACTTGGCGTCGTAGACGACGAAGTCGACGTCGTCCTGCACCATCTGGCAGAGATGGTCCAGCGTGACGTAGCTGCTGGTCGCCGTGTTGTAGAGGCGGCGGTTCGCGTACTTCTTGATGGTGATCGGCCCGCTGCCGTCACCCTGCTTCTTGCCGTTCTTTTCGGTGCCAGCCAAGTTCCAATGCCTTTCCCGTCCTTCGCAGCTTGCTTTCACCTTCCGGCTTCCCGGAGCGGCGCCCTGCAGCGAGCTCTGCGAATGCGTGTTCCCTTGCGGTATCGGTCTCCGGCAACCTTTGGCAGGCCTATTCCGGGCCGTTGGTTCCTAGTGCCGGCTGCAAGGGCCTGTGGTCGTCGCCGTCTCGGCCCGCCAGGGGCTCCGGAATCGCCGGAAATCATTACCGCACGTGCTAAGGGGATATTGCTGCGCCGCGTCACGCACTGTCAACGTCTAGTCTCGAAGGCCCCGCCAAGGCGCCATTTGGACGGTTTTCCGGACCATTTCGCCCGCCGGGAGCGCCGGCCCGCTGGTCAGGGCGCGTCGCCGGCCGCTATACTTCGCCGGGAAAACAGGGGCGCAGGCCCCGGGAAGAGGACGCCGGGAAGCGACTATGGCGAAGGACGAGCAGGCAGGTTCGCCGGAGGATCTGGAAGAGTTGGCGCGGCGCTACGTCGACCTCTGGCAGGACCAGATGACCGCCCTGGCCGCCGATCCGGAGTTCGCGGAATCCCTGCAGAAGGTCATGGCCGCCATGGGAGTGGCCGCCAGCGGCCTGCCGGCCATGTGGTCGGCCTGGCCCGCCGCCATGTCGACACTGATGAGCGCCGCCCAGCCCGCGACCCAAACGGGCAGGACGAACCCGCAGGAACCAAAGACAGATGAAAAGCCAGCAGGCGCAAAGCACGACGGGAGCGGGCAAGCCTCGGGACCAAGGGCCGCCGAGGCTGGGGCCGAGGCCGCTGCCGCTGCATCTCATGGCGGCGGGGCTGACCTGGGCCTCCTCGAGGAGCGCCTTGCCGCTCTGGAGCAGCGGATCCGTGACCTGGAAGGGGGATCTGGCCGGGCGCGCGGAGGCACTAAGGCAAAGTCTCGACGGGCGTGACCCTGCCGCCGTCGCGGCGGCGGTGGAGCGCGAGGTGACGGGGCGCATGGCGGCGCTGGCCGCCGGGCTGGAGGCCTATCGTCACCATCCCTATCGCCGCGACCTCGCCGATCCGCCGGTGCTGTGGCAGGAGGGCGCCTGCCGCCTGCTGGATTACGGCGCCCTGCCGGAAGCGGAGGGCGCCGGGGCTGGGGCGGACGGCCCGGCGGTTCTGGTGGTGCCCTCGCTGATCAACCGGGCCTACGTGCTGGATATCACCGCCGAGCGTTCCTTCCTGCGCTGGCTGGCCCGCCGGGGGGTGCGCCCCTTGCTGATGGACTGGGGCCGTCCCGGCGCCGAGGAGCGCGGCTTCACCCTGACCGACTACGTCGCCGGGCGGCTGGAGCGCGCCCTCGACGCGCTGCGCGCCGACGCGCAAGACAGGCCGCCGCTGGTCATGGGCTATTGCATGGGCGGGCTGCTGGCGCTGGGCCTGGCGCTGCGCCGCCAGCCCGATCTCGCCGGCCTGGTGCTGCTGGCGACGCCCTGGGATTTCCATGCCGAGAACGCGCCGCACAGCCGCATGGCCGCCGCCGCCTTGCCGCTGGTCGCGCCCTTGCTGGAGGTCGCGGGGGAGATGCCGGTAGATTTGCTGCAGACCCTGTTCGCCAGCCTGGACCCGCATCTCGTGGTGCGCAAGTTCCTGGCCTTCGGACGGCTGGACCCGGACAGCCCCAAGGCGCGTGACTTCGTCGCCCTGGAAGACTGGCTCAACGACGGCGTGCCGCTGGCCGCGCCCGTGGCGCGCGAGTGCCTGGGCCAGTGGTACGGCGAGAACGCGACCGCCGCCGGGCGCTGGCGGCTTGCCGGTTCCGTGGTCGATCCCAAGCGGCTCGAGCTGCCGACGCTCTGCGTCATCCCGGCCCAGGACCGTATCGTCCCGCCCGCCTCCGCCGCGGCGCTGGCCGAGGTCATTCCCGGCGTCGAGCGGCTCTGTCCGGAGGCGGGCCACATCGGCATGGTGGTGGGCGCGCGGGCCGAGAAGGAGGTGTGGCGGCCGCTGCTGACCTGGATCAAGGCGCGGGCCGCGCGCGCAGGCTAATCCGTCGTTGAATTCTTTGTCATCTAACAGTCTCCAGGCGCGGCTTGCACCGGCCGGTCGTCTGTTCTTATATCGGTGTTGAGAGCGATACATGAACGTGCGGACTGCCGCCGGGCGGCGGTGCGCGCATAAGCGGCTGGCCGTGTCGAAACACGGCGATTCCTGTCCGCCACAAGGGAGATATCCGAAGATGACCGATGTCGTAATCGCAGGTGCCGCCCGTACCCCCGTTGGCGCTTTCAGCGGGGGGCTCTCCTCCGTTGCGGCCTCCTATCTCGGCGCGGTGGCCATCAAGGAAGCCATGAAACGCGCCAAGGTCGAGGCGGCCGAGGTCGACGAGGCGATCCTGGGTCAGATCCTCACCGCCGGCGCCGGTCAGAATCCGGCCCGCCAGGCGGCCGTCGAGGCCGGCATTCCCTACGAGAAGACCGCCTACCAGATCAACCAGCTCTGCGGTTCCGGCCTGCGCGCCGTCGCCATCGGTTCCCAGGCGGTGCAGGTCGGCGATTCCAAGATCGTCGTCTGCGGCGGCCAGGAGAGCATGAGCCAGGCGCCGCATGTCGCCCACCTGCGCAACGGCCAGAAGATGGGCGACCTGAAGATGGTCGACTCCATGATCAAGGACGGCCTCTGGGATGCCTTCAACGGCTACCACATGGGCAACACGGCGGAGAACGTCGCCAAGCAGTGGCAGATTACCCGCGACGAGCAGGACGCCTTCGCCACCGCTTCGCAGAACAAGGCCGAGGCCGCGCAGAAGGCCGGGCGCTTCACCGAGGAAATCGTCCCCGTCACCATCAAGACCCGCAAGGGCGACGTGGTGGTGGAGAGCGACGAGTATCCGCGCCACGGCGTCACGCAGGAGAGCCTGGCCGGGCTGCGTCCGGCCTTCGACAAGGAAGGCACGGTGACCGCCGGCAACGCCAGCGGCATCAACGACGGCGCCGCCGCGGTGGTGCTGATGTCGGGCGACGACGCCGCGGCGCGCGGCGTCACCCCGCTGGCGCGCATCGTCTCCTGGGCGACCTGCGGCGTCGACCCGGCGATCATGGGCACCGGCCCGATCCCCTCCAGCCGCCGCGCCTTGGAAAAGGCCGGCTGGTCAGTCGACGACCTCGACCTGGTGGAGGCCAACGAGGCCTTCGCCGCCCAGGCCCTGGCGGTGAACAAGGACATGGGCTGGGATCCGGCGAAGGTGAATGTGAACGGCGGCGCCATCGCCATCGGCCACCCCATCGGCGCCTCGGGCGCGCGGGTGCTGGTCACCCTGCTGCACGAGATGGCCAAGCGCGACGCCAAGAAAGGCCTGGCCACGCTGTGCATCGGCGGCGGCATGGGCATCGCCATGTGCCTCGAGCGCGGGTAAAGGGAGCGGGAGCGACCGGAAGCGCGGCTGAGGTCGGGCGGAGAACAGCGCCGCCCGCGACCTTGTGACGCTGGGCGGACCCCGCGGCGCTGGGGTAACGATGCTGCGCAGAGCGGCCTGCCTTTTTTGAGGGGCAGGCCGTTTTGTCGTTCGGCAGCCGCTGCGATTTGGCGGTACCGCCGAACGGGAATCCGGCTTTTTTGCCCCTGGGCGGCGGTGCAGCGGTTGGCGGTATGCTTGTTCCGTGATTTGATTGGACACGGCGAGCAGACCGTCGTTTCAGACGGCTAGGAATGGTCAAACGGGGAGGCTAGAAGATGGCGCGCGTGGCTCTGGTAACGGGGGGAACCCGAGGGATCGGCGAGGCGATTTCCAGAGGGCTGAAAGACGCCGGCTTCACGGTCGCCGCCACCTACGGCGGCAACGACGAGGCGGCGAACAAGTTCAAGGAAGAAACCGGCATCCACGTCTACAAGTGGGACGTCGGCGATTTCGAGGCCTGCAAGGCGGGCATCGCCAAGGTCGAGGCGGATCTGGGGCCCGTCGACGTGCTGGTCAACAATGCCGGCATCACCCGCGACGGCACCCTGCACCGCATGACGCCCGAGAACTGGCGCGCGGTCATCTCCACGAACCTCGACTCGCTGTTCAACATGACGCGCAACGTCATCGAAGGCATGCGGGCGCGCAACTACGGCCGGGTCATCTCGATCTCCTCGATCAACGGCCAGAAGGGCCAGCTCGGACAGGCGAACTACTCTGCCGCCAAGGCCGGCGTCTTCGGCTTCACCAAGGCGGTGGCGCAGGAGAACGCCCCCAAGGGCATCACCGTCAACGCCATCGCGCCGGGCTACATCGGCACCGAGATGGTCCGCGCGGTGCCCGAGGAAATCCTCAACACCAAGATCCTGCCGCAGATCCCGGTCGGCCGGCTCGGCGAGCCGGAGGAGATCGCGCGCTGCGTGGTCTTCCTGGCCGGCGAGGACGCGGGCTTCATCACCGGCGCCACGCTGACCGCCAACGGCGGCCAGTACATGACCTGAGGCCGGCGGCCCGGGGAAGAGGTATGAGCGGCGGTGGTGAGATCACCTATCCGCCGCTCGGCAGCCTGAAGCCGCTGGCCGAGAACGTCTGGACCGTCGACGGCCCGGCCATCCGCTTCGGCCTCGGCTGGCTGAAGCTGCGCTTCCCCACCCGCATGACCATCCTCCGCCTGATCGGCGGCGGGCTCTTCATCCATTCGCCGACGGCGTTGAGCCCGGCGCTGCGAGGCGCGGTCGAGGTGCTGGGGCCGCCGCGCTGGATCGTCGCGCCGAACCGCATCCATTATTGGTGGGTGCCGGACTGGCACGCGGCCTTTCCGGCGGCCGAGGTCTACCTGGCCCCGCGCGTGCGCGAGCAGGCGGGCGGGCGCATCGACTTCCCGGCCTGTGAGCTGGAGGCCGCCGCGGGCTATCCCTGGGACGGCGAGATCGCCACCTTGCCGGTGCCCGGCAGCTACATGACCGAGGTCGTCTTCTTCCACCGTCCCAGCCGCACCCTGGTCCTGACCGACCTGATCGAGAACTTCGAGCCGCGGAAACTCGGCTTCGTCATGCGCCGGTTGACGCGCTGGGCCGGCATCCTGGATCCCGACGGCCAGATGCCCCGTGACATGCGCCTGACTTTCAAAGGGCGCCGGGCGGAGCTGCGCCGGGCCGTCGAAACCATGATCGCCTGGGACCCGCAGCGCGTTATCCTGGCCCACGGACGCTGCTACGAACGCGACGGGGCGGCGGAGTTGCGCCGCGCCTTTCGCTGGCTTCTGGACGACTGAGAAGGAGAAGCCTCATGCTGCTCGGATCCTGCCACTGCGGCGCCGTCACCTTCGAGCTGCCGCGGCCGCCGGAATGGCGCAATGAATGCAACTGCTCGATCTGCCGGCGGCTCGGCACGCTCTGGGGCTACTTCGAGGAACGGGAGGTGCGCTTCACCGGTCGGCCAGACGCCACCGAGGCCTATGTCTGGGGCGACCGCTTGCTGGCTTTCCACCGCTGCCGCGCTTGCGGCTGCATCACCCACTGGCAGGGCCTGGAGCCGAAGCCCGACGCCCGGATGGCGGTGAACACCCGGCTGCTCGATCCGAAGGATGTCGCCGGCATTCCCCTGCGCCATTTCGACGGCGCGGACAGCTTCCGCTATCTGGATTAGAATGGCCGCCGCGAAGAACGGGGAGGAAACACCATGCCCCTGGGGCAGCTCATCGAGTACGAGGACGCGAGCGACGAGGTGCGCGCCGTCTACGACGACATCATGGCGACCCGCAAGACCGACTGGGTGAACAACTTCTGGAAGGCGCTGGCCCAGGACCCGCAGACCTTGAAGCGCACCTGGGAGAGCGTGAAGCAGGTCATGGCGCCGGGCGCACTCGACCCGCTGACCAAGGAGATGCTCTACATCGCCGTCAGCGTCACCAACAACTGCGAGTACTGCATCACCTCGCACACAGCGGGCGCCATCCAGAAGGGCATGACCGACGAGATGCTGAACGAGCTGCTGGCCGTGGTCGGCATGGCCAACGAGACCAACAGCCTGGTCAACGGCTACCGCGTGCCGGTGGACGAACGGCTGCGCGCCGTGGCCCACGGCGAAGCGGACTAGGCTTCACGTGAACGACTATCCCAACCGCCCGCTCATCGGGGTCGGCGTCGTTGTGTTCAAGGATGATCGTGTGCTGCTGATCCGCCGCGGCAAACCGCCGCGCGCCGGCCAGTGGTCGCTGCCCGGCGGCCGTCAGCGCCTGGGCGAGCGCATCGAGGCGACCGCCCGCCGCGAGGTGGCGGAGGAGGCCGGCATCGAGGTCGATGTCGGCACGCTGGTCGACGTGGTGGACTCCATCACCCGCGACGGCCAGGGCGCGGTGCAGTACCACTACACCCTGGTCGACCTGCTGGCCGAGTGGCGCTCGGGGGAGGCGGTAGCCGGTCACGACGCGGCCGAGGTTGTCTGGGCCGACCCGGCGGACCTGGCGCCCTACGACCTGTGGAAGGAAACCCTGCGGATCATCGGTCTCGCGATACGGAAGCGAAACACCCGAAGCGACTGAAACCCGCCGCCGCTTGCCTCGGCGCGCCGGGGCGGCTATTCCCCCTGGCATGACTTCTATCGCAAGCGACAGCGGCGTCCACCGCGTGCGGGCCACCCTGATCGGCGGTATCGCCGTGCTGCTGTGGGCGCTGCTGGCGCTTTTCACCACCGGGGCGGCAGGTATTCCGCCCTTCCAGCTCCTGGCCATGACCTTCGCCGTGGCCTTCGTCCTCGGCCTCGCCGTGCTGGCGGCGCGCGGCCGGCGCGCCTTCGCCGCCTGGCGCCAGCGGCCGGCGGTCTGGGCGCTGGGCGTCGGCGGTCTCTTCGGCTACCACTTCTTCTACTTCGTCGCTCTCGGCAATGCGCCGGCGGTGGATGCCAGCCTCATCGCCTATCTCTGGCCGCTGCTCATCGTGGTTTTCTCGGCGCTGCTGCCCGGCGAGCGGCTGCGCTGGTTCCACTTGGCGGGTGCCGCCATGGGTCTCTTCGGCGCCGGGCTGCTGGTCACCAAGGGCGGCTCGCTCAGCTTCGACGCGCGCTACTCGCTCGGCTACCTGGCCGCGGCGGCCTGCGCGCTCACCTGGTCCAGCTACTCCGTCGCCAACCGCCGCTTCGGCGCGGTGCCGACCGAGGTGGTGGGCGGCTTCTGCGGCGCGGTGGCGCTGCTCGCCTTCCTCTGCCATCTGGCGGTCGAGACCACGGTAACGCCCCAGGGCCTGCAGTGGCTGGCGGTGCTGGGCCTCGGCCTGGGGCCGGTGGGCGCCGCCTTCTTCGTCTGGGACTACGGGACCAAGCACGGCAACATCCAGGTGCTGGGCGCGCTGGCCTACGCCGCGCCGCTGCTCTCCACCCTCGTCCTCATCGCCTTCGGCCAGGCCGAGGCGACCTGGCAGGTGGGCCTGGCCTGCCTGCTGATCGTTGCCGGCGCAATGCTGGCTTCCAAGGAAATGCTGCGGCGCCGGCGCGCGCGTTAGCGTTTGCCGCGCAGAGACATCGGCTGCCAGCCCGGCGGCGCCATCTCGAAACCCTCGAAGCGGAAGGCCGGGGCCACGGTGCAGCCCACCAGCGTCCAGGCACCGAGGCTGCGTGCGCCCTGCCAGGCCTGGGCGGGCACCACCACCTGCGGGCGCTGGCCGACGGTTACCTCGGGACCCAGGCGGTGGGTCGCGGCCTCGCGCCCGTCCGCGGAGATCGTCAGCTCCAGGGGCGCGCCGGCGTACCAGTGCCAGACCTCCGCCGCATCGACCCGGTGCCAGTGCGAGACCTCACCGGCCTGCAGCAGGTAGTAGATCGCCGTCGAGGCCCCGCGCGACGCCTTTCCTTCTCCAAGGGTGACGGGGTCGCGGAAAGTCTCGCGGAAGTGGCCACCTTCCGGGTGCGGCTGCAGGGCCAGCTCACGGATGATGTCGGCGGCCGAGAGGGCGTCCGTGGCCTCCGGCATAGGGCGGTTCCTTCGCAATTAACCCACGGTTGACCATAGCAGATCGGCCATTCACGGGGTCCAGGGCCCTGTGCTAAGTTATCCACACCATGTGGCATGACGTTGTCGATCTGCGGGAGTTCTACGAGACCCGCCGCGGCCAGGTGGCGCGCCATATGGTGCGCCGCGCGGTGCGCTCGCTCTGGCCGGACGTGAGCGGCCAGAGCGTCCTCGGCCTGGGTTTCGCCACCCCCTACCTGCGCCAGTTTAAAGGCGAGGCTGAGCGGACTCTCGCCTTCATGCCGTCCTCCCAAGGGGTCATGCACTGGCCGCCGGAAGGCCCGGGGCTGGTCAGCCTGGTGGAGGAGACCGAGCTGCCGCTGCCCGACTACTCGGTCGACCGGGTGCTGCTGGTGCACGGCCTGGAGAACAGCGAATCCCTGCGCGGCCTGCTGCGCGAGATCTGGCGCGTGCTGACCGGCGACGGCCGGCTCCTGGTCGTCGTGCCCAACCGGCGCGGCATCTGGGCGCGCTCCGACCGCACGCCCTTGGGCTGGGGCCATCCCTACAGCGGTGCCCAGCTTTCCCGTGTGCTGCGCGACAATTTGTTCATCCCGGCGCGCACCGAGCGGGCGCTTTATGTGCCGCCGATCGCGAACTTCACCTTCTTGCGCTCCGCCCCGGCCTGGGAGCGCATGGGCGCGCGCTTCTTCCCCACCTTCGCCGGCGTGGTGATGATCGAATCCGGCAAGCAGCTCTACGCCGGCACCATGACCCCCGCCAAGCAGCGCAAATTCCGCCGCCCCGTGGTGGTCTCCTTCCCGCAGGCCGCCGGGCGGCTGCACCGCGACCTCTCCGACGAGTCCTGATCTTCCCGCGTTGAACCGGCCTACTGACGTAGCGGCTGGCGCGGCGGCGGCGTGGCGCGCTGCGGCTGAAGCTCGCGCTGCGGCGTCGTGCGCCTGGGCGCGCCGCCGCAGTCCAGCTTCACGTTCACGCGGATCGCGAAGGTGTTGTCCTCGTCGCTTTCGTCGACCTGCCTGTCGGCGTCCATGACCACGCGGATGACGCTGAGGCCGCTGGGCAGCTCCAGCGCGAAGCTGCGCCAGCCGTCGGTCTGCTTGGGCGCCAGGTTGTGGACCGACTGGTCGACCGTCGCCGAGCCGCGATAGACCTTGTTCTTGAAAGGCCCGCTCTGGACGTCGCCCTTGTTGAAGGGCCGATAGGCCGCCTGGGTGAAGCGGCAGAGGTTGTGCTTCGGCCCGACGCCGGTGGCGGCGGCGAGCTGCGGCTTGTCGATCACCACGGTCGAGCCCCAGGGATTGGGACCGCCGGCCAGCACGAAGCCCAGGGTCGTGGCCCTGATGTCGGGCTTCAGGCCGCTGGTGAGGCCGGCGCGCGGCAGCGCCGGAACCTGCGCCTGCCGGCGCGGCGCCGCCGGCTCGCGGCTCGCGGCCAGCCCGCCGGGCTGGATCGCGGCGGTGCCGGGCTGGGTTTGAGGCTGGGGCGGCTTGGGCTGCATCTGCAGCGCCTTGGGCGTGGCGATACCGGCGGATTGGGGTTTGCAGGTGATGCGGTAGCCGGCGTAGTCCGAGACGATGCCGGTTGCCGGGTCCATGACTTCGACGCGGAAGGACTCGCTGTGGATGTTGCCGGCCAGTGGGTTCACCTGCACCTGCCCCATCCCGCTACTTGATGCGGAACCCGGGAATAGCGGGTCTTCCGGCTGAGTCTGGACGGCGAGACCGCCACCGGGCTGCTGATTGACGATGCCGCCGGCGCCGCTCGGGTTCCCGGCGGGACCTCCGCCCTGGGCCAGAGGAACCTGGATATGCTCTTCGTGGAGCGCTTTGAAGACGCCGTTGGTCTGGCTGGTGATGTTCACCGAGCGTAGCTGCGAGGCCTTGCCGCTTGCAGAGACGAAACGGAACTTGAGGTTGCCGGCGTTGGTGGCTGTGAACTCGGCGACCAGGGGCACCGTGACCGGGCAGTCGGCCACGAGGTTCCGGTAGGCCGGCGAGATGGCGAGCTTGGCGCCGGTCACCTGGAAGTTTGACTGAAGCGCCCCGGCCATCGGCATGGCGCTGCCGGTCCACTTCTTGCAGATGATCTGGATATCTGGGGGGGACCCGGCCGCCGCCTCCGCAAGACCGGGGTTGACGATCCCGCTGTAGTCGACATCCAACTGCGGAATCACCCAGAGCCCGATGTTCCGGTCTTCGTCGAATATCTCTTGATCGGACAAGCCTTGCTCGCGCAGAGAGTCGGCGAGGTTGTTGCATTGGGCGACGATGTAGCTGTTGTAGGCAGCGGAAGGGAGCAGCAACTGCTCGACTTCGTCGACGCTGTGCGGCCGCTGGAACACCGGGTAGCTCTCGTCGGCGCCGTGCTCCGGAAATTCGAGGCCCAGGGCGTCGCTGGCCTTCAGTTCAAGCCAGACCTCCCAGCTCTTCACATGACCGGACCAGCCGGAATCGATTTCTACATGGACGTTGGCCACGATATTCCCGTTCGGCGGCGTCGTGGTGTAGGCCACGCCATTGCTGGCGACACTGATCTCCAGGGGAACCACGCTCACCAGCGTCGCTTCCTCGTCGCTCTTGGCCAGCGCCGGCTCGATCGATCCAGCGGCGAGCAGCCAGACCGCGGCTGCGGCGAGCGCTGAGCGCCGGCTTTGTGAGACGCGAAAAGCTTTTCGGAAAACGTCCATTATCGGCTCCTCCTGCTGGGGAACGACATAGGAACGGGTCCAGTATCGCCATTCTGGGTCGCTGCGGGGAGGAAAATGGTTCAGTCGGCGCCAGAGGGCAGGACCCAAGTCCTTTCTTGGCCGCAAGGCCCTGCGCTGTCAGAGCGGGCCGTCAGCTCCCGCCTTTCGGCGGATACTCAGGGCCGGTGGATCGCCTTCGCCGATTCCAGCCGACCCTGATCTGCCCTAGTCCTTGCGCAGGCGGAAAATCGCCTTCTCGCCGAAGAGGTTGGCCAGGTGGGGGCTGTTCAGGCTGGCGCGGTGGGCGCGGCCGTTCAGGACCAGGGCCTCCTCGATCTCGATGCCGCAATCGCCGCAGAGGGCGATGAAATCGCGCAGCGTGCAGAGATGGATGTTGGGGGATTCGTACCACGCTTCCGAGAGCGCCTCGGTGACCGGCATGCGGCCGTTCATCAGAAGCTGCAGGCGCACCCGCCAGTGGCCGAAGTTGGGGAAGGAGACGATGGCGTGGCGGCCGATGCGCACCATCTGCTCCACGACCTTTCGCGGGTCGCGCGTCGCCTGCAAGGTCAGCGAAAGGATGGCGTAGTCGAAGGCGCCGGCCGGATATTCCGCTAGGTCGCTGTCGGCGTCGCCCTGGATGACCGAGAGGCCGCGGGCGACGCTGGCGTTCACGTTCTTCTGCGACAGCTCCATGCCGCGGGCGGCGACGCTGCGCTCGCGCGCCAGGTATTCCAGCAGCGCGCCCTCGCCGCAGCCGATGTCCAGCACCCGGCTGCCCGGCGCGACCATGTCGGCGATGAGCTGCAGGTCGGCGCGCAGCGGCGTTTTGGCCAGCGCTGTCGGGGCGGTTGCGGGGCGAGGCGCGTCGAGCGGGTTCATCGGCGGAGCATCACCCGTTCAGTCCGCGGTGCTCGGCACAGCCGGCGATGAAGCCTGCCAGGGTCTGGCGGAACTCCGGCTCGTCCAGCAGGAAGGCGTCGTGGCCGGCGTCGCTCTCGATCTCCACGAAGCTCACGTCGGCGGCCACGGCGTTGAGGGCGTGGACGATGTCGCGGTTCTCGGAGGTGGGGAACAGCCAGTCGCTGGTGAAGGAGACGACGCAGAAGCGTACCGGCGTGTCGCGGAAGGCGTTGGCCAGCTTGCCGCCGTGCTCCTGGGCCAGGTCGAAGTAGTCCATGGCCCGGGTGATGTAGAGATAGGAGTTGGCGTCGAAGCGCTGCACGAAGGCGGCGCCCTGGTGGCGCAGGTAGCTCTCCACCTGGAAGTCGGCCTCGAAGCCGAAGGTCAGGCTGTTGCGGTCCTGCAGGCGGCGTCCGAACTTGCGGTGCAGGGCCGGTTCCGACAGGTAGGTGATATGCGCGGTCATGCGCGCCACGGCCAGGCCGCGGTCGGGGTTCTTGCCTTCCGCGATGTAGCGCCCGCCGCACCAGTCCAGGTCGGCCATGATGGCCTGGCGGCCGACCTCGTGGAAGGCGATGTTCTGCGCCGTGTGGCGCGCCGCGGTGGCGATGGGCACGGCGGCGAAGACCTGTTCGGGGTATCTGGCGGCCCATTCCAGCACCTGCATGCCGCCCATGGAGCCGCCGATCACGCAGAACAGCTTGTCGATGCCCAGGTGGTCGATCAGCAGCTTCTGGGCGCGCACCATGTCGGCTATGGTGATGACCGGGAAGTCCAGTGCCCAGGGCTCGCCGCTGGCCGGATTGACCGACTTCGGCCCGGTCGAGCCCATGCAGCCGCCCAGCACGTTGATGCAGATGACGAAGTAGCGCCGGGTGTCGAGCGGCAGGCCGGGGCCGACGACCTGGCTCCACCAGCCTTCCTTGCCGGTGACGGGATGGCGGCTGGCCATGAACTGGTCGCCGGTCAGGGCATGGCAGACCAGGATGGCGTTGGACTTCTCGGCATTCAGTTCGCCGTAGGTCTGGTAGGCCAGGGAGAAGGGCCCCAGGGCGACGCCGCAGTCCAGCATCAGGGGCGTGTCGCCGCCGAAGGTCATGCTGAGCCCCGCTTTCGAGGGAGACTCCTCCACCGCCGCCGGGTTTTCCGTCTGGGCACCCTCCCAGCGGGGGTGGTCCATCGCCATAGGCCAAGTCCTCAAAATCGCGGCCCCGAAGCCGCCTCGCGCCAGGCCCGGTGCGGATCCGGGCCGGGCCCGGGCCCAACCCTGGATTATCCGCTCTCTCCGCGCCGCAGGCTTATCCGCTCTCTTCGCGCCGCAGGCGCCGCCGCGTAGCCGCCGTTTGGCCGCCGCGGGGGGGTGCCCGGAACCCCTTAGCTAGGGAGCCGGGCGTCCGGCTGTCAACGCTTTCTTGGCCATGGCTGGCCCCCGCCCGGGGCGGGGCCGAACCTCAGGTTTTCTTTGATTTTCCCGGGTTCAACGACTATCAGTAGCTCCGCCTTGGATGCAGGTATCGGGCCCAGATGACTAACCAGACGCCATCCCTGGACGACTTGCGTCGCCAGATCGACGAAATCGACGATTCCATTCACGACTTGCTCATGCGCCGCACCGAGCTCGCGCGGGAGATTGGCGTCGCCAAGGGCCAGGGCGCCGTCTTCATGCGTCCGGGCCGCGAGGCGCGGGTGCTGCGCCGCCTGGTGGCGCGCCACGAGGGCGCCTTTCCGAAACCGGTGATTGCGCGTATCTGGCGGGAGATCGTCTCCGTCTTCACCCGTTTGCAGGGGCCCTTCGCCGCGGCTGTCTTTTCGCCGCAGGAAGGGCCCGATCTTTATGGCCTGACGCGCGACCATTTCGGCTC
Source organism: Pelagibius sp. CAU 1746 (assembly GCF_039839785.1). Classification (NCBI taxonomy): domain Bacteria; kingdom Pseudomonadati; phylum Pseudomonadota; class Alphaproteobacteria; order Rhodospirillales; family Rhodovibrionaceae; genus Pelagibius; species Pelagibius sp. CAU 1746. The sequence goes on from NZ_JBDOQT010000001.1 coordinate 1,101,024, forward strand.
GCTGACCCCCATCACCCGTTTCGAGTCGGAAATGGGTGTGCTGCGCGCCGTTTCCGGGGGCAAGGCCAACATCGGCGTGCTGCCGCTGCCGGAGGCCGACCGCGGCACCCCTTGGTGGCCCAAGCTGGCGCGCCACGGCAAGGTGACGCCGAAGGTCATCGCCCGCCTGCCTTTCGCACCGCTGGACGGCGGCCGCGGCGACGCCCCGCAGGGCGTGGTGATTTCCCTGGCCGAGGCGGAGGAGAGCGGCGACGACCACGGCTACATGATCGTCGAACTGGACGAGGCGGTCTCCCGCGGCGCGCTGAAGACGATGCTGTCGGCAGCCGGCTTCCAGGTCTGCGACATCCAGGCCTGGGTCGACTCGCCGGACCGCACCCTGCACCTGGTCGAGGTCGAGGGCTTTCTTGCCGCCGACGATGACCGCATTGAGACGCTGCTGGCCGAGGCCGAGAGCGTGAAGCACGCCTGGTCGGTGGGCAGCTTCGCGGTGCCGCTGAGCGCGGACGATCTGGCCGCGACGCCGCGGGCCGCGTCATGAGCCCGAGGCCGCGTCCCGGCATTCTGGATGTCGCCCCTTACGTCGGCGGGGAGTCCAAGGCGGCCGGGGTCAACCGCGTCATCCGCCTGGCCTCCAACGAGAACCCGCTGGGGCCCAGCCCGCTGGCCGTCGCCGCCTACGAGGCGGAGAAGTCGCAGCTCCACCGCTACCCCGACGGCGGCGCCAGGGAGCTGCGTCAGGCCATCGCCGAGACGCAGTCCCTGCAGACGGACCGCATCGTCTGCGGCGCCGGCTCCGACGAGCTGATCGGCCTGCTGGTGCGCGCCTATGCCGGCCAGGGCGACGAGGTGCTGTACAGCGAGCACGGCTTTCTGATGTACCCGATCGCCGCCAAGACCGCCGGCGCGACCCCGGTGGCGGCGCCGGAGGCCAACCTGACCGCCGACGTGGACGGCCTCTTGGCGCGGGTCACCGAGCGCACGCGCCTGGTCTTCGTCGCCAATCCGAACAATCCCACCGGCAGCTACATCTCCGAGGCGGCGCTGCGGCGTCTGCACAAGGGCCTGCCGGACGGCGTGCTGCTGGTGGTCGACATGGCCTATGCCGAATACGTCTCGGCGCCCGACTACCCGCAGGTGGCGGACCTGGTGGAGAGCGCCGGCAACGTCGTCATGCTGCGCACCTTCTCCAAGATCCACGGCCTCGCGGCCCTGCGCCTCGGTTGGGCCTACTGCCCGCCGGCGGTGGTCGACGTGCTGAACCGGGTGCGCGGCCCCTTCAACGTCAGCCAGGCGGCCCAGGCCGCCGGTATCGCCGCCGTGCGCGACCGCGACCACGTGACCTCTTCGATCGCCCATAACAGCAAGTGGCTCGCCTGGTTCAGCGGGGAAGCGGCCAAGGCCGGCATCGAGGCGCTGCCCAGCGTCGGCAACTTCGTGCTGCTGCGCTTTCCCGGCGGCGGCGCCCAGGCCGAAGCCGTGCTGGCCGAGATGAAGCGCCGGGGCATCCTGCTGCGCGGCATGGCCGGCTACGGCCTGCCCGACTGCCTGCGCGTCACCATCGGCACCGAAGAGGAGTTGCGCGCCACCGCCGAGGCCTTGGCGGAGGTGATGTCATGAGCGCGCCCGCGGAAGGGCCGCTGTTCGACAAGGTGGCGCTGCTCGGCGCCGGCCTCATCGGCTCCTCCCTGGCCTGGGCGGTGCGCGCCCGCGGCCTGGCCGGCCACGTCGCCGCCTATTCGCGCCGCGAGGAGACCCGCGCCACCATCGAGAAGCTGGGCTTTGCCGATTCCGTCCACGGCGACCCCGCCGAGGCGGTGAAGGACGCCGGCCTGGTGATCTTCTGCGTGCCGGTCGGCGCCAACGAGGCGGTCGCCAAGGCGGTCGGCCCGCACCTGGCCGCCGGCGCCATCGTCACCGACGTCGGCTCCGTCAAGCAGGCGGTGGTGCGCGACATCGGGCCCTATCTGCCCGAAGGCGTCGAGTTCGTGCCCGGCCATCCCATCGCCGGCACCGAACACTCCGGGCCGGAGGCCGGCTTCGGCGACCTCTTCGAGCAGCGCTGGTGCATCCTGACGCCGGTACCCGGCACGCCCGAGCCGGCGGTCGACAGGCTGAAGACTTTTTGGGAGCGCTGCGGCTCCACCGTCACCCTCATGGACGCCGGCCACCACGACAAGGTGCTGGCCATCACCTCTCACTTGCCGCACCTCATCGCCTATACCATCGTCGGCACCGCCGTCGACCTGGAAGAGAGCGAGCGTGCCGAAGTGGTGAAGTTCTCCGCCGGCGGCTTCCGCGACTTCACCCGTATCGCCGGCTCCGATCCGGTGATGTGGCGCGACGTCTTCCTCAACAACCGCGAGGCGGTGCTGGAGATGCTGCAACGTTTCTCCGAGGATCTGACCGCCCTGCAGCGGGCGATCCGCTGGGGCGAGGGAGAGACTTTGGAGGGCCTGTTCCGCCGCACCCGCGAGATCCGCAGCGGCGTCATCGAGGCCCATCAGGCCGGCACCTTCGATGCTAGAGAACCGGAGCGACTGGGAATAGCGGGATCGGCCCCAGGTAAAGCAGGCCCTGGCGAAGACTGATCGGCGCCGCCAGCACCGTTTCCCCCGTCTCCCCGTCCGTCTGACCCATGGCGGCCACCGCGATCTGCGCGGCCAGCGCCGCTTCGGGTTTGATCTTGCCGCTGTCGATCAGCCGCCGGATGATCTTGTTGGCGCCCTTCAGTTCCGCCTCGAAGAGCCCGGCCGGGCGTAGCGCCTCGTCCAGCCCCAGGCGTCCCTCGGCCCGCAGGTCGAGCGGCCCCCAGAGCGCGACGAGGTGATGGAAGCGCCAGCGCCCGCCGCCGTCGCGCCAGGCCGGCAGGGCTTCTTCGGGCTTGCCCGGCGGAATACCGCCGATCAGCGTTGAATCGAAGGAGAGGCGGGCCACCGCGTCGCCCAGCAGGCCGCCGCGGCCCGGCGGCAGTTCGACGAAGAGCGCCTCGCCCACCAGGTCGACTTCGTCCAGCGCCTCGCCGCCGGCCTGTCTTGCGCCCTCGCGCAGCGGCCCCAGCCTGGCGGAGAGCCGCTGCAGGGTGATCGTCTCGATAGCGGCGCCGCTGACCTGCAGCACGCCCAGGTCGACCGCGGCGCTCTCCACCTTGCCGTCGCGGCGCAGCACCACGCGGCCGCTGGCCTCCTCGGCGGCCACGTCGACCTGCTTGGGCTCCGGCGTGCCGTCCGGTTCTCCAGTCAGTTCTCTGGCCAGTTCCGCCGGCAGGCTGAGGCGGTGCAGGCCGGGATAGCGCAGGTCGATGGTGAAAGGCGCCCACAGCTTGGCCTCGCCGCTGACCGGCGGCCCCTGCCAGGTCAGGCCCTGGGGCGTCACCACCCGCGGTTCGCGGAAGGTGACGGAAAGCGCGAAGGGAAAGCCGGCGAATTCGGGCCCCTGGTAGGCGATGTCGTAGCCGCGCGCGGCCTGTTCGGCGCGCCACTTGGCGATGCCGCCGTCCAGCGCCTGGCGCGCCCAGAGCCAATACCCGGAGAGCGCGCCGGCGAGCAGCAGCAGCGCAAAGGTGGTGAAGACGGCAAGGCGATAGCGGTTCATGGGCGGCATGATAGGTCTCCGCCGGGCCCCTTGCAGCCCCCAATTCGGGCCGGGGCGGGCGGCTTGCATCGGCGGGCGCGGCCTCTAACATGTTGACCGCCCCATCAGAAAGGGTCCCGATGACGCCCCCCAAGCCGCCGACGCTCGACGACCTTCAGAACCTCACGGCCGAGGAGCTGGCTGCGTGCCGTCTCAGCTTGCCGGCCGATAAGGATTTCTGGGTCTTCGGCTACGGCTCGCTGATGTGGCATCCGGGCTTTGCTCATGTAGAGGTGCGCCTCGCCCGCCTGCGCGGCTTCCACCGCAGCTTCTGCATCTATTCCCACCGCTACCGCGGCACGCCGCAGGCGCCGGGGTTGGTCCTGGGCCTGGACCGCGGCGGCTCCTGCCACGGCATGGTCTACCGGGTGCCGGCGGCCGAAGGCGAGGGGGTGCTGGACTATCTTTACGAGCGCGAGATGGTCACCGGCGTCTACCGGCCCTCCTGGCGCCGGGCCGAGACCGAGCAGGGGCCGGTCAGCGCCATCACCTTCGTGGTCGACCGCGACCACCGCCAGTACGCCGGGCGCCTGGATCGCGACGACATGGTCGAACTGATCCTGCAGGGCTGCGGCAACCGGGGGCCCTGCATGGAGTATTTGGAGAACACCGTGCACCACCTGCGCAACCTGGGCCTCAAGGACCGCGGCCTGGAGCGCCTGCTGAAGGAGGTCGCCCGCCGCCGCAAGGAGAACGGCCGATGAAACCGATCACCCGCGAAGCCGTCGCCGAGACCGAACGGCTGATCCGCCCCTACGTCCGGCGCACGCCGGTGCTGACGGTCGGCCTGGAGGACTTCGGGCCCGCCTGCGAAGGGGCGCCGCGTCCGCTGGACCTGAAGCTGGAGTTCCTGCAGCATTCCGGTTCCTTCAAGGCGCGCGGCGCCTTCGCCAACCTGCTGACCCGCAAGGTGCCGGAGGCGGGCGTGGTGGCGGCGTCCGGCGGCAACCACGGCGCCGCCGTGGCCTACGCGGCCCGGAAGCTGGGCATTCCCGCGACCATCTTCCTGCCCTCGGTCACCTCGCCGGCCAAGGCCGAGCGCATCGAGCGCTACGGCGCGAAGCTGGTGGTCGGCGGCGAGCGCTATGCCGACGCCCTTGCCGCCAGCGAGATCTTCGTCGCCGAGAGCGGCGCTCTGCCGGTGCACGCCTTCGACCAGCCGGAGACCCTGCTGGGCCAGGGCAGCGTCGGCCTGGAGATCGAGGAGCAGTTACCGCAGATCGACAGCCTGCTGGTGGCGACCGGCGGCGGCGGCCTGATCGGCGGCATCGCCGCCTGGTTCGCCGGGCGCATCAAGGTGGTGGCGGTGGAGCCCGAGGGCGCGCCGACCCTCTACAAGGCCCTGGCGGCGGGCCATCCGGTGGACGCCGAGGCCGAGGGCATCGCCGCCGACTCCCTGGCGCCGCGCCAGGTCGGTCGGCTCATGTTCCCCCTGGCCAAGGCCCATGTGGCGCGCTCGGTCCTGGTCAGCGACGACGACATCCGCGCCGCCCAGCGGGCCCTCTGGGAGACGCTGCGGGTGGTGACGGAGCCCGGCGGGGCGGCGGCCATGGCGGCGCTGCTCAGCGGCAAATACCGCCCGGCAGCGGAGGAAAGGGTGGCCGTGCTGCTCTGCGGGGCCAACACCACCGCCGTCGACTTCGGGTGACGGCCCGGCGGCCCTTTCTCAGCTAAACCCTTGGGAATCGCGGAATTTCTTGCCTCGCAAGGCCGCAAGCTGCCCGCCGCGCCGGGCCGTCACATTCTCGTGTAGTGACGTGATTTGATCGCTCCCGGCGCGGCCAAATATCTCTAAGCCAGCAGGCAGTGGTCTGCGCCCCGTTGAGGGGATTGGTGCAACAGGAGATGTGAGGTTTCCCCCATGATGCGCAAACTCCTTCTGGCCTCGGCCCTGTCGGTCCTGACGTTGGGCGCGGCCCAGGCCGGTGAGCAGTACGTCGACGAGACCGGCTACGCGGTCAGCGGCTACGACCCCGTCGCCTTCTTCGATCTGAAGCAGAACCCGGTCGGCGAGAAGCAACCGGAAGCGGTCCCCGGCAAGGCGAGCATCACCGCCGAGTACAACGGCGCCAAGTGGGCCTTCGCCTCGGAGGCCAACCGCGACAAGTTCCTTGCCGATCCGGAGAAGTACGCCCCGGCCTATGACGGCCACTGCGCCTATGGCGTTGCCAAGGACGGCAAGGTGCCGGGCAACCCCAACCTGTGGCGCATTCTCGACGGCAAGCTCTATCTGAACATCACCCCCACGGTGGTGGGCTTCTGGGAGAAGGACATCGACGGCTTCCTGAAAACTTCCGAGAGCAATTGGAAATCGCAGGAATCCAAGCCGGCCTCGTCCCAGAGCTGGAAGAAGATCAAAGACAATAGCGGCACCTATTCGGTCGAAGCGCCGGTGATTCCGGAAGCGCTGACCAACTGAACCGCGTTTCGGGCAGCACAGCCTCGAACGCAATCGGACTGCATGCGAGTGTAACAAGGAGAGCCCTCATATGGCTGACAAGACGAAATTGATGAGCGCCGCGATGATCGCCGGTGCGGTGGCCTTGGCGGTTTCCGCGACTGCGGAAGTGAACCCCGCTGCGGCGCAGGCCAAGGAGAAGTGCTACGGCATCTCGATGGCCGGTCAGAACGACTGCTCGGCCGGCCCCGGCACCACCTGCGCCGGCACCTCGACGATCGACTACCAGGGCAACGCCTGGAAGCTGGTGCCCGCCGGCGACTGCGCCAAGTACGGCATCGAGGAAAGCGAGGCCAAGTACGAGCTGCCCGGCGACCGCAAGGGCTCGCTCGAGGCGCTGGAGCGCGACCTGCCGGCCTGAGGCAGGCGTTCTTGGAGTCCCGTGACCCGGCCGTGTTCCATCGCGGCCGGGTCCGGCTTTCCTGGCATCGCAGTTTGGAGGACGGCAAGCATGGCGGTTTCGGCGGAAATTCCGGCACGCGGGGGCGTGGGGCTGAAGGCCCAACACTATGATGCCATCCTGGGCGGCCGCCCCGATGTCGGCTGGTTCGAGGTGCACGCCGAGAACTACATGGGCGCCGGCGGCCCGCCGCATCACTACTTGGAGGCCATCCGCCGCGACTACCCCTTGTCGCTGCACGGTGTCGGCCTCTCCATCGGGGGCGACCGGCCCCTGGACGAGGATCACCTGGCGCGGCTCAAGGCGCTGAACGACCGCTACCAGCCGGGGCTGGTCAGCGAGCACCTCGCCTGGTCGAGCCACAACGAGGTTTTTTTCAACGACCTGCTGCCGCTGCCCTACACGGGTGAAGCCGTGGCGCGGGTCAGCGAGCATATCGAACGCCTCCAGGATGTGCTGGGCCGGCGCATCCTGCTGGAGAACCCCTCTACCTACGTCGCCTTCGAGGCCAGCGAGATGAGCGAGCTGGATTTCCTGCAGGCCGTCTCCCTGCGCAGCGGCTGCGGGCTGCTGCTGGACGTGAACAACGCGCTGGTGAGCGCCACCAACCAGGGCGCCAGCGCCGAGGCCTATATCGATGCCTTCCCCATGTCCGCGGTGGGCGAGATCCACCTGGCCGGCCACGCCCGCGACCGCGACGACGCCGGGCAGACGCTGCTGATCGACGCCCACGACCGCCCGGTCGACGACAAGGTCTGGACGCTCTATGCGCGCGCCATCGCCCGGGCCGGGGCCAGGCCGACGCTCATCGAATGGGACAACGACGTGCCGGCTTGGCGCGAGCTCTTCGCCGAGGCGCGCACCGCCGAGCGCCTGATGGCGGCGCAGGACGCCCTGCGCCGCAGCCGCGCCAATGGCGTTCGAACGGGCCGGGAGGCCGGACATGCAACGGCTGGCTGATCTGCAGGCGGACTTCGCGGCGGCGCTCAGGGACCCGGCCCTGCCGGTGCCGGCGGGCGTCCGCCAAGCGGCAAGGCGGGAGCAGGTGAAGCGGCCGCAGAGCCGGCGCTTCGACGTTTACCGCAACAACATGATGGTCAGCCTCATCGAAGCGCTGGAGGCTACCTTCCCGGCGGTCAAGCGCCTGGTGGGCGCCGATTTCTTCAAGGCGGCGGCCAAGGTCTATATCCGGCAGGCGCCGCCGCGCTCGCCGGTGCTGCTGCTCTACGGCGAGACCTTCGGCGATTTCCTCGACGGTTTCGAGCCGGCGGCCGGCGTGCCTTACCTGGGCGATGTGGCGCGCCTGGAGTGGGCGCGCGTCGCCGCCTACCACGCCGCCGATGCGGAGCCTCTGCCCATAGAGCGCCTGGCGGCGGTGCCGCAGGGGCTTCTGACGGAAACGCGCTTCACGCTGCACCCCTCGCTGCGGCTCGTCAGCTCGAAGTATCCGGCCGCCTCTCTCTGGGCGGCGACCAGCGGCGCCGACCCCGAGGCTGAGGTCGACATGAAGCGTGGCGAGGACGCGGCGGTGCTGCGCCCCATGCTGGCGGTCGACCTGCGGCTGCTGCCGCCGGGCGGCCATACCTTCATGGCCGCGCTGGCGGCGGGCCGCTCCCTGGGCGACGCGGCGGACCACGCGGCGCAGGCGGTGGCGGACTTCGATCTTGCCCGCCACCTGCAAGGGCTGTTCCAGCTCGGCGCCGTCGCCGCCCTCCATACGCCCGATCAGATCCAAGAACAGGCATAGAGTTGGAACGATGACTCAAGCGATTTCCCGCGCCCTGCGCCTCTACCACTGCACCACGACCTTGGCCGAGGCGCGCCTCGACGGCTGGTTCCTTGGCCTGACCGCGCGCTTCTTCTTCGCCGCCGTGCTGCTGGTCTACTATCTGAATTCGGCCGCGACCAAGGTGGGCGAGGGCATCGCCGGCTTCTTCTCGGTCGGCGACAACGCCTATTTCCAGATCCTGCCCAGCGTGGTGGAGGCCTACAACTACGACGCTTCCCAGGTGCCCTTCTTTCCCTACGACCTGATCGTCATCGCCGGCACCTACGCCGAGTTCATCCTGCCGATCCTCATCGTGCTGGGGCTTTTCACGCGCCTGGCGGCGCTGGGCATGATCGGCTTCACCCTGGTGCAGAGCTACGTCGACATCGCTTTCCACGGCGTCGACGCCAAGACCATAGGCGCCTGGTTCGACCGCTTCTCCGACGCCGCGATCCTGGATCAGCGCGCGCTCTGGGTCTTCCTGCTGGTCTATCTTGTCGTGAAGGGCGCGGGCGCCGTGTCGCTGGACTGGGTGCTGGGGCGGAAGCTGGCGGCGCCGTCAGGCCAGCAGGTCGCGGCCTGACGGTCTTCTCGCCTGTCACCCTCGGACGTGTTCCGAGGGTCCAGGGCAACACCTCCGCGCCCGCCCTGGATGCTCGGGACAAGCCCGAGCATGACAACCTAGGCGTCTAGGCCACAAGTCCGACCTTGCGGCGGCCTTCCTCGGTCTTCAGGGAGAAGTCGCCGCCATCGTACTCCGAAGCCTCTTTCGTGCAGAGCCAGGCGATGGCCTTGGCCGGCCAGTCCGGGGAAATGTGCACCGAGGGGTCGAGCTGGCTCACCGGGTTGATCCCGGAGGCTTTGATGGAGATCTGCATCCCGGTGGCGACGGTGCCGGGGCTCATGCCGACGACGCGGATGCCCTTGTCCGCGTATTCCTTGTGGACGCAGCGGGTGAGCATCAGTACCGCCGCCTTCGAGGCGCAGTAGTGGCTCCAGCCTTCCAGCGCCGAGGTCGCGGCGCCGGAGCTGACGTTGACGATGACGCCGGCGCCCTGCGCCTCCATGAGCGGCAGCACCGCGCGCAGGCCGTGGTAGACGCCCTTCACGTTGATGTCGATGGCCTCGCCCCAGCCGGCGGGGTCGGACTCGGCCAGCCGTGCGATGGGCTCGATGACGCCGGCGTTGTTCACCAGGATATCGACGCTGCCGAAGCTCGACGTGCAGAGGTCCACCGCGGCGGCGACGTCGTCGTAGCTGGCGACGTCGCAGGCGATGGCCTTGGCCTTGCCGCCAGCCGCGGTGATCTTCCCCGCGACTTCCTCGATGGCGCCGCTGCTGCGCGCGGCCAGCACCACGGCCACGCCCTGGCGCGCCAGTTCCTCGGCGGTGGCGGCGCCGATGCCCTTGCTAGCCCCGGTCACGATGGCGGCTTTGCCTTGCAGTTCGTCAGTCATCCATTCTTCCTCTTCATTCTGATACCGTTACCCTCGGAACAAGCTCGAGCATGACATGTGAGTAGTCTGTGCTCGCACACCTTTGCCGTCTTCCCGACTGTCACCCTCGGGCTTGACCCGAGGGTCCATGATCCAATCCGCACGAACCAGTACGTCATAGAAATGGATTGCCGGGTCAAGCCCGGCAATGACGCGTTGGTGGTTCATTGGAGACTATTCGTTCGGCCTTTTGCCGCTGTTCTCAAACCATGCTTGGAGCTGGTGCGCAAAGGCGATTGCGGCTTTGCGGCTGACCGGCATGTTGATCTCATCCCACGCCACATTCCCTATGTAGCCTGCGATTGCGGCTGTTCCAACCCTGTCGCTCACCCGCACTTGGAATAGCCGCAGGAGGTGCAGAGGTCGCAGCCTTCCTGGCGGATCAGGCTGGCGCCGGCGCACTTGGGGCACTGGGCGAAGCGGGTGCCGTCATCGGGGCCGCCGAGGTTCACCACCGCCTTCTGCTCCTCGCCTTGCGGCGTCTCCTTCGGCTGCAGGAAGCCGATGTCGATCATGTGGCGCTCGATGACCCCGCCGATGGCGGCCAGCAGCGAGGGTACGTAGCGCCCTTCCATCCAGGCGCCGCCGCGCGGGTCGAAGACGGCTTTCAGCTCCTCGACCACGAAGGAGACGTCGCCGCCGCGCCGGAACACGGCGGAGATCATGCGCGTCAGCGCCAGCGTCCAGGCGTAGTGCTCCATGTTCTTGGAGTTGATGAAGATCTCGAAGGGGCGGCGGCGCGGCTCTTTCCCGGTCCCCTCCTGCACGATGTCGTTGAGGGTGATGTAGATGGCGTGGTCGCTCTCCGGCCAGCGCAGCTTGTAGGAGCGTCCGGGCAGCACCTCGGGGCGCCCCAGCGGCTCGGTCATATAGACCACGTCGCCGCTGGCCGGGGGCGGGCCCAGGTCCGGCGTGGCCGCGGCGGCGGCTTCGGCGGGCACCCGCTCGCTGGTCGCGGTGTCGCGATGTGCTTCGCCGGCGCCGGTCGAGAGCACCGCGCCGGTGATCTCGTTGGGCCGGTAGGTGGTGCAGCCCTTGCAGCCCAGGTCGTAGGCCTGCTGGTAGACGTCCTTGAAGGCGTCGAAGGAGATCGAGGCCGGCAGGTTGATGGTCTTGGAGACCGAGCTGTCGATGTAGCGCTGCACCGCGGCCTGCATGACCACGTGGGCCGCCGGCTCCAGGGTCTGGGCGTTGACGAAGGCGGGCGGCAGGGGCGCGTCCTCGCCTTTCAGGCGGCGGAACAGGCGGTAGGCGTAGTCGCTGACCTCCTCCTCGCGGCGGCTGCCGTCGGGCTGCAGGATGCGGCGCTTGTAGACGAAGCTGAAGACCGGCTCCAGGCCGGAGGAGATGTTGTCGGCCAGGAGCGAGATGGTGCCGGTGGGTGCGACGGAGGTCACCAGGGCGTTGCGGATGCCGTGCTGGGCGATGGCTTCCTGTACGTCCTTGTCCAGCTCCCGGATGGTCTCGCCGGCCAGGTAGGGCTCGCGGTCATAGAGCGGGAAGGGGCCCTTCTCCTTGGCCAGCTCCACCGAGGCGAGATAGGCGTGGCGGCGCAGGGCGGCCAGCCAGCGCTCCGTCGTCTTCACCGCCTCGGCGCTGCCGTAGCGCAGGCCGCAGCAGATGAGGGCGTCGGCCAGGCCGGTGATGCCCAGGCCGATGCGGCGCTTGGCCATGGCCTCCTGGCGCTGCGCCTCCAGGGGGAAGCGCGAGACGTCGATGGCGTTGTCGAGCAGGCGCACCGCCGTGGGCACCAGCTCGGCCAGCGCCTCCATGTCCAGGGCCGCGTTCTTCCCGAAGGGGTTCTTCACCAGGGCCGCCAGGTTGATCGAGCCCAGAAGGCAGGCGCCGTAGGGCGGCAGCGGCTGCTCGCCGCAGGGGTTGGTGGCGCGGATGGTCTCGCAGTAGTGCAGGTTGTTGCGCTGGTTGATGCGGTCGATGAAGATCACGCCCGGCTCGGCGGCGGCGTAGGTCGCCTGCATGATCCTGTCCCACAGATCGCGCGCCTGCACCGTGCGGTAGACCGTGCCGCCGAAGACCAGCTCCCAGGGCTGGTCCTCGCGCACCGCCTGCATGAAGGCGTCGCTGACCAGCACCGAGAGATTGAACATGGAAAGCCGCCCCGGCTCCTGCTTGGCGGCGATGAAGGCCTCGATGTCCGGGTGGTCGCAGGCCAGCGTCGCCATCATGGCGCCGCGCCGCGAACCGGCGGACATGATGGTGCGGCACATGGCGTCCCAGACGTCCATGAAGCTCAAGGGGCCGGAGGCGTCGGCGCCGATGCCGTGGACCACGGCGCCCCTGGGGCGCAGGGTCGAGAAGTCGTAGCCGATACCGCCGCCCTGCTGCAGGGTCAGGGCGGCTTCCCTCAGATGCTCGAAGATGCCGCCCATGTCGTCGGGGATGGCTCCCATGACGAAGCAGTTGAACAGGGTGACCTTGCGCTCGGTCCCCGCGCCGGCCTGGATGCGCCCGGCGGGCAGGAAGCGGAAATCCTCCAGCGCCTCGAAGAACTTTGATTCAATTGAGCTTCTGGCCGCCGGATCGGGCTCCGCCTGAGCCAGCGCCCGGGCGATCCGCCGCCAGGAATCGGCGATGGTTTTGTCCACAGGCTCGCCCGAGGCGGTCTTCAGGCGGTATTTCATGTCCCAGATTTCCTGGGACAAGGCCGGCAACTTGGTCATTTCGGCGCCTTTCGCCTGCTGCTAAAAGCAGTCCAGGCCTCAATATTTGGCGGAAATACAAGGCTGACGATAGGTCCCGGCCGGGGGCCGGTCAAGGTGCTGTTCCCTCTTCGTTTCGCCGGTGCGGGCCGCCGCCGGATTCGGCCGCCGGATGACGGATTCCCGGGCCTTCGCGCCGGCGGCGTGAACTGTCCACAACTTTGCGCACAGCTATTTTTAGACGGGGGGCTTGCTTTCGATTCCGGTTTCGGCAGCCGACTCGGGCGATGGCTGGGCTTGGGAGGGGGTGGGGCCCCCGGCGAGGGCCCGGCTGCGCCCCTCGATGGCCCTTTCCAGGCGGGCCAGGAAGTCCTTGCGCTGCAGGCCGGGCGGGATCTGCGGCAGGAATTCCAGGGTGATGGTGCCCGGCAGCTTCCAGAAGCTGTTGCGGCGCCAGTAGAGGCCGGAATTGAGCGCCACCGGCACCACCGGGACGCCAAGCTGGCCGTAGAGCGCGGCCACCCCGGGGTGGTAGGGGCGCTGCTGTTCCGGGGCGACGCGGGTGCCTTCGGGAAAGATCACCATGGGCCGGCCTTGCGCGGCGACCCGCTTGGCGGCGGCCACCATCTTCTTCAATGCCTTGGCGCCGCCGCGGCGGTCGACGGGGATGAGTCCGGCGCGCCAGAGGTAGAGGCCGAAGAAGGGAATGCGCATCAGCTCCTGCTTCAGGACGAAACTGTGATCCCACAGCAGGATCGAGAAGACGATCGTATCCCAGGCCGATTGATGCTTGGCGGCGATCAGCACCGGTCCCTGGGGCAGGTTCTCACGGCCGCGCACCTGGTGCTTCAGGCCGCAGAGCAGGCGCAGGGCGGCCAGGACCGGATGGGCCCAGATTCGGCCCAGGACGTAGATGCCCTTGCGCGGGCCCAGCAGCAGCGGCAGGCCGGCGATGCAGCAGAACGCCGTCCAGCCGTAGAAGAAGAGGTTGAACAGCAGAGAGCGTAGCGCGGTCATGCCGGATCCATGCTCGCGTTACGCCAAGACCGCGAAGAGCGGATCGAAGAGGCCGCGCAGCAGAGCCACCAGGTACTTGCTGTACTCCGTAATCAGCAGGCTGCTGCTGCCCGGCCAGCGCCACCAGTCGTCGCTCTTGAAATGTTCGGGGAAAACCGGATGGGGCACGATCTCGATGTCCGGCATCAGGCGGCGGAATTCCAGCAGCGAGCGCGGCATGTGGTAGGTGGCGGTCACCAGGCGCAGGGAAGTGAAGCCCTGCTCCTTCATCCAGGCCGCAGTCTCCACGGCGTTGCCGCGGGTGTCGTCGGCCTCGTAGCCCAGGACCACGCAGCAGGAGAGGTCCTCGGGAGAATGCTGGGACAGGTCGAGGAGCTGGCGCACGTCGACCCCGTGATAGACGCCGGAGACGAAGAGTTTCCGCCCTTTATCGGCGCTCAGCAGGTCCAGGGCCACGCTCAGGCGGTCGCTGCCGCCGGTCAGCACCACGATGGCGTCGGTCCGGCGCTGGCCGTCGTCGGCCCGGGTCGGCATCAGGGTGGCGAACCACAGGAAGCCGATGCCGTAAGCCAGGGCCAGCAGCAGAGTCGCCGCGATCAGCCATCTGAGGCGGCGCCAGCCGCGCCCCGGCGCCTTGGCTCTGTCGTGTCTGAGGCTTCGCACCCGCATCGCCCGCCTTCTTTAAGGCATGCGCGCCAAGGTGCGCAACACGGTGACGCGCGCAGTCAGCATGGCGACCAGGGCGGCGGCGAGGGGCAGCAGCACCAGCAGCGACCACTCGAAAGGTTCCAGTACCAGCTCCGGTAGCAGGCCGCTGTCGATTCGCTGCAGCAGGAAGCGCGCCAGGTAGAGGGTTGGCAGGGCGCAGAGAAAGCCCAGCAATCCGCCGCGCAGGCCGAGGCTGAGGGCGTGGTTCTGGAACTGCCGGGCGACGTAGGAGTCCTGCGCGCCGATGAGATGCAGCAGCTCGATGGCCCGATCATGGGCGGCCAGGCCCATGCGGGTCACGAAGGCGACCATGATGCAGGCCGCCGCGACCACCAGCAGCACCACCACCGCGGCCATGATCTCCACCGCCCGGGCGAGGTCCAGCAGCCGCGCCAGCCAGCGCTGGTGGTCGTCCAGCAGGCTGCCGGGGGCCAGGTCCTCGGCCGTCGCCCGAAGCGCCTCCATGTCCGGCGGGCCAGCCGTGTCGACGGTGACGGCGACGAGCCGCGGCAGCGGCAGGTCGCCGGCGGTCACCGCGTCGCCGAGCCAGGGTTCCAGCAGCGCCGTCATCTCCTGCGCATCCATGGGCTCGACCGCCAGCACGCCGGGGGTCGCGGCCAAGGCCTGGATGAGCGCGTTCAGCGGCGGGCCGTCCGCGGCCGCCGCGGCCTCGGCGGGGATCTGCAGGGTGAGGGCGCCGGCCAGGCCGCTGTCCCAGCGCTCCGCCAGCCTGTTCACCGACAGCGCGCCGGCCAGGGCCAGGACGGCCAGATAGACCATGATGGCCACCAGCAGCGGCAGGTAGCGCCCGGAGACGTCGCGGTCCAGGGGAACGGGCTTGCGCAAGCGCCTTCTGGTCTTGGATGAGGCGGCCATGACGTCAGGCGGTTCCGGCCTGCGGGCTGGGCGCCGGTCCGGCGTCCGAGTCCACCGCCTCGCCGTCGCGCAGGCGCGTTACCGGGTGGCGGAAGCGCTGCACCAGCGATTCGTTGTGGGTGGCGATGACCACGGTGGTGCCGATCTTGTTCAGTTCCTCGAAAAGATACAGCAGGCGCACGGCCATGCGGTCGTCCAGATTGCCGGTCGGTTCGTCGGCCAGCAGCAGGCTGGGCCGCGCGATGACCGCCCGGGCGATGGCGACGCGCTGCTTCTGGCCGCCGGAAAGCGTCGGCGGCAGGGCGTCCATATGGTCGGCCAGGCCGACCCAGGCCAGCAGTTCCTCGACATCCTTGGCGCTGCGTCCCTTGTCGGCCCGGGAGGCAGCCTGGCCGCCGATGTGCAGCGGCAGGGTGACGTTTTCGCGCGCCGTCAGGTGGTCCAGCAGGCGGAAATCCTGGAACACGACCCCGATTCGTCGCCGCAGCAGCGCGGTTTCCCGGCGCGAGAGCCCGGCCACGTCCCGGCCGAAAAGAGCCACTTTGCCGGCCGTGGGGTGCTGGGCGAGGTACATCATGCGCAGCAGCGAGGACTTGCCGGCGCCGCTGGGGCCGACCAGGAAATGATAGGATCCCGGGTCGAACTGCAGGGAGAGTCGCTTCAGGATTTCCGGCCCGTTTCCGTAGCGCAGCACGACGTCCTCGAAGCGAACCAAGGCACATTTTCCCTTTTCCGGAAGCTCGAATCGAAAATGGCATAGGCAAGTCAGTCCCGTAAAGGGTTCTGCTCCTGCCTTGCTTTGCCCATACCTCACTCATATAAGGTTAGCGTGACATCTCCCCGGAGGGCAGAAGTCGTCCATGATTGTTTCTTGTCCTGCCTGTGAAAGCCGCTTCGAGGTCGATCAGGAACAGCTCGGCTACAAAGGCCGAATCGTCCGCTGCGGCAAATGCGGGAATTGCTGGCACCAGATGCCGGACGACGACCCGCGCGTGGCCGTGGCTGTGGCCGAAGAGCCGGGGCCGCCGCCGCGCCGCCGTCCCATGCCGCCCCCCAAGAAGAAGGGCCGCGGCGTGGCCGTGGGCTGGCTGCTCCTGCTGCTGCTCATCGCCGGCATCGCCGCCGGCGGCTGGTTCGAGCGCGAACGGATCGTCGCCCAGTTCCCTCAGCTCGCCGATGCCTATGCGCTGCTGGGCGTTCCCGTCACCGGGCCGGGCCCGGTTCTGGACTTGAAGGTCCTCTCGCCCACCAGCGACGTGGTCGAGGGCGACACGGTTATCACCGTGCGCGGGACGGTGACCAACATCTCCGACCGCAAGCAGGACGTTCCCCGCCTGCGCGCGCAGTTGGTCAACGGGACCGGCGAGGTTCTGACGGAGTGGGTATTCGAGACGCCGCAGCCGGCACTCGACGCCGGGGGCAGCGTCGATTTCGTGACCCAGACCAGGAACCCGCCCGCCGAGGCGCAGAACGTCAGCGTCTTCTTCGTCGAAAGCGCCCGCTGACGATTCGCGCCATCGCCGCGGCGGCGCCGCCGGACGCCGGCCCGGCGTTCCCTTTGATACACAGCCCGTTAAGCCAAATTAAGCGTTGCTTAACCACGCCGGTGGCAGTTTGAACGGCGAGGGACGGGCTGCGTTGCAGCCGTGATTCCGCGGCGCGAAAGCGCCGGAATCGGGCTTGTCCGTCTCGATATTCAGGTCCGCAGGAGACGAAGACGCCATGGCGCGCATTCTGGTCGCAGAAGACGATACCGCCGTTCAGAGTTTTGTCAGCCGCGCCCTCGTGCACCGGGGGCACCGCGTCACCTCGGTCGAAGACGGCGTGCAGGCGCTGGAGGCGCTGGACCGCGACAGCTTCGACCTGCTGATCACCGACATCGTCATGCCCAGCCTGGACGGCATCGGCTTGGCGCTGAAGGTGGCCAAGGATTTTCCGGCCCTGCCGGTGCTGCTGATGACCGGCTATTCCGCCGAGCGCCAGCGCGCCCACAACCTCGAAGAGCTGATCTGCGAGGTCATCACCAAGCCCTTCACCCTGCAGGAGATCTGCGAGGCCGCCGAGGCGGCGCTGAGCGCCGAGGAGATGACCTGCCACTAAGTGAGGCAGATCCCCGGATTCTCAATAGGCCCGGTTTTCTCAGCTTTCTCAAATCGTCACCCTCGGGCTTGACCCGAGGGTCCATTCTTCAACGGCACCAGCCGGCGGGTGGCACAATGGATGCTTGGGACAAGCCCGAGCATGACAATGCGGGGACTCGCCCAAGCGCACCAAGGCAACTCCGCATTGGAGTCGCCGTTCTCATTTCTCAGAACTGGTCGAGCAGGCGGTCGAGGTAGTCCAGCTCGATGGTCGGGCGGCTGCGTTCGCCGCGGCGGCGGCGCAGCTCGTCGACGATCTCGCGGGTGCGGCGCAGCTCCATCTGGTCGGGGATCTGCACGCCCTCGCGGTTGACCTGGCCCTGGCCCGGTCCCTGAGGTTCGCGGCCCAGGGGGTCGCGCTGGTTGCCGTTGGGGCGGGCGCCGATCTGGCCTTCGCCCTGGCCCTCGCCGGGGGCGAACATCTCCATGAACTGGTCGAGCGTGGCCTGCATGCCCTGCTGCAGTTGGTCGAGCGAGCGGGTCTGCGAGGGGACCGCCTGGCCCGGCTGCTCGTTGCCCAGGGCGTCGCGGGCGTCGCGCATCTCGCGCTCGGCCCGGCCCAGGGGGCGTGGAATGTCGCCCAATGCATCGCCGAGCTGGCGCATCAGCTCGCCGAGCTGCCGGCGTAGCTGCTCCTGGCGCTGGGCGTCGGCCTGGTTCTCGCCGCCCTGGCGGGGCTGGCCCTCGCCCTGCTGCCCCTGCTGGCCCTGTTGGGAACGCTCGAAGCTGCGGTCCAGCAGCTCCTGCTGCTCGCGCATCATCTGCTCCAGGTCGCGCATCATGCGCGAGGCTTCCTGCATGTCCTGGTTCATCTGCTGGGCATAGGGGTTGGCGCGCAGGTTCTCCAGCATGTCGCGCAGTTGCGAGAGCAGGTCGCGGGCCGCGTCCTTGGCGCCGGAGCGCGCGAGCTCGCGCGCCCGCTCCAGCATCTCCTGCAGGTCCTGGCGGTTCAGCAGCTGGCTGTTCGGCGGCAGCTCCTGGCTCATCGTCTCCTGGCCCTCCTGCTGGGCCAGTTGTTCGCGCATCTGTTCGATCATCTCGTCGAGGAAGTCGTTCAGCGCCTGCTGCAGCTCTTCGATCAGGCGCTCGATCTCCTCATCGGGCGCGTCGCGCTCCAGGGCCTCCATCAAGGCCTCCTGGGCCTCGCGCAGGCGCCGCTCGGCGATCGCCAGCTCGCCGTCCTCGATGCGCAGGGCGGTGTTCCACAGCAGCTCCTGCACTTCGGCGATGGCTTTGCCGGTGGCGTCGTAGATCAGCCGCCGCTCCGCCGAGCGCAGCGCCAGGGCGACCACGATGTCGTGATAGAAATGCTCGGGATGTTCGGAGATGCCGCTCAGCGCCTGCACCACCGGCAGCCGGCGGTCGGGATTGATCGTCAGTTCCTTGCGAAGCTCCACCAGGGCGCGGGCCACCGGATGGTTGAAGATGCGCTCCGGGATCACCGTGCGCAGCTTCTCGCTGCGGCCCTCCTGGCCGGGACGGTCCTTGGCCACCAGCTCGATCTCCACCGGCAAGCCGGCCCAGGGGTGCGGTGTCAGGTCGTGATAGGTGGTCGCTTCGCTGGTCTTGGGGCCGATGCCCGGCAGCACCAGCTCCAGTTCCATGGCGGGCGCCTCGGGCTGGTCGAGACGGCGCACGACCGCGGTGGCGTCGGCCAGGCCGTAGTCGTCGCTGGCCTGATAGGTGATACGCAGGGCCGAGCGCTCGGTGCGCGCCGGGGGCGACTGGAAGGCGATCTCCGGCGCATTGTCGGGCACCAGCTCCAGCGGCCAGGCGGCCAGGGTGCGGCCGTCCTGCTCGATGGCGAGCTGACTGCCCTCGGTCAGGGCGTGCTCCAGGCGGTAAGCCTCGTGGGCGAAGTTCTCGAAAGGCTTGGCGGCTCCGGAAATCCGCAGGCTGGGGGTGCCGCTGCCGCCTTGCACCTGGGCCAGCAGCACGCTGCCCGCGGGCACGCGCAGCGATTCGCGCGCCGGGGCGGCGGCCTGCGCTTCGGCTTCGCTCTCGCCGGCGCCGATCCGGGCTTCCAGGTAGATCGGCGCCAGGCCGGTGTAGGCCGGCGGATTGATCCAGGCGTCCAGGCTGGGCGGCAGCCGTGTTTCGCGGGTAAAGCTGGGGGTGACCGCCCCGGCCAGGCGGCTGCCCACATTGCCTTCGGAGGCGGCGAAGCCAACCAGCACCAGCAGCACGACCAGGCCGCGCAGGGCCCAGGGGTCGAAAGCGGCCAAGCCGGGGCGCGGCAGGCCGACGCGCAGCCGGCCCAGGCGGGCGATGACCCGGCGCTGATGGGCGCGCCACAGCACCCGGGACTCGATGTCGCCGCCGCTGGCCATGCGGTCTTCCAGCGCCGCCAGCGGACGGTGGTCCAGGCCGCTGTCGCGCTCCAGGCGGCGCTTGGCGGCCTGTTCGTCGGGCAGCGCGCTGCGGCGCAGGGCCTGCGCCAGGGCGCCAAGGACCGCGAGGACGAAGGCCGCCAGCACGACGCTGTGCAGCCAGCCGGGCAGTTCCGGCAGAAGCCCGGAGAGCGCGAGGGCGAGGAAAAGTCCGAGGATGCCCAGCAGCGGCCAGATCGCCGGCCAGAGAACCTCCCAGGCGACGGCGCCGCGCGCCAAGGCCAGCAGCAGGCCGAAATGGGCGAGCGCGCGCCTGGGGTCTACGCCCTGGGTGTGGTCCGGGCGGGGGGCGGAAGGGGAACGGTCGGGCCGTCGATCGGTCATGCGCGTTTCCTGTCCTTCGTCCAGGCACCTGCGGCCCCCACCCCTTAGCGAGGCCGCGGGCGGTCCAACAAACATCCCCCTCTGTGCGGAACTAGGCCGTTGCGACCGTAAACCCAGTTCCGAAAAAAAACTCTACAGACCTCAGGCGGCGCCGCGCCGCTCCCGGGCGAGGCCCGCGCTAGGATCTGATCCCTCCGGGCTCTCCGCCTCCAGCCAGTCCGGCAGCCGGTCCTGTCCGATCATTGTGTCATAGTCCATGCGCGCGCGCACTAGCGCGTGGCGACCGCCGCGCACGAGGATTTCCGGGGGTAACGGCCGGGAATTGTAGGTCGAGGCCATCACAAAACTGTAAGCGCCGGCCGAGGAGAAGGCCAGAAGATCGCCTTCGCCCACCGGCGGCAGCGGCCGCTGCTTGGCGAAGGTGTCGGTCGACTCGCAGACCGGCCCGACCACGTCGACGGGCCGCAGTTGGGTGCCGGCGGCCGGCGCGCGCAGCGGAATGATCTCGTGCCAGGCTTCGTAGAGCGACGGGCGGATCAGGTCGTTCATCGCCGCGTCGATGATGACGAAGCGCCGCGGCCCGTTGTCCTTCACGTAAATCACGCGGGTGACCAGCATGCCGGCATTGCCGACCAGCAGGCGCCCGGGCTCGAAGACCAGTTCGGCGTCTCCCACGCCGTTCTTGGGGTCCTCGATCAGGCCGCGCACCATCTCGGCATAGGCGCTGACCCTTGCGTCGGCCTGGCTGACGGCGTGGTCGGCACGGTCCGCGGCGTCGAGGCCGGGCACCCGGTGCCGGTAGTCGATGCCGATGCCGCCGCCGAAGTCGAGGCGCTTCAACGGCAGGCCGGCGCCGCGCAGATCCTTGTAGAGCGCGATCAGCCGCTCGAAGGCCAGACGGTAGGGCGCCACGTCGGTGAGCTGCGAGCCGATGTGCACGGCCAGGCCCTCGACGCGGATGCCCGGGATCTCCCGGTTGGCGAGCAGGAAGTCGCGCGCCTGCGTGGCGTCGATGCCGAACTTGCTGTCGGCGCGCCCGGTGGTGATCTTCTCCAGGGTGCCGGCGTCGACGTCCGGATTGACGCGCAGGGCGACCGGCGCGGTGACGCCGCGTGCCGTCGCGACCTCGGACAGCAGCTTCAGCTCCGAGAGCGATTCCACGTTGAACTGCATGATCCCGGCGTCCAGCCCGGCGGCCAGCTCGTTGCCGGTCTTGCCGACCCCGGCGAAGACGATCTTCTGCGCCGGCACGCCGGCGGCCAGCGCGCGGCGCAGCTCGCCTTCCGAGACCACATCGGCGCCGGCGCCCAGCGCCGCGAAGGTGCGGATCACCGCCTGGTTCGAGTTGGCCTTGAGCGCGTAGCAGATGGTGGCCGGCAGGCCGGAGAGCGCTTCGGCGAAGAAGCGGTAGCCGTGCTCCAGGGCGTCGGCGGAGTAGCAATAGAAGGGCGTGCCGACCTCCGCGGCCAGTGCTTCCAGCGCCACGTCGGAGGCGTGGAGCCGCCCCTCCCGGTAAGAAAAGAAATGGCTGCTCATCTGATCGTCTTTCCTGGCGCCGCCCGCGGCGGCCGCCTCGTTCAATAAGTCTTGGTGCGCGTGCGCTTCTCGTCGCCGTTGGTGAAGATCCAGAAGGGGTCGTTGCGCTTGCTGGATTCTTCTTCACCCGCGGCGCCGGGCGTCACGGTGCTTGGGGCCGGGTAGTCGTGAGGATAGGTGTAGGCCTCTTCCTCCCCGACGACCGGTTTGGGCGAGCCTTTCTTGCCGCAGGCGGCAAGGCCGAGCAGCAGACCGCCCGCGAGGGCGGCGGTCAGCAGGATGCGCGGAAGGTTGGCCGGAAGGCAGGGGGTCATAGGAAACGCTCCTTGGCGGCGGCGGCGGCTTCGCGCACCCGCTCCGGCGCGGTGCCGCCGGCGCTGGTGCGGCTGGCCACCGCGTTCTCGACGGTCAGGACGGAGAAGACGTCCTCGGTGATGCCCGGCTCGATCTCCCGCATGTCGGCCAGCGACAGATCGGACAGGCCGCAGCCGCGTTCCTCGGCCAGCTTCACGATGCTGCCGGTGACGTGATGGGCCCGGCGGAAGGGCATATCGAGCACCCGCACCAGCCAGTCGGCCAGGTCGGTGGCGGTGAGGAAGCCGTGCGCCGTGGCGGCCTTCAGGGCGCCGCGGTTGGCCTTCATGTCGGCGACCATGCCGGTCATGGCGGTGACGCAGAGCTGCAGCGTGTCAGCGGCGTCGAACAGCGGCTCCTTGTCCTCTTGCATGTCCTTGCCGTAGGTCATCGGCAGGCCCTTCATGACCACCAGCAGGCTGTTCAGCGCGCCGATCACGCGCCCCGCCTTGCCACGGATCAGCTCGGCGGCGTCGGGGTTGCGCTTCTGCGGCATGATCGAACTGCCGGTGGTGAAGGCGTCGGACAGTTCGACGAAGCGGAAGCCGGCCGAGCACCACAGCACGATTTCCTCCGACAGGCGCGAGAGGTGCATGGCGATGATCGCGCCGGCGGAGAGAAATTCCAGCACGTAGTCGCGGTCGGAGACGGCGTCCATGGAGTTGGCCATGGGGCGGTCGAAGTCCAGGGCGCTGGCCGTGGCCTGGCGGTCGATGTCGAAGGAGGTGCCGGCCAGGGCGGCGGCGCCCAGGGGCGACTCGTTCATGCGCCGGCGGCAGTCCTGCAGCCGCCCGCGGTCGCGGCCCAGCATTTCCACGTAGGCCAGCATATGGTGCCCGAAGGTCACCGGCTGGGCGGCCTGCAGATGGGTGTAGCCCGGCATCACGGTGTCGGCCTCGGCCTCGGCCTGGCCGATCAGCGCCGCCTGCAGGTCGCGGAGCGAGTTCTCCAGGGAGTCGACCGCCGCGCGCGTCCAGAGGCGCACGTCGGTGGCGACCTGGTCGTTGCGCGAGCGCGCGGTGTGCAGGCGCCCGGCGGGCTCGCCGATCAATTCGGCCAGGCGCGCCTCCACGTTCATGTGGATGTCTTCCAGGCTGGCCTTGAATTCGAACTGTCCCGCCTCGATTTCAGACAGGATGGCGTCCAGGCCGGCGAGGATGGCCGCACCGTCTTCCTGGCTGATGATGCGCTGATGCACCAGCATGGCGCAGTGCGCCTTGGACCCGGCGATGTCCTGGGCGTAGAGTCGCTTGTCGAAGCCGATGGAGGCGTTGATCCGCTCCATCACCTCGGCCGGGCCGGCGGCGAAGCGCCCGCCCCACATGGTATTCGCACCTGGGGTGTTGGCACCGGGGGTGTTCGCGCCGGGGGTGTTCGCGCCGGGGGCGTCTGTCGTCTGGTTGGATCCGCTGTCCGCGGCCAGCTTTTCGGTTTTTGCGTTCATATGCCCTAGGAGGCTTTCGCGTTCATGATCGTTCAGTTCGGGGTCACAGAAAGAACCTTCGCGGCCGTCCGGCTCGCCGCGCTGGCCTTCGTCCTCTGGATCCCGGTGGCTTCGGCCCCCATTGCCTCGGAACAAGAGCGGCTGGCGGAGTCCGGCGGCGCGCCTACGGTTCCCGAGGGCCCCTTCGCCGAGGACTTTACCTTCTCCGATCCGCCGGTGCCAGCGCCGAGCGCGGTTTTCCAGGCCCTTGAGGGCGGTGAGACGAGCTTCGCCGACTTCCGCGGCAAGGTGGTGCTGGTGAACTTCTGGGCCACTTGGTGCGCGCCCTGCGTGCGGGAAATGCCGAGCCTGGAGCGCCTGCACCAAGCCCTGGCGGGCGAGGGCTTCACCGTGCTGGCGGTTTCCCAGGACCGCGGCGGGGCCGGCGTGGTCGCGCCGTTCCTGGCCCGTCTCGACCTGCAGCGCCTGCCGGTCTACCTGGACCCCAAGGGCAAGCTGGCCCGCGCCTTCGCCCTCAAGGGCCTGCCCACCAGTTTCGTCATCGACCGCCAGGGCCGCGTGGTCGCCGGTCTGGTCGGCCCGGCGGAGTGGGACTCCCCACAATCCCTGGCCTTCATGCGCCATTACCTGGGCCAGGCGGGGCCGGGACAACCAGGGGCGGAGCAGGCCCCGGCCGCGATGCCCCAAGACACCCGGCAGCCTCTGCCGCAAACAAACACTCCTGGTTGAAAAAGTAGAAGTATAACACTCAATTGCACGGCAGGCTTGTAGTCGGCGCCGGCTCTGGCGAATATAGGGGGCCTGCGAACAGTCCGGCCCGCCGCCTGCCATAGCATGTTGGGCGGGCCGCTTGGGGAAGGAGGTGTTGGCCATGGGGTATCGACCTGCCCGCCCGCTTCTTCGGCCGTTCCGACTGCCGACGTCCGTGCTCCCGCTGCTGCTGACGGCCTCTCTGGGGCTCGCCGCGCCGCTGACCGCCCCCGGGGCGGCGGCCCAGGCGGCGGCTCAGGAGGCGATCCGCAACGCCACCACAGGGGAGGCCGCGCAGGACGCCATGGTCTTCGACGTGCTGCGTGACGGCGACAAGGTCGGCGAGCACCGCCTGGACTTCGAGCGCCTGGACGACACCCTGAAGGTCTCCGTCGAAACCGAGATGAAGGTGAGCTTCGCCTTCGTCACCCTGTTCCGCTACGAACACAAGCGGGTCGAGCGCTGGCGCGACGGCCAGCTGGAGTCGCTGGCCGGCATGACCAACGACGACGGCGAGGAGTTCGAGGTTTCCATCGTGCGCAAGGAAGGCTTCTACAGCCGCACCGTCAACGGCGCCGAGGAGGAGATCAGGGAGCCGCTCTCGATCGACAGCCTGTGGAGCAAGGACCGCCTCGCCGCCGGCAAGCTGTTCTCGGTGGCCAGCGGCGAGACCTACCGCGTGCGCTCCAACCTCTTGGGCTGGGAGACGATCGAGGCGAAGGGCGGATCCATGGAGGCCGAGCACGTGAAGCTCTCCGGCGAGGTCGAGCGCGACCTCTGGTACGCCGCCTCGGGCGAGCTCCTGAAGGTGCAGTACGAAGGCGCCGCAGGCGAGACGTTTGAATACATCCGCCGCTAGAGCGGCCGGCTCATGCGTGAGGCGCTGAGGGACGCGCCCTAGCGCGTCGGGACGGGCTCGTCGCCGGAGTAGTCGTAAAAGCCGCGGCCCGCCTTCTTGCCGATCCAGCCGGCCTCCACGTACTTCACCAGCAGCGGGCAGGGCCGGTACTTGCTGTCGGCCAGGCCGTCGTAGAGCACGTGCATGATGGAGAGGCAGGTGTCGAGGCCGATGAAGTCGGCCAGCTCCAGGGGGCCCATGGGATGGTTGGCGCCCAGCTTCATCGCCGTGTCGATGGAGCTCACCGAGCCGACGCCCTCATAGAGGGTGTAGACCGCCTCGTTGATCATCGGCAGCAGGATGCGGTTCACGATGAAGGCCGGGAAGTCCTCGGCCGGAGCGGTGGTCTTGCCCAGCTTCTCGGAGAGTTGGCGCACCGTCTCGAAGGTCGGCTCGTCGGTGGCGATGCCGCGGATCAGCTCGACAAGCTGCATCAGCGGCACCGGGTTCATGAAGTGCATCCCCATGAACTTGGCCGGGCGGTCGGTCACCGAGGCGAGGCGGGTGATGGAGATCGAGGAGGTGTTGGAGCAGATCAGCGCCGCCGGCTTCAGCACCGGGCAGAGCGCCTTGAAGATGGTGCGCTTCACCTCTTCGTTTTCGCTGGCCGCCTCGATGACGATGTCGGAGTCGGCGAACATTTCCAGGCCGCTGCCGGTGGAGATGCGGCCCAGGGCGGCGGTCTTGTCGGCCTCGCTGATAATCTCGCGCCGTACCTGGCGGTCCATGTTCTTGGCAATGATGTCCATCGCCTTGGCCGCCGCTTCCGCGGAGACGTCGGAGAGCTTCACGTCGTAGCCGGCCAGGGCACAGACATGCGCGATGCCGGTGCCCATCTGGCCGGCGCCGATCACGCCGATGGACTTGATGTCGCTGAAGCCCGCCGCGGGCGCGTCCTGATCTGCCATGAGGTTCAAGATACCTTTGTTCTTATGAGCCGGGTCGGGCCGCCGTCCCCACGACGTGTGGCCCTGGACCCTACCCCAATTCCTTTTCCAACTCGGGAACCGCCTCGAAGAGGTCCGCCACCAGGCCATAGTCGGCGACCTGGAAGATCGGCGCTTCCTCGTCCTTGTTGATGGCGACGATGACCTTGGAATCCTTCATGCCGGCCAAGTGCTGGATAGCGCCGGAGATGCCGACGGCGACGTAGAGATCCGGGGCCACCACCTTGCCGGTCTGTCCGACCTGGTAGTCGTTGGGCACGTAGCCGGCGTCGACCGCGGCGCGGCTGGCGCCGACGGCGGCGCCCAGCTTGTCGGCGATGCGCTCCAGCATGGCGAAGTTCTCGCCGCTCTGCATGCCGCGGCCGCCGGAGATGACGATGCCCGCGGTGGTCAACTCCGGGCGCTCCGACTTGGTCAGTTCCTGGCCCTTGAAGGCGGCGAGCCCGGCATCGCCGGTGCTCTCGACCGCCTCGACGGCGGCGGAGCCGCCCTCGGCCGGCGCAGCGTCGAAGGCGGTGGCGCGGATGGTCAGCACCTTGACGGCGTCGCCCGACTTCACCGTGGCCAGTGCGTTGCCGGCGTAGATCGGCCGCACGAAGGTGTCCTCGCCCTCGATGGCCGAGATGTCGGAGACCTGCTGCACGTCCAGCAGCGCGGCCGCGCGCGGCATGACGTTCTTGCCCGACGTGGTGGCGGCGGCGATGACGTGGCTGTAGCCGGCCGCCAGCTTGGCCACCAGCGGTGCCAGGTTCTCGGCCAGGTGATGGTCGTAGGCCGCGTCGTCGGCCTTCAGGACCTTGTCGACCCCGGCCACCTTGGCGGCGGCTTCGGCGGCGGCGTCGCAGCCGGAACCGGCGATCAGGACGTGGGTCTCGCCCGGCAGCCGGCCGGCGGCGGTGACGGCGTTGAGCGTGGCGGGCTTCAGCTCCGCGTTGTCGTGCTCGGCGACGATCAGCGTGGACATCAGATCACCTTCGCTTCGTTACGCAGTTTATCGACCAGCTCGGCGACGGAGGCGACCTTCACGCCGGCCTTGCGCGCCGGCGGCTCGGTGACCGAGACCACGGTGAGACGCGGGGCGACGTCCACGCCCAGATCCGCCGGGGTCAGGGTGTCGATCGGCTTTTTCTTCGCCTTCATGATGTTGGGCAGCGAGGCGTAGCGCGGCTCGTTGAGGCGCAGGTCGGTGGTGACCACCGCAGGGGCCTTCAGTTCGAGCTTCTCCAGGCCGCCGTCGACCTCGCGGGTGATGGCGAAGCTGCCGTCGGTCTTCTCGATCTTGGAGATGAAGGTGCCCTGCGGCCAGCCCAGCAGCGCCGCCAGCATCTGGCCGGTCTGGTTGTTGTCGTTGTCGACGGCCTGCTTGCCGAGGATGACGAGTTCCGGGCCTTCCTTCTCGACCACCGCCTTCAGCAGCTTGGCCACGGCCAGCGGCTCCGGGTCGCTGTCGCACTGGATCAGGATGCCCCGATCCGCGCCCATGGCCAGGCCGGTGCGCAGGGTTTCCTGGGCCTGGGCGGCGCCGGCGGAGACGACGATGACCTCGCTGGCGGTGCCGGCCTCTTTCAGGCGCACGGCTTCTTCGACGGCGATTTCGCAGAAGGGGTTCATGGCCATCTTCACGTTGGCCGTTTCCACCCCGGTGTTGTCCGCCTTGACGCGGACTTTCACGTTGGCGTCGATGACGCGCTTGATCGGAACGAGAACCTTCATCGCAACCCTGCGACCACCCTTTGTCTTGAAGCTGTCAAAGAGCCCGCCGAGCGTTCCTGCGCAAGATTGTTGCGCGAGGCCCTGGGACGACGGGCGTACGGAAACGTGTGCTGCCTATCTCGCAGCCGCACAATAGGAGCATGATAGTACACTGTCAACGTCACCAGACCCGCCCTCGGCCTAGGGTTTCCGCCGATTCGCGCCCCGATTCGCAGCCTGATCCGCGCCCCGGGTGGCGTCCCGGGTCGCGCCTGGTTCCCAGAGCACGTCCCCGGCGCCCTTGTCGTTCAGGTAGCGGCTCATGACGAAGAACAGATCGGACAGCCGGTTGATGTAGCGGACGGCCTCGGGATTGATGGCTTCGCTCTCGGCCAGCGCGGTGATATCGCGCTCGGCGCGGCGCGCCAGGGTGCGGGCCAGGTGCAGATGGGCGGCGGCCGGACTGCCGCCGGGCAGCACGAAGGAGTTGAGCGGCGCCAGCTCGGCGTTCAACTCGTCGATCTCCGCCTCCAGGCGCCGGGTCTGTTCGGCCACGACGCGCAGCGGCGGAAACTCCGGGGGGCCGGCTTCGGGGTCGGGCTCCGGCGTCGCCAGGTCGGCGCCCAGGTCGAAGAGGTCGTTCTGGATGCGCCCCAGGATCGCATCGATCGTGGCGTCGGCCTCCCGGCCGTCCGGCCTGCCCGTGTGCAGGCGGACCAGGCCGACCGCGGCGTTGGTCTCGTCCACGGTGCCGTAGGCGGCGACGCGCGGGTGGTGCTTGACCACGCGTTTTCCGCTGCTCAGGGAGGTCTTTCCCTTGTCGCCGCCTTTGGTGTAGATGCGGGTGAGCTTGACCATGCGCCGGACCGTGCTCCCTGCCGCCGTCTACCGGCTCAGTCGCCGCTGCCGACCAGCACGGCGAGCGCGAAAAGCAGCAGGGCGCAGCCCTGGGCGATGACGCGGGCGCGCATCAGCTTGTTGCCGTACTTGGCGTTGAACTCGCCGCCGCGGGCCATGCCGATGATGCCGGTCGCCAGCACGCCCAGCGTGATGAACATGGCGATCAGCATCAGAACGAAGAAGAAGGTTTTCATGGCCGCGACCTTAAACCCGCCGCCGGGGGCAAGACCAGCAATTTCCCGACACTTTTCGGGCTGTCAGCGGCGCGACTCATTGCCGCGTCGGGCCGCGTCGGGCCGCGGCTGGCACCGCGCCCCCAAGGGACAGGCAGCGCCCGGCGCGTCAGCGCCGCGCCAGCGCGAGGCCCAGGCCGGTGCCCAGCAGCAGGGTGCCGGTGATGCCGTGGCGGACCCGGTTGGCGCGGGCCGAGGCGAAGAGGCCGCGCACCCGGCTGGCGAGCAGGGCATAGGCGCCGTCCAGCAGGACGGTGATCGCCACGAAGGCCAGCGACATGGCCAACAGCTGCGGGCCGGCGGCCAGTGCGGGGTCGATGAACTGCGGAAAGAAGGCGGCGTAGAAGAAGATCGTCTTGGGGTTGGTGATGGCCACCAGCACGGCCTGGCCGAAGGCCCGGCGGGCGCTGCGCGTCGCCGGCATCCCGGGCGCCGCCTCGGCGCGCAGGGCCGCGCGCCACTGCTTCAGCCCCAGGTAGATCAGGTAGGCGACGCCGGCCCAGCGCAGCACCTCGAAGACGTCGGCGGCCAGCGCCAGCAGGGTGGTCAGGCCCAGCGCCCCGGCGGCCACCAGCAGGGCGTTGCCGCTGGTCGAGCCCGCCACCGTGGCCAGGCCCGTGCGCTGGCCGTAGGCCAGGGAGTTGGCGATCACCAGGGTGACGATCGGCCCCGGCATGAGGATCAGGACGACCGTGGCGAAGAGATAGGCGGCGAAGAGGTCCGGGTTGACGGCCAGCATGTCTCGGTCTCCTGGGGTCCGGCGAAATCGGGATGCGGCGGACCCCAGCAAAGACAGCTTCGGCGCGGAAAGTACAGCCCCCTTTGAAGGCGGGCTATTGCGGGCAGGGGGCGGCGGTGGCGAGGAAGGCGATGAGGTCGGCGCGCTCCTGCGGGTCCCTCACGCCGGCATAGCCCATGCGGGTGCCGGGCACGGCCTTGAAGGGATTGGCCAGGAAGCGGTCGAGGCTGGCCTCGGTCCAGACGATGCCCGACTCGCGCAGCGCCTTGGAGTATTTGAAGCCGGGCTGGCTGCCCGCTTCGCGGCCCAGCAGGCCGCAATGCTTCGGGCCGCTGCGGTTGCGCTCGAAGGAGTGGCAGGCCTGGCAGCGTTCGTAGATCGCCTGCCCGCGCTGCGCGTCGCCCGGCGGCAGTTCGCCGGCCGCCGCCGTGGGGACCGCGGCGGATACTGCCGGCAGGACCAGCAGCACCGCCGCGGCAAGGTATGCCTTTCGCAAGGTCATACCGGGGGGCTCAGGATACGAAGGCCACGGGCACCGGATTCTCGCCCAGGGCGCCGCGCAGCACCGCCCAGTGCATGGCCTCGTCGCCCAGGATGCTGGCCGCGGCCTTGGCGAGCTCGCGCTCGTTGAACAGCGGCACCGCGCCGAGATAGGCGCTCACCGCGCCTTTCTCCAGCCCGGCGGCGAAGCGCAGCACGTCGGCCTCCGACTTCAAATCCCCGGTGGGGAAGTCGTAGCGCGCCAGCGGCTCCACCGCGGCGCCGCCCAGATCGCGCACGGTCTTGGCCAGCACGTCGGCGTGCTCCTTGTGGTGGCCCTGGAACTGCACGGCGAGGTCCAGCACGGGCTTGGTCAGCAGCCCGCTTTCGGCCCCGACCTGGTAGGCGGCGATGGCCTCCTGCTCGGCGCCCAAGGCGGCGTTCAGGATGTTGATGTCGTCTTCGGACGAGGCGGCCATGGCCGCCTTGTTGCCGCTGCAGCCGGCCAGCAGCAGGACGGCGCCGGCCGAGAGCGTGGACTTGGCCCCCGCGGCGAGGAAGGAGCGTCGGGGCAGGCTGACGATGGTTTCTGGCATGAATCTTCTCCTGGAACGGTTGGGTTGCTTGCTTCGGGATGGTGGAGGCGAAGGCACAGCGCCTCCCTGGCGCCGGGCGCGGGGCACGGCGATGCTTAGGGTGTTTCCTATGGGGCGGTGAGTCGGAGGCGGCTGGCCGGGGCGGGGCTCAGCCGTCCGGCGGAGCCTGGGCGATCTGCGCCAGCACCTGGGCGACGATGCGGTCGCAGCGCGCCCCGGCGAAGGGGAAGGTGTCGGCCAGGGCGCTGGCGACGCCGCGCTGCAGGCGCCGGCGCAACTGGCGCTTGGCGCGGTGCAGGCGCGTCTTCACGGTGTCCGCCGGAATGCCCAGGCAGACCGCGGTGTCTTCGGTACTGAATTCCTCGACGGCGCGCAGCATGAAGACGGCGCGCTGGGCCTGGGGCAGGTCGTCGATGGCCGCTTCCAGAAGGCGGCGGATTTCGCCCTGCGCGGCCCTGGCTTCCGGACTGTCGGCCATGGTCGGGTCGATGATCATGCTGGCCTCCGTCGCGGGTTCGGCGCCCAGCTCCAAGGGGGTGGCGGGCATGCGCCGGCGCAGGCGGGCGAGCGCTTCGTTGACCGCGATCTTGACCAGCCAGGTGGAAAGGCGCGCGGTCCCGGCAAAGCCCGCGAGGTGGAGGAAGGCTTTCAGATAGGCTTCCTGCACGACCTCTTCGGCATCGGCATCGTTGTGCACGATGGCGCGGGCGGTGCGGAACAGCAGCCGGTTATGGCGCCGCATGATCGCCTCGAAGGCGCCGACATCGCCCTGGCGCGCGGCGGCGAGCAGCGCCGCGTCGCCATCGTCCCGGCGGGCGAGGAGGTCGCTTTCGACCGGCGCGGCGGTGGGGCTTTCGCTTGCTGGCTCCATGGCAGGGTCCCTCGGCTTGCGGGTGGTCTCTCGGCTATTTGACCATTAGATGCGCCCGGCGCCCAATCGGTTCCCGTTTTTTCTCGCGGCCGGGGCGCCTTACCAAAGCGGCCGCAGGTCTGCTAACCTGCCGGGGGATTATGGAGCTCTGCTGCCGGAGGCGCCAATGTTCGTCCTTGTCCGTTTTCTCGGGGCGCTGGGCCCGGCGCCTTGGCGCGGGCTGCCGCTGGGCTTGCCGCCGCTGGCTTTGCTGCTCGCCGTCCTCGCCCCCTTGGCGGCGCCGGCCGCGGCGGGACCGGAGACGCTGCCCGCCCTGAAGCCCTGGACCGGCGATCTGGACGCGATGGTCCAGCGCCGCGCCGTGCGCTTCCTGGTGCCCTACAGCCCGACGTTCTATTTCCTGGACGGGGCGACCCAGCGGGGCATCACCTACGAGTACGCGCGGGAGTTCGAAAAGCAGCTCAACACGCGGCTGAAGACCAAGTCCCTGCGCGTCGAGGTGGTGATCATCCCGACCCCGCCCGACCGTCTGCTCTCCGGCGTGGCCGAGGGCTATGGCGACATCGCCGCCGGCAACCTGACCATCACCGAGGAGCGCCTGAAGCGGGTCGACTTCAGCGATCCCTTCTTCAGCGACGTCAGCGAGGTCGTGGTGACGGCCGGCTCCGCCGCGCCGATCGCGCGCGAAGAAGATCTCGCCGGCCTGGAAATCCATGTCCGCGAGTCGAGCAGCTATTACGAGAGCCTGCTGGCCCTGAACGAGCGCCTGGCGGCGGCCGGCAAGGCCCCGGTCCGGATCCGCAAGGCCAACGAACTGCTGACCGTGGAAGACCTGTTGGAGATGGTGCAGGCGGAGATGATTCCGGCAACCCTCGTCGACCGCCACCAGGCCGACTTCTGGGCCGGCGTCCTGGACAACCTGCAGATCCACGAAGCCGTTCCCCTGCGCCAGGGCGGCCGGATCGCCTGGGCATTCCGCCAGGACTCCCCGCAGCTCGCCGCGGCGGTCAACGGCTTCGTGAAGGGCGCGAAGAAGGGCACGCAGCTCGGCAACATCTTCATCAAGCGCTACTACGGCACCACCAAGTGGCTCGGCAAGGCGCTCTCGGAGGACGGCGTCGAGCGCTTCCACGAGACGGCGCCGGTGTTCCAGCGGTACGCAGGGGAGTACGGCTTCGACTGGCTGCTGCTCATCGCCCAGGGTTATCAGGAATCGGGCCTGGACCAGAACGCGAAGTCCAAGGCCGGCGCCGTCGGCATCATGCAGGTGCTGCCTTCCACGGCGGCCGATCCCAACGTCGGCGTCGCGGACATCGACAAGATGGAAAACAACGTCCATGCCGGCGCCAAGTACATGCGCTTCATGCTGGACACCTACATGAAGCCGGAGGAACTGGACGCTCTCAACCGCGGGCTCTTCGCCCTGGCGTCCTACAACGCCGGGCCCAACCGTATCGCCAGGCTGCGCGAGAAGGCGGCCGAGCAGGGTTACGATCCAAACCGCTGGTTTCACAACGTGGAGCACGTCGTCGCCAAGGAAGTGGGGCGCGAGCCGGTGCGCTATGTCAGCAACATCTTCAAATATTACCTGGCCTATCAGGGCAGCTTGCAGAGCCTGCAGACCCGCCGCGATATCCTGAACGGCGGCGCCGGGGATGCCGCCGGGAATTAGCCCCCGCCCTCGGTGCGGAGGCCGGCGCCTCCGGCCCGCGCGGCTCGGCCCGCTGATCGCAAGGGCCTTGCCGCGGCCCTTCGCCTTCGCCGCGAATGCCCGCTAAATGGCCGCGAATTTTCACGGATTGGCAAAATTCCCGGGTCAAGCTGGACGCCTGCGGAAGGCAAGAGTGGATCGGGAAATGCACAATGCCGTGACGTGGTTTGTCGATGACGAGAAGGGCGCGGCGGCGATCGAATACGGATTGATCGGCGCCCTGGTGTCGGTTGCCGGCCTTGTCGCGCTGGGCCTGGCCGGCGACGCTCTGGATCAGATGCTGACCCAGGTGGCCGACGTGATGCTGCCGCCGTCGCCCTAGGCGGCCGCGGCAACCCATCCGTGTCCTTCGATACAATCTCCGGTCACGCATCGCGCGCGGTGACACAGAGATGCCACACCGGGTTCATCTCTTTCTAAGGGCCTGAGCGCAAGCTGAAGGCTGCGGAAGAAAGGAGGGATCAGGTCATGTGGGACAGGCTGATCCTGGACAAGCTGAAACTGGATGGAGTGAAGCGGCTCGCCCGCGACGACGGGGGCGCGGCAGTGATGAGCTACGCCTTCATCGCGGCCTGTGTCGTGGTGGCGAGCTTCATCCTCGTGCGGCTTGCCGGCGCCGGTTCGGACCGGCTGTTGCACGAGCTCTTTTACTTCATCTCGCTCGACTGACGAGTCCTCTGGGCTTTCAGTTCCGCCCCGCCAGCAGGCCGCGGGCGATGACCTGCGCCTGGATCTCGGCGGCGCCTTCGAAGATGTTGAGGATGCGCGCGTCGCAGAGCACGCGCGAGATCTTGTACTCCTCGGCGTAGCCGTTGCCGCCGTGCACCTGCAGGGCGTTGTCGGCGTTGGCCCAGGCGACGCGGGCGCCCAGCAGCTTGGCCATGCCGGCCTCGATGTCGCAGCGCCGCTCGCTGTCCTTCTCGCGCGCGGCGAAGTAGGTAAGCTGGCGGGCGATCATGGTCTCCACCGCCATCCAGGCCAGCTTGCCGGCGACGCGCGGGAAGGCGACGATGGCCTTACCGAACTGCTTCCTGTCCTGGGCATATTCCAGGCCCAGCTCCAGGGCGCACTGCGCGACGCCCACGGCGCGGGCCGCGGTCTGGATGCGCGCCGACTCGAAGGTCGCCATGAGCTGCTTGAAGCCCTGGCCCTCGACGCCGCCCAGCAGGTTCTCGGCCTTCACCTCGAAGCCGTCGAAGCCCAGCTCGTATTCCTTCATGCCGCGGTAGCCCAGCACCTTGATTTCGCCGCCGGTCATGCCGGGCGCGGGGAAGGGGTCGGCCTCCGTGCCGCGCGGCTTCTCGGCCAGGAACATGGAAAGCCCGCGGTAGCCGGCCTCGTCGGGGTCGGTCCGCGCCAGCAGCGTCATGAGGTCGCTGCGCGCGGCGTGGGTGATCCAGGTCTTGTTGCCGGTGACCTTGTAGACATCGCCGTCCCGCGCCGCGCGGGTGCGCAGAGAGCCGAGGTCGGAGCCGGTGTTGGGCTCGGTGAAGACGGCGGTCGGCAGGATCTCGCCGGAGGCGATGAGCGGCAGCCACTTTTCCTGCTGCGCCGGGGTGCCGCCCAGTCGGATCAGCTCGGCGGCGATCTCCGAGCGGGTGCCGAGCGATCCCAAGCCGATATAGCCGCGCGACAGTTCTTCGGTCACCACGCACATGGCGAGCTTGCCGAGGCCGGCGCCGCCGAAGTCCTCCGGCACCGTCAGGCCGAAGACGCCCAACTCGGCGATTTGCTGCACCACCTCCAGGGGGATCAGCTCGTCCTTCAGGTGCCACGCGTGGGCGGCTTCCTTGTGGTCCTCGGCGACCTTGTGGAACTGGTCGCGGATCATCTCCAGCATCTCGTCGGCCAGCCCCGCTTCGCCGAACTTGCCCTCGGCCAGATAGCCGGCAATGGCCATGCGCAGGGCAGAGCCGTTGCCTTCGGTCCTGAATGTCTTCACCGCCGGGGCGTCGAGGGCGGCGAGCGCGGCTTCGCCGAGGCCCAGGTCGGCCGGACGCAGCACCTCCACCTGGCTGAGGGCGATGCCGCCTGAGAGCTGGTTCAGGTATTCGCCGTAGGCGGCCTGCAGCATCATCTGCTCCAGCTCGCCGAACTGCCCCGCGGCCTCCAGGCGCTCGGCCCAGTGCAGCATCTCGCGCAGGGCGGCGACGTAGGTGGCCAGCCAGGCATAGCCGTGGGCGGCGAACTGCTCGCGCTCCAGCAAGGCTGTATCGACCTTTCCGCCGGGGGCGACCAGCGCGGCCACGGCGGCGCGCGCGGCGGCGCCGAAGCTCTCGGCGGCGGCCAGCGCCTCGGCGCAGAGCGGGAGCAGGTTGGGAAGGATCAGGCTTTCGCTCCGGACTTCGGCTTGCACGGCGGTCATCTCTCTAACCTTCTTGCCCAACGATCATATCACTTGAGGGATGGTTCAGGCCCAAGCCCATTCCAGCGGCGGCGGCGGATTTCCCGACGCCAGTTCGACATGCAGGATGCGGCGGTGACCCCGGGTGGTGCGGCGGCGTGAGCCGTGGACCAGCAGCGGGCGCATCGCCAGCACGGTGCCAGCGGAGACCGCCAGTTCCACCGCCGGCGTTTCGGCGGCCAGCACCGCGATTTCTTCCGTGGTCAGGCGGCCCTTCGTGTGGCTTCCGGGCAGCACGCGCAGGCCGCCGTCGGCCGGGCCGATGAGGTCCAGGTGCCAGCGCAGGGTCAACATCCCCTCCAGCAGGCTGACCGGCGCCTCGCAGTGGGGAACGCCGTCCTTGACCGTCCAGTTGCGGGCCGGCGCCGAGTCATCGCGCGTCTTCACGGCGATGGCGCGGTCCTGGTGCCAGGGCACGAACCAGTTGCGATGCCCGGTCTTGTCGAAGGCGATGGCCCGCACCGGCCTGGCGGCGGGGCCGAGGGTCTCCGCGACCAGGTCGCGCACGGCGGGCTGCGCCATCAAGGTGCCGATCAGCGGGGCGCCGGGCGCGATGCGGGCGGAGCCCCGATCATCGCTGCCAACCTCGCGGCCGCCGGCTACGCAGAGGGCGTCGAAGGCGGCGACGGCGGCCGTCCGGTCGACGTCGGAACCGTCCAGCAGGGCGAAACCCTGCTGGGCGAGCTTGTCGCCGGCCTGCTCCGCCTCCGCTGCCAGACAGGCAAGCGCCATGGTTCTGCTCCCTTCGGCCGTCTCAGTCCTCGGCGGCCGCGTCTTCCAGGGTGCGCAGGCCCGGGCGCTTCGCCTGAACCAGCACGGCCATGTTGCCGGGGCGGTGCTGGTTTTTCATCATCTTGGTGTGGGCGCGCGGGATGTCGCGCCAGGCGAAGACCTCCGACATGCAGGGGTCGATGCGGCGCTCGACCATCAGGTTGTTGGCCTGGCTGGCCTGCATCAGGTTGGCGAAGTGGCTGCCCTGGATGCGCTTCTGGCGCATCCACACGAAGCGCGCATCGAAGGTCAGGTTGTAGCCGGTGGTGCCGGCGCAGAACACGACCATGCCGCCGCGCTTCACCACCATGCAGGAAACCGGGAAGGTCTGCTCGCCGGGATGCTCGAAGACGAAGTCGACGTCGTTGCCCTTGCCGGTGTACTGCCAGATCGCCTTGCCGAACTCGCGCACCCGGCGCATGTAGTCGCCGAAGCCCTCGCCGTTGACCGGCGGAAGCTGGCCCCAGCAGTCGAAGTCCTTGCGGTTGATGACGCCCTTGGCGCCCAGCGACATGACGAAGTCGCGCTTGTCCTCGTCGGAGATCACGCCGATGGCGTTGGCGCCGGCCGTCGCGATGAGCTGGATGGCCATGGAGCCCAGGCCGCCGGAGGCGCCCCAGACCAGCACGTTGTGGCCCGGCCGCAGGATGTGCGGGCGGTGGCCGAAGAGCATGCGGTAGGCGGTCGCCAGCGTCAGGGTGTAGCAGCCGCTCTCCTCCCAGGTCAGGTGGCGCGGGCGCGTCATGAGCTGGCGGTCCTGCACGCGGGCGAACTGGGCGAAGGAGCCGTCGGGCGTCTCGTAGCCCCAGATGCGCTGCGAGGTGGAGAACATCGGGTCGCCGCCGTTGCACTCCTCGTCGTCGCCGTCGTCCTGGTTACAGTGCACCACGACCTCGTCGCCGACCTTCCAGCGCTTCACCTTGGAGCCCACGGCCCAGACGATGCCCGTCGCGTCGGAACCGGCGATGTGATAGGGCGCCTTGTGCACGTCGAAGGGCGAGATCGGCACGCCCAGGCCGGCCCAGACGCCGTTGTAGTTCACGCCGGCGGCCATCACCATGACCAGAACGTCGTGGCTGTCCAGGGCCGGGGTGTCGACCACCTCCAACTGCATGGCCTGCTCCGGCTCGCCGTGGCGTTCGCGCCGGATGACCCAGGCGTGCATCTTGCCCGGCACGTGGCCCAGCGGGGGAATCTCACCGACCTCATAGAGGTCCTTCACCGGCCGTTCCGGTGTTTCCGTCGCGGTGCCTTCAGCCGACCCTTCAAGCGTCTCGGCCATGTCTCAACTCCTCCAGTCTGCTCTCGGCGCCCGGTCCCGGCCGGGGGCCGCTCTGCCTGTCCCTTCGCAGCTGCTCATTGTTCCGGTGGAGAATCGGCGGAAAACTGCGCTCTCCGAACGGAAATCCCCTTTGGCAGTGCGGCATTTTTCTTGACTCATAGACGTTCGGGCGGTTTTTTGCAATGCACAATGGTATTGTTTTTTACGTTCAGACAGATTTTTTTGCAATTATCTGTCTGTTTCAACGGCAGAACGAAATATGATAACCTGAAATCGGTTGCTTCCAGGGGGTTCCGGAGGCTTAGAGTGCATTGCAGCACGTTCTTTGCGGCCCCGCCCCCAAGGGTATCCGGGGGCATCCGGGGGACCGGCCGCGGCCCCGGGTTTGATCCCGCCTGAGGCGCCGGGTATGAGACAGTGGTGGTGAGAGTGAGACGAGCGACATG
The DNA here is from genome assembly GCF_039839785.1 of Pelagibius sp. CAU 1746. Taxonomy (NCBI): domain Bacteria; kingdom Pseudomonadati; phylum Pseudomonadota; class Alphaproteobacteria; order Rhodospirillales; family Rhodovibrionaceae; genus Pelagibius; species Pelagibius sp. CAU 1746. The sequence goes on from NZ_JBDOQT010000001.1 coordinate 1,138,949, forward strand.
ACGGACAGCAAGCCCGCCGGGGCGCGCACGAAAGACCCATCTGTTGCGCGCGAGCGCGACCCTTCTCTTGCGCGCGAGCGCGACAGGCCCTGGCTGATCCGTACCTACGCGGGCCATTCCACCGCCGAGGCCTCCAACGCCCTCTACCGCAAGAACCTGGCGCGCGGGCAGACCGGGCTCTCGGTGGCCTTCGACCTGCCGACCCAGACCGGTTACGACTCCGACCATGCCCTGGCCAGGGGCGAGGTCGGCAAGGTCGGCGTGCCGGTCAGCCACCTGGGCGACATGGAAAAGCTCTTCGCGGAGATCCCGCTGGAGCGCATGAACACCTCCATGACCATCAACGCCACGGCGCCCTGGCTGCTGGCGCTCTACATCGCCTGCGCGGAAAGGCAGGGCGCGGCGCGCGGCCAGCTCACCGGCACGGTGCAGAACGACATCATCAAAGAGTATTTGTCCCGCGGGACCTACATCTTCCCGCCCGAGCCGTCTTTGCGCCTCATCACCGACGTCATCGCCTTCACCTACCGCGAAGTGCCGAAGTGGAACCCGACCAACGTCTGCTCCTACCACCTGCAGGAAGCAGGCGCGACGCCGGTGCAGGAGCTGGCCTACGCGCTGGCGACGGCGGTGGCGGTGCTGGATTCGGTGCGCGATTCCGGCCAGGTGCCGCCGGAGGATTTTCCCCGCGTGGTCGGGCGCATCTCCTTCTTCGTCAACGCCGGGCTGCGCTTCATCACCGAGCTGTGCAAGATGCGCGCCTTCACCGAGCTGTGGGACGAGATCTGCCGCGAGCGCTACGGCATCGAGGAAGAGAAGTACCGCCGCTTCCGCTACGGCGTGCAGGTCAACTCCCTGGGCCTCACCGAGCAGCAGCCGGAGAACAACGTCTACCGCATCCTGCTGGAGGCCCTGGCCGTCACCCTGTCCAAGGACGCCCGCGCCCGCGCCGTGCAGCTGCCGGCCTGGAACGAGGCGCTGGGCCTGCCGCGCCCCTGGGACCAGCAGTGGTCGCTGCGCTTGCAGCAGATCCTCGCCTTCGAGACCGACCTCTTGGACTACGACGATATCTTCGACGGCTCGACGGTGATCGCCGCCAAGGTCGCGGCGCTGAAGGCCGAGGCGCGCGAGGAACTGGCCCGCGTCGAGGACCTGGGCGGGGCCATCGCCGCGGTCGAGAACGCCTACATGAAGGAGCGCCTGGTGGAGAGCGCCGCCAGGCGCCTGGAGGCCATCGAGACCGGCGCCCAGACCGTCGTCGGCGTCAACGCCTATCAGGACAGCGAACCCTCGCCGCTGACGCAAGGCGGCGACGGCGGCTTCCTGGCGGTCGACCCGCAGGCCGAGGCCGGGCAGATCGGAAACCTGGAGGTCTGGCGCGCTGCCCGCGACCCGGGCGCGGTGGAGAAGGCGTTGGCCGAACTGGAAGCCGCGGCCAGGGACGGCGCCAACATCATGGAGCCCTCCATCGCCTGCGCCCACGCCGGGGTGACGACAGGGGAGTGGGGCGAGGTGCTGCGCCGGGTCTTCGGCGAGTACCGCGCGCCGACCGGCGTCGGCGGCTCGGCCGCCGCGCATTCCCAGGAGGAAGAGGACGCCCTGGCCCCGGTGCGCGAGCGGGTCGAGGCGGTCTCCCGGCGTTTGGGCCGCCGTCTCAAGATGCTGGTCGGCAAGCCCGGCCTGGACGGTCACTCCAACGGCGCCGAGCAGATCGCCGTGCGCGCCCGCGACGCCGGTTTCGAGGTGGTCTACGAGGGCATCCGGCTGACCCCGGCGCAGATCGTCGGCGCGGCCCTGGAGGAGGGCGTCCACGTCATCGGCCTCTCCATCCTCTCCGGCTCCCACGTCGCCCTGGCCGGCGAGGTGCTGGAGCGCATGGAGAAGGCGGGCCTCGGCCGCGTGCCGCTGGTCGCCGGCGGCATCATCCCGTCGGAGGACGAGGCGGCCCTGAAGCAGGCCGGGGTCGCCGCGGTCTACACGCCCAAGGACTACGACCTCACCGCCATCCTCGCCGACGTGGTCGACATCGTGGACCGCGCGACACAAGAGGCGGCCTAGGGGAAGCGGTTTTGGGGGAGGAGGCTGCCTTGGCCATCCTCTGGCTGTCGTCCCGGCACTTGATGCCGGGACCCATCGCCCTTTCCGCCGCCTCGGCCTTCCTTGAGAGGTTCACCGCTTGCCGGCGGCATTGGGTCCCGGGGTCGAGCCCCGGGACGACAGCGGGTATCCATTGCTGCCGTGCGAATTGCGACCCGTAGCATTCCGGGCCGAAGCCCGCTACTCTCCCGGCCAAATCAAGACGGCGGAAGCCCGTAACGGGGATTCCGGCCATTGTGAGAGGAGACGTTATGAAACGCCGTGACTTCGTGAAGGGCGCGGGACCCCTTGTGTTGGGTGGGGCCGCTGCTGCGTCGACCCTGGCCGCGCCGGCCATCGCGCAGGAGCGCATCGAGTGGAACATGGTGATGCCCTGGCCCAAGGGCGCGCCGGGCGTGGGGGTCAACGCCGAGCGCTTCGTCCAGCGGGTCAATGAAATGAGCGGCGGGCGCTTGACCATCAAGCTCTTCGCCGCCGGCGAGCTGGTGCCGCCCTTCGACAGCTTCGACGCGGTGCAGAGCGGCACCGCCGATGTTGTGCACGGCACGCCCTACTACTGGGTCGGCAAGTCCAAGGCCTTCAACTATTTTACCACGCTGCCCTTCGGCCTCAACGCCATCGAGCTGCCGGCCTGGCTGACTTACGGCGGCGGCCAGGAACTGTGGGAGGAGGCCTACGCCGACTTCGGCATCCAGCCCTTCTATGCCGGCTCCAGCGGCGTGCAGGCCGGCGGCTGGTTCAAGAACGAGATCAACACCTGGGAGGACCTGCAGGGCCTGAAGATCCGCATGGCCGGCCTGGGCGGCGAGGTCATGCGCCGCGCCGGCTCCGTCGTCGTGCTGCTGCCGCCGGGCGAAATCCTGCCGGCCATGCAGTCCGGCGCCATCGACGCGGCGGAGTGGATCGGCCCCTGGAACGATGTCGCCTTCGGCCTGCAGAAGGTGGTGAAGTACTACTACGTGCCGGCCTTCCACGAGCCCGGTCCGGGCCTGGAGATCTCGGTGAACAAGGCCAGGTTCCAGGCTCTGCCCTCCGACCTGCAGGCCATCGTGCGCTACGCCGCCGCGGCCACGGCGCAGGACACCACCACGGACTTCACCTACCACAACATCCAGGCCTTCCGTCCGCTGATCGACGACTACGACGTGGAACTGCGCAGCTTCTCCGACGAGATCATCAAGCGCCTGGGCGGGATCACCATGGAAGTGGTGGCGGAGATCGGCGAGACCGACGACCTGACCCGGAAGATCCACGCCTCCTTCATGGACTTCGCCAAGAAGGCCGCCGACTACGAGGGCGCCTTCGACGAGACCATGCTGCGCCAGCGCCGGCTGGTCTGGGAGGGCTGACCCCCCACCCTAGCCCTCCCCCACAAGGGGGGAGGGAATGCTTTGAGGCCTCGAAACTGCCGCATAGAACCCCCTCCCCCTCGATGGGGGAGGGTTGGGGAGGGGGTGGAACTCCGCCTTCTTTGGTTAACGCCCCGGCCCGCTTGACTTTCCCGCCGCCAGGGCGTTTCATCGCCCCGTTATGAGCCGCAAGCTTCTGTCCGCCATCATTATTCGAATTACGGACCCGGCGCCCAAGGGGTAGTCGGGAGTTTGTGATTCGTCTTAGGTGATGTCCGTACAGGAGGGCCAAACGATGGCCGCTCATCCTTCTCTTTCCGATCTTTCCGACCGAAGTTCCCTCGCGCCGGCGCCTGCCAAGGCCGCCGAGACCGTCTACTGCTTCTCCATCCTCGCCGAGGCCGCGCCCGGGGTCATGCCCCGCGTGCTGGAGCTCTTCGCCAAGCGCGGCCTGGTGCCGACCCGCTGGCACAGCGACGTGACGGGCCCCAAACACCCCGGGGGAGGCCGCGACCTGGCCATCGATGTTCAGCTCGACGGCCTGGACGTGGCCACGGGCGACTACATCGCCCGCTGCCTGCGCCAGACCTTCCAAGTCGAGACGGTGCTGACCTCGCAGAAGCACGTGAGCCGCTAACGCATCGCGTCGCACTAGACCTTGCGGCGGTAGTGATAGCGGTGCAGCTCGGTTGTGAAGCCGAGGGCGCGGTAGAGGCCGAGCGCGGGCGCGTTGTCCGCGACCACCTGCAGGCAGACGCCGGAGGCGCCTTCGTCCCTGGCCCACTGCAGCAGCCGCCCGACGGTCTGCCGTGCGTAGCCGCGCTGGCGCTTCGCCTCGTCGGTGACCACGGACTCGATCACGCCCAGGCCGTTGCAGACCACGCCGTAGGCCAGGGCGGCGATCTCGCCGTCCGCCCGGCCCTCGTCACGGGTCGCGGCGAAGGCGCGTGGCAGCAGGATACTGCCCAGCATGGCTTCGTAGATCTGCGACTCGGCACCGCCGATCCCGCTCAGCGCGGCGCGCGCCTGCAGCCATTCCGCGCCGGGCACGATGGCGAGCTCGGTGCCGCTGTCTCGCGCGAGGCCGAGGCTGTCGATCTGCCCGTAGAGCGTCAAGGTCTCGGCCTCGGCGTCGTAGCCCTTGGCCGCCAGCACGGCATCCATGCCCTCGACGAAGGAGAGCACGCGGAACAGCGGCGCCTGCCCCAGGGCGCCGTAGACGGCTTCGGCGGCGGGGAGGATCGCGCCGGGGTCGCGGGCGCCGCAGCGGATCGGGTTCACCGAGTTGGGCCGCCGGTGGCCGCCGCCGGCCGCGCGCAGCAGCCAGCCCTCCAGCAGCAGCTCGCGCGGCGCGGGCCAGGCGGCCATGCAGGCTTCCTCGGCGCGCCAGGACAGATCGTTGGACATCGTCTTCCGCTTCTCCGGCAGTGGGGCCGGTTCAGCTATAGCCGCCGGGAGCAGCCGGCGTAACCCCTTGCTTCTGCCCTCTGCGCGGCGCCGGGCCGGTCCGGTGGAATCGCCCCGCCCTCGCGTATCCTTTGCGCTCTCCCGAACGTCCTTGGAAGGTGAACAGCCGTCAGGAAGGGAAATGGAGGAGGATGCCCTGATCGATCGAAGGAAGACGGTGCTGGTGACCGGTGCCAGCCGCGGTCTGGGCCGGGCCCTGGCGGAGGCTTTGGAAGCCTCCGCTTTCGAGGGTGCGGAGACCCTGTGCGCGACCGGCGAGGGCGTCTTGGCGGCACCGCGGGCGGCGGCTTGTCGCGTGAGGCGCCGGCTCTTATCCTGCTCCGGTTGTTGTCGAGGAAGTCCAACGATGCTCAGACGCCCGCTCGGCGCCGCGCTGCGCCCCTTCGTCAGCCATCTCTGGGCAGGCCACGGCGGCCCTCTGTCGCCGGGCCCGTCCAAGCGCGAGCGCATGCTGCCGGCGGATTCGCTGCATCTCGTAATCCGGCTCGAGGATCGTCCCCTACGGGTCTACCGCGACTTGGAAGACCTGCGCGGCACGACGGTCTCCGCGGCGGTCGTGGGCGGGCTGCGCACGTCGTCCTATCTGCGGGATGTCTCGCGGCCGGCGCCTTGCGTCGGGGCCATGCTGCGCCCGGGTGTCGCCGGGTTTCTGGTCGGCGCGCCGGCGGGGGCGATTGCCGGAGGACATGTGGCGCTGGAAGACCTCTGGCATCCGGTGGAGGTGGACCGGCTGCGCAGCCGCTTGGCCGAAGCGGCAAGCCTCGGAGCCCGGCTTGACATCTTTGAGGCCGCGCTCGCCGCGCGCTTGCCGTCGCCGGCGGCGGTCGACCCGCGCATTGCCTCGGCGCTGGCGGGTTTCGCGGCGCGGCGTCCGGTGGCGCAGGTGGTCGGCGCGCTGGACGTCAGCCACCGCCACTTCACGGCGACGTTCCGCGAAGCCGTCGGGCTGGCGCCCAAGAGCTATTGCCGCCTGCTGCGCTTCGGCGAGGCGCTCGACCGCTTGCACCGGGAAAGGGATATCGGCTGGGCGGCGCTCGCCGCCGCGGCCGGATATGCCGATCAGTCCCATATGGTGCGCGAATTCCGCGGCTTCGCGGGCTTGACGCCGGGGGATTACCGGCGCCGCGCGCCGCGGTCCTCGCGCCACGTGCCGGTCTAGCGGAGGTCGATTTCGTTCAATACGGCCTGGGCGATCTCCGGTTAGATGGGGTCGCTTTCTACGGCAAGGAGAGGTCCCGTGGCCATTCATGAGGTTTTCATCTATCTGCGCGCCAAATCGGCGGAGCAGGCGGTCGCCTTCTACAAGGAAGCCTTCGGGGCGACGGAGAAGTTCCGCCTCACCGAACCCGGCGGCCGCATCGGACATGTGGAACTGGTGCTTGGAGGCACCACCATCATGCTCTCCGACGAGTTTCCCGAGTGCGGCATCTCTGCGCCTTCTCCGCAAAGCCCGGCGCTGGTCTCGATCCATCTTCACGTCGATGACGCCGATGCTGTGATGACGCAAGCCGTCGCCGCGGGGGCGGAGGTCATCCGGCCGGCGGCGGACCACTTCTATGGCGAACGCTCGGGCGCGCTGCGCGATCCCTTCGGCTACGACTGGCTGATCGGCAGCTCCATCGAAGAGGTGTCGCCGGAGGAGATGCAGCGCCGTTACACCGCTATGCTGAGCGGCGACTGAACGACGGCTGAGCGACGCGGCGGCGGCGAAACCCATGGCCTTCGCCGGCGCGAGGACGTACCTTCCGCGCCATGAGCTTCCTTGACCGCATCCGCGCCTGCCACCGCTGGCGGGCGGACGACTATCTTCCCTTCCTGTTGGACGGCGATCCCCGGCCCTTGGGCTGGGTGACGCCGGCCTTCGCCGCCCGGCTGCGTGATTTTCCGGAGGTCTTCGACGTCACCGAGGCGGCCGTTTGCCTGGCGCCGCGCCTCGGCGATTTCGAGTCGCGCTCGGCGGCGTTGAAGGCGGTGCTGGAACAACTGCACGGCGCCGGCGAGATACCCGCCTGGCGCGGCGAGGACTACGGCATCTGCCGGCGCTGGGACGATGAGGTGATCTTCAAGATGGAGCGCGGCGCGGTGCCGCTCTTCGGGGTGCCGGCCTACGGCATCCACGTGAACGGCTTTGTGCGCACCCCCGAGGGCCCGCGGCTCTGGGTCGGACGCCGCTCGCGCCACAAGGCGCTGGCGCCGGGCAAACTGGATCACCTGGTCGCCGGCGGGCAGCCCTATGGTTTGAGTTTGATGGAGAACGTCGTCAAGGAAGCGGCGGAGGAGGCCAGCGTGCCCGAAGACCTCGCCCGCCGCGCCCGCCCGGTGGGGGCGCTCGGCTATCTCTGCGCGCGGCCCGAGGGCCAACGCAACGACGTGCTCTTCGTCTACGACCTGGAACTGCCCGCCGACTTCGTGCCGACGCCCAACGACGACGAGGTGGAGGAATTCTTCCTCTGGCCGATGGAGAAGATCCTGGAGCGTCTGAAGGACAGCGACGACTTCAAGTTCAACGTCGCCCTGGTGAACCTCGATTTCGCCCTGCGCCACGGCGTGCTGACGCCCGACGCGGAGCCCGGGTACCAGGCTATCGCCGAGGGTCTGCAGGGGCGTCTCACGGGCTAGAACCTGCCGTCGGACACGACACTGCTGTCATGCTCGGACTTGATCCGAGCATCCATTCTGCAACTTCTCGAACAGCGGCCCAATGGACCCTCGGGTCAAGCCCGAGGGTGACGGTTGACTTTACACGCTCGCCGCCAGGCGCCGCTCGCGGCCGTCGGAGAGGATCAGGTCGCTGGCCTTTTCGGCGATCATGATGGTCGGCGCGTTGGTGTTGCCGGAGACCACGCAGGGCATGACCGAGGCATCGACCACGCGCAGACCCTCCATCCCATGGACGCGCAGGCGCTCGTCCACCACCGAAGACTCGTCGCGGCCCATCTTGCAGGTGCTGGTGGGGTGGTAGATGGTCTGGCTGATGTTGCGCGCCGCCTCCAGAAGCTCCGCGTCGCTCTGCGCCTGGGCGCCCGGCGTCATTTCGCTGGCGATCAGCGGCGCCATCACCGAGGTGGCGGCGAAGGCGCGCGACAGGCGCATGCCGGCCACCGTCACCTGCTGGTCCTTCACCGTGGCGAGATAGTTGGGATGGATCGCCGGGTGGTCCTGGGCGAAGGGGCTGCGCAGCTCGATGACGCCGCGGCTTTCCGGGCGCAACTGGCAGGTCGATGAGGTAAAGGCGGAGAACTTGTGCAGGCCCTCGCCCGGCTTGTCGGCGGAGAGCGGCTGCAGGTGGAACTGGATGTCCGGCGTCGCCACCTCCGGAGAGGTGCGCGCGAAGACGCAGACCTGGCTGGCGCCCATGGTCAGCGGCCCGCGGCGGAAGAAGATGTAGTCCAAGCCCATCAGCATCTTCTTGAAGGGGTTATGCACCTGGTCGTTCATGGTGATCGGGTGCTTGGTCTTGAAGACCATGCGGACCTGCAGATGGTCCTGCAGGTTGCGGCCGACGCCGGCCAGGTCGTGCACCACAGGAATGTCGAAGCTTTGCAGTTGCGCGCCGGGGCCGACGCCCGAGAGCAGCAGGATCTGCGGCGAGCCGATGGCGCCGGCGGAGAGGATCACCTCGCCGCGGCAGCGCGCCTCGCGCAGCGCGCCCCCGTGACGGCCGCTTCGGCGGTAGGCGACGCCGACGGCGCGGCGGCCCTGGAAGAGCACCCGTTCGGTCTGCGCGTGGGTGACGATCGTCAGGTTGGCGCGGCTGCGCGCCGGGTTCAGGTAGCCGACGGCGGTGCTGCAGCGCCGCCCGTCGCGTGAGGTGAGCTGGAAGTAGCCGGCGCCTTCCTGTTCGGCGCCGTTGAAATCGTCGCGCGGGGGGATTCCAAGCTCTTCCGCCGCCGTGATGAACTTGTCGCAGAGCTCGCGCCGGATGCGCATGTCGGAGACCGCCAGCGGCCCGCCGGCGCCGTGATAGTCGTCGGCGCCGCGCTCCTGGTCCTCGGCGCGGATGAAGTAGGGGAGCACGTCTTCATAGGACCAGCCGACGTTGCCGAGCTGGCGCCAGTGGTCGTAGTCCTCCTTCTGGCCGCGGATGTAGAGCAGGCCGTTGATGGAGGAGGAGCCGCCCAGCACGCGGCCGCGCGGCCAGTCGAGCCGCCGTCCGTTCAGGCCCTTGTCCGGCTCGGTCTTGTAGCACCAGTCGGTCCTGGGGTTGTGCATGGTCTTGAAGTAGCCGACCGGGACGTGGATCCAGGGGTTCCAGTCCCGTCCGCCGGCCTCCAGCAGCAGCACCCGGTTCGCCGGGTCGGCGGAGAGACGGTTGGCCAGCACGCAGCCGGCCGAGCCGCCGCCGACGACGATGTAGTCGTAGCTCCCGCTGCCGTCCTTGCCGTGTGGCGCGGCGCCGCGGCCGGGTGTCTCGGGCGTGGCGCTGCTCTGATCCTCGGCGATCACCTGGTGCATTCCTCCCTCGCGCGGTCCCCCGGGCCTGCCCTTTCCGGGTGAACAACTTTCGATCAATGGTGCTGCCCGTCGGGCACGAATATTACATATCGCTTGATTTCCGCTCAAGCAATCGCAATAATGAAACTATAAGTCTCGTTAAATGAGAATAAATAAGATTGTTGGCGGCCGCAGGCCGGAGCCATCGGGGAAATGGGAGGAACTCATGCTGAGTGAAAAACTGAAGCACCTATCGCGCCGCGACCTGCTGCGCCTGACCAAGCGGTACGGTATTTCGTCCACCTTGCTGGCGGCCGGCTCCATGACCGGTCTCATCACCGCCACGCGCCTGGCCGAAGCCGCCAACTCGACTTACGAAAAGCGCTTCAAGACCGAACCGAAGTTCACGCTGAAGTTCGGCGCGGCGGGGTTCAACGAACGCAACCTGCTGATCGAGCGCGCCGGCTGCCTGCAGTTCGCCGCCGACCTGGAGGAGCGCACCGACGGCGCCATCCGCATCGAGTTCATCGGCTCCAACCAGATCTGCGGCCAGCTCAACTGCGTGAAGAAGACGCAGCAGGGCATCGTCGACATCTTCGCCGCCTCGACCCAGAACTCGGCCGGCGGCGCGCCTTATCTCAACGTCCTCGACTACGCCTACATGTTCCCCAGCCGCGCCGCGCAGTACTACTTCCTCTACCACCCGGGCAGCGAGAAGGTGCTGCGTGAGCCGCTGCGCCAGCGCCATAACGTGGAGTTCCTGTTCAGCCACGCCGAACTGCGGGGCATCCAACTGGGCCTCAAGTGGAAGGACAAGCCGCTGGTCACCAACATCGGACAGTTGGCCGGCACCAAGAACCGCGTCACCGGCACGCAGCTCGGGCGCATCGCCATGGAGCTGATGAACCTCAACCCGACGCCGATCGCCTGGGAAGAGACGCTCGACGGCCTGAAGCAGGGCCTCATCGACGGCGCCGAGACCTGGGCCTCCGCCGTGGCTTACGCCAACATGTCGCCGGTGGTCTCCCAGGTGGTGAACCTGGAGTTCTTCTGCGGCACCGAGCATACGGCCATGAGCACCAAGGTCTTCGACAAGCTGGGCAGCGAGCTGCAGGACGCGGTGCGCGAATCCGCCTATCTGACGCAGGTTCACGTTCAGGCGGCCAACGAGGCGGCGCTGGTGAAAACCGTCGGCTTCTCGGACCCGCAGATGCCGGGCACGATCTTCGACCAGAACGGCACGCGGGTCTCCATGATGAGCGACGAGGCGCGGCGCGAGGCAGAGGAGATGTGTTCGCCGGAGTTCCAGCCGGCGGCCTGGGAGCAGTGGCGCGAGCGGCTCAACGGCTGGGCCGGTGGCATGGACACCTACAAGTTCATCTACGACATCGCCCGCGAGATCCCCAAGGACACGCTGCCGGAGAACGTCGAGCCCCGGCGCTGGTGGAAGGCCTAAGGCCCTCTTACGGCAGGGGCGCGTACCCCACGGCGGGGGGATTCCGGCTTTCCGATCCCCCGCTGGCCCTCCCCGGGCAACAGCCCTTGCCGTAGACTCGATTCGGGCTCCCGCCGCGGTTCCGACGACGCGCCGCGGGCGGGCCCGAATCGCTTTTCTTTTCTGGCTGGCCCACAGCGGGCTCAAGGGATTCTGACGAGAGGATCATGGCGGTCTTGCGCTGGCTCGACGCGAACGTCGAGAAAATCATCATTCTGGTTTGCTATGTGGTCATGGCCGGGATCATCTTCGTAGAGGTGATCCGGCGCTTCCTGTTCAACGAGCAGGTTGCCTGGAGCACGACGGTGCCGGTCTATCTCTTTCTATGGATCGTCTGGCTGGGCTGCGCCTACAACGTGAAGATCCGCGCCCACCTGCGCTTCGACGAACTGCGGCTGCGCCTGCCTTACGCCGGGCAGTTCCTCTGCCTCTGCCTCGACGCGCTGCTGTGGATCGCCTTCGCTGTCATCGTCATCGTTTACACCAGCGAGCAGGTCTGGCTGTCCTACGACAACTTCGCCATCGTCCAGGGCACCGACGACGTCATGCAGTGGTGGTTCTACATGGCCACGCCTTTCGCCTGGAGCGTGCTGGTGATCCGCGTGCTGCAGAATTTCCATCACGACCTGACGCTGTTCCGCCGCGGCGAACCGTTCCATCTCAAAACCAGCATCTTCGGGGACTGACGGCGCCATGGACGGACTTTGGATCTTTCTCATCTCGCTGGGCGTCACCGCGCTTTTCGCGCTGGGCGTGCCGATCTTCCTGGTCATCGGCTATTGGGTGGTGGGCGTCAGTCTGGTCATCGACTTCACCCTGGCCAACATCGGCGTCACTCTCTACGAGGGGCTGAATTTCTTCGGCCTGCTGGCGCTGCCGCTGTTCATTATGACCGGCGACCTCATCAAGTCGGCCGGAATCGCCAAGCGGCTCTCCGACTTCGCCTATTCGGTGCTGGGCTGGTTGCGCGGTGGCCTCGCGATGGCCTCCTTGGGCGCCTGCGGCCTCTTCGCCGCGATTTCCGGTTCCAACTCGGCGACCACGGCCACCATCGGCTCGATCATGCATCCGGAAATGAAGAAGGGCGGTTACGAGGAGACCTTCGCCGCGGCCACGGCGGCGGCGGGCGGCACCGTCGGCATCATCATCCCGCCGTCGATCATCTTCATCGTCTACGGGTTCCTCATGAACCTGTCGATCAGCGATCTCTTCATCGGCGGCCTCATTCCCGGCTGTCTGATGGTGATCGCCATGCAGGGCGCCTGCTGGATCATCTGCCACAGGAACGGGTGGGGCCATCTGATCCAATTCCGCCTGCTGCGCAGCCTGAAGACGGCGCTGGGGGCCTGGCTCGGGTTCTTCGCCATCCTGCTGGTCATCTGGGGGATCTACACCGGCGCCTTCTCGCCCACCGAAGCGGCGGGCGTGACCGCCGGCTTCTGCCTGATCGTCGGCCTCGTCATGCATCCCATCGCACGCCGGCTGCATGATGCGCCGGGGGAGGAGACGCCGGGGGCGCTGCCGGACGACGCCGGCTTCCTCCAGCGCCTGGTGATTCCCGGTTTCAGTCTTCCCGAACTGCCGGCGATCATCATGCGTTCCGGCCAGATCACCGGCCTGCTGGCGCCCCTGATCGCGGTCTCGGTGGTGATGCAGCAGATCCTCTCGCTGCTGGGGGCCGACGCCTTCGTCACCGAGATGTTGAACGCCCTGGGCGGCTACTACGCGGTGCTCTTCGCCTGCATGGCCATCGTGCTGGTCGCCGGCACGGTGCTGGAGTCGCTGCCCAACACCATCATCCTGGCGCCGATCCTGGCGCCGATCGCCGCCAGCATCGGCGTCGATCCGATCCACTTCGCGGTGATCTTTCTGGTCGGCGACGCCATCGGCTTCATCACGCCGCCTTACGGGCTGAACCTCTATGTCGCCAGCGGCATCACCGGGATTCCCTACTTCCGGCTGCTGAAATACACCCTGCCTTACCTGGGGGCGCTGGTCGCCGCCTGGCTGCTGATCGCCTTCATTCCGGAGCTCTCGACCATCCTGCTGGTGAATAAAGGCGCCGGGGTTTACCAGCTGCAGTAGCGGGCGGGCCGCCGGCGGAGGGGAGAGTTGCGCCGCCGTGGGCGGCAGTGTAGCAACACAGTCGCGTAGGAGGTGCTGTAGTCTTGGCAAAGCCGCAAGCCGCGAAATCACGATCGGCCCGCGTGTTGCAGCTCTTGGAGCTGGTGGCGCGCATGGACCGTCCTGCTTCGGTGCAGGAAATCACCGAGTTGAGCGGCCTGCCCAAGGCGACGGCCTACCGCATCTGCGCGACCCTGGAGAGCGACGGCTATCTGCGCAAGGAGTTCGGCGGACGCGGCCTGGTGGCGGGCCCGCGTCTCCTCAGCCTGGCGCGCAACCTCATCGGCGGCTCCGGCCTGGCCACGGCGCGCCATGCGGTGCTCTCGGTCGCGGCCAGGCGCATCGGCGAGACCTGCAACCTCTCCATGCCCCAGGACGGCGAGATGGTCTACCTGGACCGCGTCGAGGCGGAGTGGCCGCTGCGCCTGCAGTTGCCGGTTGGGACCAGGGTGCCGCTGCACTGCACCGCCGCCGGCAAGCTCTACCTCTCGAGCCTTTCGCCGTCGCCGCGTGCCGCGCTGCTGCGCAGCCTGACTCTGGAGGCGCGCACCCCCAACTCCGTCACCGATCCAGAAGCCCTGAACGCGGCGTTGGACGAGATACGCAAGACCGGTGTCGGCGTCGACAACGAGGAGTTCCTGGAGGGCATGGTCGCGGTGGCGGTGCCGGTCACCGACGGCGGCGGCCGCTTCTTCGCCGCCCTGGCGGTCCACGCCCCGGTGATGCGCATGAACCTGGAAGAGGCCATGACCCACGTGCCGGTGCTGCAGGAAGCGGCGGCCGAGCTCTCCAACCTTGCCGCCGGCGTCAAGCTCGCCGAGACGGAGGCGAGCTAGCTTTCCCGAATCATCCGGCGGCGCTTCACCCGCCGCCGTGTTCCGCCTTCCAGGCGCGCAGGCGCGCCTCGATCTCCTCGACGCTGCCGCCGTCGTCGACGGCCTGGCGGATGACCGGGATGGGCACGCCCTCGGCGGCCTCGAAGTCCGTCGCGCCGCCGCCCTGCTTGGCGTAGTCCGGCGGCACCTTGAAGCGTGGCACGTCGCTGCGCGCCTTGTCGCTCAACACGCTCTCGAAGGTCGGCGCCACGGCCACCCGCTTGCCGAGGCCCGCGCCGGCGGGGTCGACACCCTGCCACTTCAGGATGCTGGCGATCAGCGAGGTGTGGTCGTAGGGGTGCTTGCTGCCGGCCGGCGCGCGGAACACCGTCCCGGCGGGGATCCAGGGCGAAGCAAGGACCGTCGGCACGCGCACGCCGTAGCGGTCGAACTGGAACCCGTTGGGGCCGCTGTGCTGGTCCGGCTTCACCGCGCCCCAGCCGGGGTCGACATGATCGTAGGTGCCGCCGTGTTCGTCGAAGGTGACGACCAGCAGCGTGTTGGCCCAGGCCTTGGGATTGGCGGTCAGCGCGTTGTAGATGTCGTTCAGGAAGGCTTCCCCGGGCCCCACCCAGGTCGGCGGATGATAGTCGTCGCCCTGCTTGCCGATGAAGGTGTCGGGCAGGCCCTTGCCGTAGCCCCAGGCGGGCTCGATGTAGGTGAAGGCGGGCAAGATGGCCGCTTCGGCGCGCTTGAAGAAGGTGTCCATCGTCGCGATCTCCGCCCAGCCGGCGGCCTTCTTCGCGTCGTCGATGAAGGGGAAGCTGTACTCGGTGTAGCACTTCTTGTCGTGCCAGATGTCCTTGTAGTAGATCCCCCAGCTCACGTTCTTGGGCAGAGCGTTCCAGATGGTCTTGGTCTTGAACTGCTCGACCGCCGAGAGGTGCAGGTTCTTCACCCGTCCCAGCGACGTGCCGCAGAGGCTGAAGGCGCGGTTGGGGTTGGTCTGGGTCGGCACCGAGGAGAACCAGCGGTCGCTGACGGCATAGGCGCCCGCCAGCCCGCTGAGCGCGGGCAGCTGCGACAGATCGTAGGCGCCCATGACCTCGCCCAACTCGGCCCAGCTTTCGTAGACGGAGTCGAAGTCGTAGGCGAAGCCCTTCATGCGGGCCGGGGTGCCCGGCTTTATGTCGGGCATCTTGCCGTTGCCGTCGGCGAAGAGCTGCACCGTCACATGCTCGAAAGGCTCGTTGGGGTCCAGCCGCGGCACGCGCAGCGGCTGCGCGGCCTTCTCGGTGCCGTGGACCACCGGCAGCTTGGTGCCTTTGTAGTCGTTGTAGTAGGCGCCGCCGGAAAGGCCGTCGAAAGCATCGCCGCTGCCAGGCGGCACGATGCGCTGCGGCTTCCCGGCGTCGTAGAGCCAGCCCAGCAGGTTGTCGAGGGAACGGTTCTCCAGCATGACCAGAACGACGTGGCTGATCTGGTCCATGATCCGCGTCGCTGCCATGGCGGCCTCCCTTTCGCGGCCACACCTCCGAGTTTCGGGGCGTGTTTGTTGCCACCTAAGGTCGCACTTCGCCGGCGGCTGGACAACTGCACTTAAGGAGGGGGCGAACTGATGCGGCTCAGCTCTCCGGCAAGACCTGCTTGCGCTCGCCGTGCAGGGTGTCGATCAGCCGTTGGGGAATGGTGAATTCGCCGGCCAGGCGCCGCAGGTCCTCCTCGCCGTGCGCCAGGGAGCGGTGGAGGCGGCCGATCTCGAAGAGGTTCTGCTTCTGCGGCAGGGCGACGAGGAAGCGGCCCTCGATGAAGGCGCAGTTCACCGCGTCCCGGCCCAACTCGTCGGCCAGGGCCACAAGAGTGTCGCAAAGGCCGGGCTGCAGCAGGCGGCGCGCGTCTTCGGGGGCGTCGCTGTAGACCTGGAAGCGTGCCTCGAAAGCATCGTGAGTCAGCGTCACCGCCTCGACGCCGTCGAAGGCGCCGCGGATCTTGTCGGCCACCCAGTTGCCCAGCGCGCCCTTGTCGCCGACCAGCAGCACCACGCCCTCGAAGGCGACCGGCACGCCGACTTCGCAGAGCAGTCCTTTGAAGACCGTTGTCTGGCGTTTGCGGCGGCCGCCGCTGCGTCTCCTCAGACGTGCCTCCACCATGCGGAAGTCGGTGCCGCGATGGCGGCCGATGAAGAGGTCCTCCAGCTTGGACCGGTTGAAGGCGCCTGTGATACCGGCGCGCTCGACCCGTGACAGATCGAAGTTTCCGCCAGGATCGCGGTGATGTTCGGTCTCGCCCAGAAAGCGCAGCAGCGGCGGGATGAAGAGGGCGCGCACCGCTTCCTTGTGGCGCCGCGCCGGGCCCAAGGCCCACCAGCCGCCGGCCGCGCCGCCGAGGATCAGAACGGCGATGGCCGCCGCCGGAACTTCCTGCAGCCAGATGACGACCGCGGCCAGGATGACGGCGCCGCCGGCGCCGGCGGCGCGCAGCCGGGCCGTGCGCAGGCGGCCCTTGCGCGCCGCCTCCAGGGCCGGCAGGTGGGGCGCGATCTCCGCGGCGAAGACCTCCGCCAGGCTCGCTTGCGCCCCTGTTTGCGTTTCGGTCACGACACGGCCTCTTCCGCAATTCCCGTCATGGCGATGACCTCCGCCGGGCTGCGGCCGGCCGCGCGCAGGGCGCGGATCGCCAGGGCGTCGCTGCGCTTGGCCAGGCGCTCGCCCTTGTCGTCGGCAATCAGGCGATGGTGGTGGTAGTCGGGCACCGGCAGGCCGAGCAGTTGTTGCAGCAGGCGGTGGACGTGGCTCGCCTCGAAGAGGTCGGCGCCGCGGGTCACCAGGGTCACGCCCTGGGCGGCGTCGTCCACCACCACCGAGAGGTGATAGCTGGTGGCAATGTCCTTGCGGGCCAGCACCACGTCTCCTTGGGGCCGTGGATCGCAGGCCTGGCTGCCGCGGGCGCGGTCGTGCCAGGTGAGGGGGGCGCCGTGGTCCGCCACGGCTTCGGCCAGGGCGCGTTCCATGTCCAGGCGCAGGGCGTAGAGCGTCCCCCTTGCCTTGCGGTCCTGGCGCTCGGCCGGGCTCAGGCCGCGGCAGGTGCCGGGGTAGAGGTCGCCGGCAGGCCCGTGCGGCGCGGCGGAGGCGCGGGAGATCTCGGCGGCGATCTCTTTTCTGGTGCAGAAGCAGGGGTAGACCAGATCGCGCGCTTCCAGATCGGCCAGGGCCTCGGCGTAGGCGGCCATCCAGTCGGACTGGCGGCGCACCGGGGTCTCCCAGGCCAGGCCCAGCCAGGCCAGGTCCTCGAAGATCGCGGCCTCGAACTCCGGGCGCGCCCGCCCGCCGTCGATGTCCTCGATGCGCAGCAGGAAACGCCCGCCTTGTCCGGCCTGGCGGGCGGCGAAGAGCGCCGAATAGGCGTGGCCCAGGTGCAGGTAGCCGCTGGGCGAGGGGGCGAAGCGGGTGACTTCGGGTGCCGACATGCGATTGGCCCTAAGCTACTCCCGCGTTAAAGTCCAGTCATGATCCCCGACGCGCAGCCCGACGAATGTCTCCGGCCGGCCATGGACGCCCTGGCGGCGGCGGACCCAGATATCGCCGAAGCCTATGCGCGCTGCGGCCTGCCGCCGCAGCGCGGCAGCGAGCCGGGCTTCGCCGGGCTGATGCGCATGATCGCCGGCCAGCAGGTCTCCGTCCAGTCGGCCCGTGCCATCGTCGCGCGCCTGGAAGAGCGCGTCGACCCCCTGACCGCCGAGCAGTTCCTCAAGGCCAGCGACGCGGATCTGAAGGCCGTGGGCCTCAGCCGTCCCAAGATGCGCTACGGGCGCATCCTGGCCGGGGAGATCGCCGCTGGGGCACTGGATATCCAGGGCCTCGAGGCCCTGGACGACGCGGAAGCCGTCGCGGCGCTCACCCGCGTCAAGGGCATCGGCCAGTGGACGGCGGAGATCTACCTGCTCTTTGCCCTCAAGCGTCCCGACGTCTGGCCGGTGGGCGACCTTGCGCTCTGCGTCGCCGCGCAGCACCTGAAGAAACTGGAGGCGCGGCCCGGCCCCAAGGCGATGCTGGCCCTGGGCGAGGCCTGGCGGCCCCACCGCAGCGCCGCGGCGCGCTTCCTCTGGCACCTCTACCGCCATCCCGGCGTCGCGCTTGGGCGCGGCGTCAAGAAGACAGCCTAGAATTTCCCCGACAGGAAGGATTGGTCAGCAGTGAGCGACGTGATGGAACTGGACGGCCCCAGGCATGGGACCAAGGGCGATGGGCCGCAGGCGCAGGCACGGGCCCTGGTGGTCTTCCTGCACGGCCTGGGGGCGGACGGCAACGACCTCATCTCTCTGGCGCCGCTGTTGGAGCCGCTGCTGCCGGACACCGCCTTCGTGTCGCCGCATGCGCCCTATCCCTGCGACATGGCGCCCATGGGCCGCCAGTGGTTCAGCCTGCAGGACCGCGACCCCGAGGTGCTGCTGGCCGGGGTGCGCGACGTTGCGCCCAGCCTCAACGCCTTTTTGGATGCGGAGCTGGAAAGGCATGGCCTGAGCGACGACCGCTTGGCCCTGGTGGGGTTCTCGCAAGGCACCATGACGGCGCTGCATACGATGCTGCGCCGGCCCAAGGCCTGCGCCGTCATCGTCGGCTTTTCCGGCGCGCTCCTGGCGCCGGAGATACTGGGCGAGAAAATCGTCAGCCGGCCGCCGGTGCTGCTGGTGCACGGCGACGCCGACCCGGTGGTGCCTTTCGAGGCCCTGGCCGCCGCCCGGCAGGCGCTGGATCTGAACGGGGTTCCAGTCGCCGCCTATCCGCGCCCAGGCCTGCAACACGGGATCGATCAGGAGGGCTTGCAGCTCTGTGCCGCGGCCCTGATCGAGCATCTCTTTCCGGAGACGGTGCCGTCTGGGGGAAGCGCGGAGGACGGCTAGCGGCCGGCGTTCCGCCGCCGGCAAAAGAAACGAAGCGGGCCGGTATTGGCATCCCGGCCCGCTTCTTTTCTGATCGCCCCCGGTCGGGCGAAGGGCGCGCCGAGGCCCCGGATCAGGCGCTCCGCAGGCCTTCCAGGAAGGTATTGACTTCGGTCCTCAGCAGCTCCGACTGCTTGGAGAGCTCGTCGGAGGCCTCCAGGACATTCGAGGCGGACTCGCTGGTTTCCTTGGTGGCTTCGGAAACGTCGCCGATGTTGCTCGTCACCTCCTGCATGCCGGCCGCGACCTGCTGGGTGTTGCGCGAGATTTCCAGAGTCGCCGCGTTCTGCTCTTCCACTGCGGAAGCGATGGCCGTGGCGTTCTCGCTGATCTCGGTGATGATCTTCTGAACCGTGTCGATCACACTCACCGTTTCGTTGGTCGCGCTCTGCATGCCGGTGATCTGCTGGGCGATCTCCTCGGTGGCCTTGGCCGTCTGGTTGGCCAGGGACTTCACCTCGTTGGCGACCACCGCGAAGCCCTTGCCGGATTCGCCGGCGCGCGCCGCCTCGATGGTGGCGTTCAGGGCCAGCAGGTTGGTCTGCTCGGCGATGTCCTGGATCAGGTTCACCACGTCGCCGATCTTCTGGGCGGCGCCGGCCAGGCCCCGCACGGTCTCGCTCGCCTTGGTCGACTCTTCGGTGGCCCGGTTGGCGACCTGGGTCGACTGGGTCACCTGGGCGCTGATCTCGCCGATCGAGCTCGACAGTTCCTCGGCGGCGGAGGCGACCGTACGGACGTTGGTGGCGGCGTCGTCCGCGGCCCGGGACACGACGCCCGAGCGGTCGTTGGTGCGGTCGGCCGTGCTGGACATGGTCTCCGCTGTGCTGCGCATCTCGACCGTCGCCGAGGCCACGGAGTTCAGCACCACGGTGACTTTCTCGTCGAAGCGCTTGCTCAGGTCCTCGACCTGCTGCGCCCGCTTGGCCTTGGCTTCGGCCTCGGCGGCCTGCTCCTTGGCCAGGCGCTCGGCCTCGATGGCGTTCTGCTTGAACACCTCGACGGCCTTGGCCATCTCGCCGATCTCGTCGTTGCGCTCGCGCGCCGGGATGTCGATGGCCTTGTTGCCGGCCGCCAGTTCGCCCATGGCCAAAGTCATGGCGGAGATCGGACGGACGATGCCGCGGGCGATGAAGATGCCGGCGACGGTGAAGAAGGTCAGGATGAAGGCGGCCAGGATCAGCGAGCTGTTGCGCATCTCGGTCACGCCGGCGAAGACCTCGGACTGGTCGGCGTCGGCCAGGATGGCCCAGCGCACATCGAGGAACTCCACGAAGGTGAACGCCGATACCACGGGTTCGCCGCGGTAGTCGAGCTGCTGGACCATGCCTTGCTGGCCGCTGAGCGCCTGGGCGACGGCATCGTTGTCGATCCGCTGTTTCAGGATCGTCGACTCGTCCTGAAAGCGCGAGTCGCTGCGCATCAGCAGATCGGCGCCGACGATGTAGGTTTCGCCGGTTTCGCCCAGTCCGGCGGTGTTCTGCATCACGGCGTTGATGTTGTCGATCGGCATCTGGAACACCAGCACGCCGAGCGGCTGGCCCGCGTGGTCAAGCAGCGGGGTCGAGATGAAGCTGGCCGGCGAGTCGTTGCTCGGCGCATAGGGCTGGAAGTCGAAGAAGGCCTGGAATCCGGCCTGCGGGTCGGCCATCGCCGCCCTGTAGGCCTTACCAAGGTCGGTGTCCTTGTATTCGCCTTCCATCAGGTTGGTGGCGTAGTCCAGTTCCTTGAAGACCGTGTAGATCAGGTTGCCCCGCGTATCGAACAGGAAGATGTCGTAGTATCCGCGTTCGCGCAGGAAGCGGCGCAGCCAGGGATGGTACTTGCCGTGCACCTGGCTGTAGCGCGAACCGTCCTGGGCCAGGTCGAGATTGTCCTTCTGCCCGGTCGGATTGGGGTTTTCGGTGATGTAGAGCTGGCGCAGGCGATCGCTGGCGCCCGCGCCCAGTTCGTCCCAGGCGGCGGTGAAGGCGGCGGCGGCTTCCAGCACGGACTCGTTGGTGGAGAGAATGCGTAGATCCTGGCGGATGGTTGCCAGGTAATCCTCCAGTGCCGAAGCACGCACTTGAGCGAGCGCCGTCAGTTTCCGTTCGGCTTCTTCGCGGATGGTGCTGGCTGCCTTGAAGTAACTGGCGACGCCTACGGAGAGGGCCGCGACGAGGGCGCTTGCGACAATGACCGCCGGGATCTTGCGGCTGAGGCGCAGCCCCGAAAACAAATTGGACGTGCCTTTGACCATGTGACCGGTTCCCCAAGTGATTCCTGCGAGCATCGATCAACCCGGCATTTGGTTCCCGGCCGGGGCCGGCGCCCAGTAAAGGATCGATACATCTGGAGCCGACAATCGGCTGCCTAGGGGAAGCTACAGATTTATTGTTAAATTTAACTGAAATGATTTAAGCGATTATTGTATAGAACCGGACAATCTTTGGTGGCGTGTATCTTATCGATCATTTTTCTTGCAATAAGTGTAGTGTTGTTTGGAAGATAATCTATCCGGGTCTTGCGGGCTTTCGCGGCGGCGGTCCGCCGGTGTTGCGGTTTTGTGAAGTCTCCAGGCCGGCGAATCCCAATATCTTGTATGGGGGGGCGGCATTTAGTATTTATAGCGGGTCGAAGGGCCTGGCATCCCAGACCTAGATGACGACGCCGAGGAAGGATGGACCGGACATGACCGGTGCTGCACAGACCTATCCAGCGCTCGTCCTCAACGCCGACTTCCGTCCGTTGAGTTACTTCCCCTTGTCCCTGTGGTCTTGGCAGGATTCCATCAAGGCCGTCTTCCTCGACCGCGTGAACATCGTCTCGGAATACGACGAGGTGGTGCGCTCGCCCAGTTTCGAGATGAAGCTACCCAGCGTCATTTCGTTGAAGCAGTACGTCAGCCTGGACCGCCGGCCCGCTTTCACCCGTTTCAACGTGTTCCTGCGCGACAGCTTCGAATGCCAGTACTGCGGCGATGACCTGCCGGCGGAGGATCTGACCTTCGATCACATCATCCCGCGTTCGCGCGGCGGGCGGACTTCGTGGGACAACGTCGTCACCGCCTGCCAGGACTGCAACTTGGCGAAAGGGAACCGAATGCTGGGCGAGTCCGGCATGCGTCTCTTGAGGCCGGTGGAGGAGCCTACCACCTACCAGCTGCAGGACAACGGCCGCTGCTTCCCGCCAAATTTTCTTCACGAAAGTTGGCGGGATTTTCTTTACTGGGACAGCGAACTGGAGTCCTGAGGCGGCTTGCTTCGCGATTTTGCCATGCTTCGAGACGCGCGCTTTCGCGCGCTCCTCAGCATGAGGGAAGGTGGCTCGGCCTCATCCTGAGGAGCGATCCGCCAGGATCGCGTCTCGAAGGATGGGAGGTCGGAATCGGCGCTAGCTAGAAGCGTTCCGACAGCCAGATGGCGAGACGCGAGCCGGCCTTCACCGCGCCGCTCAGCAGTTCGTAGCCGGGCGTCTCCTCGGCACCGTGCTGCAGGCCGATGTCGCGGTGCTCCAGCTCTTCCTGGCGGAAGGTCTCGATGGTGTCCTTCAGCGCCGCCTGGTCGTCGCCCAACTGGGCGTTCTGGCCGGCGTAGTGCTCGTCGATGACTTCCTCGACCGCGACCGTGCAGGCCATGGCCGCTTTCTCGCCCAGCATGGCGGTGGCCGCGCCCAGCGCGAAGCCGGCGATGTGCCAGACCGGCTGCAGGGCCGTGGGGCGCACGCGGTTCTCCACCATCAGCTTCTCGAAGGTGCGCAGGTGGTGCAGCTCCTGCTCGTGCATGTGCTTCAGCGTCGGCGCGCAGGCGCTCTTGCCCAGCACCGCGAGCTGGCCTTCGTAGATGCGCCGGGCGCCGTATTCCCCGGCGTGATCGACGCGGATCATGCGGGCCAGGCGTTCCTGCGGCGCCAAGTCACCTGGTAAGTAGTCGCCGGGCAGGTAGTCATTGGGCAGGGTGTCGGTTCGGTCTTCGTCTGTCTTAGGAGCGTCCGTCATGTCTGGGCTCCCTTGCTGGTGGAAAAGGCTGCCCAGAAGGATAGCGCGGCCAGCAGGACGTAGGCCAGGACGTTGAAGCCGGCCATGGAGATGCCGAAGATCTCCCAGGGGATCTTGTCGCAGGGCGCGAAGGGCTGGTTCAGCAGGATCTCGCGCAGCTGCTCGACGGTGGCATTCTCCGGCAGCGCCGGGGCGTGGCACTCGGCCGTGCCCTGCCACCACTTCTGCTCGACGCCGACGTGGAAGACCGCGATGGCGGCACCGCCGAGGAAGGCGAGGCCGCTGCCGAGAAGAGCGAGACGCCGCCCCGCTGCGCTGCCGGCCGGCAGGAAGGCGAGCACGGCGAAACCCAGGGCGATGCCGTAGGCATAGCGCTGGTAGACGCAGAGGACGCAGGGGTAGAGGCCGCCCCAGTACTGCGAAGCGAAGGCGGCGCCCAGCGCGCCGAGACAGGCGGCGGCCAGCAGCGCCGGCAGGGTGCGGGGGTTGCGCAGCAGAAGGTCCATGGGCCGGTGTCGCTTCTCTTTCTTTGTGGGCTTTGCAGGCTAAAACAGATAGCGCAGGGCGATGAAGCCGCCGAACAGCAGGACGAAGAAGAGGATGGTCAACTGCGGCAGGTAGCGTTCGATGAAGCCGCGGATCGGCGGGCCGAAGTGCCACAACAGCGCCGCGAGCAGGAAGAAGCGCGCGCCGCGGGAGATCACCGAGGCAATCATGAAGACGCCGAAGTTCAGGTCCATGACGCCGGAGGTGATGGTGATGACCTTGTAGGGGAAAGGGGTGAAGCCGGCGCCGGCGACGATCCAGGCGCCCCATTCCTCGTAGCCGGCCTGGAACTCCTGGAAGCGGTCGACATAGCCGTAGAACTCGACGATCGGCTGGCCGAGCGTGTCGAACAGCAGGGCGCCGATGGCGTAGCCCGCGACGCCGCCGGCCACCGAGGCCAGGGTGCAGACCCCGGCGATGACCCAGGCGCGCTGGCGCGCCGCCAGGATCATGGGGATCAGCAGCACGTCGGGCGGGATGGGAAAGATGGAGGACTCGACGAAAGAGATGACGGCCAGGGCCCAGAGGGCATAGGGGCGCCCGGCCAGGTCCATGGTCCAATCGTAGAGTCGCCGCAGCACGCCCGATCAGACCCCTCTGGTGCGTTTCGGTCCGGATTCTTCCGCCCCGGCAGACCGCTGGGGCAGGCGAACGTCTCCTTTAGCAGGGCAAGGGCCTGTAGACAATTAGGTTGCGGGCAACGGCCCTGGGAAGGTGCTAGGCTGGCGGCATTGGCCAGCGGCTGACCCCCAAGGGAGCGCATGCAGGAGCACGCCGATATCATCTTCGCCAACGAGGCCTTCTACGTCGCCTTCCAGATGAAGGATCTGGAGGCCATGGAGGGGCTCTGGGCGCAGGCGGCGCCGGTGGCCTGCACGCACCCCGGCTGGCCCTGCCTGAACGGGCGCGAGCAGGTGCTGAAGAGCTGGCGGGCGATCTTCGAGAATCCCGATGCCGTGGCCGTCACCTGCCGGGCCGCCAAGGCGCGCCGCTACGGCGATACCGCCTTTGTCACCTGCTACGAGGTTATCGGGGAAAATCTGCTGGCGGCGACCAACGTTTTCGTCCGCGAGGAGGGGGCTTGGAGGATGGTGCATCATCAGGCCGGGCCCTGCCATGTGACGCCGCCCGAACTGGGCGAGGACGACGAGGAAGAGGAGGCCGGGCGGCTGCAGTAGGCCGCGCCCGGGCGTCTGTAGGCTCGCTTGCCGTCGGGCTAAATCAGTTCCACGTGCTCGGCCATCGGGCCCTTCTGGCCCATGCGGGTCTGCAGCCGGACGCGCTGGTTCGGCTGCAGCGCCGGCAGGCCGAAACGCTCCAGCGTGCGGCCGGAGACGAAGACGTCCTTGCCGCCGTTGTCCGGGATGACGAAGCCGAAGCCCTTTTCGACATTGAAGAACTTGACCGTGCCCTCGACCGTCTCGGTGGCACCCTGGTCTCCGGCCGCGGCGCCCGGCGGCGGCGCGGCGGAGGCTTCGACGGTATGGATTTCCGCCACCTGCAGGCCCTTGCGGCCCTGCATCAGGTCGCAGACGATCGTAGTGCCTTCATAGAGTTCGCGATTGCCCGAGCGCTCCACCACCGAAATATGCAGGAAGGCGTCGGGCGCGCCTTCGCTCAACTGGACGAAACCAAAGCCCTTGGTCGAATTGAACCACTTGACCACGGCCTTTACGTTACGGTGGGTGATTTCTTCTCGATCGAAATCGTGATCATTCGTCATTACAACGGCCACTCCAAGACAAGCAGGGGAGCCCCTTCCTACGTCCTGCAGCCATCGCAGCGCCGGGGAAGCCGGCGGCGTTCCACGCCCTGTCCGCGATCTCCGAACCTCATTGCTTGAGAGACGCCTCTCGTGCCCGGTGAAGGCAAACCGGCGGGACCCACCGTCTTTGTCCCGCAGTCGCGATGCCAGGTTCTTCCCTTTACGGCGCGGGGGTGAGGCCCACACGCCCATCCACCATTAAAGTTCCCCACTCCAAGCTCTACCTAGCCCTCATGTACCACGCTCAACGCCCCTGTAAGCGTTCGTTCCATTCAGCTTTTCCTACTCAAAAAGGACAGTTTTTCGCTGAGCGATACGTCCTGAACGTAGCATATGCGCGTTGCATTTAAACGTGTCTGTCAGATCAGTGCCATAGAAAAGCGAGGGAGACCCTTGCGGAGGCGGCCGTCGGTGGCGCCGCGCAGCCCCGGCGCGGCCTCCTGCGGGCGGCGCCGCAGGCGCGGTTTTCCGCGGCTTTGCCGCAGACCGGACCGGCAGCGAAGTCACCGGTTGCCAAGCGCGCGGCCCTGGCTATGATGCGCTCCGGCCGGGCGCCGGGACCCACTCCGCCGCCCACGGCCCTTTCCCCGGTCTCGGGGCCCCTGTGGCGGAATTGGTAGACGCGACAGACTCAAAATCTGTTTCCCGCAAGGGAGTGCCTGTTCGAGTCAGGCCAGGGGCACCATTTCGGACGTGAGCGCTTGGCGCGCGGCCCTTCCAAGTAAAATAAGACGAGTTGGACGCTTCTCGGCCGATCCGCCGGGGCCGCTTGGTTCCTGCGCCTCCAGCGCGCGTGCAAGACCTGACACCAGCGGTTTCGGATGGCCTTTCGTCGGATCCTCCCGGCGTCGGCGCGGCACCATCGATTAAGCCGCTTGACGCTCGCCGGTGGATGAAGGCAAAGTTCACGTATGGATATGCAATTGTATGTATTGTATATCGATACTTAGATGATGCTTTCAGGGAGAAGGTTGCATGGGTCTCGAGCCGGTGGAGATGGGTGACG
The DNA here is from genome assembly GCF_039839785.1 of Pelagibius sp. CAU 1746. NCBI lineage: Bacteria > Pseudomonadati > Pseudomonadota > Alphaproteobacteria > Rhodospirillales > Rhodovibrionaceae > Pelagibius > Pelagibius sp. CAU 1746. The sequence continues at coordinate 1,164,962 of NZ_JBDOQT010000001.1, forward strand.
CTGGACGCTGGTCGAAGGTGCCGGATCCGGTCGTCGAGACGATTACCGTCATGGGCCACCGGATCGTCACCTACAGCTACGGCGAAGGTGAAGAGGTGCTGCTGCTGCTCAACGGCGGACCGGGGCTGCCTTGCGAGTACATGCGGGTGCCGCACGCGCCGTTGGCGGGGCGCGGCTATCGGGTGGTGAGTTTCGACCAGCTCGGCACCGGCGCTTCGGATCGGCCGCGCGATCGCGGCCTCTGGACCATCGAGCGCTATGCCCGGGAAGTCGAGGCGGTGCGCGAGGCGATGAACCTCGGCCGCGTGCATCTCGCCGGGCATTCCTGGGGCGGCTGGCTGGCAATCGAATACGCGGCGCGCTACGGCGAGAACCTGAAAAGCCTCATCCTGCAGAATACCTGCGCCGATATTCCCCACCTGGTCAGCGAACTGGGCCGGCTGCGCGATGCCCTGGGTCCGGAAACCGGGGCCATGATGCTGGCGCACGAGGCCGCCGGAGATTTCGAGCACCCCGCCTACAAGGGCGCGATCACGGTGCTGAACTACCGCCACGTCTGCCGGCTGGACCATTGGCCCGAGCCGTTCACCCGGTCGATCGGCGACAGCAACCGCGAGATCTACAATATCATGCAGGGGCCGAACGAGTTCCTCTACACGGGCAACCTGCGCGACTGGTCCCGCCTGGACGACCTGGCGGAGGTCAAGGTGCCGGTCCTGATCCTGGTCGGCGCTCACGACGAGATCACCCCCGGCTGCGCGCTGCACATGCGCAAAGCGCTGTCCTCCGCAGAGGTGGCGGTCTTCCCGAACAGCGCGCATGTGCCGTTCTACGAGGAGCCGGACGCCTTCCTTGCGCGATTGACCGGCTTTCTCGACGGCGTCACGGGCCGAGCCGAGCGAGCGGCCTGAAACCCGGCGGAGACGGACCCATGGGACGCTTCGGTTTCGTTCTCTACCGGCCGCTTCAACTGATCCCCGTGCTGCTGGGGATCAGCATCATCACCTTCATGATCCTGCAGGCGGTGCCCGGAGACCCGATCCGCACCATGCTGGGCGAGAAGGCCTCGGCCGAGGTGGTGGCCTCCCTGCGGGCGCGCTATGGCCTCGACCAGCCGGCCATCGTTCAATACTTCATCTACCTGAAGAACCTGATGCAGGGAGATCTCGGCCAGTCGATCGTCTACAAAACCGACATCTCAAAGCTCATGGGCCGGCGCATCGAAGCGACCCTTTTCCTGTTGGCCTACGGCACCGTTATGGCGGTCGCCATCACGCTGCCCCTCGCCATCGTCTCCGCCGTCAACAAGGGGCGCTGGCCGGACCAACTGGTGCGGACCTTCTCCACCCTTGGCCTCGGCTTTCCGCCCTTCTGGCTGGGCATCATGCTGATCATCGTGCTCAGCGTCTGGGTCGGCTGGTTTCCGGTTGCCGGCTACGGCGAGGGCTTCACCGGCCATCTGCACCACCTCTTTCTGCCGGCCCTGACCATCGCCCTGGCGCTCTCGGCGATCCTGACCCGCACGCTGCGCGCCAGCCTGCTGGAGACCCTGGGAGCGGATTTCATCGTCGCCGCGCGCTCCAAAGGCCTGCCCAAGCGTTGGATCTTCTACCGCCACGTCCTGAGGAACTCCGTAATCCCCGCGATCAATCTGCTGGGGGTGAACATCGGCTGGCTGATCGGCGGCACCGTGGTCATCGAGTCGGTCTTCTCCGTCCCCGGTCTCGGGCAGTTCATGGTGCAGTCGATCTTCGCGCGCGATTACTTCGTCGTGCAGTCCCTGACGCTGATCTTCGCCGGCGCCACCGTGATCGTCAGCTTCACGGTCGATGTCATCACCGTGGCCCTGGACCCGAGGATCCGGATGTGACGAACCAGACGCCGCCGCTCGCCCGGCACCGCTTCGCGCGCCCGCCGGCCTTGCCCGCCTGGCGGGGCCAGCCGCTGGCGCTGCTCGCCGGGCTCGCCATCGTCGGCTTCTGGCTCGCGATTGCCGCCGGCGCCGGCGCCATCAGCCCCTACGACCCCAACGCCCACGACTATGCGGCGGTGCTGCAGGGGCCCAGCCCGGCCCACTGGCTGGGCACCGACAATTTCGGGCGCGACATCCTTTCGCGCATCCTGCACGGCACCGTCGTCGACCTGCAGATCGGCGTGCTGGGCGTCTTGCTGCCCTTCCTGCTCGGCACCGCCATCGGGCTCTTCGCCGGCTATTTCGGCGGGCTGGCCGATATCGCGCTGATGCGCCTGCTGGACATCATGCTGGCCTTTCCCTGGCTGGTGCTGCTCATGGCGATCATCGCGGTGCTGGAGCCGGGCATCCACAGCTTCTACATCGCCATCACCTGCGTTGGCTGGGTGTCCTACGCGCGCCTGATCCGCAGCCGGGTCCTGGTGCTGAAGAGCAGCGAGTTCGTGCTCGCCGCGCGCAATCTCGGCTATGGGCACCTGCGCATCATGTGCCGCCATATCCTGCCCAATGCCTTGGCCTCTTCCATCGTCTTCGCGATGTCCGACGTGGTCCTGGTGCTGCTGGCCGGCGCATCGATCAGCTACTTGGGCATGGGCGTCCAGCCGCCGACCGCGGAGTGGGGCGTCATGATCGCCGAAGGGCAGACCTTCATCACGACCGCCTGGTGGATCGCCGCCTTCCCGGGGCTGGCGATCGTCATCATGGCTTTGGGCTTCAGCCTGCTGGCCGACGGCCTGGCGGAGAAACTGGGAGTGGAGCATTGAGCGCCCCGCTGCTGGAGGTCAGCGGCCTCGGCCTGCAGCTCGGCCAGCGCGCGCCGATCACTTTGTTGCAGGATGTCAGTTTCGCTCTGGAGCGCGGCGAGATCCTGGGCATCGTCGGGGAGAGCGGATCCGGCAAGTCGCTGACCTGCCGCGCCATCACCCAGTTGCTGCCGCCCAACATCCGCCGCAGCGAAGGCAAGATCCGGCTCGGCGGGCGCGAAATCCAGGACTTGTCGGACGCGGACATGACCAAGGTACGCGGGCGCGAGATCGGCATGATCTTCCAAAACCCTTCGTCCTTTCTGGACCCGGTGATGACCGTGGGGGATCAGATCGCCGAGGCCGTTCGCGTCCACATGGGGGCGAGCCGCCGCGAGGCGCTGGCCGAGGCGGTGGAGATCCTGCGGCAGGTCGGCATCCCCGACCCGGCGAGCCGCGCGCGCAGTTTTCCGCACGAGTTCTCCGGCGGCATGCGCCAGCGCGCGATGATCGCCGGCGCCATTGCCTGCCGCCCCAAGGTCTTGATCGCGGACGAACCCACCACCGCGCTGGACGTCACCATTCAGGCGCAGATCCTGCGGCTGCTGCTGCAGATGCGCGACGAGAAGAGCCTCGGCATCATTCTCATCACGCACGATCTTTCCGTGGTGACCCAGACCTGCGACCGCGTCGTGGTGATGTATGCGGGGCGGCTGATGGAGGCGGCTTCGGTGCAGGAGATTCTGACCGCCCCGTCGCATCCCTACACCGCGAGCCTCATCGCCTCGCAGCCGGAGCGTGCCCGGCCAGGCGAAGCCCTGCCGGCGATCGGCGGGCAGCCGCCGGGCCCGCAGGAGGAGCTGGCGGGCTGCCGCTTCGCACCGCGCTGCGCTCGCGCCGAACGGCTCTGCGAAGTCACGGTGCCGGAGCCCCACCAGTTCGCGCAGGGGCATGTCAGCGCCTGCCACTTCGCCGGTAAGGTGCGCTTGCAATGAAAGCTCGGGACGGCGACCTGCTGACCGCCCGCGACGTGGTCGTCAGCTTTTCCGGCGGCGGCTCCCTCGCCGATGTGCTGCGTCGGCGTCCCGCCAGGGAGGTGCGCGCCGTCGACGGGGTCGGGTTGCGCCTGGCGGCCGGCGAAACCCTGGGCATTGTCGGCGAGTCCGGCTGCGGCAAGACGACGCTCGGCCGCACGCTGCTCGGCCTGACGCCGCGCAAGGCCGGCGAGATCCTGTTCAAGGGCCGCGACCTCGACGATCTGCTGGCGCGTTCGCCGCCCGAATTCCGCCGCCGCGCCCAGATGATCTTCCAGGACCCCACGGCCTCGCTCAATCCGAAGATGACGGTCTTCGACACCTTGGCGGAAGTTCTCAAGGTGCATCGCCTGGCGCCGGAGGGGCGCCTGGAGGACGCCGTGGCGGCCCTGCTCAACACGGTGGGCATGCCGGCGGACTTGATGTACCGGCGCCCCCGTGCCCTCAGCGGTGGCCAATGCCAGCGCGTCGGCATTGCCCGCGCCCTGGCCTTGAAGCCGGACCTGATCGTGGCCGACGAGTCGGTCTCGGCGCTCGATGTGTCGGTGCAGGCGCAGATTCTCAATCTCTTGATGGAGCTGCAGCACAGCCACCACATGGCGCTGATCTTCATCAGCCACGACCTGACCGTGGTGCAGCACCTTTGCCAGCGGGTTGCCGTGATGTACCTGGGCCGGATCGTGGAGGAGGGGCCGGCCGAGGAGATCTTTGCGCAGCCGAAGCATCCCTACACCCAGGCCCTGCTGGCCGCCAAGCCCAAGCTCGGCGGGGCGAGCCTCGCCGAGCTGGAACTGCTGCAGGGGGAGCCGCCGAGCCCGCTTTCGGTCCCGCCGGGCTGCGCGTTTCATCCCCGCTGCCCGCATGTCATGGCCGCCTGCCGGGAGGCGCCGTCACCGGCGTTGCGTACCCTACGGGCGCAGCCGTCCGGAGCGGTCTCGGTCGCCTGCCATCTCTACGGCGCGGCTTCGGATCAGGAAATGCCGTCCGAACTTGCGGCGGCACGGCTCAAGGCCGGCACGTCGGAGCACTGAAGCACGCTCAGCCTGCAGTACCGACGCCTAGAGCCCGGGAGATGTCCAAGGCGGCCCTGGTGACCTTAGGCGCAAGCTTGCTGCGCACCTGGGCGATCGACCATGTCGGCGTCGACACGCAGATATTGATGGCGCCCATGGGCATCGAATCGCGCCCCCGTACCGGCGCCGCCACGGTCAGTTCGCCGGTGATGCACTCCTGGTCGGCCAGGGTGTAGCCGCTCTCGCGTCCCTCGGCGACCCGCTGCAGAATGGCTTCGCGGTCGGTGATGGTGCGCGGCGTCAGGCTCTTGCGGTCGGAGGCGTCGATCAGCGCCATGGCCGCGGCAGCGTCCAGGGCGGAGAGGTAGGCCCGGCCCGAGGCGGTGCAGAACATCGGGGCGCGGCCGCCGATCGCCGGATTGGGGACCGGAGAATCCGGGCTCGGCAGGCGGATCACGTACATCACGTCGGTGTCGATCGGCAGGGCGAAGTTCGTCGCTTCGCCGACTTCCTCATGCAACCGCACGACGAAGGGCGTGGCGATGGCGACCAGGGGGTTGCCGTGCAGAAACATGAAGGAGAAATCGAGCAGCCGGCGCGACGGCCGCAGGCGGCGCGAGCGCTCGTCCTTTTCCAGCAGGCCCAGCTTGCCGAGAGTGTGGCAAAAACGCTGTGCGGCACTTTTTCCCAGGCCGGTTTTCGCAGCGATCTCCGACAGGCCGAGGGAATCGCTCTCGTCATAGAAAGCTTCCAAAACGGCCAATCCCTTGGCGAGAGACTCCACGAAAAGTGGGTCCCGCGCACCGCCTTCAAGCAGCGTGAAGCCCTTTGCCCGGTGCGGCGGCTCAGAGGTGTCGGTGCTCAATCCCATGGCTCTTCCTTACTGATTCTCTCCGCACAATAGCAATTCCTTTCTCAAATGCGGGTGTTATACTCGGAACCGATGAGCGGTACAACGTATTGAAATACGATACTGTACCTTGAATAAATGCTCTGGCACGCACCGCCCCCGAGAGGGGCGGGAACGAACGAGACCAACCGGGCGGTCGTCCCGGAACCGGAACAGGAGGAATGATAATGCGGAGACATGTAACGAGAACGCTCGCGGCCGCTGCCCTCGCCATTGGGGCATTCGCGGTGGCCGCGCCGTTGTCCGTCCCGGCCCTCGCAGCCGACGTGCTGCGGATCGGCCGCGATGAGGACAGCACGACCTTGGATCCGATCAAGACGACGCAGAACGTCGATATCTGGGTCATCAATAACGTCCATGCCTTCCTCGTGCGCTCGAACCGCGAAGGCAACGATATCGAGGCCGACCTGGCGGAGAGCTGGACGGTGTCCGACGACAAGCTGACCTTCACCTTCAAGCTGCGCGAGGCCAAGTTCTCCGACGGCAGCCCGGTGACGGTCGGAGACGTGGTGTTCAGCCTGACGCGGTTGCGGGACAACGAGGAGTCGACGCAGCGCTCGCTGTTTCAGGTGATGGAATCGATCGAGGCCATCGACGACCGGCATGTGGCCGTCACGCTGTCGCAGCCCTCGGCGGCTTTCCTCTCGACGCTGGCCATGTACGCGGCCTCGATCCTCCCCGAGAGCGCGGTCACCAACCTGGGCGACGACTTCGGCGCCCAGCCGGTCAGTGCCGGCGCCTACCGCGTGGCCGAATGGCGCCGCGGGGAGTATCTGGCCCTGGAGCCGAACCCGCACTACTACGGCGGCAATCAGTCAAAGGTCGATCGTGTCGAGTGGCACGTCGTGCCGGATGACAACACGCGTGTCCTGCAGGTGCAGGCGGGCGAGCTGGAGGTGGCACTCGGGGTTCCCTTCTCGATGCTGCCGTCGATCGAGAGGGATCCCAATATCCAGGTCCATCTCGACCCTTCGACACGGGAAGACTCGCTGCTGCTGAACCACGAGAACAAGCTGCTCGCCAATCGTGACGTGCGTCTGGCCGTCGACATGGCGATCAACGAGCAGGCCATCGTTCAGGTCGTCACCTTCGGCCGGGGCGAGGTCGCCAACTCTCTCGTGCCCAAAGGGACGCTCTATTATCACGCCGCGAACAAGAACCACCCCAATGACGTGGCGACGGCGGCCAAGCTCATCGAGGACGCCGGCTTCAAGGGCGAGACACTTGAGTTCGTGGTGCCCGCCGGCAACGAAGTGCGCGAGCAGACAGCAATTATCGTCCAGGAACAGCTCAAGGCCATCGGCCTCGACGTCGACATCCGCAAGGTCGACCCCGGTCAGGTCTGGTCCACCTTCGTCGATGGCGACTACGACCTCTCCATGGCCTATTGGACCTACGATATTCTCGATCCCGATCAGAAGGTCGCCTTCAGCGTCTCGGCTGACGACAACAAGAGCTACTTCACCCGCTACGAGAACCCGGAAGTCACCAAACTGGTCAATGAGGCCCGCACGGAACTGGATGCGGAAAAGCGGCGCGATCTGTACTACCGGATCCAGGAAAAGGTGAAGGAAGACGTGCACTGGGTGGATCTCTACTACAGCCCCTTCAGCAACATCACCAGGAAAGGCGTTTCGGGCTTCTATCAGAACCCCATGGGCGTGATCCCGCTGCAGGAGATTTCCATCAACTGACGTGGAAGGCTGTTGAAGCCTTTTACGGGTCTCACAGCAATGCCGCCCGGCGCAGCCCCCTCCCTTCACGCCGGGCGGTTTTCGAACTCGGGGCGGCATTGCGGTGCCGCCCATTTTTTTGGCCGCGGTGTTCACCCGTCAGTTGGCGGACGCCGGCACCGCGCGGATGTCCCGCGGCGCCTCGTCCACCTGGTCACGCGGGTCGGGCTTGGATGCTGCAAGACCTGACCCTTAAGATTTGGCCGAGATCTTTGACGGTATTGCGGCCGGGTGAAGCCCGGGCGGGCCTTGTTGAGTGCGGGCCGTCGCTGGGTTCAAGCGATTGTTGGGCTCGGGCCGTTTCTGAGCTCGGGCCGTTTCTGAGCCCGGGCCGTTTCTGAGCTGGGGGCTTTGCTAAGCGCCGGGCTTTGATAAGCTGCCCGCTGATTCGCAATCCGCCCCCGGTCCATCTCGGTTCTTGGCTTCATGATATCTGCCCAAAGCAGTTCCTTTCCCGCGGAGCCGATGCCGCGCGCGGCGCTGGTCACCGGCGCGGCGCGGCGCATCGGCGCGGCCCTGGCCCGCGACTTGGCGGCCGACGGCTGGGCGGTGGCGCTGCATTATCACAGCTCCGAAGCCGCGGCGCGGGAGCTTGCAGCGGAGATCGCGGCGGCAGGCGGGCGCGCCGTGGCGCTGCCGGCCGACCTGCGCGACGAGGCGGCCCTGGCCTGGCTGATGGAAGCGGCCGCGGCGGAACTGGGGCCACTCGGCCTGCTGGTCAACAACGCCTCGATCTTCGAATTCGACGATCACGAGAGCTGCGACCGGGCAAGCTGGGATGCCCACCTCGACACCAACCTGCGCGCGCCCTTCGTGCTGATCCAACACCTCGCCCGGGCCCTGCCGGCCGGTGCGCGCGGCTTGGCGGTCAATTTGCTCGATACCCGGGTGTGGAACCTGTCGCCCGGCTATCTCAGCTACACGCTCTCCAAGGCCGGGCTCTGGACGCTCACCCATACCCTGGCCCAGTCGCTGGCGCCGCGCATCCGCGTCAACGCCATCGGCCCCGGACCGACGCTGCCGTCCAAGGGCCAAAGCGAGGAAGATTTCGCCGCGCGCCGCGCCGGTCTGCCGCTTGGCGACGGCGCGAGCTTGGCGGAAATCTGCGCCGCGCTGCGCTTCCTCATCGCCGCACCCTCGGTGACCGGTCAGATGATCGGTCTGGACGGCGGCGACCACCTGAGCCGCGCGCAGCCGGCAGCCGGCACCACCCGTCCCGAAGGCGCCGACGCCCCCTAATCGTGTGAATCCGATCTATTCCAGAGATATAGAGCGGATTCACGGAGCAGATTCACGGGGCCGGCGGATCGCCTTTGGCAATTCCAGCCGACCCTGATCTGCTCTCGGCGCACTTCCCGTCGCCTTTCAAGCACGCTTTGCGCACTCGGCGCCGGTTCCAGGGCCGGCCGGGGCGGCGTCCCGCGCGTCCGCGGGGATGAAGCACGGTCCCTTTGCGTAACCCTCCTATCGGGCCGCATCCGATCCCAGGGCCAAGGGGTGATCTCGCGAAAGCGGACACCAGGCGGGCGGCGAGCTGGAGTCTGCCGGGCAGACTCCGACCACCAAAGCGAGGAGGCCCTTATGTTCAAAGTCACTTTCACCCGTGGAAGCTTCCCTCTCGGCACGGCCGCCCTTGCCGTGCTGATACTGGCCGGCGGCGTTACCGCGGCGCCCGCGGCGGCCGGGCCGCTGCGCCAGCAACCGCTGGCGGTGCAGAGCAGCGACCTGATGGTGCGGATAGATTCGCGCCGCGAGTACCGGCGCGACGGCGACAGGACGCACTATCGCCGCCACATCGTGAAGCGTGAGTGGCGGCGCCACGGAGGCCGCCATCACGCCAAGCGCTATGATTGGCGCCGCCAGCACGGCCACTACGCCAAACGCCACGACTGGCGCCGCGGGCACGGCCACTACGCCAAACGCCACGACTGGCGCCGTTACGACCGCGGCCCACACGCTCAGCGGGGCCAGTGGCGCCATGACCGGAATTGGAGCCGCCGCGAGTGGGGCCATGAGGCGCGCCGCTACCTCTTCCGCTGACCGCGCCGGGTCTGCCGCAGTTCGCCACTTTTAGTTGTATTTTGAGGTTTTTCATCGTTCATTCCCGCGGCCATTCGGCCTATGCTCGCAGATCGATCAATCTATCTGCGAGGGCGTGTCTTGAAGCAGGCGGGTAAAGTGCTTGGCGGCAGCTATTTCCTGGAGGCGCAACACCAGCTCCGTCAGCCCTTGAACGCCCTGAGCCTGCTGATCGGCGAACTGCGGCAGTCGGTGGAGAGCGGCGACCGCGAGGCGATCGTCGACGACATGCGCTATGCGCTGGATCTCTCGAACGCCTGGCTCGATTCTCTGGCCGATTTGGAGAGAGCGGAAAGGGGCCTGCTGCAGTTGCGGCCCCAGGAGCTGCAACTGCAGCAGGTTTTCGCTCGCCTGCACGACGAGTTCCTGGCGCATTTCACCCACCTGGGGATCGACTTCCGCGTCGTGCCGACGCGCGCCGCGGTGCACGCCGACCCGGTGGTGCTGCGGCGCCTGCTCTCCCTCCTGCTGGACAATGCCGCCAAGTTCACGCGCGACGGCAAGGTTCTCTTGGGGTGCCGCCGCGCCGGCGGTGCCCTGCGGGTGGAGATCTGGGATACCGGCCCCGGGGTGGCGGCGTCCGAGGCGGCGCGCCTCTTCGACCCTTTTTTCCGGCTGGAGAACGAGGTCCGCCCGCGCGAGCGCGGTCTCGGCCTGGGACTGACCTATGCCAAGCGCCTGGCCGGGCTTCTGGGCGAGGCGCTGACGCTGCGCTCGCGCCCTGGCCGCGGATCCTGCTTCGCGCTCACGCTTCATCGCGCGGCCTCTCCCGCGGCGCTGCCGGCGGGCTTCGCGGAGGAGGCGGGGGAAGGCTTCGAGGCCGGTCTGCTCAGCGGCCGTCCCTCGGACGCCATGGGCAACCCCTTAGCCGGTTCGGCGGTGCTGCTGGTCGAGGGAGAGGCCACGGCCGGACTGAAGGCCATGCTGGAAAACTGGGGCGCCCTCGTGACGCTGGCGCCGCCGGGCGGACTCGCGGCGGCGCTGGCCGGGGCGCCGGCGCTGGTCATCGCCGAGCGCCGGGCCTTCGAGAGGGCGGAGGACTTGCGGCAGGCCGCGTCGCGGGCGGCGGTGGTACTGATCTGCGCGCCCGGCAGTCCGCCGGCGGGGGAAGAGTTGGATGCCGCGATACACTGCCTGCACGCGCCGGTGAAGGCGGCACGGCTCCGCGCGCTTTGCCACTACGCGCTCGCGGACTCCGGGCCGGCGCACCCCTGAGGCGCCGCAGACCGCACGCACCCCGGCCAGCCCGCGCCCGATCCCAGCCCGCGCCCGATCCCAGCCCGCGCCCGATCTGCGTCGAAGCGCGGGGCCGCCGTCGGAGTTAAAAGTTGGCGGCTTCGGCCTCTTCCAGCGCCCGCACCTGCGCCGCGGCGCTGATGGCGGCCTGGGTGCGGCTGTCGAGATTCAGCCGTTTGACGATGGCCGAGACGTGGACCCGTACCGTGTGCTCGGAAAGGCCCAGCGACTCCGCGACCTGAGCATTCGACATCCCCTGGCCGAGGTGCTTGTAGACCTGGAGCTGGCGCTTGGTCAGCGCGTTGGCGACGTCCTCCAGCGATTTCTCGCTGCCGAAGGCGTAAACCTGCGATTTCTTCGCCGGATTGCTTTGTTCCAGCAGGCGTCGCGGGAAAGCGACGCCACCGGCCAGAACGGTCTGTAACGCGGATTCGATCTCGTCGCTTTGGGCCGATTTCGGAATGTAGCCCATGGCGCCGGCTTCGATGCACCGGAGGATTTCCTCGCGGTCTTCGATAGCCGACATGACGACGACCGGTACCTGCGGCAGGCATTCGCGCATGGCGCGAAGCCCTTCGAAGCGCTTCATGCCGGGCATCAGCAGATCAAGGAGAATCAGATCCAGATCGGGATTGTTGGACGCAATCTCCAATGCCTGCCGAAAGTCGGCGGCTTCGAGCAGCTCACTCCCACGCTCCAGCCGGTCAATCAAATGCCTGGCGGCACTACGTGTGATCCAATGATCGTCGGCGTAGAGGACTTTCATAATTTAGAGAACCCTGAAATTCGTTGCGTTTACCGGCCCCGTCAGAGGCCGGTGTTCGTTGGTATCGAACTGCAGCTTCCGCACCCCCTCCGCGGTTTTGGCCTCATTCCGCGACGACCCGAAGACCGGTCGGCAAGGTCGGAATAAGCAAATCAACTGACAGCTCTCTACGCTACGTATAATCCGAATTTTCGCAGGCTTTTCAACTACAAAACGAGTGCGCCCAGGTGCTGTTCCCGGTCTTCGGCGGCGCTCTCTCTCGCATCCGGAAGTGGAGCGGAGCGGGGCTCTGCGAATTCAATCTCAACGGTATACAGCCGCCGGTTGCTTTTTCCGGGCGCCCGTTCGGCAGAGGCAGATAAGCCTGCTGCTTTGTTTAGCTGTTTATTGAGAGGGCGTCTAGGAAGGAGTCGACGTTGACCGGTTTACGCATCAGGCGGAAGCCGGCTTTGGCAACGTTGCTGGCCACTTCGTCGGAAGGGTCGCCGGTGATGATCAGCCCTTGAAGCGGCGTGCCCGCCGCCGCGCGCACCGCCTTGGCGGCGGTCAGGCCGTCCTCGTCGCGGTTCAGCCAGTAATCGGCGACGATGCAGCTCGGGGTTAATTTTCTGTCGGAGATTGCAGCCAGAACTTCCGCGCTGCCGGCGCCGGTCACGACCTCGGCGCCGAAACGGCTGAGCATGCGTTCCGTTGCCCGCCGGATCAGTTCGTCGTCCTCCAGCAGGACGATCACCTTGCCGGCGAGAGACGTCGCGTGGTCGCGGTTTTTGCTGTCGGGCGCAGACGGCATGCCTCATGAGAGTCCTCCGGTGCCGGGCTGTCAACCGCCCCTGGCGCGGGGGGGGGGGAGCGCTCTGGACCGCCGGCGGCGGGCGCGCCGCGGCGGCGCGAAGGAGTCGACGCGGCACGGCCGCATTGGCTATTAGGGGCGGGCGCGCCTCCACCGCAGGAGTGCGCCGCCGCCGCTTCCGTCAAGTCTCCCGAGGCCGCCCGATGATCGTGATCTATGGACTGAAGAACTGCGATATCTGCCGCAAGGCGGTGAAGCTCGTGCAAGCGGGCGGCCGCCCCTACCGCTTCCACGACCTGCGCGCCGACGGCCTGCCGGCGGCACGGCTCGCCGCCTGGCTGGAAAGCCCTGGCTGGGAAGCGCTGCTCAACCGCCGCAGCACCACCTGGCGCGGATTGCCGGAGGCGGAGAAAGCGGATCTCGACGCGGCGCGCGCCGCCGATCTGCTGGCCCGCCATCCGGCGCTGATCAAGCGGCCGGTGGTCGAAGGCGGGGACCAGCCGATCGTCGGCCTGGCGCCGCCTCAAGAGGCGGCTCTGAAGGCTTTGGCGGCGGGCTAGCGGCCTCCCGCAGGCTGCGGCCTTGGCTCAGAACGCAAGGCATTTCAGTCAGTTCGCGCCGGATCGGCGGCGCAAATCCGATAGCAAGCCCTCTCCCGCCAATGCATAAGGCGGGGCGGGAGACCGCGGTTCCGGGTTTTGGATCTTTCTGATGTTCGCAGCGATTACGTCCGCTTGGGCACTCTTCGTCGGGCTAGGCATGCTGATGCTCGGCAACGGCCTGCAGAACTCGCTGCTCGGCATTCGCGCGGGCGCGGAGGCCTTCACCACCGAGGCGACGGGCCTCATCATGGCCGCCTACTATGTCGGCTTGCTGGCCGGCGCCATCGTCACGCCCAAGGTGGTGGGCAATGTCGGTCATGTGCGCACCTTCGCCGCGCTGGCCTCGACCGCCTCGACCGCGGCGCTGATCTACGCTGTCTTCGTCGATCCCTGGGCCTGGGGCGCCATGCGCATGGTCACGGGCTTCTGCTATGCGGGCCTCTACGTCGTCGCCGAGTCCTGGCTCAACGACCGCGCCACCAACGAGACCCGCGGCACCCTGCTGTCGGTCTACATGGTGGTGCTGCTGGGCGGCATGGCGGCCAGCCAGTTCCTGCTGAACCTCGCCGACCCGAACAGCTATGTGCTCTTCGTGCTCGCCTCGGTGCTGGTTTCCATGGCGCTGGTGCCGATCTCGGTTTCGGTGACGCCGGCGCCGGACTTCACGGCGCCTGAACCGCTGGGGCTGCGCGCCCTCTACCAGACTTCGCCGCTGGGTATGATCGGGGCGCTGGGCACCGGGATGGCCAACGCGGCGATCTATGCCATGTCCCCGGTCTACGCCGGCGCCCTCGGCCTCAGCGTCGCGCAGATCGCCGTCTTCGTCAGCGCAAGCATCGTCGGCGGCATGGCCTTCCAATGGCCGATCGGGCGCCTCTCCGACAAGCTGGACCGCCGCCAGGTGTTGACCGTGGTCACCTTCGCCGCGGCCCTGGCCGCGCTGGCCGCCGCGTTTGCCGCGCGCGGCGAACCCATCGCCCTCTACGCCACGATGTTCCTGGTCGGCGGCATGAGCCTGCCCATGTACTCGCTCTGCATCGCCCACACCAACGACTACCTGACCCCCAAGCAGATGGTTTCGGCCAGCGGCACCTTGATGATGGTGGGGGGTGCGGGCGCGATCTTCGGGCCGATCGGCGTGTCGCTGCTGATGGGCGAGATGGGCAGCGACGGCTTCTTCGCCTGCATCGGCGCGGTCCACGCCGCCATCGGCGTCTTCGCCCTCTACCGCATGCTGCGCCGGGCGCCGTTGCCGCTGGATGAGCAGGGTGCCAGCGTGCCGCTGGCCAGCAGCGTCAGTGCGCCGACCGCAACCCTGCCGGTTGAGGCCATTCGCGATCAAATGGACCGCGATCTGGCGGCCCTGGCCGGCCCGCGGCTGCGGCGGCGGTAGCTCCCCCTCGACCGCTGTGGGCCTTCGGCGCCCCGCAGGGGCCACTGCGCTGCCGCAATAGAGGGCTTTCGCTAAGTCAAAATTTACCGAAAAGTGCCATGCTTGAAGGTCTTCGCAGCCGCGAAATCGCACTTGCGAAGAGATTGGCTTTCCTCTAATGTTTTTCAGAATAAAATTACGCGATTAGACGTTTAGTCGTAACATAATTTCGGCGGCAGAGAGAAATGTTCTGATGAAGGAAAAGCACGGTTACTTCATCGAGGATCTGGAGGTCGGGATGACGGCGGTCTTTGCGAAGACCGTCAGTGAGGCCGACATCACCATGTTTGCCGGCATTTCCGGCGACACCAATCCGGTCCACCTCGACCAGAGTTTTGCGGAGAAGACCATGTTCGCCGGGCGCATCGCCCACGGCATGCTCTCCGCCAGCTTCATTTCCACGGTCTTCGGCACCCGCCTGCCGGGACCGGGCTGCATCTACCTGCGCCAGGATTTGCGCTTCAAGGCGCCGGTCAAGGTTGGCGACACTGTGGAGGCGCGGGTCACGGTGAAGGAAATCCAGGCCGAGAAGAAACGTGTTGTTTTCGACACCGTCTGCTGCGTTGGCGACACCGTGGTGCTGGAAGGCGAGGCGACCTTGATGGTGCACCGCCGCCGCGATGTCCTCGGCGAGCCCGAGGCTCCGGGCAACGACGTTGCCGCGCCGGTTCAAGCTGCCGAATAGGGCCACAGCCCGGCCGCCGGCCAACCCTTCTCAGCTTCGCTGTCCCTGAGCGGATCAGGGCCGGAAGGCGCCGCCGCCGGTGGCTCCTCGGCCCCGTGAAGCGGCTCTGGGCTCATGAGTTGGAGCGGACTCACACGGTCAATGGGCCCCTCGCGCGGTTGCGTCTGGTCGTGATCCGATCTAGGCCCGGCGGCGCTTCCTGCGCTATCTTGCCGGGCTACACGGCCCTCCGGCCGGGCGCCGCGCGGCGGCGGCGGGCTTCTTTCGTTGACACTCCCGGCCTAAGGCGTCAGACCAGCCGTTCCTATGGCGATATTCCGGCACAGCAGCGACCTTCCCGACGACGCCCGGGGCGCGGTCGTGGTCATCGGCAATTTCGACGGCGTCCACCGCGGCCACCAGCTGCTGCTGGCCGACGCGCGCCGCCTTGCCGACGAGCTGGGCGCGCCCATGGCGGTTCTGACTTTCGAGCCGCACCCGCGCTCGGTCTTCCTGCCGGAGCGGCCGCCCTTCCGCCTCACCTCGCTGCGGGCCAAGGCCCACGCGCTGCAGGAAGCCGGGGTCGACCACCTCTTCGTGCTGCACTTCGACCGCAGCTTCGCGCTGAAGCCGGCGGAGACCTTCGTCGAGGAGATCCTGGTCGGCGACCTGGCGGCCCGCCACGTGGTGGTTGGCTGGGATTTCTGCTTCGGCCACAAGCGCGGCGGCAACGTGGCGCTGCTGAAGTCGATGGGCGCCAAGCAGGGCTTCGGCGTCACGGCGGTCGATCCGGTCATGACCGGCAACGGGGAGGTCTATTCCTCCTCCATCATCCGCGACCACCTGCGCGAGGGGCGCCCGGCCAAGGCCGCCGAACTGCTGGGCCGGCCCTGGGAGATCGAGGGCCGGGTCGAGGAGGGCGATCAGCGCGGGCGCACCATCGGCTTCGCCACCGCCAACATCGGCCTGGGCGACTATCTCCGCCCGGCGCTGGGGGTCTATGCGGTGCTGGCCGGGCGCGATCCCGGCGTCGAGCACGGCGAGGAAACCCAGTGGCTGGCGGGCGTGGCCAACCTGGGCCGGCGGCCCACCGTGGGCGGCGAGGACGTGCGCCTGGAGGTTCACCTCTTCGATTTCGCCGGGGACATCTACGGCGAGACCCTGCGCGTGCGCCTCATGGACTTCATCCGCCCGGAAAAGAAGTTTGACGGCCTCGACGCTTTAAAGGCACAAATCGCCCTCGATTGCGGCCAGGCCCGCGAGATCCTGGCCCAAACAAGCTCGAGCTGAGAAGAACCACGCGATGAGCGTAGATTACCGACCCACCGTCTTCCTGCCGAAGACCGACTTCCCGATGCGCGGCGGCCTGGCCCAGCGCGAGCCGGAGACCCTGGCGCGCTGGAACGAGCTCGACCTCTTCGCCCGGCTGCGCGAGGCCTCCGAGGGCCGCGAGAAGTTCATCCTCCACGACGGCCCGCCCTACGCCAACGGCCACCTGCACATCGGCCACGCGCTGAACAAGATCCTCAAGGACCTGATCAACCGCGCCCATCAGATGCTGGGCAAGGACGCGCACTACGTGCCGGGCTGGGATTGCCACGGCCTGCCCATCGAGTGGAAGATCGAGGAGCAGTACCGCGCCGCCGGCAAGGACAAGGACGCTGTGCCGGTGCTGGAGTTCCGCAAGGAATGCCGCGACTTCGCCGAGAAGTGGGTGAAGATCCAGACCGAGGAGTTCAAGCGCCTGGGCGTGGTCGGCAACTGGGAGCGGCCCTACACCACCATGTCGTTCGACGCCGAGGCGCAGATCGTGCGCGAGATCGGCAAGTTCCTGACCAACGGCGGCATCTACAAGGGCTCGCGCCCGGTGCTGTGGTCGGTGGTCGAAAAGACCGCCCTGGCCGATGCGGAGGTCGAGTACCACGACCACACCTCGACCACCATCTGGGTGCGCTTTCCGGTGGTGAAGAGCCCAGCCCCGCTGCTGGAGGGCGCCTCCGTCGTCATCTGGACCACCACGCCCTGGACCATCCCCGGCAACCGCGCCATCGGCTATGGCGAGGAGATCGCCTACGGCGTGTTCCAGGTCGAGGCGGTGGCCGAGGGCAGCGCGGCCGAGGTCGGCGAGAAAATGGTGCTGGCCAAGGACCTGGCCGAGCAGGTGAAGGCCGATGCCAAGATCGAGGCCTGGCGCGAACTGGGCACGGTGAGCGCGCTGGCCGGCACGGTCTGCGGTCACCCCTGGAACGGCTTTGCGCCGGCCCAGGGCGGCTACGACTTCGACGTGCCGCTGCTGGCCGGCGACTTCGTCACCACCGAGCAGGGCACCGGCTTCGTGCACATCGCCCCGGGCCACGGCGCCGACGACTGGGCGCTGGGCCGCCAGCACGGCATCGAGATCCCGCAGACCGTCGATGGCGCCGGCTACTTCTACGACCATGTGCCGCTGGTCGCCGGCGCGGTGGTCTACGACGAGAACGGCAAGCCGGGCGACGCCAACGGCAAGGTCATCAAGTACCTGGCCGAGGCCGGGCGCCTGGTGACCAAGGGCAAGCTGAAGCACAGCTATCCGCACTCCTGGCGCTCCAAGGCGCCGCTGATCTTCCGCAACACCTCGCAGTGGTTCATCTCCATGGAGACCAACGATCTGCGGGTGAAGGCCCTGAAGGCCATCGACGACACGCGCTTCGTGCCCGCCACCGGGCGCAACCGCCTGCGCTCCATGATCGAGCAGCGCCCGGACTGGTGCATCTCGCGCCAGCGCCTCTGGGGCGTGCCGCTGCCGATCTTCGTCGACAAGAAGACCGGCGAGCCCCTGCGCGATCAAGGCGTCATCGACCGGGTGGCCGAGGCCTTCGAGACGGAGGGCGGCGACGCCTGGTTCTCCAGCGACCCGCAGCGCTTCCTCGGCAACGACTACAACGCCGACGACTACGAGCAGATCACCGACGTGGTCGAGGTGTGGTTCGATTCCGGCTCCACCCATGCCTTCGTGCTGGAGGCGCGCCCGGAACTGAAGTGGCCCGCCGATCTCTACCTGGAAGGCTCCGACCAGCACCGCGGCTGGTTCCACTCCTCGCTGCTGGAGTCCTCGGGCACGCGCGGGCGCGCGCCCTATGACGCCGTGCTGACCCACGGCTTCATCCTGGAGGAGCAGGGCAAGGAGAAGATGTCCAAGTCGAAGGGCAATGCCCTCTCGCCGCAGGACGTCGTCGACACCCAGGGCGCCGATATCCTGCGCCTCTGGGTGGTCGCCTCGAACTACGAGGAGGATCTGCGTTTCGGCCCGGATATCCTGAAGCACCAGGGCGATTCCTACCGCCGGCTGCGCAACACCCTGCGCTACCTGCTGGGCAACCTGGACGGCTTCACCGAGGCCGAGCGGGTCGCGGCGGAGGAGATGCCGGAGCTGGAGCGCTGGGTGCTGCACCGCCTGGCCGAACTGGACGCGCAGGTGCGCCGCAACGTCGGGGACTTCGATTTCCACGCCCTCTATCAGGCGGTCTATAACTTCTGCGCCATCGACCTCTCGGCCTTCTACTTCGACGTCCGCAAGGACGTGCTGTATTGCGACCGCCCGGACGCGCTGCGCCGCCGCGCCTGCCGCACGGTGCTGGACGAGGTCTTTTCCTGCCTCACTGCCTGGCTGGCGCCGATCCTCTGCTTCACCGCCGAGGAAGCCTGGTGGGCGCGCGGCAGCGGGCCCGAGGCCTCGGTGCATCTGCGCACCTTCCCGGAGGTGCCGGCCGAGTGGCTCGACAGGGACCTGGCCGACAAGTGGGCCAAGGTGCGCGAGGTGCGCCGCGTGGTCACCGGCGCCCTGGAGCTGGAGCGCGCCGCCAAGCGCATCGGATCCAGCCTGCAGGCGCGGCCGGTGGTGCATGTCGAGCGGCCGGAGCTGATGGCGGCCGTGGCCGCGGTGGAACTGGCGGACGTCGCCATCACCTCCGATGTCGCGCTGACCGGCGCGCCGGCGCCCGACGATGCCTTCCGCCTTGCCGAGGTGCCGGGGGTGGCTGTGGTCGCTCAGCTCGCCGAGGGCGAGAAGTGCGAGCGCTGCTGGAAGGTGCTGCCGGAGGTCGGGCGGGTGGCCGAGGCGCCGCAGACCTGCGGGCGCTGCGCCGATGCGGTGCAGCATCTGGGCGCCGCGGCGCAGTAGGCGGCTTCCGGAACCCGATGCAGCTTTCCCTCTATATCGGCGCGGCGATCCTGCTGCTCGACCAGCTCACCAAGTGGGTCATCCTGCTGCGCGTGATGGATCCGCCGCGGGTCATCGAGGTGACGGGCTTCTTCAATCTGGTGCTGACCTACAACACCGGTGTCAGCTTCGGCCTGTTTCAGGGCGACGCGGCCTGGCAGCCCTATATTCTCGTTTTTCTCAACCTGGCGGTCTCCGCCGGCCTGCTGATCTGGCTGCACCGGGAGACCCACAAAGGGGGTAGTGCGGGCCTGCTGCCCTGGGCCGTCGGCCTGGTCGTCGGCGGGGCGCTGGGCAACGCCGTCGACCGGCTGCATCTGCCGGGGGTCGTTGATTTTCTGGACTTTCACCTCGCCGGCTGGCATTGGCCGGCCTTCAATGTCGCCGACAGCGCCATCGTTGGCGGCGTGATCCTGCTGATCGCGGATGGCTTGTTCCAGCCCGGCAGGAAGGGTAATAAAGAGGCGGGGATAGGGAGGTAGTCGAATGGATCGCAGCATGACCTTTAGACTTCTCATGTTTGCCGGGCTGGCCTTGAGCCTTTCCGCCTGCGGCGGATTCCGCGAGAGCCTGGGCATGAACAAGCAGTCGCCCGACGAATTCCGGGTCGTTTCGCGCGCGCCGCTGACGGTGCCGCCCGACTTCCAGCTTCGCCCGCCCGAGCCCGGCGCGCCGCGCCCGCAGGTCGGCACGCCGGCGCAGCAGGCCGAACGGGCCGTGTTCCGCAACAGCCAGGGTGCCCAGCAGACCGCCAACGCGGCGCCGCGGCGCGTCACCGTGGGCGAGCAGGCCCTGCTCAGCGCGACCGGCGCGCAGGCGGCCGATCCGAACATCCGCTTGATCGTCAACCGCGAAACCAAGCAGATCAACGAAGAGTCGGACTATTTCGTGGATCGCCTGGTCTTCTGGAACGACGTCCCGCCGACCGGCACCGTCGTCGATCCGGTGGCCGAACGCCGCCGCCTGCAGGAGAACGCGGCCCTCGGCCAGCCGGTCACCACCGGCCCGACGCCGCAGATCGAGCGCCGCCGCCAGGCGCCGCTGGAAGGCATTTTCTAGCCGTCTCACGCCGCGCGCGCCGGTCTGCTGACCGGACGTTAACGATTGTTCACCATAATGCGACCGGACGTCCGCTTGCGGGCGTCCGGTTTCGTGCCATATAGATGCTCAATAGAATCATTCTGTTTTAGCGGCAGGCCCGTGCGCGTCGCTTGGGCCCTGCACCGCTGGAGGGAGGTCCTGGAAATGGCAGTTCTCCGCCGTCCGGTCCGTCTGGCCGCCCCGCTTTTCGGGGCCCTGGCCGTTTTCCTGGCAGGCTTTGCCGGGCTTGCGGGCAATGCCGGCGCCAAGGTTTTCGATCCGGTCAGCTTCACCCTGGACAACGGTCTGCAGGTGGTGGTCGTCGTCAACCGCCGCGCCCCCATCGTCCATCACTCGGTGTGGTACCGGGTCGGCGCCGCGGACGAGCAGGCGGGGGAATCCGGTCTCGCGCATTTTCTCGAGCACCTCATGTTCAAGGGCACCGAAAGCCTCGCCCCCGGCGAGTTCTCCGACATCATCGCCGCCAACGGCGGGCGCGAGAACGCCTTCACCTCCTGGGACTACACCGCCTACTACCAGACGGTCGCGGCCGACCGCCTGGAGATCATGATGAAGAACGAGGCCGACCGCATGGCCAACCTGATGCTCACCGACGACGTGGTGCTGCCGGAGCGCGAGGTGGTGCGCGAGGAACGCCGCAGCCGCATCGACAACGAGCCGGGAAGCCAACTCGGCGAGATCAGCCGCGCGGTGCTGTTCCTCAACCACCCTTACCGCATTCCCATCATCGGCTGGGACCACGAGATCGAACAGCTCTCCACCGGGGCGGCGGTCGCCTTCTATGACAAGTGGTACGCGCCCAACAATGCCGTCCTCATCGTCGCCGGCGACGTCGATCCCGAAGAGGTGCGCGCCCTGGCGGAGAAGTATTACGGCGTCATCCCGCGCAAGGACGTGCCGCAGCGCAAGCGCGTGGTCGAGCCGCCGCAGAATGCGCCGCGCGAGGTAACGCTGGAAAGCCCGCGGGTGCGCCAGCCGCAGGTCCGCGTCACCTATCTCGCTCCCAGTCACCGCCAGGCGGTCGAGCAGGGCTTGCGCAACGATACCTACGCCCTGCAGGTGCTCTCGGAAATCATCGGCGGCGGCGCCACGGCGCGCCTCTACAGCCGCCTGGTGGTGGAGCAGGGCATCGCCGGCTCCGCCGGGGCCGGGTATAGCCCCAACGATTACGACTACTCGACCTTCACCTTCTACGTCGCGCCGCGCCCCGGCGGCGAGGTGGCGCCGGTCGAGGCGGCCCTGCGCGCGCAGATCGCCGAACTGCTGCAAAGCGGCGTCAGCGAGGAAGAGGTCGCCGCAGCCAAGAAGCGTCTGGTCGCCGCCGCCGTTTTCGCGCGCGACAGCCTGGCGACGGCACCGCGAGTGATCGGCGCGGCCTTGACCACCGGCAGCAGCCTGGAGGACGTCGAGGCCTGGCCCGAGCGCGTCGCCGAGGTCACCGTCGAGGACGTGAACCGTGCCATGAAGGACGTGCTGCGCGACGCGCAGTCGGTCACCAGCTATCTGCTGCCGGAGCCGACGAGTTGAACGGCGGGCGGGGAAAACGAAGCTGTCTGAGACTCGAGAAATCAGGGAAAGGATCGTCTTGATGCGAAGCCCGAGCAGCCGGATTCCGGGCAATCCGGCGATGGCGCTGCTGGTTGCGGCGGCGGTCGCCGTCTCGATTGTCTTTTCCGCCGTCCAGGCGCGCGCCGTGGAGGTGCAGCGCGTGGTCTCGCCGGGCGGCATCGAGGCCTGGCTGGTCGAGGATCACACCAATCCGATCATCGCGCTGGAGCTGGCCTTCCTGGGCGGCGCCGCGCTCGACCCCCAGGGCAAGGTGGGGTTGGCCACCATGGTGTCCAGCCTCATCGACGAAGGTGCGGGGCCGCTCGACTCCCAGGCCTTCCAGGGCGAGCTCGACAACCTCTCCATCTCTCTGCGCTTCGACGCCGGGCTCGACAGTTTCTCCGGTTCGCTGGCGACCCTGACCGAGAACCGCGAGCGCGCCTTCGAGCTGTTGCGCCTGGCGCTGACCGAGCCGCGCTTCGACGAGGAGCCGGTGGAGCGCATCCGCAGCCAGCTCATCGCTCGCCTGTCGCGGGACTCCGAAGACCCCAACACCATCGCCAGCCGCACCCTGCGCCGCCTCATGTTCGGCGAGCACCCCTATGCCCGGCCGGTGAACGGCACCGAAACCTCCATCGCCGCCATCTCGGCCGCCGACCTGCGCGGCTTCGTGCAGCGGCGTTTCGGCCGCGACCGCCTCTTCGTCGGCGTCGTCGGCGACATCACGCCGCAGGATTTGGGCAAGGTGCTGGACGAGACCTTCGGCGCGCTGCCGGAGAAGGCGTCGCCCTTCACGCTGGCCGAGGCCCAAATGGCCAATCCCGGTGCCGTGGTGGTGATCGACAAGCCGATCCCGCAGTCGGTGGTGGCCCTCGGCCATCAGGGCATCATGCGCGACGACCCGGACTACTACGCCGCTTACGTGGTGAACTACATCCTGGGCGGCGGCGGCTTTTCCTCGCGGCTGGTCGAGGAGGTGCGCGAGAAGCGCGGCTTGGCCTATTCCGTCTATGCCTACCTGGCGCCGCTGGATCACGGTTCCATCGTCGCCGGCGGCACCGCCACCCAGAACGCCCGCGTCGGCGAATCGCTGGATCTCATCCGCCAGGAGTGGGCGCGCATGGCCGCCGAGGGGCCGACGGCGGAGGAACTGGACGACGCCAAGCGCTACCTCACCGGCTCTTTCCCGCTGCGTTTCGACAGCTCCGACAACATCGCCGGCATGCTGGTCGGCATGCAGATGGAAGACCTGGGCATCGACTACCTGGAAAAGCGCAACGGCTACATCGAGGCGGTGACCCTGGACGACGCCAGGCGCGTCGCCAAGCGGATCTACCGGCCCGACGAACTGAGCGTCGTCGTGGTCGGCGCGCCCGAGGGCATCACCCCGACCCAGGAAGCCCCCAGCGGGGGGAGCTGAAGACGGCTGCCTCAGCGCCCTGCGTCCTTCGAGATGCCCGTCCGGACGGACGCCCGGCCGGGCTCCTCAGGATGAGGCCGTCGCTGGAGGATGGCCCCCAAGAAAAGCACCTCATGCTGAGGAGCCCGCGCCAGCGGGCGTCTCGAAGCACGCAGGGCAGCGATCCAGCGTTTCTTTCCGCCGCTCCGGGATATCTGCTGATCTCTAGATCGGATCACGATTAGACGGAACCGCAATGCGGTCCCGTCTAATCGTGTGAATCCGATCTATCTCAAAGGTATAGAGCAGATTCACAGGGCCGGTGGATCGCCTTGGGCGATTTCAGCCAACCCTGATCTGCTCTAGCAGGCTGCCGTTGACGGCTCAAAGAACAGCTTTTTTTGCGCACAACCTGAAGATGGTTTAGCCTGTCGGCTGTTCGCCATCTTCCGGGATTTGCGCCCATGCCGTCCGCCAGAGACATCGCTTTCATCGGCTGCCGCCTGCTGGCGCTCTATTTCCTCTACCTCGCGGTGCTGAGCATTCCGCAGGGCCTCTTTTCCCTCTCCAGTGCTTTTGGGGTGGGCCGGCCGCAGGGCTGGCAGCTTATCTACGAGGCGAGCCTGTGGCTGGTGCTGGCGATGCCGATCTTGAACCTGGCGATGGTCTTGCTGCTGTGGTTCGGTGCAGGTTGGCTTTCGAAAGAGGTCGCCGCAGGGGCGCCGGAAGCGGTGTCAGACTGGTCGCCGCGCTCCCTGCTGTCGGTTGGGGTCGTCCTGCTGGGGCTGATTCTCATCAGCTTCGCGCTGCCGCAGATCGTCCTCTATCTGCTCTACATCGCCGACGGCGCACTGGAAGCCCAGACCTTCCAAGTGCACTACCTGGTCTCGGAGATCGTGCAGGCTTGCGTCGGGATCGGCCTCATCCTCGGCTCGCAGCGTATCACCGACTTCATCGCCCGCGCCCGCCGCTGGTAGCCGCTCAGGGATAGCTGGCGACCTCGATGAGGTTGCCGTCCGGGTCGTTGAAGTAGACGGAGATCATGGGCCCCATGGCGCCGGTTTTCTCCACCGGCCCCTCGACGATCTCGACCCCCTCGGCCTCGAGATGGGCGACCACCTTTTCGGGTTCCCAGCCGGTGATGAGGCAGAGATCGCCGGAGCCGATGCCCGCGAAGTTGCGGGTCTCCATCCCCAGAGTCTGCAGATTGATCTTCTGCCTACCGAACTTCAGCGCCCGGCGCCCGCCGGAGAAGGTCTCCGCCTCCATGGCCAGGACCCGGGTGTAAAAGGCGACCGCCTGCTCGACATCGCGGACGGTCAGGACGACGTGGTCGATGTGGCTGATCATGGGGCCAGTCTAGCGGATTTTCCCACTTTCCTGCGGCTTTTCGCGACTCCGCCGCGTCTGCTAGTCTCTGCCGGTAAATCAACAGGAGTCGCCCGTTTCATGCCGATTCGCCGCCTTCCCGAGACCCTGGTGAACCAGATCGCCGCCGGCGAGGTGGTGGAGCGCCCGGCCGCTGCCGTGAAGGAGCTGGTCGAGAATGCCCTGGACGCCGGGGCACGCCACATCGACGTGGTGCTGCGCGACGGCGGGCGGGCGCTGATCGCCGTCACCGACGACGGCTGCGGCATGACCCCGGAGGAGCTGACCCTGGCGGTGGAGCGCCACGCCACCTCCAAGCTGCCCGACGACGACCTGGTGCACATTTCCTCCCTGGGCTTCCGCGGCGAGGCGCTGCCCTCCATCGGCGCCGTGGCGCGGCTGACCGTCACCAGCCGCCCGGCCGATGCCGAGGAGGCCTGGGCGCTGAGCGTCGAGGGCGGCAAGCTCGGCAAGCCGCAGCCCGCCGCCCATCCCAAGGGGACCCGCGTGGAGGTGCGCGACCTCTTCTTCGCCACCCCGGCGCGGCTCAAGTTCCTGAAGACCGCGCGCACCGAGGTTTCCCACGCCCAGGATACGGTGAACCGCCTGGCCATGGCCCATCCGCAGGTCGGCTTCACGCTGTCCGACGGGGAGAGGAAGCTGATCGGCCTCGCCCCCGCCGAGGGTGCGCTCTTCGAGGGGCGCCTGAAGCGGCTCTCGGCGCTCATGGGCCGCGACTTCGCCGACAACGCGCTGGCCATCGACGCGGAGCGCGAGGGGATTCGTCTGACGGGCTACGTCGGCCTGCCGACGCTGAACCGCGGCAACGCCCAGCATCAATACCTCTTCGTCAACGGCCGCCCGGTGCGCGACAAGCTGCTGTACGGGGCCCTCCGTGGCGCCTACCAGGACTTCCTGGCCCGCGACCGCCATCCGCTGGTGGCCTTGTTCGTCGAGCTGCCGCCCGAGCAGGTCGACGTGAACGTGCATCCCGCCAAGGCCGAGGTGCGCTTCCGCGATCCGGGGCTGGTGCGCGGCCTCATCGTCTCGGCCTGCAAGCACGCCCTGGCCCAGGCCGGACACCGCGCCTCGACCACGGTCTCCGAGACGGCACTGGGTGCCTTCCGGCCGCAGTCGGGGCCGGCGAGCTATCAAGGAAACTGGGGCGGCCAGCGCACGACTCTGCCGCGCGGCCTGGCCGAGGCGACGGCGGCCTACGCCGCGCCGCTGTACGCGCCCCAGCCGGGCGGCAGCCTGCCGGGCCTGGATGCGGCACCGGCAGCGGCGGCAGCCGCGGCGCAGACCCTGGCACGTGGAGCGGCCGAGCCCGAGGCCGAGCGCTTCCCTTTGGGCGCCGCCCGCGCCCAGTTGCACGGCACCTACGTGGTGGCGCAGACGGCAGACGGCATCGTCATCGTCGACCAGCACGCCGCCCATGAGCGCCTGGTCTACGAGCGCATGAAGCAGCAGTTGGGGGAGAGCGGCGTGAAGCGCCAGATGCTGCTGCTGCCCGAGGTGGTGGAGCTGGAAGAGAGCGCCGCCGCGCGCATCGCCGAACGTACCGCCGAGCTGGAGGAGCTGGGCCTGGTGGTGGAGGCCTTCGGTCCCGGCGCCGTGGTGGTGCGCGAGGTCCCGGCGCTGCTGGGCGAGGTCGACGTGGCCGGGCTGATCCGCGACCTGGCCGACGAGCTGGCCGAGCTGGGCGAGGCCCTGGCCTTGCGGGAGCGCCTGGAGCACGTCTGCGGAACCCTGGCCTGCCACGGCTCGGTGCGCGCCGGCCGCCGCCTCAATGCCGAGGAGATGAACGCCCTGCTGCGCCAGATGGAGGCGACGCCCCACAGCGGCCAGTGCAACCACGGCCGCCCCACCTACGTCGAGCTGAAGCTGGCCGATATCGAAAAGCTCTTCGGGCGGCGGTAAGGCCTCTCGAAACGATATCCGCTCAAGGGCCGGCCCCGACGCGGGAGCCGCGCCGGGGTCGGTTCAAATCCATCTGGTGCGGAGAGAGTTCTCTTAGTCAGGGACAGGCACGCCGGTGCCCTGTCCGTTGGAGTTGCCGGCACCGCCGTCGCCGCTCCGCCCATGATCGCCACCCTGAGAATCGCTGTTGGCGCCGCCACTGGCGTGTCCGCCGACGGAGTCCCCGTTGGCCGCGTCGGAAGCCGGGCCTTCCGTGGCCGCACCGCTGACCGCGCCGCCGAAGTCCCTGCCGCTGAGACCGTGGTCGCTCGGCGCGCCCTGCGCCCAGGCGCTGCCCGCCCAGGTGAGACCCAAAGCGGCGACCAAACCCATCAAGACCTTACTCATCGGATGATTCTCCCCTTGGTTATGAACCCTGGTTCGTCATCCCGGCAACGATCTGCGGGAGCGCTCTTCTTGTGGGCGCTTATGCCCAATGCTTGCCTTGGGTTTTCCTGTAAGCAACTGTCAAATATGGTTAAGTTCGGAAGCGGGCCGTATTCGCGCGGAGGTGCTGCGCTCAAGATTGCGATATCGTTCGAAAGGCAATTTATAGCGGTATGCCTGCCGTGACGGCCGGACGATTGCCCAAGCGGCGGCCTTGGCAGAGCAGCGGGCTTGCCCAGCGAGCGAGACAGGGGGCATCCCACCCGGCTGGTGCTGAGGCTGGCCAAGACCGGGAAGCCGTTCGGGCACCCCGAGAAGGGGCTTGCGATTTGCGCGGCAACCTGCGACCCATGTGCCCTCCGCTCCACCGCTAAGTCTCCAAGAGCACGGTCCGGTCGCTTGGCATATTCCGAAAAGAAACGCGAGAACCGCTACGTCAACGATCTTCGGCGTTACGGTTATGTGCAGTCGGTCTTCTTCGGCCTGCGCGGGGTCATCGTGCCCCTCGGCCTCTCGGTCATCTTCCTGGCGATCGTCGGCAGCGCCGTCGCCGGATACCAGAGCTCCATCAGCGAAGACTGGCTGATCGTCGCCGTCGCCGCGGTGGTCGGCGGCTACATGGCGCTCAACATCGGCGCCAACGACGTCGCCAACAACATGGGGCCCGCCGTCGGCGGCAAGGTCCTGACCATCATCGCGGCCGTGCTCATCGCCGCGGTCTGCGAGGCCGCCGGCGCGCTGCTGGCGGGCGGCGACGTGGTCAAGACCGTCTCCAAAGGCATCATCTCGCCGGGCCCCGAGGTCAGCGTCATGGCCTTCCGCGACCTGATGCTCAGCGCGCTCTTCGCCGCGGCCCTGTGGATCAACCTCGCGACCATCCTCAACGCCCCGGTCTCGACGACCCATTCCATCGTCGGCGGCGTTCTGGGGGCGGGGATCGCGGTGGCCGGTTTCGGGCTGGTCAACTGGGGCACCATGACGGCGATCGCTGCCAGTTGGGTGATCTCTCCCATCATTGGCGCCGGCCTGGCCGCCCTGATTCTCTATTTCATCAAGATGAAAATCCTCTACGTCGAGGATAGGCTCACCGCCGCCAGGAAATGGGTGCCCCTGCTCATCGCTCTGATGGCCGGCGCCTTCACGGCCTATATGCTGTTGAAGGGCCTGAAGAAGATCTGGCATCCGGGCCCGCTGGAGATCGTCTTCTTCTCCGGCCTGGCGTTTGCCGTCGCCTACGCCGCCTCGCGCCCCTACATCGCCGCGCGCGTGCGCGAGATGGCCAACCGGCGCAGCGACATCAACCGGCTGTTCAACCTGCCGCTGATCGCCGGCGCGGCCTTGCTGTCCTTCGCCCACGGCGCCAACGATGTCGCCAACGCCGTCGGGCCGCTGGCTGCCATCGTTTCCACGGTGCAGCAGCAGTCGGGGATCGCCAGGGAAGTCGCGATTCCACTCTGGGTCATGGCCGTCGGTGCGCTCGGCATTGCGCTGGGGCTCGGGCTCTTCGGGCCGAAGCTGATCGCGGTGGTCGGGGAGAAGATCACCCGCCTCAACTCGGCCAGGGCCTACTGCGTCGCCCTCTCGGCGGCGGTGACGGTGCTGATCGCGACGACACTGGGGCTGCCGGTCAGCTCCACGCACATCGCCGTGGGCGCCGTCTTCGGCGTCGGTTTCCTGCGCGAGTTCTTGGAGAACCCGAACAAGCGCAAGCTCCGCCCCGGGCACAAGCTGAACGCGACCGCGGACGATGCCTTCAACAGCCGCGGCTTCCGCTCGGTGAGATTGCTGGTGCGGCGGCGCTTCGTGCTTTCCATCGCCTCCGCCTGGGTGATCACGGTGCCGGCGTCAGCGCTTCTTGCCGCTCTGGTCTACAGCGGTCTGCAGCTTCTGTGATCCAGGTCCTCAGGTCGTCGAACTGCTTGATCAGCGGCAGCAGGTCCTCGCGGTAGGCGACGCGGGGCGCATCCTCGATCAGCGCCCAATGGCGCTGGCGCCTGTCCTTCTCGGGCCAGTCGTCGACCTGCTCGGTGACGAGGAAAGGGTAGTAGGTGACGGGGACCTCGCGCTTGCCTTTCTCGGTCTGCTTGGTCACCACCACCGTCATCGGAAAATCTTCCAGGACCACGCCCTTCACGCCGGCTTCCTCGAAACCCTCGCGATGGCAGGCCTGGATATGGGTTTCTTCCGGCTTGATCTTGCCCTTGGGCAGGATCCAGCGCCCGCGAGTCTGCGAGGTGACGAAGAGCAGCGCCACGTCGCTGTCTCTCGTGTCGAAGGGGATGATACCCACGCGATGCATAGAGGTTGCTTCCGTTTCCGGCGTCTGAGCGGTTTCGGCGTGACGCGGGCCGTTTGGGCCGCCGGGATAAGATAGTCAGCCATGGAGATTTCCGGATCAAGCCTTGAGTTCGCGGGGGCGGGGCAGGCGCCAGGGAGTCCGCCACCGGCTAGGCGCGAGCCGCAAGAAAGGCTATCGTGAAGCCAGGCCGCAAGCCGCCCGCGGGCGCGCCGCAGGCTGGCGTTTTCAGGTCACTGAACGGGATGGTCGAAGGGTGCGCATTTTCCTGGTCGTGTTGGGAGTCCTCATTTCCGCC
The DNA here is from genome assembly GCF_039839785.1 of Pelagibius sp. CAU 1746. Classification (NCBI taxonomy): domain Bacteria; kingdom Pseudomonadati; phylum Pseudomonadota; class Alphaproteobacteria; order Rhodospirillales; family Rhodovibrionaceae; genus Pelagibius; species Pelagibius sp. CAU 1746. The sequence goes on from NZ_JBDOQT010000001.1 coordinate 1,194,490, forward strand.
GGAGCCCTGCTCGTCTGGCTCTACCTGAATGCGCTGGCGGCCGGCTGGAACACGAGCAACGCCAAGCCGTCGATCAACTGGCTGAACAAGGAGGCGCTGCTGTGGTTCTGGCTGCCCTTCGCGCTCGGCCTCGCCGTCGCTTTCTTCGGCTGGAAGCGCCAGTGAAGCCGGCGCGGCGCCTCCTGCGGCCGCTTCCGACCTAGCCCCCGTATTTCAGGAAAACCAGCTTGGCCTTGCCGTAGCTGCGGGCGTCCAGTTCGCTGAAGCCTTCGGGAATCTCGAAGGCTTCGTTCTTCATCAGCTCGACGGAGACCAGGGCGCCCTCGGCGATCCAGCCGGCCTTCAACAAACTGGCCACGGCCTTCTCGGCGAAGCCCTGGTTGTAGGGCGGGTCGAGGAAGACCAGGTCGCAAGGGGCGGGGGCCGGGCGCGGGTGCAGCACGTCGCAGGCGATGAGGTCGCTGCGCTCTTCCTCGCCCAGGTTCTTGATGTTGGCGCGGCAGATCTCGATGGCTGGGGCGTAGTTCTCCATGAAGATCGCCTCGGCGGCGCCGCGCGACAGGGCCTCCAGGCCCAGCGCCCCGGTGCCGGCGAAGGCGTCCAGCACCCTGGCGCCGGGCAGGCGCTGCTGGCCTTCCGCGGCCAGCTTGCCGCGGGTCAGGATGTTGAACAGGGCCTCGCGCGTGCGGTCCGCGGTGGGACGCACGGCCAAGTCCTCGGGAGTCCTGAGGCTGCGGCCCCTATGACGGCCGGCGACGATGCGCATGCTTCTTTGGGCCGCCGGCCTTTCGCGAGACGGCGCGCTTCGGCGCGCCGCGCTTTGCGGGCGCCTTCGTCACGCCGAGCTTCTTGGAGAACGGCTTTTTGGCAAAAGCCTTCTTCGTTCCGGTCTTCTTCGCCGCGGGCTTCTTAAGTCCGGACGTCTTAGGGGCGGCTTTCTTCGCCCCCGCCTTCTTCACCGCCACCTTCTTGACGGCGGTTTTCTTGACTGCGGTCTTCTTGGCGGCGGCCTGCTTCTTGGCGGCCTCCTGCTTGGGGCTGCGGCGTTGGCGCTTTTCCTTCTGCTCCGCCTCGCGCTGGTGCTTGAAGCCGCGCTTGGAGCCGGGGCGGTTGGGTTTCGCTTTGGCCTTGGCGAAGCCTTTGCCCTTCTTCTTCTTCTCCGGGTCTTCCTCGCCCAGGGCCTGGCGGAGCTGCTTGGGCGGCACTTCCTCCAGCGCCCGCTTGGGTAGCTTGCCCAGCTTGAAGGGGCCGTAGGCGATGCGGATCAGGCGGTTCACGCGCAGGCCGAGGTGGGCGCAGATCTTGCGCACCTCGCGGTTTTTGCCTTCGCGCAGGCCGAAGGTCAGCCAGGCATTGGCCCCCGACTGGCGGTCGAGCGCCGCCTCCACCGGGCCGTAGTCGACGCCGTCGACGGTGATGCCCTTGGCCAGGGCCGCCAGGCGGTCCGGGTGGACGTGGCCCTGGGCGCGCACGCGGTAGCGGCGCAGCCAGCCGCTGCTTGGCAGTTCCAGCTGGCGTTTCAGGCCGCCGTCGGTGGTCAGCAGCAGCAGCCCTTCGGAGTTGATGTCCAGACGCCCCACCGCCTGCAGGCGCGGCAAGCCGCCGGGCAGCTGGTCGAAGACCGTGGGGCGGCCCTGGGGGTCGCGCGCGGTTGTAATCTCGCCGCGCGGCTTGTGGTAGCAGAAGAGGCGCGGCGGCGCGGCGGCGGGCAGCGGCTCGCCGTCCACCGCGATGCGGCTGGCGCCGGTCACTACGGCGGCGGGACTGGTCAGCACTTGGCCGTCGACGCTCACCCGTCCGGCGCGGATCCAGGTCTCGGCGTCGCGGCGCGAGCACAGCCCGGCGCGGGCGATGACCTTGGCGATGCGTTCGCCTGCCTGTGGTTGGGCGCCTGCTTCGATTTCGGCCATGATTGTGCGGTTCCTAGCTGGCGCTGGCGACGAAGGCGCGGAAGATGGCCCCGTCGCTCGGGCCGATCAAGTATTCCGGGTGCCACTGCACCCCCAGGCAGAAACGGTAGTCGCTGGCCTCGATGCCCTCGATGACGCCGTCCGGCGCCACCGCGTTCACCGTGACGCCGGGGCCGACGTCCTTCACCGCCTGGTGATGGGCCGAGTTCACGGCCATCTCGGCGCTGGAGCAGATGTCCCCCAGCAGGCTGCCGCCGGTCACGGCGACGGCGTGGCCCGGTTCGTGGCGCGGGTTGGGCTGCTCGTGGGCCAGGGCGTTGTCCACCTCGTCGGGGATGTGCTGGATGAGGGTGCCGCCCAGCACCACGTTGAGGAGCTGCTGGCCGCCGCAGATGCCCAACAGCGGCAGGTCGCGCGCCAGGGCGCCGCGGGCCACGGCGGCTTCGAATTCGGTGCGGCGGTCCTTGGTGCGCACGCTCTCGTGGCGGGTATTGGCGCCGAAGAGGGCCGGGTCCAGGTCGAAGGCGCCGCCGGTGATCAGCAGGGCATCGATGCGTTCCAGGTAGGCTTCGGCCTCGTCCGGCTGGTGCGGCAGCAGCAGCGGCAGGCCGCCGGCCGCCAGGACCGCGTCGCAGTAATTCTGCCGGACGGCGTACCAGGGATAGTTGGACCAGCCGCCCGGAGTCTCGGAATCCAGGGTGATGCCGACCAGAGGAAGGGCCTTGCGTCGTGTTGCCATGGGCGCAATCTAGGCATCCCCGGGGCCCCCGACAACTGCGGAATGGGCAGGCCAAGGGCCGCCGCGGGAGGGCGCCTAGATCGCGCTCTCGTAGTCCTCGCAGGAATAGCCGAGCGCCACGAAGCCTTCTTCCAACAGGTCGCCGAGCAGTGGCATGCCCAGCAGGTAGTCCGCCGTCGGCCCGGTCTTGCGCTCCACGGCCGCCTCGACCGCATCCCTCCATTCCTCGGCGGAGAAGTCGCCGCGCCCGACCCAGGTCAGGGCCACCAGTTCGACCTGCTCGTCGTCGTTCAGATCCGCGATGGTCTCCGTGATTTCGGCGGCCACGGGGTCGTCGCCGTGGTCCTCCAGGGCATCGTGATCCTCGTCCTCGCCGGGCTGCGAGACGGTGTCCCGGTCGGCGGGCGCGACCTTGGCGTCGAAGGCGCGGGCCTTGGTGATCAGATAGGCGACCGTGGCCGGCTCGACCTCCAGGGGGATGACCACGGGTTCCGCATCAACCGTCTTCGGTCCTGCCATGGGGTTCACTCCTTGAAACGTCACTCCACTTGGGTGGAAGCTTAGGCGCTCGGGCGAAGCTTGAACATTGACCTAAAGCAATTCACCGGCAAGCCGGACTCGCGGGGTTTTTGGGGCGCTTGCCCCCCATGCTTGACCGCGCGTCCAGCGCCGGGCAGGCTCTCGCGCCATGACCAAATCCCTAAACGCTGCGCGGCAGGACTACATGGCCGCGGCCCTGGCGGAAGCCCGCCTGGCGGCGGCGGGCGGCGAGGTGCCGGTGGGCGCCGTCCTGGTGGATGCGGCCAGCGGCGAGGTTCTGGCCCGCGCCCACAACCGGGTGGAGCGCGACGCCGATCCCACCGCCCACGCGGAAATGCTGGCCATCCGCGCCGCCGCCGCCGATCTCGGAGCCAAGCGCCTGACCGGGGCCGACCTCTACGTGACGCTGGAGCCCTGTCCCATGTGCGCGACGGCGATCTCCTTCGCCCGCCTGCGCCGCGTGGTCTTCGGGGCCTACGACCCCAAGGGCGGCGGCGTCGACCACGGCCCGCGTATCTTTGAGCAGCCGACCTGCCACCACCGCCCGGAGGTGGTCGGCGGCGTGCAGGAGCAGGCTTGCGGCGCCCTGCTGCAGGACTTCTTCCGTGAGCGCCGCTGAGATCTATATGTGAATGAGGACGGCAGGCAGAGAACGGCATTAAAAGGATTGGGGGCGTCATGACGGCGAAAGACACCAGCTCCATCACAGGCTACCACGCCCACGTCTACTACGACGCCGCCAGCAAGCCGGCCGCCGAGGTGCTGCGCGCGGCCATCGAGGAACGCTTCGAGGTGCGCCTGGGGCGCTGGCACGACCGTCCGGTGGGCCCGCATCCGCAGTGGAGCTACCAGATCGCTTTCACGCCGGCGCTCTTCGCCGAGTTGGTGCCCTGGCTGGCGCTCAATCGCGGCGGCCTGACGGTCTTCGTCCATCCTGAGACCGGCGAGGCCCTGCCCGACCACCGCGACCACGCGATCTGGCTCGGCGAGAAGGCCGAGCTCGACTTCGACGCCCTGAAATAGCGGGGCCTCGCCTCGTCCTTCGAGACGCCGCCTGACGGCGGCTCCTCAGGATGAGGCAGGCAAAACCTCACCTCACGCTGAGGAGGCTGCGCAGCAGCCGTCTCGAAGCATGTGGCAGCCCCACACAGCTATGCCGCCGGGGCGGCCTGGAAATGATCCCACACCGTCCACAGGCCGATGGCGACGAAGCCGAGGCCGGCCAGCAGCTTCAGCGGCAGCATGGTCAGCCAGCGCTCCGCGGCGACGCCCAGCGCGACCGCCAGGGCCGTCGAGCAGACCAGCGCGGCGGCGGCGGCCAGGAAGACCAGCAGCGGCGAGGACTCCCGCTCGGCGGCGAAGAGAATGGTCGCGAGCTGGGTCTTGTCGCCCAGTTCGGCCAGAAAGACGGTGGTGAAGATGACGAGGATTTCGCTCATTGTTTTTCGATCTCTCCGGAGCCGGCATCCCACTATGACGCGCCGTGCGGGCCGGCTCCTGCTGCCCCACGGAACGTCATAGGTCTCGCCAAATCCAAAGGATCCGCCCGCACCATGGCCCTTGGGACAGCGTCCCGGCGCCAAGTCTGTTGATACGGGCCCCCGTTTGAGCCGGGGCGGCTACTCCCCTACGAACGGGCCGGTAATAGGCGATCCGAGCGGCGGTGGCAAGAGGCCGCGTCAGGGTTAACGGGCGCGCGGTCCGGCGGCTCAAATCCGCCGCTCTTGATTATCCGGCGGGCATCCCAACTTTTCCCTTGCATTGAGGCGCTAAAAAACCGACAACGCGCGCCTCAGTTTTTAGCTGGGTCAATCTACTGGTTGCGTTGGAGGACCGATGGCACAGGCACGCGCCCTCTTCCAACTGGGGATCGACTTGGACGAGAACCCAAGCGCCTCCAAAACGGAAGAACAGAACGACATCACTCCCGCCTTCGTAGAAGGTGAGGAGCGTAAGGACTTTTTCATCGAGCGCGATGGCGAGCGCTTTGCCGGCACACATCTGATCGTCGATCTGTGGGGCGCCGAAGGGATCAACGACCTCGCCTACGTCGAAGAGACGCTGCGCGAGTGCGTGGACGCCGCCGAGGCCACGCTGTTGCACATCCACCTGCATCACTTCACGCCGAACGACGGAATTTCGGGCGTGGCGGTGCTGGCGGAATCGCACATCTCCATCCACTCCTGGCCGGAAACCGGCTACGCGGCGCTCGATATCTTCATGTGCGGCGCGGCCAAGCCGGAGCAGGCGGTGGAGGTGCTGCGCAGACGCTTCAAGCCCTCGCGCGTCGTGGTCGAGGAGCATCGGCGGGGCCGCGGCCTGTGAGCCGCTGGCGCGTCGAACAGCTTCACGCCGACTTCCAGCTTGGCCTCAAGGCCGACAAGGTTCTCTACGACAGCGAGACGGACCATCAGCGTCTCGTTGTCTTCGAGAACAGGACCTTCGGCCGCGTACTGACCCTGGACAGCGTGGTGCAGACGACCGAGAAGGACGAGTTCATCTATCACGAGATGCTCGCCCATCTGCCGATCCTCGCCCACGGTGCGGCGAAGAAGGTGCTGATCGTCGGCGGCGGCGACGGCGGCATGCTGGAAGAGGTGCTGAAGCACGCGGGCGTCGAGAAAGTGACCCAGGTCGAGATCGACGCCGGGGTCATCGACTTTTCCAAGCAGTACCTGCCGTCGATCTGCAAGCAGGCCTACGACGACCCGCGCCTCGACCTGGTGATCGCCGACGGCGCCGACTTCGTCGCTAACTGCACGGAGCGCTACGACGTGGCCATCGTCGATTCCACCGATCCGCTGGGGCCGGGCGAGGTACTCTTCACCGATACCTTCTACGGCAAGGCGAAGACCTGCCTGGCGCCGGGCGGTATCCTGGTCACGCAGAACGGTGTGCCCTTCCTGCAGGGCGGCGAGCTGACGAACACGATGCGGGCTTTCAAGGCGCTCTTCGCCGATGCCGCCTGCTATCTGGCGACGGTGCCGACCTATGCCGGCGGGCCCATGGCCTTCGGCTGGGGCTGCGACGACCCGGCCAGGCGGCAGGTCGACCAGGAGACGCTGGAGCGGCGCTATGAGGCGGCGGGGATCGAAACCCGCTACTACAACCCGGCGGTCCACCGCGGCGCCTTCGCCCTGCCGAACTACATCAAAGAGCTGATTCCCTAAAGCGACGTTCCCTTATCTCAGTCTGTCATGCGCGGGCTTGACCCGAGCATCCATGATGGACCCTCGGGTCAAGCCCGAGGGTGACATTCTAGAAAGCGGGCAGTTGGGTGCGCGTTGGCCGTTGGGGGCTTACGTTCTCACCCGCTCCAGCAGGATGACGGGGTCGCCCATGAACTCGGTCTCGGCGAATTTCCTGAAGCCGCACTTCTCGGCGACGCGCAGGGAGCCGGCGTGGGCCTTGTCGATCATGCAGACGAAGCGGGTCATGCCCAGTTCACGCTCGCCCCAGGCGAGGGCGGCTTCGGCTGCTTCGGTGGCGTAACCCTTGCCGTGCGACCAGGAGGCCAGCACCCAGCCGGCCTCCGGCGTGCCGTCGAAGTCCGCTCCGATGCCGCGCTTGAAGTCGGCAAAGCCGACCTCGCCGACGAAGCGGCCGCTGCCGCGTTCCTCCACCATCCAGAAACCGAAGCTTTGCAGGGACCAGTGGCCGGCGCTGTGCAGCAGCCGCGACCAGCTCTCCGCCGGGCTGCGGGTCTTGCCGCCGATGTAGCGGGCGACTTCCGGGTCGGCGCGCAGGGCGGCATAGTCCGGGAAGTCGTCGAGCCTGTGGCCGCGCAGGATCAGGCGGTCGGTGGTCAGGACGGGAATGTCGTGATGCGCTGTCATGGCGGCGCTACGCGGGCTTCCGCGCCACGATGAACACCGCCTTGCCCTTGCCCGGCCGCCACTGATGGTCGATGGCGAAGCCGGCGGCGGCCAGGGCGTCCAGCAGGCCTCGTTCGGTGAAGATATTGACCGGCGGGAAAAAGCCGAGGAAGTGCCCGGCCGCCAGGAACGGCCGCAGCAGGAAGGACATGTCTGCGATGCAGACGGTGCTGGAGACGAAAACGCCGCCGGGCTTCAGCATCCGATGGACCTTCGCGGCGGCCGCATCCTTGTCGTGCAGCAGATGCAGGATGCTGTGTCCCAGGACCACGTCGAAGCTCTCGTCCGGCGTCTCGAAATCGTCGATGGCCGCCTGTTCGAAGCTCACGTTGCCGATCCCGGCGGCGGCGGCCTTGCCGCGGGCGATCTCCAGCATCTTCGCCGAGATGTCGGTGGCCAGAATGCGCCTGACATGAGGGGCAAGGGTCAGTGCCGTCGATCCGGTGCCGCAGCCGAACTCCAGTACCTCCATCTCGGGGCGCAGATACTCCCGCGTCTTGGCCAGCTTGGTCCGGTAAGCGGCCTCGTCGGCGACCGGCCGGCGCGCGTAGCGCTCGGCGGTCCGGTCCCAGAAGCGGCGGGAGGACTCGCTGGTCGCCTCCATGGGGGGCCGCCTAGCCGCGCCGCACGGCGCGCCAGCCGATGTCGCGGCGGCAGAAGCCTTCCGGCCAGTCGATCTTGTCGACGGCGGCATAGGCGCGTTCCTGGGCTTCCTTGATGCTGGGCGCCATGGCGGTGACGTTAAGGACGCGCCCGCCGTTGGCCAGGATCTCGCCCTCGGGGCCCGGTTTGGTGCCGGCATGGAAGACCTTCACGTCGTCGGAGTTGCCGCCGGCGGTCTCCAGGCCGCGGATCACCGAACCCTTCTCGTAGGCGCCGGGATAGCCCTTGGCGGCCATGACCACGGTCAGCGCCGCGTCCTCGTACCAGCGCAGATCGAAGCTGGACAGTTGGCCGTCCGAGCTGGCGATGAGGGCCGGCAGCAGGTCCGACATCAGGCGCATCAGCACCACCTGGCATTCCGGGTCGCCGAAGCGCACGTTGTATTCGATCAGTTCCGGCCCCTTGCCGGTGATCATCAGGCCGGCGTAGAGCACGCCCTTGTAGGGCATGCCCTCGGCCTTCATCGCCGCCACGGTCGGCAGGATGATGCGCTCCATGGTCTGGTCGATCAGGTCCCGGGTCATCACCGGGGCGGGGGAGTAGGCGCCCATGCCGCCGGTGTTGGGGCCTTCGTCGCCGTCGAAGGCGCGCTTGTGGTCCTGGGCGGTGACCAGCGGCAGGGCGGTCTCGCCGTCGACCAGGGCGAAGAAGCTGGCTTCCTCGCCTTCCAGGAAAGCCTCGATGACCAGTTCCGCGCCGGCCTCGCCGAAGGCGCCGCCGGCCATGGCCTCGTCGATGGCGGCCAGGGCTTCGTCCTCGGTCATGGCGACGGTGACGCCCTTGCCGGCGGCGAGACCGTCGGCCTTCACCACGATGGGGGCGCCTTGCTCGCGCACGTAGGCCTTGGCCGCGGCGGCCTCGGTGAAGCGCCCATAGGCGGCCGTGGGGATGCCGTACTTGGCGCAGATGTCCTTGGTGAAGCCCTTGGAGCCCTCCAATTGGGCCGCGGCGGCCGAGGGGCCGAAGGCCTTGACCCCGATCTCATCCAGGCGGTCCACCAGGCCCAGGACCAGCGGCGCCTCCGGGCCGACCACCACGTAGTCGACGGCCTCCTTCTGCACGAAGGCGACCAGGGCCTCGACGTCCTCGGCGGCGATGGGCACGCACTCGGCTTCCTCGGCGATGCCGGCGTTGCCCGGCGCGCAGAAGAGCTTGTGGCAGAGGGGAGAGGCCGCGATGGTCCAGCACAGCGCGTGCTCGCGCCCGCCGCCGCCCACAACCAGTACCTTCATGCTGCCCCCGTTATCCTCAGAAATTAGCTGTCTGCGCCATGGCCTGCACGGCGGGGCTCTTGTAGCATAGCGGCCAGGGACCATGAGCGATTTTTATCCAGAATCAGGCCCCGCAGGCGGCGGCTTCGCGGGGAACGCACCAGGGAATGTCCCGGAATTCTCGGTTTCGGAGATTTCCCAGGCGGTGAAGCGCACCCTCGAAGGCACCTTCGAGCGGGTGCGCGTGCGCGGCGAGATTTCGGGGTTCAAGCGCGCGGCCTCGGGCCATCTCTACATGGCGCTGAAGGACGAGAACGCGGTGCTGGACGCCGTCTGCTGGCGCGGCACCGCCGGCAGGCTCTCCATCAAGCCGGAAGACGGCATGGAGGTCATCGCCAGCGGGCGCATCACCAGCTACCCGGGCCGCTCCAAGTACCAGATCGTCATCGATTCGCTGGAACTGGCGGGCGAGGGCGCGCTGCTGAAACTGCTGGAGGACCGGCGCCGCAAATTGGCCGAAGAGGGCCTCTTCGCCGAGGAGCGCAAGCAGGGACTGCCCTTCCTGCCGCAGGTCATCGGCGTGGTCACCTCGCCGACCGGCGCGGTCATCCGCGACATCCTGCACCGCCTGGCCGACCGCTTTCCGCGCCGGGTGCTGGTCTGGCCGGTGCTGGTGCAGGGCGAGGGTGCGGCCGAGCAGGTCGCCGCCGCGATCCGCGGCTTCAACGCTTTCCCGGCCGCGGGCGGCCCCTTGCCGCGGCCGGACCTTCTGATCGTCGCGCGCGGCGGCGGCTCCCTGGAGGATCTCTGGGCCTTCAACGAGGAGGTCGTGGTGCGCGCCGCCGCCGAGTCGCGGATTCCGCTGATCTCCGCCGTCGGCCACGAGACCGACACCACCCTCATCGACTTCGCCGCCGACCGCCGCGCGCCGACGCCCACCGCCGCGGCCGAGATGGCGGTGCCGGTGCGCCGCGACCTGCTGATCCAGGCCGGCGATCTTGAGCGCCGTCTGCTGGCCGCCACGACGCGGCTGGTGGCGGAGCGCCGGGAGCGGCTGGAGGGGCTGGGCCGCGGCCTCGTCGACCCCAAGCGCCTGGTGGAGGAAATGAGCCAGCGCCTGGACGAGCGCGCCGAGCGCCTGAAGGCTGCGTGGAATGGGCTGCTGCGCGACTGGCAGGCGCGCCTCGACCGCCTGCAGGCCAGCCTGCCGCATCCGCGCCAGCTCTTGGCGGTGAAGGCCGAGCAGCTTGCCGGCCCGGCGGGCCGTCTCGACTATATCCGCCCGCGCCTGCTGGCCGAGCGGCGGCGCGAAGTCGACGGTCTTAACCGGGTGTTGGAGAGTATCTCCTATACCAATGTCTTGAAACGCGGCTACGCGGTGGTGATGGGCCCGGAAGGTGTCGTGACCAAGCCCGAGGAGGTCACGCCGGGCCTGGCCCTGGAGCTGCGGTTCGCCTCCGGCAGCGCGGCGGCCACCGGCGGGGCCGGCCAGCCGGCTTCCCAATCGGCAGAGGCCCCGGCATCCGCCGAGAAGCCGGCGGCCAATAAGCCGGCGGCCAATAAGCCGGCGGCCCGCAAGGGTGAAAAGAAGACGCCGTCCTCCGACGATCCACAGGGGTCCCTGTTGTGACCAGAGCTTTGTTGAGCGCCATCGTCCTGTTGCTTGCGGTCTCCTCCGCCCGGGCGGAGGAGCTGACCCTGGACGGCCAGTTCACCCAGGGCGGCCTCGTCTTCGGCAAGACACTTCCCGGCGCCACGGCCAGCCTGGACGGCGAGGCGCTGCGCGTGACCCCGGACGGGCGCTTCATCTTCGGCTTCGGGCGCGACCACGCGCCCAGGGCGACGCTAACGGTGACCGTGCCCGGCGGCGCCGTGATCACCCGCGAGTTGGAGGTGGCGCAGCGCGCGTACGACATCCAGCGCATCGACGGCATCAAGAAGGACTACGTGAGCCCGCCCGAGGAGGTGCTGGCGCGCATCCGCGCCGACGCGGCGGCGGCGGCCGAGGCGCGCACCGCCGACCGTCCGGAGAGCGATTTCGACTCGGGCTTCATCTGGCCCGCCACCGGGCCGATTTCCGGCGTCTACGGCTCGCAGCGCATCCTGAACGGCGAGCCGCGCCAGCCGCACTACGGCGTCGACGTGGCGGGCCCCGTGGGGACGCCGGTCATGGCGCCGGCCAACGGCGTGGTGACGCTGGCCCACCCCGATATGTACTTCTCCGGCGCTACGCTGATCATCGACCACGGTCACCGTCTCAGTTCCTCCTTCCTGCACCTGGAGGAAATCCTGGTGCAAGTGGGCCAGCGGGTGAAGCAAGGTGAGGTGGTGGCCCTGATGGGCAAGTCGGGCCGCGTCACCGGCCCGCACCTGGATTGGCGCATGAACTGGCGCGGCGAACGCATCGACCCGGCCCTGCTGGTCCCGCCGATGCCGAAGAGCGAGTAGGCGGGCACATACCCCCCACCCTAACCCTCCCCCATAAGGGGGGAGGGGATTGTGGCGGAGCGCTTCTTCTCCCCCTCCCCCTTGATGGGGGAGGGATGGGGTGGGGGTGGCTCTCGGTCTAGGTCGTCTAAGGCCGGTCCCAGCGGCGGTGCAGCCACAGCCAGTCCTCGGGGCGCCGGCGGATCCAGCGTTCCAGAATCCGGTTCACCTCGGTCATCATGGCCTTGGCGGCTTCCTGTCTGTCCTCCAGGGCGGGGCGGGCCAGCGGCTCTTCCACCGTCAGGCGGAAGCGGGCGCCGCCCAGGCGCTCCAGGTGCGCCGGGAAAACCTCCACGTCGTGGTCCAGGGCCAAGCGTGCGATGCCCAGATTGGTACGCGCCGGCCTGCCGAAGAGCGGCAGGGGCACGCCCTGGCTGACCCGCTGGTCGACCAGCACCCCCAGGTTCTGGCCCTGCTGCAGCAGCTTCACCGCCTGGCGGGCGCCGCTGACGCCCTTGGGGATCTTGCCCCAGTCGCCGGTCGGGCGCTGGCGGAAGAACAGCAGAATGCGCTGGATGATGGGGTTGTTCACCGGGCGGGACACCACCGTCATGTTGTGGCCATGCTTGTAGGCCGCAATCGGCATCAGCTCGAAGTTCGCCATATGAGCGGAGATGACGATGAAGGCCTTGCCCCGGTTGCGGACCGCCGCCAGGCGCTCGGCGCCGGCTACCTCGATGCGCCCCGAGGCGGGGTCGGCGATGGCGCCCAGGTGCGGGTATTCGGCGATCATACGCCCCAGGTTTTCCCACATGCCGGCGACGATGCGGCGGCGTTCGGCCTCCGGCATCTCCGGAAAGGCGATGGCCAGGTGCTCCATGGCGCGGCGGCTGACCGCCAGGCGGCTGCCGATCTGCCGCGTCAGCCAGCCGCCCAGGTTGGAGGCCCAGTCGACCGGCAGCAGCCAGAAGATGCCGAGCAGCAGGAACTGCGCCAGCCCTTCGACGGCATGGCGGAGGGAGCGCAGGGCCTTGCGCCAGGGGCGGTGCTTGTGGGCCCAGCCGGTCATGGAGGGGAGGTCCTTGCGCGCAGTTCGGGCAGGCGCTCCAGAAGCCGGAGCAGGGCCTCCTTGTCGTCCCAGGCCAGGTCCACGTCAAGCACGGCAATGTCCGGCGCGCCGGCCCCCGGGCGCGCCGCACCCATGCGGGCCGCGTCCTTGGCGGTGGTGACCAGTTGCGCCCCGGCGGCCCGGGCGGCGCTGCGCAGGCGCGCCAGGGTCGCCGCCGTGTAGGGCTGGTGGTCGGGGAAGGACTCCGTTCCCGCCAGTTCTGCACCTTGGCCGCGCAGGGTCTCGAAGAACTTCTCCGGGCGGCCGATGCCGGCGAAGGCGAAGACGCGCTGCCCCCGCAGCGCGTCGTCCTTGGGCTGCAGGCGCGCGCGCAGAACCGCCAGGTCTTTCGCCAGGTTCTTTTCGGTTTCGCCGATATAGCCCTCTCCCACGATGACCAGCGCGTCGGCGCGGGCAAGGCCGCTGGCCGCCGTTTCGCGCAGCGGGCCCGCCGGCATGACCCGGCCGTTGCCCAGGCCGTAGCCCGCGTCGACCACCAGCAGCGAAAGGTCTTTCTTCAGGCTCGGGTTCTGGAAACCGTCGTCCATGACGATGATGTCCGCGCCGGCCTCCGCCGCGGCCCTGGCCCCGGCGACCCGGTCGCGCGAGACCCAGGTGGGCGCGGCCGCGGCCAGCAGCAGAGCCTCGTCGCCGACGTCCGCCGCGTCGTGCTCGCCCGGCACCACGCGCAGCGGCCCCGCCGCCGCGCCGCCGTAGCCGCGGGTCAGGGCGGCGGGCCTCAGGCCACGGTCTTTCAGGATTTCGAGCAGGGAGAGCGCCACCGGCGTCTTGCCGGCGCCGCCAGCCACCAGGTTGCCGACGCAGATCACCGGAACGGCCGCCTGCCAGGGCCTGGCGGCGGCGCGGCGGGCCACGCCGGCCAGGTGATAGATGCCGCCCAGCGGGTTCAGCAACCGCGCCAACAGGCCGTCGCGGTGCCAGAAGTCAGGCGCTTGCATGGCGGTCTTCCGCTTTGCCCGCCGCGACTTCCGGGGCGGCGGCCTCGATCTCTTCCTGGCCCAGGGCGCGCTCGGCTTCGTTGGTCAGGCTGTTGAGGCAATCCTCAGCCGTCCGGCGGCAGCGCTCCAGGGTCTCGGCGTCGGCCTCGCGCGGCACCGTGATCGGCGGGCCGAAATGTATCACCGCGCGGGCGAAAGGCAGCGGCAGGCAGAAGCGGTCCCAGGTCCGGAAAAGCTTGCGCGGCCGGGCGCTGCCGGTCAGCGCCACCAGCGGCGCGCCGGTCATCTGGGCCGCCTTCACGGCGCCGGACTTGAAGCGCATGCGCGGGCCCTTGGGGCCGTCGGGGGTGATCACCACGGTGGTGCCCTGTTTCAGCAGGCGGCTCATGCCGCGCAGGGCCGTGGCGCCGCCGCGCCGGCTTGAGCCGGCGATCGTCTCGTAGCCGAAGGCCCGGGCGCCGCGTGCGATGAGCTGCCCGTCACGGTGGCCGGAGGCGACCACGCCCATAAGCTTGGGCGGCTTCGGCCAGCCGCCGGAGAGAAAGAACATGCGGCCGTGCCACATGCAGAGGATCATCGGCTTGCCGGCGTCGAGCAGGGCCCGGGTCTCCGGATCGATGCGCCGTTCCCAGCGCACCGTCAGGTGGAACAGCCACATGAGGCCGGCGATCCCGTAGCCGAAGAGCTTCTGCGCCGGTTCCGACTTGATCCATGTGGAGAGGATTTTCACGGCGGGAGGGCGCTCCGCGGCTCTCGGGGGCTGCAGGTCAGGCCTGGACGCGCAGGTCTTTGGGGGTGCCCTTCGCGGTTCCGCCGTCTTCCTGTTCGGCGAACTGCATGGCGTAGAGCCGCGCGTAGTGGCCGCCGCGGGCCAGCAGTTCGGCGTGGCTGCCGCGCTCGATGATCCGGCCTTCCTCGATCACGTAGATCAGGTCGGCGTCGACGACCGTGGAGAGGCGGTGGGCGATGACGAAGGTGGTGCGGCCCTGCATGAGCTGGCCCAGGGCGCGCTGCACGTGGCGTTCGGACTCGCTGTCCAGGGCCGAGGTGGCCTCGTCGAGCAGCAGGATCGGCGCGTCCTTCAACATGGCGCGGGCGATGGCGATGCGCTGGCGCTGGCCGCCGGAGAGGTTGCTGCCGCGCGGCCCGACCGGCGTGTCGTAGCCCTGGGGGAAGGCAAGGATGAAGTCGTGGGCGCCGGCCATGCGCGCGGCTTCCTCGATCTCCGCCTCGCCGGCGCCGGGGCGGCCGTAGGCGATGTTGGCGCGCACCGTGTCGTCGAACAGCAGTATCTCCTGGCTGACCAGGGCGATGGCGTGGCGCAGGGAGTCCAGGGTCACGCCGCGCAGGTCCTGGCCGTCGATGGTGACGCTGCCGCCCGAGGGGTCGTAGAAGCGCGGGATGAGGTTCAGGATGGTCGACTTGCCGGCGCCCGAGGGTCCGACCAGGGCCACGGTCTTGCCGCCCGGCGCTTCCAGGCTGACACCGTGCAGCGCCGCCTTGGCGTCGTCATAGGAAAAATGCACGTCGTTGAAGCGGACTTCGCCCAGGCCGATCCGCAGCGGCTCGGCGCCGGGGGTGTCGGTGATCTGCGGCGGCATGTCCAGCAGGGCGAAGACGCGCTGCGCGGCGGCCAGGCCGTTCTGCAGTTGCGCGTTCAGCTTGCTCAGGCGCTTCAGCGGCTCGTAGGCCAGCAGCAGGGCGAAGATGAAGGTGAAGAGCGAGCCTGCGTCGCGCTCGCCGGTGATCACCTCGCTGCCGCCGTAGAGGATTACCGCGGCGATGGCGAAGCCGCCCAGTGCCTCCATCACCGGATGGATGATGTTGCTGACCCGCGCGGATTTCTGGTTGAGGCGGAAGACTTCCTCGATGGCCGCGTCGGCGCGCTGGGATTCGTAGCGCTCCATGACATAGGCCTTGACGTGGCGAATGCCCTGGAAGGCCTCGTCCAGCAGGGTGGTCAGGCGTCCCATCTGCTGCTGGTTCTTGCCGGAAACCTTGCGCATGGACCGCCCGATGCGCACCGAGGGCAGGATCGCCAGCGGCAGGATCACCGTGGTGATCAGCGCCAGCAGCCAGTCCTCGGCGAACATGACGCCGACCAGGAAGATCGCCGTCAGGCTGTCCTTGCCGATGGCGGTCAAGGTCGAGGAGGCCATGTTGCGCAGCAGGTTTACGTCGTTGATGAAGTGGGAGATCAGCGTGCCCGGCGAATTGTGGTGGAAGAAAGCCAGGTCGGCGCCGATCAGCTTGTCGAAGAGCTGCTGTTGGATGCGCGCCACCACCCGGTGGCCGACGAAGCTCATCAGCACCGCCTGGCCGTAGGCGGCGAAGCCGCGCAGCGTGAAGACCGCGACGGTGGCGATGGCGATGGGGTAGAGCAGTTCGGCGCGCTGGGCGATGAAGATCTCGTTCACCACCGGCTTGATGAGCTGGGTGAAGGCGGCGGTGGTGGCGGCGACGACGCCCATGCCGATGAGCGCCAGGGCGATGCGGCCCTTGTGCCGGGCGATGTAGTCGCGCAGCAGCCGGCGAACCAGCACCTTGGTGTGCTCGTCGCGCAGGTCCACCTTCTTTTTGGAAGATTTACGTTGGTCCGACAAATTGTTCGGGGGAGCGCCGAGAGGCCCCATCAGCCGTTAATGAGGGCGGAAGTTTACCATGCCGCCCGGTGCTGCGTCACGCGGCCAAAAGCCGCTGCCGCCGGGGCTTTGCGGCTGCCATAGGCGTGGATTTCGCAGGCCGAGGCGCTATGATCCGCCAAATCATGGTCGATACGCCGGAAAACGGCGGCGCCCCGCGGCGTCTGCTGGTCATCTACAACCCCACCGCCGGGGGGCGCCGCCGTCAGCGATTTGAAGCCGTGCTGGCGGAGTTGGCCGGATTCGGCTGTTCACTGGACGTGCGCCCGACCGGCGGGCCCGGTGACGCCGCCGCCCTGGCGCGGGCGGCCGACCCTGCGGGCTGCGACCTGGTGGTCGCCGCCGGCGGCGACGGCACCATCAACGAGGTGATCAACGGCCTGGTCGCTGGCCAGGTCGGCGGCCAGGTTGGCGGCCAGGTCGGCGGCCAGGTCGGCGCGGACGCCGCCGGCCGGGGGCCTCTGCCGCTTGCGGTGCTGCCGCTGGGCACGGCCAACGTGCTGGCCGCCGAGCTGGGCCTCGACCTGGTGCCGGCGAACATCGCCCGGGTCATCGCCGGCGGGCCGCTGCGCAGCGTCTGCCTGGGCCAGGCCAGCGTGCCCGGCGCGCCGCTGCGGCACTTCTCCCTCATGGCCGGCGCCGGCTTCGACGCGCGCGTCGTCGATGGCGTCGACCTCTGCATGAAGCGCCTGCTCGGCAAGGGCGCCTACCTGTTGGAGGGCTTCCGCCAGATGTCCCTGAAGAAGCCGCCGCCGATGCGGGTCACGGTCGACGGCGAAGTCCACGAGGCGGCGTCGGTCGTCGTCAGCAAGGTGCGCTTCTACGGCGGACGCTACCTGCTGGCGCCCGAGGCGCGCCTGGCGGACCCGCTGCTGCACGTCTGCCTGTTCCGCCACGGCGATGCGTTGAGCATCCTGCGCTACGCCGCGGCGCTGCAGCGCGGCCGGTTGCCCGGTATGGCGGGCTTCCGGATCGTCACCGGCCGGGACATCCGCATCGAAGGCGGCCCCGGCGCGCCGCTGCAGGCCGACGGCGACATCATCGGCCGGCTGCCCGCGCGGATCGGCGTGCTGCCCCATGGCCTGCGCATGGCGGCGGCGGAGGTTTAGCGCCCTGCGGCGCTGCCGCGCCGGCGGAGTGGATAAGACTCGCCAACCGGGAGGACGGCCGCATCGCGCCGGTCATCCAGTTGCTCGGAAAGGAGGACATCCGCGTACGCCCCGATGACAACAAGGAACTGATGGCGACGCCCAACTTCATCTTCCTGCCGGTCGCCGACGCGGGGCACGGGAACGTCATCCGCTTCGCCGCGGACGCCACGAAAGACAGGGCCGAGGCCGAAGCGCGCGCGGAACGCAAACGGCTCTTCAAGCTGGCGCTGGCGCGCAGCATCCCGGAGCTGCGGCGGGACTTCACTTCCAACCGGACCAACGAGGCCTTTCTGGACCGCGCCGACAGCGATCGCGCCAAGACCAAGCATGTGGTCTTCGTCGTTCACGGCATACGCGACTGGGGCGGCTGGATGGGCGAGTTCAAGCAGGAGCTCGAGGCGCAGGATCCCACGGTCAGGGTCGTCACCTCGAAGTACGGGTACTTCCCGATGTTCCGCTTTCTGCTCTTCGACGACCGCGAGGAGAACGTTCGCTGGTTCGTCGATCAATATATCGAAACCCTGGCGCTCTATCCCAATGCGGAGCGACGAAGCTTCATCGGGCACAGCAATGGCACCTATCTGCTGGCGAGCGCGTTGCAGAACTATCAAGCCATCTATTTCGACCGGGTTTATTTCGCAGGGAGCGTGGTGCCGTCGGATTTCGGCTGGAACGAGCTTCTGAGGGCGCGGCGTATCGGCGTTCTGCGCAACGATATCGCCCAGGGCGACTGGGTGGTTGCGCTGGGGCCGAAATTCTACCAGCAGGTGAAGAACCTCTTCGGCCTCGAGAATACCGTGTTCTTCAACCTCGGCAGCGGCGGCTTCAACGGATTCATCGAAACCGCCGGGCACCAGTACGTCGGCATGCTGGCCGGCGGGCATAGCGCCGCGCTGGAGTCGCCGCAGAACAGGAAGTCGATCCGGTCTTTCATTCTCACCGGCGCGACCTCCGGTCTGCCGCGAAGCGACGGCGCGGGGATGCTGGGGGTCCTGTCGAATGTCGCCTGGGCGGTCTGGCTTCTGGCCGCCGCTGCCGTCACGGCGTTGGGCTGGGCGATCTGGCGGTGTCTGGCGGTGGTGCGCCGGGCCGGCGTCATCGTCTTCGTCGCGGTCTACGCGGCGCTGGTTTTCGTGGTGCTGAACACCGTGTAGGGAGCCGCTGCCGTTTGCCCTCCAATCGTGATCGGATCTAGTGCTCCTGCCAGATGTAGCCGATGGCGAAGCGGTTCCCCTGGTGGTCCTGCATCGGCAGGGTCAGGTCGCGGAGCACGCAGTGGGGCCGGTCGAGGTATTCCATGTTGTAGGCCAGAATGGCGGTGCGGTTCTCGAAGTAGACGATCCGGTCCGATTGCTTCCATAGCGCGTTGACGTCGCCGCGCACAAAGTCGTCCGTGCGAAGGCCGATGACGTCCTCGTTCCACACGGCCTTCAGGTCCTCGCCCATCAGGCGCATCCGGCTTTGCCGCTCTTCCGGGTCCCATTCCTCGATGTAGATGTTGGAGAGCAGCGCCGGTACCTCCAGCGGATCGAACTGCTGCTTCATCGCGAGACCGTGCTCCCGCAGCAACCGCGACCAGTAGTTGAAAAGTTGGAGCGCACTGTCGTTGCCGACCAGGCGACGAAATTCGGTCGTGTCCGCACCTGCCAGGATGTCCTCGACGGAGGGGCCGGGAATCAGCCCCGGCGCAAGTAAGTCAGAATTCATTGCGTTGGTTCGCTTTGGGTGCAATGGGCGTCCATGCCCGGCCGGCGACGGGCCGCCGCAGTCACGGGCCGCCGCAGTCACGGGCCGGACTTTACAGCACCCCTGCACCGGCGAACAACCGATGTGACCCACGGCCGACTCGCTTCCAGGCGTCGCTGCGGGGCGACGTGGCAAACGCCGCTTCTCACTTGGCGGCCGGATTGCCTGATTGGGGGAAGGCCCCGGCGGTCATCTTGGTGCAGTGATCGCGGACGTCGCGGGGCCAGTCCGCGATCACTGCGCCGAACCGATCCCGCTTTCCGCTGAAGAGCGCCCGCGAGGCCTCCTCGAAGCCCGGCAGGTCGCCGGCCAGGGCGGACATGAAACGATAGGCCGCATCGCGTGCCGCGGTGTGATCTCCCTTTCCGTTGCGCCGGGCCGCCTCGACCAGCCGGCGCAGCGTCGCGGAGGCGCCGCCGGGCTGGCGGTTGAGCCAGTCCCAGTGCCGCGGCAGCAGCGTGACTTCGCGCGCCACGACGCCCAGCTTCGGGCGCCCGCGGCCGCGCGGCGCAACCTCCGCGCCGCTGGTCGGCGCCGAAAGCCGATGGTCCAGGATGTCTTCGGCGCTGGCGCGGGTGTCCACGTCGACCACCCGCCCGGTGGTGTCGTCGAACACCAGGAGGGGGGCTTCGACCCCTTGCTCCTCCGCCGCCTTGACCGCAAGGGTCGCCTCGGCGAGGTCGCCTTGGGCGAGCCGCTGGTAGCCCTCGAAAACGGTGAATTGGGTAGGGTTGGTCACGGCTTCTTCTCCTCGGCCCTGGTGGTGCCGAGGTATTTACCCGGATAAAATTGGCCTGTCAATTATATCCGGGTAAAAAAATTAAGAGGGCAGGCCCCGAGACCCGCCGCTGCCCGTGATCCCTGGCCGTCAGGTCCCGCCCGTGCGGCCCTCGATGCGGCGGATGAAGTCCTGGATGATCGTCGTGTAGAGGCCGTCCTTCAGCACCGCGTCCTCGATCCCGGCGTCGAGGCTCGGATTGTCGTTGATCTCGATGACGAAAACTCCGCGCTCGTTCTGCTTCAGGTCGACGCCGTAGAGTCCGTCGCCGATCAGATTGGCGGCGGCCAAGGCCGTCTCCACCACCGCCGGCGGGGCGTCGGCGACGGCCAGGGTCTTGGAGTCGCCTTCGACGACCCTCCCCGCCGGACCGTGCTGCACGATCTGCCAATGCTTGCGCGCCATCATGTACTGCGAGACGTAGAGCGGCTTGCGGTTCAGGATGCCGACCCGCCAGTCGTACTCGGTGTACATGAACTCCTGGGCCAGGATGACGTCGGAGCGTTTCAGCAGGTCCTTGGCGGTGGCCTCCAACTCCTCGCGGTTTTCCGCCTTGTGGACGCCGCGGGAAAACGACCCGTCGGGGATCTTCAGCACGATGGGATAGGGCATGGCCCGATCGAGCTGGCCCAGGGTGTTGCTGTCGACCAGCATGGTCTTGGGCGCCGGGATCTTGTGGGCCTGCAGCAGCTCGGCCAGGTAAACCTTGTTGGTGCAGCGCAGGATGGAGCCGGGGTCGTCGATCACCGGCATGCCCTCGGCCGCCGCCTTCTTGGCGAAGCGGTAGGTGTGGTTGTCGATGCGCGTGGTCTCGCGGATGAAGAGCGCGTCGAATTCCGCCAGCTTGCCCAGGTCCCGGCGGGTCACCAGGGTGACCGCGATGCCCAGCGACCGCCCGGCCTCGGCGAACTTCTCCAGGGCCTTGGGGTCGGAGGGCGCCATGGCCTCTTCGGGGTCGTAGAGGATCGCGAGATCGTATTTGCTGGGCGCCTTCTGGCGCGGCGAGCGCCAGGCCGCCTTGGTGTAGCGGATCAGGGCGTCGGCAAAGGCGTCACCCAGTTCCGCCGGGACATCGCGCAGCGACTCGGTGCCCAGCGAGCGGATCCGCCAGTCGCGTTTGTAGCGCAATTCCACCGCGAGGATCGGCGAGCGGAAGAGGTCGAACAGCCGCCGGCCGATCTCCGCCAGCCGCTCGTCGGGATTGCGCCCGAAGAAGAAGAAGATCGTGCGGTCGTCCAGGTCGCTCTCATCCTGCAGGGCCTTGGCGAACTCGGCTTCCAGCTCCGGCAGGTGGGTGCGGTAGAGCCGCTTCCAGTTCAGCTCCAGCAGCACTTCGACGGCGGGGATGACCTTCTGGCGGCGCGCCTCGGCCAGCAGCGAGCAGTAGTAGCCCAGGCTGAGGTAGCTGGTGTCGCGGCAGAGATTGATGACCCGGACCTTGCCGCCGGAGAGCGAGGGGCGGGTGATGAAATCGCGCGGCGTCATCACCTCGATGGCCGGGTCGGGCCATTTGAAGTCCTTGGGCTGGTCGATGACGACGATGTGCTTGGCCATGCGGGACCCGCGGTGTTTGCCTGGGGGCTCAGGACCTGCGCCGGTATGACCGGCGCGGCGCTAGCGGTTTTTCCATGCGGACGGCGTCGGCGCCGTTCTCGTAGTACTTGTCGTAGCGGCCGAAGACGCTGTAGCCGGCCTGCTTGTAGAGCCGGCGTGCCCTGGCGTTGCGGGGGTGCACCTCCAGGCGCAGGGCGCGGCAGTCGCGCTCCCGGCAGGCCGCCTCGGCGGCCGCCAGCAGCTTGCGGCCCAGGCCGCGGCCGCGGCAGCGCCGGGCCACCGCCAGCGAATAGATCCGCCCCAGCCGGGTGCCGCTGCGGAACAGCACGGTCACGTAGCCGCAAAGGCCCTGGCGGTCCGACGCGACAAAGGTGGCGGCATTGGCGCCGTTCAGGATGTGGCGGAAGTTCCGGCGCGAGATCCGGTCATGGGAAAAGGCCGTCTCTTCGAGTTCGAAGAGCGCGGAGAGGTCTTCAGGCGTCGCGGAGCGGATCATGTCTTCGGCCAGAGCGCAGCCGGTGATCCCGGCCAACGGTTGAGGCCGAAGATATAGCCACGAAGCCGCGCCGGCGGCAATGCGAATAGCGCGCCCGGGAGCGCCCCGGGGAGCGCCCCGGGAAACCCGCTCGACGCGGCCTAGTTGCCGGCCAGCATCATGCCGTCGATGCGCAGGGTCGGGGCATTGACCGCGTACTTGAAGACCAGGTCGTTGGCCGGCGTGAGGTTCAGGAACATGTCCTTCAGATTGCCGGCCACCGTGGCCTCGCTGACCGGCGTGGTCAGCTCGCCCTTTTCGATGCGGAAACCGTGGGCGCCGCGCGAGTAGTCGCCGGTGACGCCGTTGATGCCCATGCCCATCAGTCCGGTGACGTAGAAACCGTCCTCGATGTCGGCCATCAGTTCGGCGGGGGTGGCACTGCCCGGCTCCATGTAGAGGTTTGACGTGCTGGGCGAGGGCGGGCTGGAGGTGCCGCGCGCCGCGTGGCCGGTGGACTTCAGGCCCAGTTGCCGCGCCGAGCTCAGGTCCATGATCCAGGTCGTCAGGCGTCCGCCGTCGATGAGGCTGAGGCGCCGGTTGGCCAGGCCCTCGCCGTCGAAGGGCTTGGAGGCGAGGCCGTGCGGGCGGTGCGGATCGTCGACGATGGTGATGCCCTCGGCGAAGACCTGGGCCTCCAGCTTGTCCTTCAGGAAGGAGGTGCCGCGCGCGATGGCGGGGCCGGAAACGGCGCCGGCCAGATGGCGCAGCATGGTGTTGGAGATCCGCGGGTCGAAGACGATGGGCAGGCGCCGGGTCGCCGGCTTCTCGGCGCCCAGGCGCCGGACCGCGCGCTCGCCGGCACGCCGGCCGACGGCGCCGGCGTCTTCCAGTTCCTTGCCGTAGACGGCGGTGGCGAAGTCGTAGTCGCTTTCCATGCCCAGGCCTTCGCCGGCGATGACCGAGACGCCGACCGAATGGCTGGAGCGTGCATAACCGCGGGCGAAGCCGTTGGAGGTGACCAGGGCGATGTCGATGCGGCTCCAGCTCGCCTCGGCGCCTTCGGAGTTGGTGATGCCGGCGACGGCGCGGGCGGCCTCCTCGCAGGCGCGGGCGCGTTCGATCAGCACCTCGGGCGCCGGCTCCTCGGCGTCCAGGATGTCCAGGTCGGGCACCGTCGCGGCCAGTTCCCCGGCCTCGGCCAGCCCGCAGTAGGGGTCTTCCGGCACCACTTTCGCCATGGCCAGCGCCCGCTCGACCAGCTCGTCCAGGCTGTCCGGGGCCTGATCTGTGGAGGAGACGATGGCCTGGCGCTTGCCCAGCAGCACCCGCAGGCCGACGTCCTGGCTCTCCTCGCGCTCCAGGCGCTCCGGCGCGCCCAGGCGCTGGGCGTGGGACAGGCCGGTGGAGCGGAAGTGCACGGCGTCGGCGGCGTCGGCCCCGGCCTTCCTGGCCTTGGCGACCAGGCCGGAGAGCAGGGAGAGGGAGTCGTCGGTGGCGGTCATCGGGCCTCGCTTCAAGGAGAACGGCTTCAAGGAGAACGAAGGTGCGTCGGTCTCGATCTTGGGGAGGAATATAGGGTCTCAGGGCCCGCCTTGCACCCGCTGTCAGGTCGCACCCACGGACCGCTATAGGACTCAGCGACGCCAAGCCGCTTGAAACAGGCCTGCCTACGTAAATCTCCCTTGGCCCCACAACCAAGGCGAGAAATTATCAAGTTGTAGTATTATGTGACCTTGGAGAGACTTGATAGAATAAACAGTCTAATTGGAGTCGTCTTTATTCCCTGCTGGGAGATTTACGTAAGTGCCGAAGCGTATCGGAAAATCGGACATAATTGGCGAGCAAGGGATAGCGCATATTCGCAAGGTTGTGCTCGACATGGGGCATCTCTTTTATGAGACCGGGGGGGTCGAAGCGGGAATTGATGGTTTTATCGAACTTAGAAACGACGAAACCGGAGAGGTGACAAATCTTCTTCTTCAGGTGCAAGGCAAAGCTACAGCAAAGGAACAGCTTCCCGCTGAAACGATGGAGAGCTTTGAATGGCCTTGTAAAGAAGAAGATATTGCCTACTGGCGACAGGGAACGGCACCTGTTCTTTTGATCATCGTGCAGACGAAATTCAATCGTGCATACTGGAAATCGATTAAGGATTATTTCGACGACCCCAAAGCAATAGAGAGTCGTCGGGTAGTTTTTAACAAGAAGGTAGACAGTTTTGATCTCGCTGCGAAGCCGGCTATATCAACGATAGCAGCTAGCGTTCGGCCAGGGGCAATTGCTCCTCCGGCTAGGATATCTGAGCAACTAGTTTCCAATTTACTGCCCGTCACATTTGTGAGTAAGCGCTTGTTTCTTGCTGAGACAGACTACCGAACGAATAAGGAGTTTGGTGCTGCGCTTAGAGATTTGGTGGATGATGGCCATGGAGAATGGATAGTAAAGGGTGGTCGGATTCTGTCGTTTCATGATCTCGATGAACACCCCTGGAACAGACTCTGCGATGTTGGCACGATTGAATCATTTCCAATTGAAGAATGGGCAAGTTCGACAGATGAAGATCAGCAGCGAGATTTCGTTCAGCTACTGAACCGTTCTCTGAGTGGTATGACAGGTGAGGCGCTAAGATTCGATAGAGAAGATAAAACGCATTATTTCAAATGCATTCCAGAGAAGACGCGGCGCATATACTATTATCGAGGGTTTGAGAAGCGCACCTCGCGTGATGTTGTCAGGCGCTATTCGAAGAAGCAATCACCTACCGAAACCGCATATTTTAGACATTCAGCATTTCGTGCTCGTTTTCATAGGTTCGGCGACGTTTGGTATTTGGAAGTTACGCCCACATACCATTTCACCCGTGACGGCTTCCGCGAAGACCGTTTCGCTGCGGAGCATCTAAAAAAGATAAAGGAGTTTGAAAACAACGCTGCTGTGGTGGGGCAGTTCGCCATGTGGCGACATTACCTAACTAGGTGTCACCGCGGCGACATGTTCTCTCCCGAGTACCCATTTCTGCGATTCGACGTTTTGGAAGATTTCCCAATCGAACAAGGGGTTCCTGACGAACTCTGGCGGTCAAGAGAATCTCGGCAGCGTGCCGGACTCTTTGGCGATGATCTGATTGTCTGATGTTTGAAGTCTCTCACTTGGCCGAGCCTGAGCTCGAGTTTGGGGGTGGTAGTCGACATCAGGATATTCGATTTGGGTTAATGGACTACGGTCCATTCGACGCTACTCACAGTGAATCGCTACGGCGAGTGCGAATTGGCATTGTTGGTAGCGCTCAAACTGTCGAAGGGACGGCACGCTGGATTGAAAGGTGCCAATGCGGATTAGAAGCAAAGGAAAGTCGCCAACCAAACCTCTTTCCACCTTTTCCCGGTTGGGGGGAAGATGTGACTTTCCGCTGTGATTTTGTTGCCGCTAGCGAAATGACGAGAGTAGTTCCGTCTCGCGAGCTTTTGCGGATCTCCGCCATAGACGACAGCAATCAAGCTACCCGTGAGGCAGTATCATTGTTCCTCGACGAGATAAGAGCGTTAGCTGAGCAAAACACTCCTCCAGACGTGATCCTTTGCGCTTTGCCTCTCGAGGTCATCCAAGCAACGGTGAATGCTGGAGTTGCTGACGATGATCTCGATGATCAATCTGAGGGAGAGAGCTCGACTGGAGAATCAGCGTTGAATCTAAGGGGCATGCTCAAGGCGGCGTGTATGGAACTTCGGTTGCCAATACAAATATTGTGGCCGACTACTTACGATTCGTCGATACGCATCCCACGAAAGCTAAAGGTGGTAAGTGATAGAAGGGTACAGGATGATGCGACGCGCGCTTGGAACTTTTTCACTGCGCTTTATTACAAAGCTAATGGTTTGCCGTGGCGCATGGTGCGTGATCCGAAGCAGCTAAAGGCGTCCTACATTGGGATCAGCTTCTATCGCACTGCTGACAATGAGCTGGTTCATTCAAGTTCCGCGCAGATGTTCGATGAGCGAGGAGAGGGTTTGATATTGCGAGGAGCGCGGGCGCACGAGTCAAAAGATGACCGCCGGCCACATCTGCTTGAGGAGGATGCATATGGTCTTCTCTCAAATTCTTTATCAGTTTTCCGACAACAACATGGTCATTTTCCAGCTCGCGTTGTTCTGCATAAGACGTCGAACTTCAACACCGATGAGCTCGCCGGATTTGCGAGCGCGCTTCAGGAGCGGAGCATCGACTATGCAGATATGATTGTAATTTCGAAGTCGTTTACGCGCCTTTATCGGAAAGGCGGTTATCCCCCTCTTCGTGGCACGCTGATGCGACTCGACGACGAGCGGGCAATACTCTACGCGAAAGGGAGTATAGAGTTCTTTCGTACTTATCCGGGAATGTACGTTCCTCGACCTCTCCTCTTTAGGTGTGCGAGAAGAGACCAAGCATTGAAGTTCCTCGCTGAGGAGCTCCTTTCCCTCACCAAAATGAACTGGAACAACACCCAGTTTGATGGGGGCGAGCCAATTACTGTTCGGGCCGCACGCTATGTAGGTGACATCCTCAAGTATGTTCCAGAGGGGCGCTCTATTGCACCTCGATACAGCTTCTACATGTGATAGCCATAGCGGACAGGCGCGACATCCTGGTCTCGGGTGACGGAGAGAATTAAAGATCGTAGTGCAGCACGGGCAGGCAGCGCTCGCTGCCGTCGGGCGCGCGCACGGGGGAGCGCACCTTGCCCGAGAGTGTCGCCCCGACGGCGCGGTAGAAGCCCAGCGCGAAGGGGTCGCTCAAGACCTTCAGGCGCTTCAGGCCCCGGGCGCGGGCCGTGGCCACGGCGTGGTCCCACAGCGTCCGGCCGAGGCCGCGGCCGATGGCGGCGGGCTCGACGAAGAGCAGGCTGACCTCCGCCTCGTCGCGGCGTTCGCCGGGGTCCAGGGCGTAGAAGCCCAGCGGGGTGTCCTCCTCGACCAGCACCACGACCCGCCCGGCGGCGATATTCGCCGGGGAGACCGCCAGTTCGTCGCGGCAGGCCTGGATGAAGTGCGGGTCATAGCCCCAGTAGGCCTTGGAGCGCAGGGCCAGGGCGGAGAGGGTGCCGCATTCCTCGGGCCTTGCCGGCCGCAGCAGCCGGCCGCCGTTGTCTTGCTCGGAAATCCGGGCGCCGGTCTTCATGGCGCGCGCCTCGCGATCATGGCTCCATCCCCGCTTCAGGTGTAGCTCCGCGCGCCCGGTGTGCGAAGTCACAAAATGCTGCCGAATGTTTCAGCCGCCGGTCGAAGCGGTGCCGCCGCACAAGAAAAAGGGCCGGGACGCTTGCCTCCCGGCCCTCTCTGAGTATTCGGCGAAATGGGGTCAGGCGGCCCGTGCTTCGAGACGCCCCTCACGGGGCTCCGCAGCATGAGGACTGAGCTGGGCCTCACCCTGAGGAGCGCGCCGAAGGCGCGCGTCTCGACCTGCCTGCGGGTCGCCGAAGCGGTCACGCGTCGGCGGAGGCAGGAGGGTGGAACCCGGAGGCTCAGGCGGCCTGGCCGGCGCTGTCCGGCTCCGCCGCGGCGGCCATCTGGTTGGCGGCGCTGACCACCGCCTGCAGGCAGGCGACCACGATGTTGGGGTGCTGGCCGACGCCCCAGAAGACCGTGCCGTCGGCGGCTTCCGCCTCGACATAGGCCACGGCCTTGGCGTCGGCGCCGGCGCCCACGGCGTGCTCGTGGTAGTCATGCACCTTGATGTTGACGCCGCAGCCCTTGCTCAGGGCGTCGACGAAGGCGGCGATGGGGCCGTTGCCGCTGCCCTGGATCTCGCGGCGCGCGCCGTTCTCCTCGATCACCGCGGTGAGCTGGCGCAGCTCCGAAGCGTGGGTGTCGGGCACCGAGCGGTGCTCGACGAAGGCGTAGGGCAGGCGCGGGGCCAGGTAGGTTTGCTCAAAGAGATCCCAGATCTGCTTCGGCGTGATCTCCTTGCCGGAGGTATCGGCCTGCTCCTGCACCTTCTGGGTAAAGGCGATCTGCAGCTTGCGCGGCAGATCCAGGCCGTATTCGGCCTGCAGGATGTAGGCGACGCCACCCTTGCCGGACTGGCTGTTGATGCGCACCACCGCCTCGTAGGAGCGGCCCACGTCCTGCGGGTCGATCGGCAGGTAGGGCACTTCCCAGAGGCCGGAGTTGCTCAGCTTCATGGCCGCCATGCCCTTCTTGATGGCGTCCTGGTGTGAGCCGGAGAAGGCGGTGAAGACCAGGTCGCCGGCGTAGGGGTGGCGCTCGGGCACCGGCAACTGGTTGCAGTACTCGGCGGTCTCGCGGACCTTGTCGATGTCGGAGAAGTCGATGCCCGGGTCGATGCCCTGGGTGAACATGTTGAGGCCCAGGGTCACGACGTCGACGTTGCCGGTGCGCTCGCCGTTGCCGAACAGCGTGCCCTCGATGCGGTCGGCGCCGGCCATGACGCCCAGCTCCGCCGCCGCCACGCCGGTGCCGCGGTCGTTATGGGGGTGCAGCGACAAGACGATGCTGTCGCGGTTCTTGATGTTGCGGTGGAACCACTCGATCTGGTCGGCGTAGATGTTCGGCGTCGACATCTCCACCGTGGCCGGCAGGTTCAGGATGACCTTCTTCTCCGGCGTCGGCTGCCAGACGTCCATCACCGCCTCGCAGATCTCTTTGGCGAAGTCCATCTCGGTGCCGGTGAAGCTCTCCGGCGAGTACTGGTGGACGATCTCGCCGCCCTCGAACCCGGCCGCCAGGTCGCGGATGCGCTCGGCGCCCTTCACCGCGATGTCGACGATGCCGGCCTCGTCCAGGCCGAAGACCACCCGGCGCTGCAGGGTAGAGGTGGAGTTATAGAGGTGGACGATGGCCCGGCGGGCGCCCTGGATCGCCTCGAAGGTGCGGTCGATCAGGTGGTCGCGCGACTGGGTCAGCACCTGGATGGTGACGTCCTCGGGGATCATGTCCTCTTCGATCAGCTCGCGCACGAAGTCGAAGTCGGTCTGCGAGGCGGCGGGGAAGCCGACCTCGATCTCCTTGAAGCCCATCTCGACCAGCAGCTTGAACATGCGCCGCTTGCGCGCGCCGTCCATGGGCTCGATCAGGGCCTGGTTGCCGTCGCGCAGGTCCACCGAGCACCAGATCGGCGGCGCGGTGATGACGCGGCCGGGCCACTGGCGGTCGGGCAGGTCGATGGGCTTGAAGGCGGTGTACTTCTCGGCCGGATTGGCCTGCGGTTTCTTGCTGTTCATGGGTCTCGGGTCCTTGCTCTGCCGGGCGGGGCGCTCCTCGCGGATCGTTCCCTTGGGGTGCCGCCGCCGCCGGGTCTCTGTCTTGTGAATTCGGGGTTTGCGTGGCCAGGCTACGACCGCTGCGGCGCCAGCAAGGCGCAGCGGCCGCGGCTAAGTCGCAGGCCGAAACCCGGCGCGAGGGTACGGTTCAGGCAGGCGTGGAACTGCTGAGAATGGCAGGATACTTGGCTGAATTCAGGGGTTTTTCGCGAACTGTCGCTCATCGGAGCGAACCTCTTTCAGGGACTGGATTGTCGGACGACGGCTTTACCCGGCGCGCACTTCAGGCGGCCGGGGCGATAAGTCGTAGCGACAGGAGTCCGTGAAAGGTCGTCATAACCCGGGAAACCTAGGCACCCGGCCCCCGGCGGTCAAGGCTTTTGGGTGGCCCGCGGAGGCGGCCCGAGGGCAGGGCGGACAGGCCAAGCCCCTAGACGAACCCCACCGTGACGAAGAGCATGTCGACGGTCTCGCCGTCGCCGGAAAGCGGCATGATGAGGTCCTCGGTGGTGAGGAACTCCTTGTTGCGGCCGACGTAGGGGGTGTCGCCGGCGAGCGGCGCGCCCTCCAGTGCCACT
The DNA here is from genome assembly GCF_039839785.1 of Pelagibius sp. CAU 1746. NCBI lineage: Bacteria > Pseudomonadati > Pseudomonadota > Alphaproteobacteria > Rhodospirillales > Rhodovibrionaceae > Pelagibius > Pelagibius sp. CAU 1746. The sequence continues at coordinate 1,224,107 of NZ_JBDOQT010000001.1, forward strand.
TGGCGGCAGTTGGCCCAGATCCGGCTGGGCGCGGCCTGGTGGGGAATCTCGCTCATCCACATGCCCGTGTAGCGGCCGTTCATGTGCTCGTCCATCTTGGTGCCGATCAGCCGGTAGCGGAAGTCCAGCGGGCTCTGCCGCACGTCCAGCAGGAACACGTGCGGCAGGATCTTCACGATCTCGGCGGGGACGATCTCGTCCCGCGTCGGCATACGCCGCTGCCCGCACTTGCGCTTCCAGTAGTCGTAGGCGAACTGGTTGATGGGCGAGCGCAGCGCCAGAAGGGGCGCGGAGGCGTTTTGGGGAAGGGGACCGCTCACAAAGTTCATGCCGCTCAGTCTTCGTATAACCCAGCCTCCGCCGCCCGCGGACAGCCGGCGGTGCAAAAAGCGGCGACGTGATGACTTTCAGGGGAAGCAGTCTAGCGGATCGGCGGGCAGTTTCCAGCCGCCGCCGCGTATTAATTGTTTCAGGACGGCGACTCGCGCCCCGGCACCCAGGGCCGGCACCCATGACCGGCGCCCATGGCCTGCGCCCGTGGCCGGCGCCCGGGGAAGCGGGCTTCTACTTCCAGATGCTCTTGCCGCTGCCGGGCAGGCCCAGCTCCGGCCAGAGCCGGTCGATGCGGTCGATGACGGCCTGGTCCATGCGGATTTCGCGGCCCCACTCGCGCTTGGTCTCCGGCGGCCACTTGTCGGTGGCGTCCAGGCCGATCTTGGAGCCCAGGCCGTCCTCCGGCGAGGCGAAGTCCAGGTAGTCGATGGGGGTGTTCTCCACCAGGGTAATGTCGCGCGCCGGGTCCATCTTGGTGGAGATGGCCCACATGACGTCCTTCCAGTCGCGCGCGTTCACCGTGTCGTCCACCACGATGACCCACTTGGTGTACATGAACTGGCGCAGATAGGACCAGACGCCGAGCATCACCCGCTTGGCGTGGCCGGGGTAGGCCTTCTTCATGGAGACCACGGCAATGCGGTAGCTGCAGCCCTCCGGCGGCAGCCAGAAGTCGGTGATCTCCGGGAACTGCTGCTGGATCAGGGGCACGAAGACCTCGTTCAGGCCCTCGCCCAGCACCGAGGGCTCGTCCGGCGGACGCCCGGTGAAGGTGGAGAGATAGATCGGGTCGCGCCGCATCGTGATCGCCGTCACCTTGAAGACCGGGAAGCGCTCGACGGCGTTGTAGTAGCCGGTGTGGTCGCCGTAGGGGCCTTCCTCGGCGGTCTCCTCCAGGGAGACCTCGCCCTCGATGACGATCTCGGCCTCGGCCGGCACCTTCAGCGGCTGGGTCTTGCAGTCGACCAGCTCCACCTTGCTGCCGCGCAGCAGGCCGGCGAAGTGGTACTCGGAGAGGGTGTCGGGCACCGGCGTCACCGCGGCCAGGATGGTGCCGGGGTCGGCGCCGATGACGGCGGCGGCGGGCAGCGGCGCCGTCTTCTCCTGCTTCCAGCGCCGGTGGTGCTGGGCGCCGCCGCGGTGCTTCAGCCAGCGCATGATGGTGGTGTCGCGCCCGGTCACCTGCATGCGGTAGATGCCCAGGTTGAAGTCGTCGGTCTTGTCGCCGCCGGGATTGGGCCCCTGGGTTACCACCAGCGGCCAGGTGATCAGCGGCGCCGGCTCGCCGGGCCAGCAGGTCTGCACCGGCAGGCGGCCGAGGTCGATGTCGCCGCCGGTCAGCACCACCTCCTGGCAGGGCCCGCTGCCCACGGTCTTGGGCTTCATGGCCATGACGGTCTTCAGCAGCGGCAGGTGCTCCCAGGCTTCGCGCAGGCTGCCCGGCGGCTCCGGCTGGCGCAGGAAGGCCAGGGTCTCGCCGATCTCGCGGAGCTGGCCGGGCTCGCGGTCCATGCCCCAGGCGACCCGCTCCACGGTGCCGAAGAGGTTCACCAGCACCGGCATCTCCGCCTTGCGCCCGTCGGCGGTGACCACGTTCTCGAAGAGCACCGCCGGCCCGCCCTCGGCCAGCAGGCGGGTCTGGATCTCGGTCATCTCCAGCTCCGGCGAGACCGGGGCCGAGACGCGCTTCAGCCGCCCGGCGCGCTCCAGGCGCTCGACGAAGTCGCGCAGGGAGGAAAAAGGCATCAGGCGCGTTCGACCTTCAGCACGGTGCCGTCGATGGCGGTGACCTTTACCTTCGTTCCCGCGGGCAGGTCCTCGCCCTCCACCTTCCAGCGCGAGTCGTCGACGTGCAGCAGGCCGGTGCCGTCGACGATGGGCTCCTTCAGGGTGAAGGTGCGGCCCACGTAGCTGGCGCCGCGGCGGTTCAGCAAGCGCTTGGGGACCGGCGCGGGAAAGCGGTCGCGCAGAAAGTAGCGCCAGACCAGGATGGAAACCAGGGAGAGCACGGCGAAGATCAGCAACTGGATCTGCCAGGTCATCTCCGGGAACAGCATGAGCACGAAGCCGACGATGCCGGCGGAGATGCCCATCCACAGGAAGACGGCGCCGGGGGCGAAGATCTCGATGCCGATCAGGAAGACGGCGACGACCCACCAGTTCCAGAATTCGATCTGTTCGAAGCTGATCATGGGCGCCTGCCTCCATCGCCTGCGGAGCTGCCGCCGGCCGTGCTGCCGCCGGCGGTGCTGCCGCCCGCGCTGCCGCCGCCGCCGGGCGTGCCGCCGCCGCCGTCCCAGGGGCCTCTGGCGGCCTGCCGCTGCTCCATGGAATCGCGGGCGATCTCGGCGATGCCGCCGATCGCCCCGATGATCCCGGCGGCGTCGACCGGCAGGAAGAAGGTCTTCTGGTTGGTCGAGTCGGCGAACTTACCCAGAGCGTCGACGTAGCGCTGCGCCACGAAGTAGTTCACCGCGTTGACGTCGCCGCGGGCGATGGCTTCCGACACCATGGCGGTCGCCTTGGCCTCCGCTTCCGCCTCGCGCTCGCGCGCCTCGGCGTCGCGGAAAGCGGCCTCGCGGCGGCCCTCGGCGGCCAGGATCTGCGCCTGCTTCTCGCCTTCGGCGCGCAGCACCTGGGCCTGGCGGTCGCCCTCGGCGACCAGCACCGTGGCGCGCTTGTCGCGCTCGGCCTTCATCTGGCGGGCCATGGAGTCCACCAGGTCGGCCGGCGGGGTGATGTCCAGGATCTCGATGCGGGTCGCCTTGATGCCCCAGGGCTCGGTGGCGTCGTCGACGACCTGCAGCAGGCGGGTGTTGATGTCGTCGCGCCGCGACAGCAGCTCGTCCAGGTCCATCGATCCCATGACGGTACGGATGTTGGTCATGGTCAGGTTTAGGATCGCCCGCTGCAGGTCGCGCACCTCGTAGGCCGCGGCGGCGGCCTCGAGCACCTGATAGAAGATCACGCCGTCGACCTGCACCAGGGCGTTGTCGCGGGTGATGACCTCCTGGGAGGGCACGTCGAGCACCGTTTCCATCATGTTCATCTTCGCGCCGATGCGGTCGACGATGGGGAAGATCATGCCCAGGCCGGGGCCGAGGGTCTTGGTGTAGCGCCCGAAACGTTCCACCGTATACTCATAGCCCTGGGGCACGGCCTTGACGCTCATGGTGACGATGATGATCGCCAGCACGACGATGGCGATCACCAGGACGCTGAAGCCGGAAATCTCGAACGGCATCTTCTGCGGGTCTCCCTTCAGGTCAGGCCCCTGTCTGCGGCCCCTTGTCTGCGGCCCCTCTCCCCTGCGCCGCGCCGGGATGCTCCCGGACTGGTACAAGGCGGTGGCGGTTAATCTATCCTGTGTTGATGCACCGGGGAAAGCTCCCGCTTCGCCGCCCCGGATCGCCGCTATGGGACAAGAAGATGACGCAGCGGGCACAGTCCGGCAGCCTGCGATTAACCAACTTGAAATGCCAGTTTGGCACTATACATTCAGTTCGATTTTTCCCTATCTTTGTAGGGAGCTTCGCTGGCGAGATGAAGATTCGCGTTCAACGGCGGAGTGGACGACAGGCGCTTTCAAGTTGAGAGGCGTGGATTTAATGATTCAGTACTACGTAGTCGGCGGCGAGTACAAAGATACGCATTTTAGCGAAGCCGTCGGTGGCGACGAGGAGTGGTTTGGCCCTTTTGCCGATTACGAAGCGGCGAAGCAGGAGTGGGCCAAGCATGCCTGGCACACTGTCGATGAGTGCACGACCCGCTACCGGATCGAGCGCATCGACAACGAGGCCCCGCCCCCCTGCACCGACTGAAGCGGTGCAGTTTATGACCGGTTGACGGCCGTTTGCCGTGCCCTGGGCCCTTCCCGATTCGGATGACGCCCTGCTGCGCCTGGCCAAGGGCTATCCCTATGCCGCGCCGGACGGCTCCTACCTCTACCGCGAGGGCGAGAGCGCCGGGCTGCACGGGCCGCTCGACCCGGCCCTGACCGCCGGGCGGGTGCCGGTCATCGCCCACGGCTCCAACCGCGCGCCCGAGCAGATCCACCGCAAGTTCGGCCACCTGACCGGCGCGGCCTCCGAGATCCCGGTGACCCGCGCCTGGCTCGCCGGCCACGACGTGGTCTATTCGGCCCACATGACGCGCTACGGCTCCATCTCCGCCACCTTGCACGAGGCTCCGGGCACCCGGGTCCAGGTCTACGTCACCTGGCTCACCGAGGCGCAGCTTCCGCGCATGCACGAGACCGAGATCGGCGCCGGCAACTACGCCTACGGGCGCCTGGGCGGGGTCGACCTGGCCGTCGAGGGCGGGCCGCGGCTCAGCGAGGCCTTCGCCTACCTCTCGGTGCACGGCTGCCTGGCGGACCCGGAACAGCCCGCGGCCCCGCTGGCCCTGGCCGCCGTACCGGCCGAGCGGCGGGTCCACCGCCACCTGGACCAGGAGGCGGCGCTGGCCGTGCTGCACGCCGCCCACCACCCGGAAGACGATCTCGACGCCATGATCCTGGCCAACATCAAGAACGTGGCCCAGCGCCGCCGCCTGGTGGAGGCCCTGCAGCATTCGGCCGTGCCCTGGTCGGTCCCGGGGTTCGAGCAGGTTCTGCGCTGACGGCGGTTCCTTCCGCCCCAGCCTCCGCTATAGTGCGCGCATGACTCCCTACGCTTTTCGCGGCGGCTTGGCCGCGCTTTCTCTCGCTCTCCTCGCTGCCTGCACGGCGCAGCCGGAACTGACCCGCGAGGGCAGCTTCGACCGCCAGGACCTGCTCTACGACCCGGCGCTGGCCATCGAGCAGGGCTGGCTGGCCATGTCGCTGTCGCCCAACGGGCGGCTCACCGACTTCCGCCTCGACAGCTATCAGGACCATCTCTCGATCCGCGCCGAGGGGCAGCGCAGCGAGTCCGGCCTGGTGCTGCCGGTCAACATCGACGTCGAGGCCTGCCCCTTTCTGGAGTGGGAGTGGCGGATCGAAAAGCTGCAGGAGAGCGCCAGCCTCTACGAGGCCGGCCTGGAGGACGTCGCCGCCTCGATCTGGGTCATGTTCGGCGATCCCGAGCCGGGGCCCTGGGGCGCCATCACCGCGCCCAAGCCGGTGCCGACGCTGCGCTACGTCTGGACCACCGACAAGATCCAGGACGAGACCATCATCGACTCGCCGGCGCAGCCGGGGGTGATCCGCTCCATCGTGGTGCAGGGCGGCGTCGTCAGTCCCTTGGCCTGGGAAAGCGAGCAGCGCGACCTGGCCGCCGACTACCAGGCGGCCTTCGGCGGGCGGCCGACGGGCAACGTGCTCGCCATCGCCCTGGTCACCGGCAACTACCACACGCAGGAAGCCGTGGTCGCCCACTACGGCGCCGCGCGGCTGCGCTGCGCCGGCGGCTGAGCGCCGCTCGTCCCTTTGAGCTGGCGCAAGGCTGCCGTCAGGAAGACCCGCTAACCTGAGTGCCGGCTCCAACCTTCGCGAGGGCATGGAATGCGGTGCTTTTCGGCTTTCATCCTGGGGTGCCTGCTGCTGGCCGCCGGGTCTGCCGCGGCGCAGGACCTGACCGCCGAGCGGGACTCGGCGCACGGCGCCATTCAGCAGCTGCGCCAGGCGATGATGCAGGCGCTGCAAACTTCAATGCGGGAGGCCGGCCCGGCCGAGGCTACCGCCGTCTGCCGCCACCTGGCGCCCGAAATGGCGGCGGAGATCTCCGCCGAGACCGGCTGGCAGATTCGCCGTCCCGCGCTGAAGGCGCGCAACCCGGCGAACCGTCCGACGGAGGAAGAGCGTGGCGTGCTGCTCGGCTACCTGACGCGCAGCCTTGCCGGCCAGTCCTTCGAGGACATGGAGACGCTCCGCCTGGTGGAGCAGGACGGCAAGACCTACGTCCACTACATGCGCGCCATTCCCATGCTGGACGCCTGCCTCACCTGCCACGGCAGCAACCTGGCGCCCGACGTGGCGGCCAAGATCGCGGAAGTCTACCCGGAGGACGAGGCGGTGGGCTTCCGGGCCGGGGAGCTGCGCGGCGCCTTCTCGCTGCTGCGGCCCTACGATCCCGAGGCCGCGCCGGCGGTGCGGGCCCCGCGCCTGCCCGAAGTGCCCGCCGCGGGGCCGATCGCGTTCGAGGCCTCCGGCCTGCGCGGCGATCCCGTCGCCGGGCGCGGCCTCTTCGGCGCGCATTGCCTGTCGTGTCACGGCGCGACGGATCTGGCCACGCACCTCTATCCCGGCGGCGGCGAAGGGACCCACGGCGATGTCTGTGAATTTCTCCAGACCCACGGCCTGACCGACCGGCAGAACGACTGCGACATCATCGCCTATCTGAAAGTGCTGGCCCGGCAGGTCCCCGAGTAGGGTGGCCGCCGGGTAAAGGCGGCTCAACCCGCCGCTTCTTCGGGCTCCACCTTCCAGACCACCGCGTTGCGCAGGTCGCTGTCCTCCAGTTCGCGGCTGGTCTTCACGCCGTAGGCGATGATCCGCTCCAGGCCCCGGCGCGGCAGGTAGGTGCGCCCGGGGTCGCCCAGCAGGACCAGGCAGCCGCCTCCCGCCAGGCCGCGCAGCCAGGCGACGATGCGCTCGGCTGCCGGGCGCTCGTAGCAGACGTCGCCGGCCAGGACCACGTCCCAATGGGCTTTGGGCGCTTCCGGATTGGGGCTGCCGACGATGTCCTCTTCGCGCACCGCGATCTCGACCTCGTTGGCGGCGGCGTTGAGGCGGCAGGCGGCGGCGGCGAAGCCGTCGATCTCGACAGCCTCGACGCTGCGCGCCCCGGCCAGCTTGGCGGCGATGCCCTGCAGGCCGGAGCCGGCGGCGAAGTCCAGCACGCGCTTGCCGCGCACCGCCTCGGGGTGGTCCAGCAGGTAGCGCGCCAAGGCCTGGCCGCCGGCCCAGGCGAAGGCCCAGAAGGGCGGCGGCAGGCCCTTGGCGGCCAGTTCCTCCTCCGTCGCCTCCCACAGCGGCACCACCTCGCTGGCGAGATGAAGCCGCACCTCCGGCACCAGGGGCGGGGCTTCCAGGCGGGTGTTGGCGCGGATGAAGGCTTCGGGATTTTGGCCCAGGACGGCGGTCATCCGGCGAGGCCCCGAATCCAATCGTGGACCCAGGGGCTGCCGCCCAGGATGCCGGCCAGCAGCAGCCAGCCGACGAAGCGGTTGGACTTGAACTTGGCGCGGCAGTTCGCCGGGTCGTCGAGGTCGACGTCGCGGACCTGCCAGGCGAACTGGGCGGCGACGGCGGCGAGGCCGATCCAGAACGGCCACAGCAGGCCCGTCGCCCAGCCGGCCGCTCCGAACAGCGCCACCGTCACGCTGTAGATCAGTGCGAACCATGGCTTGCCGAAGGCGTCGAGGCGCAGGGCCAGGGATTTCACGCCGACGAGGAGGTCGTCCTCCTTGTCCTGGTGGCCGTAGATGGTGTCGTAGCCCAGGGTCCAGGCGATGCCCGCGAGATAGAGCAGCAGCGGCGGCCAAGCGAGCGTCCCGGTCGCCGCCGTCCAGCCGATCAGCGCCCCCCAGTTGAAGGTCAGGCCCAGCCAGGCCTGCGGCCAGTAGGTGATGCGCTTCATCAGCGGGTAGGGGAAGACCAGCAGCAAGGAGGCGCAGCCCATCGCCACGGTCAGGGTGTTCATCTGCACGAGGATGGCGAAGGAGGCCAGCAGCAGAACCAGCAGGAAGAGTCCGGCCTGGGTCAAGCTGACCTCGCCAGCGGGGATCGGCCGGGCGGCGGTGCGCGCCACCTTGCCGTCGATGTCGCGGTCCAGGATGTCGTTGACGACGCAGCCTGCCGAACGCATCAGCACCGCGCCGAGGCCGAAGTAGAGGTAGAGCCACCATGACGGCCCGCCGTTCGCCGCAGCGTCACCCCCATAAGCGTCCCCCAGGGCGATGGCCCACCAGCCGGGAAACAGCAGCAGCCAGGTGCCGATCGGCCGGTCCAGCCGGGCCAGCCGCAGGTAGGGGCGCGCGCCGGCCGGGGCGAGGCGCAGCACCCAGGCGTCGGCGCGGATGTCGCTGGCCGAGGCGCCCTGGCTGGACGGGGCCCGCGAACTGGAAGAGGGATGGTTCATACCCTAATCTTTACCGGCGAATCGGCGCGGGAAAAAGCCGTGTGTCGCGCCGCATCCCAACCTGGCCGATTCGCGCGCCTTTGCCGTTCGCTCAGGCCGTCATCCCGGCCAAGTGAGCGGCAGCGAGCGCGAGCCGGGATCCAGGGGCGGGCGACCAAGCGCTTGCCCTGGACTCTCGGGTCAAGCCCGAGGGCGACAATAGGAGTTGGCGGCGCCGTTGAGGCGTTCGGCGCAGACGATTTGCGCAGAGGTGAGGGTTCAGACGGGGTCTCGGAGGGGATGACGACAGCAGCCAAGATAGCCACCCGGCTCTATGTGGACGACGCCCTGGCGGCGGAGCGCAGCCTGGGACTCGACCACGGCCAGGCGCATTTCCTGCGCTCGGTGCTGCGCCTGACGCCCGGCGCCACGCTGGCGGTCTTCAATGGCCGCGACGGCGAATGGCTGGCCGAGATCGAGGGGCTGGGCAAGGGCTGGTGCTCGCTCACCCTGCTGGAGCAGCGCCGCGCGCCGGCGCCGGAGCCCGACCTCTGGCTGTGCTTCGCTCCGATCAAGCGGGCGCGCATCGATTTCATGGCGGAGAAGGCGACGGAGCTGGGCTGTTCCGTGCTGCAGCCGGTGATGACCCGCTTCACCGCGGTCAGCAGGGTGAACGAGGAGCGCCTGGCCGCCAACGCCCGCGAGGCGGCCGAGCAGTGCGAGCGCTTGACGGTGCCCGAGGTGCGCGAAACCGTAAGTTTCGGCCGGCTGCTCGATGCCTGGCCGGAAGGCCGTCGCCTCCTGGTCTGCGCCGAATGGGGTGAGGCCAGGCCGATCGTCGAGGCCCTGCAAACGATTCGCGCCGAGACCGGCGGCGCCGCGCAGCCCCGGCCCCAACCCTGGGCGATCATGACCGGACCGGAGGGCGGCTTTGCCGAGAGCGAACTTGACGCCCTTCGCAAACTGCCCTTTGTTACCCCCGTCGGCCTCGGGCCGCGGATTCTGCGTGCCGATACCGCGGCTTTGGCGGCGATTGCCTGCTGGCAGGCGGTGCTCGGCGACGGGGACCGGCGGCCGCCGGCGGCGCTGGCGGGTTTTCCCCTGCCCGAGGGTGACTAGGCCTCCTGGCCAAATAGACTTGAAGGGCGTCTTCGGACTCCCCTTTTAAAGCAGCAGGCCCCGGCAAGAGGGCCGCCGCTCCAGACCGCTAACTAGGACTACGAAACACCAGGCGCCCGGGGGGCGGACGCCGACTTCAATCCATAAGAAGACGTCCGATGGGGCGGTTCGTGTCGGAACCGCGGCGCATCGGATCGGGATTCCGGGACCAAGGGGATCAAGGCATGTCCGCTCCTCCGCAAAGCCAGGGTGAAACCCTGACCGACAAGGCACAGCTCATTGCCTACCTGGAGGCAGGCTGCAAGCCGGCCGAAGATTGGCGTATCGGCACCGAGCACGAGAAGTTCTGCTACTCCCTCGACGATCTCCGGCCGCTGCCCTACGGCGGCGAACGCGGCATCGGCGCCCTGCTCGACGGCCTGCAGCGGTTCGGCTGGGAGCCGGTGCTGGAAGGCGAGAACGTCATCGCGCTGAGCAAGGACGGCGCCAGCGTGTCCCTGGAGCCGGGCGGCCAGGTGGAACTCTCGGGCGCGCCCTTGAAGACCATCCACGAAACCTGCAGCGAGGTGCACACCCACCTGGATCAGGTCCGCCAGGTCATGGGGCCGATGAAGGCCGCCGCCATGGGCCTGGGCTTCAATCCCAAGTGGGCGCGGGCCGACATCCCCTGGATGCCCAAGGGGCGCTACAAGATCATGGGCGAATACATGCCCAAGAAGGGCAAGCTGGGCCTCGACATGATGCTGCGGACCTGCACGGTGCAGGTGAACCTGGACTTCGCCTCGGAAGCCGACATGGTGAAGAAGTTCCGCGTCGGCCTCGCCCTGCAGCCGGTGGCCACCGCGCTCTTCGCCAACTCGCCCTTCACCGAGGGACGGCCGAACGGTTTTCTCAGCTTCCGCAGCCACATCTGGACCGACACCGACCCCGACCGCTGCGGCGTGCTGCCCTTCGTCTTCGAGGACGGCATGGGCTTCGAGCGCTACGTCGATCACGTGCTCGACGTGCCCATGTACTTCGTCTACCGCGACGGCAGGTACATCGACGCCTCGGGCCAGTCGTTCCGCGATTTTCTGGACGGCAGGCTGCCGGCCCTGCCCGGCGAGAAGCCGAAGATGGGCGACTGGGCAGATCACCTCTCGACCCTCTTTCCCGAGGTGCGCCTCAAGAAATTCCTGGAGATGCGCGGCGCCGACGGCGGTCCCTGGAAGTCGCTCTGCGCCCTGCCGGCGCTTTGGGTCGGCCTGCTCTACGATCAGGGCGCGCTGGACGCGGCCTGGGACCTGGTGAAGGACTGGACCCTGGAAGAGCACCAGTACCTGCGCGACGAGGTGCCGCGTCAGGCCCTGCATACGCCGTTCCGCGGCAAGCCGCTGAACGCCGTCGCCCGGCAAGCGGTGGAGATCGCCGCGCAGGGCCTGAAGGCGCGCCGCCTGCTGGACGGGCAGGGTGACGACGAAACCCACTTCCTCTCTCTGCTGCGCAGCCGCGTCGAGCGCGAGAAGTCGCCCGCCGAATACCTGCTCGACGACTTCCACGGCCGCTGGCGGGAATCCATCGATCCGGTCTTCACCGAGTGCGCCTACTAGGCCTCGGGGGACCTCAAACGTCGATCTTGAAGACGGTCTTCGGCAGCAGCGCGCCGAAGTCGATGTCCTTGCGGAAGTGGGTTTCGATCTCTTTGCTGAAAAGCTGATAGCACAGCAGCCGCGTCACGCGGCCGCCTTCGCCGTAGGGCAGGGCGATGCGCCAGGCCTTGCGGCTGTGGAAAGCCTCGGCAAAGGTTTCGTCGCGCAGCTGGAAGTCGTGGCGCGAGTAGAGCGGCACGCCGCTGTTCGCGCACTCGCGCAGCTGTCCCTCCACCATGTGGACGTAAGGAGTGTCGCCGAAGGCCTCGACGAGGGTGCGGCCCTTCAGGCTGCCGCCCGTCGCGGTCACGACATTCTCCCCCACCACCCGGAAGACGATGGCGCCGCCGGTCACCTCGTAGAGGATGAGGTTGGGCACCAGGACCGGCACCAGGAAGGGGTCGATCTTTCCGACCGGCGGGAAGGCCGCGCCGCCGCGCTGGGCGCGCCAGGCGTGCAGGATTTGCCGAAAGGCCTCGGGCTCGATGCCGTCGATGGCGATGTGCCCGAAACTCGGCTCTGCGCTGGTTGGGGAATTGCCGGTGGGGTCGTACACGGAGGGGGCGTGCGTCCAGGCGCTCTGTTCTCGTCATAGGCAGTCCGCCCGCGATGCACCCCAGCAGCGCCCCGTGCGATCTTGCCGTTTCAACTAATCTTTCTTGATAGGGGCTGCTGAACAAGGGCTTATGTTTGCCTAAGGCGCATTTCGCCGCCGTCGGTTGAGAGCGCTCCCGAGAAACGCCCCCGCGCTGTGGTCGCGGGCTTTGCGGCGCCGATCTATTTCATAACGTTTAGAGCGGATTCGCAGGGCCGGTGGATCGCCGTCGGCGATTCCAGCCGACCCTGATCTGCTCTAGTTGCCTTCGGCGGCCTTCTCGCGGGCCTCCTGGGCCAGCCGCAGCGCGCGCACCAGGGCCGGGGGCATGTCGGTCCCGGCCGCTTTCTGCGCCGGGGTCAGGTTCAGCCTGTCGATCTGCTCCTGCCGGTACTGGGCCTCGATGGCCAGGATCTCGGCGCGCAGCGCGGCGATGCGGGCCTCGTAAAGGTCGCCGCCCAGGGGCTTGGCGGTGCCGACGCCGGTGAAGGTGCGCGGGCCCGCCAGGCCGCGCGATTCGGCGCCGCGCAGCACCTGGGCGCGCGGCGGCGTGCTGGTCACGGTGCTGCTGCCGATGCGGTGTCCGGCGGGGCCGTTGTTGAAGATCACGGTGTTGCCGACCGTGTTGTGGGAGCCGCGCGCGCCGCAGAAGGTGGACGATCCGATGGTGGTGCAGGATTGAGCGGCGGCGGGGGCGGCGGCCACTGTGGCGCCCAGCGTGGCGGCCATGGCGGCGATCAGGGCGCAGGCCGGCAGCAGCGGCCCCTTCGGGCCGGGCCGGCGGCGGGTCAGGCGGGCTGCGGGCTGCATCGGGAACTCCCGTCGTTCCTCAGCGGGTTGGGGGCAGAGAGATCTACGTGGTCCGCCCCCTATATGGGTTCACGGCGGCGCGAATCCCACTGCCCGGCGGCCTCGGGCGAGGCGGCTTCGCGGTCGAGGCGGCGGCGCGGTTCAATTCGCCGGCAAAGGGCTCTAAACTGCCGCTCCCCAGTGAATCGCTGGGGAATCCGCAGGAAAGTGGTCGCCTTATGCCCCTGGAACCCGAGGATCGCCGCTGGCTCATGGACTGGGCTCGCAAAGTCGGCATCACCGCCTATCTGCTCTTCCTGCTGGCTTTCATGGCCGGGCACCCGGCGCCGGGCAGCCTGTCCAGCCTCAGTTATGCGGCGACGATGGCGATCGTCCCGGCGGCGATCGGCACCGCCGCCGTGCTGGGCGTCATGGTCTATCTGAGGAAGCGCTAGGATCCGGGAGGGCGGTCTCAGGCCAATGCCCGTTCCTTGGCGGCCTAAGCCGCCGTGCCGCCCACGGTGATGGCGTCGATCAGCATGGTCGGCTGGCCGACGCCGACGGGCACGCCCTGGCCCTCCTTGCCGCAGGTGCCGATGCCGTCGTCCAGCTTCATGTCGTTGCCGATCATCTTCACCTTGGTCATCACGTCCGGGCCGTTGCCGATCAGGGTCGCGCCCTTGACCGGGGCGCCGACCTTGCCGTCCTCGATGAGGTAGGCCTCGGTGCAGGAGAAGACGAACTTGCCGGAGGTGATGTCGACCTGGCCGCCGCCGAAGTTGACGGCATAGAGGCCCTTTTTCACCGAGGCGATGATTTCCGCCGGGTCCTTGTCGCCGGCCTGCATCACCGTGTTGGTCATGCGCGGCATGGGGATGTGGGCGTAGCTCTGGCGCCGGCCGTTGCCGGTGGGCTGCATGCCCATGAGGCGCGCGTTCTGGCGGTCCTGCATGTAGCCGCGCAGGATGCCGTCCTCGATCAGCACCGTGGCCTGGCTGGGCGTGCCCTCGTCGTCGATGGTCAGAGAGCCGCGGCGGTTCCGCATGGTGCCGTCGTCCAGCACCGTGACGCCCGGGGAGGCGACGCGCTGACCCAGCAGGTCGGAGAAGGCCGAGGTCTTCTTGCGGTTGAAGTCGCCCTCCAGGCCGTGGCCGACGGCCTCGTGCAGCAGGATGCCGGGCCAGCCGGCGCCCAGGACCACCGGCATCTCGCCGGCCGGGGTGTCGACGGAGTCCAGGTTCACCAGGGCTTGGCGCAGGGCCTCGTCGACCCCGGCCTGCCAGTGCGCCGGGTCCAGCAGGGCCTCGTAGGCGATGCGCCCGCCGCCACCGTGGCCGCCGGCCTCCATGCGCTCGCCTTCGCCGACGACGACGGAGACGTTGAGGCGCACCAGGGGGCGGATGTCGGCGGCGCGCTCGCCGCCGGCGCGCAGGATCTGGACCGCCTGCCATTCGCCGGCCAGCGAGGCGCTGACCTGCTTCACGCGCGGGTCCTTGGCGCGGGCGTAGGCGTCGATCTCGGCCAGCAGCTTCACCTTGGCCTCGAAGGGCACCGCGCCGATGGGGTTTTCGTCGCCGTAGAGGATGCGGTTGGTGCGCCCCGGCCCCTCGGCCATGACGCCGGAATGGCCGGCCTGCACCGCCTTCACGGTCTCCGCGGCGCGGGCGATGGCGGCCTCGGAAAGCTCGCTGGCATGGGCGTAGCCGGCGGCCTCGCCGGCGATGGCGCGCAGGCCGAAGCCCTGCATGGTGTCGAAGGAGGCGGACTTCAGGCGCCCGTCGTCGAAGGCCAGGGCCTCCGACTGGCGGTACTCCAGGAACAGCTCGCCGTCGTCGGCCCCGGTCATGGCGTCGTTCACCAGGGTTTCCAGGCGGTTGCGGTCCAGGCCGGCTCTTGCGTAGAAAAGCTCGTCGGTATCGGCGAGGTGGGTCATGAAGGGCCTCCAAGGCCGCGTCCCGCCTGCGGCGGTCGCGGATACTCTGTTAGGGTGTCGGTCGCGCGGCTCGCTTGCCGTAGTATGAGCCTGAATATAGGTCGTTGGGGCCAGACTAACATGCTTGCCGGGGGTGCGCAGGGGGCCAAGGGGCGGATTTTTCGACGCCTCGGGCCGCTTATGGGGCCAGAGGCCGGAGGGGAAGGTGTGGTGATGATCGAGGGGCTGCGGAACCATCCCCTGCGCGGGGCGCTGCTTGCGGAGGTGCATTCGCGCCCCTTCGCCACCTTGCAGGCGCCCGAGCGCGTCAGCCACCTGGCGCTGCTCTCGGGCGAGGGCGCGGCCAAGGCCGAGCGGCAGCATGTCATCGACCTGTGCCGCAGCCGCGGAGTCGCCGGGCCGCCGGAGAACACCAACCACTTCATGGCCGATCTCGGCGCGTTCCGCCTGAAGTGGGAGCGCCATACCGAGTTCTCGACCTACACCTTCTTCCTCAACGGTCCCTTCGGCGACGCGCCCTTCGCCGGCCGCGCCCTCGACCTGGTGCCCCGGGACTGGATCGCCGGGCTGCCCGGGGAGCTGCTGGTCGGGGTGCACCTGGACCTGCTGGCCAAGGACGCGCCGGAGCCGGACCCGGCCGCGCTGCAGGCGCTGTTCGGCCATGACAGCATCATCGGCAGCCAGGTTTCCGGCGGCGCGGCCACGCTGTGGATGGACTTCCGCGTCCAGGACGACGGCTTCGGACGCATCCTGCTGCGCGACAGCGCCCTGAAGCCGCGCCAGGCCGGGCGCCTGGTGCAGCGGCTGCTGGAGATCGAGACCTACCGCATGACCGCGCTGCTGGCCTTTCCCGCCGCCAAGCGCCACAGCGCCGGGCTGGCCGCCGTCGGCGAGCGGCTGACCGGCATCACCGGCCGGCTGACCGAGATCGAGGGCATGGGGGCCGAGCGCAAGCTGCTGGGCGAGCTGATGGTTCTGTCCTCGGAGATCGAGGACGTGGCCGCGGCCACCAACTACCGTTTCAGCGCCGCCAGGGCCTACTACGCCCTGGTGCTGCGCCGCGTCGAAGAACTGCGCGAGCAGCGCATCGAGGGGCTGCAGACCATCGGCGAGTTCATCGACCGCCGCCTGGCCCCGGCCGTGCGCACCTGCGAGGCGGTGGGCGAGCGCCTGGAGACCCTGTCGCGGCGGGTGGCGCGCGCCAGCCAGTTGCTGCGCACCCGCGTCGACATCCAGTTGGAGGCGCAGAACCGCGACCTGCTGGAATCCATGAACCGGCGCGCGCGCCTGCAGCTTCGCCTGCAGCAGACCGTCGAGGGTCTGTCGATCGCCGCCATTACCTACTATGTCGCCAGCCTGGTCGGCTATCTGGCCAAGGGCGCCAAGGCCGCCGGCTTGCCGGTCCGCCCCGAGCTGGCCACCGGCGCGGCGATTCCGGTTCTCGCACTGCTGATCTGGCTCGGCCTGCGCCGGCTGCGCCGTCACGTGGAGCGGGAAGACCGCGCCAAGGATTGAAGCCCCCGGTTTCGCCGCGTTTTTCCCCGGGGGGCGCGCCGGGCCCTATTTCAAGGCGGGCCCAGTTGCGTCATTCGGTCGCACCCGCGGTCTCGCCGCCCCAAAGGCCGGCGGCCTTGAGCTATCATGGCCGCGCCCGGGAGCAGCGAAACCCTTGGCCAGCCGCCGCTTTGCGCGGCCTTGTGAAGGCAAGGGGCTTGGTATAGTTTTCGCTCGCCTTGGTGCCGACTCGCCTCCGTGGGGACTGATTTCGCGGCTACGCGTAACGAGGGGCGGCGGCCGACAGGATTTGCAGGAAAGATGGGAAATGCAGCTATGACATTCCTAAGCCGGCTGGGCGTTCTTGCCGCCGCCTTTTTGTTCACGCTTGGCCCCTCGGTCGCGGGGACGGCGCTCGCCACTCCGCGGAACTACCAGTTGGGCTTTCAGGATGCCGTGACGCCGGTCATGGAACGCATCCACAGCTTCCACAACATCCTGCTGGTCATCATCACGGTGATCACGCTCTTCGTGCTGGTCCTGATGCTCTGGGTGATCTTCCGCTTCAACGAGAAGCGTAATCCGACGCCGTCCAAGACCACTCACAACGTGACGCTGGAACTGGCCTGGACCGTGATCCCGGTGCTGATTCTCATCGGCATCGCCTTTCCGTCCTTCCGCCTGCTGTATTTCGCCGACCAGGTGCAGTCCGCCGATATCACCGTGAAGGCCATCGGCCGTCAGTGGTACTGGTCCTACGAGTATCCGGACCACGGCAACTTTACCTTCGACGCCTACATGGTCGCCGAGGAAGACCTGCAGCCCGGCCAGCCGCGCCTGCTGACGACCGATAACGCCCTGGTGCTGCCGGTCGACACCAACATCCGCATCCTGGTGACCGCCAGCGACGTGATCCATAACTTCGCGGTGCCGCAGTTCGGGCTGAAGCTGGACGCCGTGCCGGGGCGCAACAACGAGACCTGGACCTACGTTCCCGCCGAATACGCCGGCCAGACCTTCTACGGCCAGTGCTCCGAGCTCTGCGGCACCGGCCACGCCTTCATGCCGATCATGGTCAAGATGGTCAGCAAGGCCGAGTTCGCGACCTGGACCGAGAAGGCCCGCGAGGAGTTCGCCCAGATCGATGGTCCCGGCGTCGACGCGCCGGTGGGCCAGCCCCAAGAAACGCAAGAGACCGTCAAGGTCGCCGCGGCCTCCGCCGCCGTCGTGACATCCGAGTGAGGGAAGAGACGAAAATGGCTCACAGCAGCGAAGCGCACGCGCATCACGATCACAAGCCGGGTTTCTTCCTGCGTTGGTTCTGTTCGACCAACCACAAGGACATCGGCACGCTTTATCTGATCTTCGCCATTATCGCCGGCCTCATCGGCGGCTATTTCTCCTTCATCATGCGCCTGGAACTGCAGGAGCCCGGCGTCCAGTACCTGCTGGCCGGCGGCGAGCCCAACGGCCAACTGTGGAACGTGATCATCACGGCGCACGGTCTGATCATGGTGTTCTTCGTGGTCATGCCGGCCCTGATCGGCGGCTTCGGCAACTGGTTCGTGCCGCTGATGATCGGCGCGCCGGACATGGCCTTCCCGCGGATGAACAACATCTCCTTCTGGCTGCTCGTTCCGGCCTTCCTGCTGCTGCTGGGGTCGGCCTTCGTCGACGGCGGCGCC
Organism: Pelagibius sp. CAU 1746; assembly: GCF_039839785.1. Classification (NCBI taxonomy): domain Bacteria; kingdom Pseudomonadati; phylum Pseudomonadota; class Alphaproteobacteria; order Rhodospirillales; family Rhodovibrionaceae; genus Pelagibius; species Pelagibius sp. CAU 1746. The sequence goes on from NZ_JBDOQT010000001.1 coordinate 1,241,722, forward strand.
GGTACGGGGTGGACGGTCTATCCGCCGCTCTCCGGTGCCTTGGGTCACGGCGGCATGTCCGTCGACATGGCGATCTTCGCGCTGCACCTGGCCGGCGCCTCGTCGATCCTGGGTGCCGTCAACTTCATCACCACGATCTTCAACATGCGCGCGCCGGGCATGACGCTGCACAAGATGCCGCTCTTCGTCTGGTCGATCCTGATCACCGCCTTCCTGCTGCTGCTCTCGCTGCCGGTGCTGGGCGGTGCCATCACCATGCTGCTGACCGACCGGAACTTCGGCACCCATTTCTTCGAGGCGGCCGGCGGCGGCGACCCGATTCTGTTCCAGCACCTGTTCTGGTTCTTCGGGCACCCCGAGGTCTACATCATGATTCTGCCGGCCTTCGGCATTATCAGCCACATCGTGTCGACCTTCTCGCGCAAGCCGGTCTTCGGTTACCTGGGCATGGCCTACGCCATGGTGTCGATCGGCTTCGTCGGCTTCATCGTCTGGGCACACCACATGTACGCCGTGGGCCTGGACGTCGACACCAAGGCCTACTTCACCGCCGCCACCATGGTCATTGCGGTGCCGACCGGCGTGAAGATCTTCTCCTGGATCGCGACGATGTGGGGCGGCTCGATCCGCTTCACCACGCCGATGGTCTGGGCGCTGGGCTTCATCTTCCTCTTCACGGTCGGCGGCGTGACCGGCGTGGTGCTGGCCAATGCGGGCATGGACATCCCCATGCACGACACCTACTACGTGGTCGCGCATTTCCACTACGTACTGAGCCTGGGCGCCGTCTTCGGCATCTTCGCCGCCTTCTACTACTGGTTCGGCAAGATGACCGGCCGCGAGTATCCGGAATGGGCCGGCAAGCTGCACTTCTGGGTCACCTTCGTCGGCGTGAACCTGACGTTCTTCCCGCAGCACTTCCTGGGGCTCTCGGGGATGCCGCGCCGCTACATCGACTATCCCGACGGCTTTGCCGGCTGGAATGCGGTTTCCTCCTACGGCGCCTACATCGCCCTTGCCGCGACCGTGTTCTTCATCGGCATGACGATCTATGTGATGGTCGCCGGCCGCCGGGTGACGGCGGACAACTACTGGGGTGAAGGGGCGACCACGCTGGAGTGGACCGTGTCCTCGCCGCCGCCGTTCCACACCTTCAACGACCTGCCGCAGATCAGTGGGGGCAGTCACCACTGAGCCCCGCAACCGCGCGTTGGGGGCTCCATGGTGCCGCTTCCGGGCAAGCACGAAGGACGACTTGAGTGAGTGATCTTTCACTTCGACTGGGTGCCGAGGGCACGGCTCTTGCCGGCGATGCCGGGGGGCTGCGCCGCGGCAGCGCTCAGGTCTCCGACTATCTGGCACTGCTGAAGCCGCGGGTGATGAGTCTGGTGGTCTTCAGCGGCTTCGCCGGGCTCTACGCGGCGCCGGGGGAAATCCATCCCTTCCTGGCGGCGGTGGCCGTGCTCTGCATCGCGGTCAACGCCGGGGCGGCCGGCGCCATCAATATGTGGTACGAGCGCGATATCGACGCGATAATGGACCGCACCCGCGGGCGCCCGCTGCCGCGCGGCAAGATGGCCCCGCAGGAGGCCCTGGCCTTCGGCGTCGTGCTCAGCCTCTTTTCGGTCATGCTGATGGGCGTGGCGGTGAACTGGGTGGCGGCGGGGCTGCTCGCTCTGGCCAACGCCTTCTACGTCTTCATCTATACCATCTGGCTGAAGCGCCGCACGCCGCAGAACATCGTCATCGGCGGCGCCGCTGGTGCTTTTCCGCCGATGATCGGCTGGGCGGCGGTGACCGGCGGCGTGGATCTGCACTCCTTCGTGCTCTTCGCTCTGATCTTCTTCTGGACGCCGCCGCACTTCTGGGCCTTGGCGCTCTATCGCCAGGGCGACTACGCGAAAGCCAAGGTGCCGATGCTGCCGGTGGTCGCCGGGCGCGCGGCGACCAAGCGCCAGATCATGGCCTACAGCCTGCTGCTGGCGCCGCTGGGCGTCGTGCCGGCGGTGCTGGGAACGGCGGGGATCGTCTACGGCGCGGTGGCGGCGGCGATGGGCGCGCTCTTCGTGCTGCTGGCCGCCGCCGTGCTGCGCAGCGCCGACGACCAGAAGGGCGACCGTGTCGCCCGCCAGCTCTTCGGCTATTCCATCCTCTATCTCTTCGTACTCTTCACCCTGCTGATCATCGACCGGGCGCCGGGCCTCGCGGCCTATGCCGGCGGCTTCTTCGGGCTCGCGGGGTGATGGTGATGGCGGGCAACGACGACAAGGATCGCCAGAGGCGGCAGCGCAAGAAGAACTGGGCGCTGCTGGCCGCGCTCATGGCCTTCGTCGTGGTGGTCTACATCGTCTCGATCATTCGCATGGGCGGAGGCTGAGGAGCATGACGCGGCGCGACAAGAGTGGGAAGGCGAACAAGCGGCTGGGGCTGAGCCTGGTCGCTGTGGTCGCCGGCATGATCGGGGTGGCCTACGCCTCCGTGCCGCTCTACCAGCTCTTCTGCCAAGTCACCGGCTTCGGCGGCACGACCCGCGTCGCAGACGCGGTGCCGGAGCGGACCGGCGAGCGGGTAATCACCGTGCGCTTCAACAGCGACCGCGACCCGAAGCTGCCCTGGGCCTTCCAGCCGGTGCAGCGCGAGATGACCCTGAAGGTCGGCGAATCCGGCTTGGCGTTCTTCCACGCCCGCAACCTTTCGGCGCGCACCACCGTCGGTACGGCGACCTTCAACGTGACGCCGCTGAAGGCTGGGCCCTACTTCAACAAGGTGGAGTGTTTCTGCTTCACCGAGCAGCAGCTGGCCGGCGGCGCGGAAGCCGATATGCCGGTCACCTTCTTCGTCGATCCGGCGATCGAGGAAGACCCGAACCTGGCCGAAGTGGATACCATCACCCTGTCCTACACCATGTTCGTCGACGAGGACGCGCAGAAGGAGCTGGATGCCGAACGGCAGCTCGGCAACCTGCAGGCGCCCGCCGGCGCGGCGCGGGGCGAGGGCGCGCCGGCCAGGGAAACGGCGGTGAACTGAGGTTTGAGTTTCTTGCCGGGCCCGGGAAGCGGGCGCGGCGCGAGCGAGTGCCCGCCGGCGGTTTCGGCCGTCGCGGGCAGAGGGATTTGACAAAAGGTCTCCCGAGAGAACGTCAAGGGGACCGGCCGGAGCCAAAACGGCGATTTAGAGCGGGGAATGACCATGAGTGCTGGCCACGACCAACCGAACCATCCTTACCACCTGGTGGATCCGAGCCCCTGGCCTTTCATGGGCGCGGTCTCCGGCGGCGTGCTTGCCGTCGGCATGGTGCTGTTCATGCACGACGTCACCGGCTGGTTGCTGCCGGCCGGCGTCCTGCTGGTGCTGGCGACCATGTTCCTGTGGTGGCGCGACGTCATCAAGGAAGCGGTGCACCAGGGTCATCACACCAGGGTGGTGCAGCTCGGCCTGCGCTACGGCATGATCCTCTTCATCGCTTCGGAGGTGATGTTCTTCGCCGCCTTCTTCTGGGCCTTCTTCGACGCCAGCCTGTTTCCGGGCGAGCTCAAGCAGGTGGCCCGGACCGAGGCCACCGGCGGTGTCTGGCCGCCGGTCGGCGTCGAAGTCTTCGACGCCTTCCACCTGCCTCTCCTCAACACCATGATCCTGCTGCTGTCCGGCTGCACCGTGACCTGGGCGCACCACGCCCTGCTTCACGGCGACCGTAACGGCCTGCTGCAGGGCTTGGCGCTGACCATCCTGCTGGGCATGCTGTTCACCGGCGTTCAGGCCTACGAGTACGGCCACGCGGCCTTCGGTTTCACCGATGGGATCTACGCCTCGACCTTCTTCATGGCGACGGGCTTCCACGGCTTCCACGTCATCGTCGGCACGATCTTCCTGATCGTCTGCTTCTTCCGGGCCTATGCCGGCCACTTCAAGCCGGACCATCACTTCGGCTTCGAGGCGGCGGCCTGGTACTGGCACTTCGTCGACGTGGTGTGGCTCTTCCTCTTCGTCTGCGTCTACTGGTGGGGAGGCAACTGATCGCCCCGCAAACCACCAGCCGCAGCCGCGGGGCCACGCGCCCCGGCAGGGAAGTCGAAGGGGCGCCGTCGTGACGGCGCCCCATTCCCATCCGGACCTGCCGCCGGAACCGCCCTCGGTGGTCCTCACCGGCCTCTTGTGCCGCTGCCCGCGCTGCGGCAAGGGACGGCTCTTCTCCGGCGTCCTCAGCATCGCCGAGCGCTGCAACGTCTGCGGTCTGGACCTGCGCAAGCAGGACGCCGGCGACGGCCCCGCGGTCTTCGTCATCTTCTTCCTCGGGCTGATCTTCATGCCCCTGGTGTTCTGGGTGGAGTTCTCCTTCGAGCCGCCCTGGTGGGTCCATATCGTTCTCTGGCCGCTGCCGGTGGTGATCGTCGCCCTGGCCCTGCTGCGCCCCATGAAGGGTTTCCTGGTGGCTCAGCAGTTCCGTCACCACGCCAGCGACAGCGGCACCCTCGACTACTCCGAGGGCGACCACAGCGAAGACGACAAATGAGCGCACCTGAAAGTTTCAACGGCGGCGGGGGGAAGCGGCATTTCCGGCCGACCCTCTGGGCCACCGTCTTCACCGTTCTGGCCCTCGCCATCCTGCTGGGCCTCGGCACCTGGCAGATGCAGCGTCTGTTCTGGAAGGAAGGCGAGATCGCCAAGCGCCACGAGCGCTCGCAGCCGCCGGGCATCCAGCTTCCGGACGATTTTTCCGATATCGAGGCCCTGGAATTCACCCGCGTCAACCTGAAGGGCCGTTTCCTCCACGGCCAGGAGTTCTACCTGGGCGCCCGCACCGAGAACGGGCGGGTCGGCCTCAACGTGGTGACGCCCTTCGCGCTGGACGACGGCCGCGCCATCCTGATCAACCGAGGCTGGGTGCCGGAGGACAAGCGCGATCCGGCGGCCCGGGCCGAAGGTCAGCTTCAGGGCGAGGTCGAAATCTCGGCCCTGCTGCGAAGCGACGGCTGGAAAGGCCTGGAGTTCGCCAAGCCGCCCAACGATCCTGAAGAGCGCTTCTACTTCTGGCCCGACCTGCCGGTCATGGCGGACTACGTGGACCGGCCGATCATCACCGCGGTCTATGCCGACGCCGTGGCCTCCGATATCCCCGGCGGCCTGCCGATCGGCGGCCAGACCCGCATCCGGCTGAAGAACGACCACCTGGAATACGCCATCACCTGGTATTCCTTCGCCGTCATCCTGGCGGTGATCTACGTCCTCTTCCACTACCGCCGCGAGGACGAGACTTCCCCCGAGGCCTGAGCGCGGCGGTATCTTGATGTGGACCTGCCGGCGTGCCACCTAGAATGCGTGGCTTTGTCTGAAGCTAGGAACGATCTCGCATGACCGCTTACGACGAACTGTCCAAGAAATTCAAGCGCCTGCACGCCCTGCAGGAGGCGGCGGGCGTGCTGGGCTGGGACATGTCGGCGATGATGCCGGCCGGCGGCGCCGAGGCGCGCACCGAGCAGCTGGCGACCCTCAGCGTCGTCTGCCACGAGATCCTGACCGACCCCAACCTGGACGAGCTCTTCGACAAGGCCTCGGCGGAGGCCAAGGGCCTGGATAGCTGGACCCAGGCGAACCTGGCGGAGATGCGGCGGCGCTGGCTGCACGCCACCGCCCTGGAGAGCGACCTGGTGGAAGCGCTCTCCAAGGCCTGCAAGCGCTGCGAGATGATCTGGCGGAAGGCGAGGCCCAAGTCCGACTTCGCCACCGTGCTGCCGGCCCTGAAGGAGGTGCTGAACCTGACCCGCCAGGCCGCGGCGGCCAAGGCCGAGCGCCTCGGTTGCTCGCTCTACGACGCCCTGCTGGACGAATACGAGCCCGGCGGCAAGTCGGCGCGCATCGACGCGGTCTTCGCCGACCTGGCGGCCTTCCTGCCGGGCTTCCTCTCCGACGTGCTGGACCGCCAGGCCGCGCAGCCGGCGGCCTTGCCCCTGGAAGGGCCCTTCCCGGTCGCAAAGCAGGAGGCGCTGGCCCGCAAGCTCATGGCCGCCGTCGGCTTCGACTTCGAGCACGGGCGCCTCGACGTCTCCCTGCACCCCTTCTGCGGCGGCGTGCCCGACGACGTGCGCATCACCACCCGCTACAACGAGGACGACTTCATGACCGCCCTCATGGGCGTGCTGCACGAAACCGGCCATGCCATGTACGAGCGCGGGCTGCCCGCCGAGTGGCGCCTGCAGCCGGTGGGCGAGGCGCGCGGCATGGCCATGCACGAGAGCCAGTCCCTCATGGTCGAGATGCAGGCCTGCCGCAGCCGGGAGTTCGTGGAATTCCTGGCGCCGCTGGCGCGCGAGGCCTTCGGCGGCTCGGGCCCGGCCTGGGAGGCCGACAACCTGCTGCGCCACTACAACAATGTGAAGCCGGACTTCATCCGCGTCGACGCCGACGAGGTCACCTACCCGGCCCACGTCATCCTGCGCTACCGCCTGGAAAAGGCGCTGATCGCCGGGGAGATGGAGCTGGAGGCCCTGCCCGGCGAGTGGAACAAGGGCATGCAGGAACTCCTCGGCGTGACCCCGCCGGAGGACCGCCTGGGCTGCCTGCAGGACATCCACTGGTACGACGGCGCCTGGGGCTACTTCCCGACCTACACCCTGGGGGCCATGACCGCGGCCCAGCTCTTCGCCGCCGCCAGGAAGGCCCGCCCGGAGATCCCCGAGGCCCTCGGCAGGGGCGACTTCGCGCCGCTGATGGGCTGGCTGGCCGAGCACGTCCACGCCCAGGCCTCCTCGGCCGGCTTCGAGCAGATCCTCGAGAAGGCCACCGGCGCGCCCTTGAACCCGAAGATCTTCGAGGCCCATCTGAAGGCGCGTTATCTGCCGTAATGAGCTGAATTTGTGGATTTTTTCCACGGCGTTTACGATTCATTGACCCTGTTTGAACCGGCACCGGGCTTTCCGCGACCTATGGGCAACAAACCCATAGGGGAAGTGGAGAGAACCGATGACCGATATCCGAAATTCGATGGGCGCCTTCGGGGGGCTCAGGGCCTCCGTTCTGGCCCTCGGCGTGGCCGGGGCGCTCAGCGGCTCCATGGCCGGCACCGCCCAGGCGGACCATCAGGCGCCCCAGCAGGGCCTCGTCGACCAGATGGCCGCCCAGCTCGCCGCGCGCAGCGACGCCTTCGCCGCCACCACCGCCGGCATCAATGTGATGCCGATCAAGATGGCCGGCTCCTGCCCGCGCGCCTTCATGCTGCAGGTCGATTTCGGCGCCCGGTCGCCGGGGACCCTGTCCTACCGGATCGAAACCCTGGACGGCCGCACCTCGCAGGTCTTCGAGACCCGCGCCGGTGCGCGGGAAGACGGCCTCTTCGGCGCCCGCGTGGGCCACATGGTGGCCCTGGCGAAGCTCGAGGACGGCGAAACCGATCCCTCGCTGGTGAAGTTCGATAATCCGGCGCGCCTGGCCGCCGAGGCCGAGTCCGAACCCGGATTCTTCGAACGCCTGTTCGGCGCCGCGCCGGCCGAAGACCCCTCCAGGGGCCTGCTGGAGCAGAGCTTCCGGGTCAAGGTCGTGGCGCCCAACGAGGTGATCTCCGCCTTCGATCAGGTCAGCGTCAGCTGCGGGGACGATGTGCTGCGTCCCTCCTCGGCGGCCAGCCTCGCCGAGAGCCAGCAGGACGACCGTGAACGCGATACGCCGGACCGTGGACGCGACACCCCGGACGGCGGCCGCGATACGCCCGACCGTGGCACCCCGGACCGCGACAGCGGTCGAGGGACCGACGCCGCCGGCGGCCCGGTCGACTGACCGCCGCGCTGCGGGCAGGCCCGGGCAGGCCGAGGCGCAGGCCAAGCCGCGGGAGAGAGCCGGCCGCCTGCGTGCGATGCAAAGGTTAACCTGGTTTCTCCCGGGCGCTTTCCGGGGGCCGGTCCAAGGACGGGAGGCGGGTGCCGCGGGTTGCGGCACCCCCTTCGCCGTGTCTAGATTAGCCTTTCCGCGAAGGGAATCCATGGACCGCTGGCGATGAAGTACGTTTCCACCCGGGGCGAGGCCCCGGAGCTCTCCTTTGACGAGGTCCTGCTGACCGGGCTGGCCCGCGACGGAGGGCTTTACCTGCCCGCAAGCTGGCCGGAGTTCTCCGCTCAGGAGATCCGCGGCTTTGCCGGCCGGCCCTACGCCGAGGTCGCTTTCGCGGTGATCAAGCCCTTCGTCGACGGCGTCATCTCCGACGGCGACCTGAAGGGCATCCTGCAGCAGACCTACGCCGGTTTCGACCACGCCGCCGTCGCTCCCTTGAAGCAGCTCGACGAGCGCACTTGGCTCATGGAGCTGTTCCACGGACCGACGCTGGCCTTCAAGGATTACGCCCTGCAGCTCTTGGGCCGTCTCTTCGATCACGTGCTGGCCGAGCGCGGCGAGCGCGTCACCATCGTCGGCGCCACCTCCGGCGACACCGGCTCGGCGGCCATCGAGGCCTGCCGCGACCGCGACCAGATCGACGTCTTCATGCTGCACCCCAAGGGCCGCGTGTCCGAGGTGCAGCGCCGTCAGATGACCACGGTGCTGGCGCCCAACGTCTACAACATCGCCCTGGAAGGCACCTTCGACGACTGCCAGGACCAGGTGAAGGCCATGTTCAACGACCTCGCCTTCCGCGACGACATGAACCTCTCGGCGGTGAACTCGATCAACTGGGCGCGCATCATGGCCCAGATCGTCTACTACTTCGTCGCCGGGGTCGCCCTGGGTGCGCCCGATCGCGCCGTGGCCTTCGCGGTGCCGAGCGGCAATTTCGGCAACGTCTTCGCCGCCTACGCAGCCGGGCGCATGGGCCTGCCGGTGGCCCAGCTCATCGTCGGCTCCAACAAGAACGACATCCTGACCCGCTTCTTCGAAAGCGGCAGCATGAAGATCACGGGCGTGAGCCCGACCATCTCGCCGTCAATGGACATCCAGGTCTCCTCCAACTTCGAGCGCCTGCTGTACGACGTGCTGGACGGCGACGGCGCCCAGGTGCGCCGCGTCATGCAGAGCTTCCGCCAGTCCGGCGAGTTCGCCGTCAGTCCTGCGCAGCTTCAGCGCCTGCGCCGTCTCTTCGACGCCCAGCGCTTCGATGACGACCAGACCTCGGCGGAGATCGCCGCGCGGCTCGAAACCTGCGGCGAGCTGCTGGACCCGCACACGGCCATCGCCACGGCGGCCGCACGCGCCGAGGCACGGCCGGAAATCGCCGCCGTGGTCGCCCTGGCGACCGCCCATCCGGCGAAGTTCCCCGACGCGGTGGAGGCGGCCTCGGGCCTGCGTCCGGCACTGCCGCCGCGCCTGACCGATCTCTACGGCCGCGAGGAACGCTGCGTGGCCCTGCCGAACGATCTCGTCGCTCTGCAGGACTACATCCGCAGCCAGCGGCAGGATCCTCCCCAACGACAGAAAGGCGCCGCATGAGCGTTCAGGTCACGCGGCTGCCCTCCGGCCTCACGGTCGCCACCGACTCCATGCCGGGCGCGGCGACGGTTTCGCTGGGCGCCTGGGTCGGCGCCGGCACGCGCCACGAGACCGCGGAGCTGAACGGCATCGCCCATCTGCTGGAGCACATGGTGTTCAAGGGCACCGCGCGCCGCTCGGCCCAGGACATCGCAGTGGAGATCGAGGCCGTGGGCGGCCACCTCAACGCCTACACCAGCCGCGAGAACACCGCCTTCTACGCCAAGGTGCTGTCCGAGGATGCGCCCCTGGCCCTCGACATCATCGCCGACATCCTGCAGCACTCCACCTTTCTGGAGGAGGAACTGGAGCGCGAGCGCGCGGTGGTGCTGCAGGAGATCGGTCAGGCCTACGACACGCCCGACGACATCGTCTTCGACCACTTCCAGGAAACCGCCTATCCGGACCAGGCGGTCGGCCGCCCGGTGCTGGGCGAAAGCCGCACGGTCAGCGCCCTCAAGCGCGATTCTCTCTGGGACTATCTGCGCGGCCACTACGGCCCGCAGCAGACGGTGGTGGCCGCCGCCGGCCGGGTCGAGCACGACCGCTTCGTCGACCTGGTGGCCGGGGCCTTCACCCACGAGGGCTTCCAGAGCAACGGCGCGACCGATCCCGCCGACTACCGCGGCGGCGACCGCCGCGAGGAGCGCGACCTGGAGCAGGTCCACCTGCTGCTCGGCTTCGACGGCGTCGGCTACCTGGACGACGATTACTACGCCATGAACCTGCTCTCCATGCTGTTCGGCGGCGGCATGTCCTCGCGGCTGTTCCAGGAGGTGCGCGAGAAGCGCGGCCTGGTTTACTCGATCTATTCCTTCCATTCCGCTTTCGTCGACGGCGGCATCTTCGGTCTCTACGCCGGCACCGGCGGCCGCGAGGTCGCGGAGCTGGTTCCCGTGGTCTGCGGCGAGCTGGCGAAGCTGACCGAGGGCGTATCCCAGGAAGAGGTGGAGCGCGCCCGCGCCCAGGTGCGCGCGTCCCTGCTGATGAGCCGCGAGCGTTCCAGCTCGCGCGCCGAGCAGTTGGCGCAGCAGATCCTGATCTACGGCCGCCCGCAGCCGCTGGACGAGGTGTTGGAGAAGATCGCCGCGGTCGGGCGCGATGATATGGCGCGCGTCGCCGGGCGCCTGCTGACCAGCCGCCCCACCGTCACCGCCATCGGCCCCCTGGCGCACCTGGAAAGCGCCGAGGGGATTGCCGCGCGCTTCGGCTGAGGGACGGGGGCGGGCCATGCTGTTCACCGTCTTCCGGGGTGAAAGTCCGCAGGCCATCCGTCTCGAAGGGACGCGCGTCTACCTGGTGCCGCCGCGCATGAGCGATTGGAAGGCCTGGGCGGCTCTGCGCGAGCAGAGCCGCGATTTCCTGACGCCCTGGGAGCCGACCTGGCCGCACGACGCCCTGGGCCGTCATGCCTTCCGCCGCCGCCTGCGCGCCTATAACCAGGAATGGCGCCAGGGCACCGGCTTCAGTTTTCTGGTCCACCGCCTTTCCGACAACGTCCTCATGGGCGGCATCACCCTCTCCAACGTACGCCGCGGCGTCGCCCAGGCGGCCAGCCTGGGCTACTGGATCGGCGAGCGTTTCGCCCGGCAGGGCTTCATGACCGAGGCGGTCTGCGCCGTCATCGAGTTCTCTTTCGAGGAACTGGCCCTGCACCGGGTGGAGGCCGCCTGCCTGCCGCAGAACGACGCCAGCCGCAGCCTGCTGCTGAAGGTCGGCTTCCGGCAGGAGGGCTACGCCCGCCAGTACCTGCGCATCAACGGCAAGTGGCAGGACCACCTGCTGTTTGAAATGCTGCGCGACGACCCCAGGTTATAGGCTCTGGCTAACAAACGCCGCCCTCTCGGTCGGGCGGGTTGGCGAAGAAGGAAGGTGTCCCCATGGCCGCACGCGAGCCCGAGGCGTTCAAGGACGCCAGCCACCTCTACGAGGTCGAGCGCCGGCAATACCACCTGCAACGACCGGGCTTCAGGATCAGCGAGCTGCAGTTGGCGCCGGCGCAGAGCGTGCCTTGGCACAGACACACGAACATCAGCGACACCTTCTACGTCGTCGAGGGAACGCTTCGGCTGTTTCTCCAGGATCCCAAGGAAGCGGTCGTGCTGGGGCCCGGAGAGAGCTACGTCGTGCCGCCGAAGCGGCCCCATCTGGTCACCAATGCCGGGTCCGGCTCCATGACGATCCTCATCCTTCAAGGCGTCGGAGAGTACGACTACGTGCCGCTGGTGTGACCGCGGGCAGGGGAAGCCGCGACGGTCTTCAGGCGTGGCCGGCGTCGCCGGAGAGCATGGAGACGTCGACGCCCAGCTTGGCGATGGCGCGTTCCCACTTGTTGTCCAGGGACTCGTCGAAGACCAAGTCCTCGTCGGGGGCGACGTGCAGCCAGCCGTTGGCCTGGATCTCGGAATCGAGCTGCCCCGGCCCCCAGCCGGCATAACCCAGCGCCAGCAGGCTGCGGCGCGGGCCCTGGCCGTTGGCAATGTCGCGCAGGATGTCCACCGTCGCCGTCAGGGCCACGGCGTCGTCCACCTGCAGGGTGCTGTCCTGGCGGTACTCGCCGGAATGCAGCACGAAGCCGCGCCCCGATTCCACCGGGCCGCCGAAGTGCACGCGGATTTCCTCGTCGATGGTCGGCGGGCCGATGCCGAGCTGGGCCAGCAGGTCGGGGAAGGTGATGGCCCCAACCAGGCGGTTGATGACCAGCCCCATGGCGCCTTCGGGGTGGTGGGCGCAGACGTAGATGACGCTGCGCGCAAAGCGGGAATCGCGCATCCCGGGCATGGCGATCAGCAGCTTGCCGGTCAGATATTCTTCGTCCTGCATGATCTAGGAATCTAGCGGTCCGGCGCGGTCCCCACAATGGCTGCGGCGGTGTTTTTTCGGATGCCCGGCAGCCGGCGGCATCGTGCCGCGGGAGACCGGGGCTTTCCGGCGGGCGACAGGGGGTATAGTGGCCTCACACGATGTCGTGAAACCGCGGGGGGCGGGGCTGGATATTCCTGCCGCAGCCGTCTATATGCCGGAGGTCGGGTCCTTTCTTCCATGGAAGCGATTTTTGCTTAAGCGCTTGAAACATAATGTCTTTGCTGCCGGCTTCCTCGCCCTGGCGGCGCTGCCCCTGGTGCCCCAGAGCGGCTTCGGCGCGGCCAGCGGCTGGGCCGAGGAGGAGCAGGGCCGCCTGCGCCTGATCAGCGCCCAGCAGTCGCTGGCCGGCGCGGCCGTCGATCTGGGCCTGGAGTTCGACCTGCAGCCGGGCTGGAAGATCTACTGGCGCACGCCGGGCGACGCCGGGCTGCCGCCGCGGGCCGACTGGAGCGGTTCCGAGAACCTGAAACAGGCGGAGATCGCCTGGCCGGTGCCGCACCGCTTCTCCCTCTTCGGACTGGAGACCTTCGGCTATGGCGACCAGATCGTGCTGCCGGTCCGGGCTGTCGCCGAGCGCCCGGGCGAGGCGCTGAAGCTGCGCGCCAAGGTCGACTACCTGCTCTGCGAAGACATCTGCATTCCCTATACGGCCGACCTCAGCCTCGATCTGCCGGCCGGCGACGGCGCGCGCGCGCCGCAGGCCTTCCTCATCGAGAGCTTCCGCGGCCAGGTGCCGGGCCTGGGCGCCGAGCGCGGGCTGGGCATCACCAACGTGGCGCTGCGCGGGTCGCTGGAACGGCCGCTGCTGCAGGTGACCGTGCGCTCGGAGCAGCCCTTCCAGGCGCCGGACCTGCTGGTCGAGGGCCCGCCGGGCTTCGTCTTCGGCGTGCCGGAGGTGAGCCTCAGCGACGGCGGCAGGCAGGCGACGCTGAACGTCGCGGCCACCACCGTGCTGCCCGACAGGGTGCTGGAGGGCAAGTCCGTCACCGTGACCGTGACCGACGGGCTGCGCGGCATCGAAAAAGAGGCCGTGGCCCGGTTTCAGACGCCGCCCGTGCCTCCGGCGCCCGATTTCGCGACCCTGGCCGGCCTCCTGGGTCTGGCCCTGCTCGGCGGCCTGATCCTCAACTTGATGCCCTGCGTGCTGCCGGTGCTCTCCATCAAGCTGCTCTCGGTGGTGCAGCAGGGCGGGCGCGAAGGCGGCGCCGTACGCCTCAGCTTCCTGGCCTCGGCGGCGGGCGTCGTCTTCTCCTTCCTGGTGCTGGCCAGCCTGCTGGTCGGGCTGAAGGCGGCCGGCCTGGCGGTCGGCTGGGGTATCCAGTTCCAGCAGCCGCTGTTCCTCAGCGCCCTGGCCCTCGTCATGACGCTCTTCGCCTGCAATCTGCTGGGCTTCTTCGAGGTGCCGCTCCCCGGCTTCGTCGGCCGCCTGGCCGCGAAAGGGACGGGTGAGGGCGCGGACCGCAGCCTTTTGGGCAACTTCGCCACCGGTGTTCTGGCAACCCTGCTGGCGACGCCCTGCTCGGCGCCCTTCCTCGGCACTTCCGTCGGCTTCGCCCTGTCGCGCGGGGCGCTGGAGATCTACCTCATCTTCACCGCCCTCGGCCTCGGCCTGGCGCTGCCTTACCTGCTGGTCGCCGCCGCGCCGCGGCTGGTGTCCTGGCTGCCGCGCCCGGGTCACTGGATGGTGACCCTGCGCCGCATCCTGGGGCTGCTGCTGGCGGCCACCGCGGTGTGGCTGCTCAGCGTGCTGGCCGCCCAGGTCGGCCTGCCGGCGGCGGCGCTGACCGGCGGGCTGCTGCTCGGCCTGGGCCTGGTGCTGTGGCAGGGCCGGAAGCTGTCGCCGCGCAACGGTCTCGCGACCTCGGCACTGGCGGCCGTGCTGGCCTTGGCCGCCTTCGCGCTGCCGGCGGGACTCGGCGGCGGTCTTCCGGACGGGCCCGCGCCGCGGCAGGCGACTGCCGGCGACCCTGCCTGGCGGGCGCTGGATGCGGCCGCCATCCCGGGGCTGGTGGCCGAGGGGCGGGTGGTTTTCGTCGACGTTACCGCCGACTGGTGCATCACCTGTCAGGTGAACAAGAAGCTGGTGCTGGACAGCGACGGCATCACCGCCCTGCTGACCGACCCCTCCGTGGTGCGGATGCGCGGCGATTGGACCCTGCCGAGCGAGGCCATTTCGGACTACCTGGCCGGGTTCGGGCGCTACGGCATTCCCTTCAATGCCGTCTACGGTCCCGGCGCGCCGGAAGGGTTGGCTCTGCCGGAACTGCTGAGCCAGGAGGCGGTCGCGGCGGCCTTCAGGCAGGTTCGCAGCGCCGAAACCGCCGCCCGCGCCCCGCAAGCCTTGGAATAGCACCGGTGCCGCTCTATGTTTCTGACCGGTGCCGGAGGCTCCGGCGCCGGTAGTCTAAAGAGGGGCCTCCGGCCCCGCTATCCGAGAGACAGAGCTCCCCCGACTGGGTAGGGGGCGGAAATTTCAGGGGACATCTCACCATGACGATTCAGGTTGGCGACCGCATTCCCAGCGCGACCCTGCGCTACAAGACCGACGACGGCATCCAGACGATCACCACCGACGAGATTTTCAACGGCAAGAAGGTGGTGCTTTTCTCCCTGCCGGGCGCTTTCACCCCGACCTGCTCGGCCAAGCACCTGCCGGGGTTTGTCGACAAGGCAGGCGACTTCAAGGGCAAGGGCGTCGACAGCATCGTCTGCATGTCGGTGAACGATGCCTTCGTCATGGACGCCTGGGGCAAGGATCAGAATGTCGGCGACAAGGTTCAGTTGCTGGCCGACGGCAACGGCGACTTCGCCAAGGCCCTGGGGCTGGAGCTGGACGCCACCGGCGTCGGCCTGGGCATTCGCGCCCAGCGCTTTGCCATGGTCGTCGATGACGGTGTGGTGAAGACGCTGAATGTCGAAGAGCCCGGCGCTTTCGAGGTCTCCAGCGCCGAGGCCGTCCTGGCCGCGCTGTAACGCGCGCTTCCGGCGAAAGGTCGAACGGCCGCTTCCCTACCATCCGGGGAGCGGCCGTTTTCCGTTCAGCGCACGCTGTCCACGCCGGCGCGGGCCAGGGCGTCGGCGCGTTCGTTCTCGGGATGGCCGGCGTGGCCCTTGACCCAGTGCCAAGCCACGTCGTGGCGTTCCAGCGCCTTTTCCAGGCGCTGCCAGAGATCGACGTTCTTCACCGGCTTCTTCGCCGCCGTCTTCCAGCCGTTGCGCTTCCAGCCGTGGATCCACTTGGTGATGCCGTCGCGCAGGTAGGTGCTGTCGGTGTGCAAGTCGACCGCCGAGGGGCGCTTCAGGGCTTCCAGGGCCTGGATCGCCGCCATCATCTCCATGCGGTTGTTGGTGGTCGACTTGTCGCCGCCGCTCAACTCCTTCTCCACGCTGTCGTAGCGCAGAACGGCGCCCCAGCCGCCGGGGCCGGGGTTGCCCGAGCAGGCGCCGTCGGTGAAGATTTCCACCCGCTTTGCCGAAGCGCCGGGCATCAAAGATCCAGTCCGTAGGCGCCGGGGCCGCGGACTTCCTGATGGAATTTCAACTTGTGCCAGTACTCCATGGGGTCCTTGGGTTTCACGAAGGCACCCTCGGGGTGGTTCAGCCAGTCGTAGAGCCGGGTCAGCAGGAAGCGCAGGGCCGAGCCGCGCGCCAGCAGCGGCAAGGCCGCCAGCTCTTCCCCGGAGAAGGGCCGTTCGCGGCTGTAGTTCTGCAGCATCAGGCGCGCCTTGGTGACGTTGAAGGCCTTGTCCTGCTCGAAACACCACGCATTGAGGCAGATCGCCAGGTCATAGGCGAAGAAGTCGTTGCAGGCGAAGTAGAAGTCGATGAGCCCGGTCAGCTTCTCGTGGCGGAAGAAGACGTTGTCGGGAAAGAGGTCGGCGTGGATGACGCCGGCGGGAAGGTCGCCGGGCCAGTTGGTCTCCAGGTGGTCCAGTTCCCGCCCCAGCGCCTCGGCGAGGCCGGGCCGCACCTCGTCGGCGCGGTCCTGGCAGGCCTCCAGAAGCGGGCGCCAGCCGGTCACGGAAAGCGCGTTCTCGCGCCGCAGCCCGAAGTCGGCGCCGGCCAGGTGCATCCGCGCCATGGCTCCGCCCAAGGCGGCGCAGTGAAAGGTTTGGATGCGCCGCGGCCACAGCCCCTCCAGGAAGGAGATCAGGGCCGCCGGCCGTCCGCAGAGCTGGCGCAGGGCCTTGCCGTCGCGGCCATGCAGCGGCACCGGACAGTCGATGCCGCGCCCGGCCAGGTGTTCCATCAGGCCCAGGAAGAACGGCAGGTCGGCCGCGTCCACGCGCTTCTCGTAGAGCGTCAGGATGTAGTTGCCGCTTTCGGTCTGCAGCAGGTAGTTGGAATTCTCCACCCCTTCGGCGATGCCCTTGAACGACAGCACTTCGCCCAGGCCGTAGTCGGCGGCGAAGCTCTCGATCTCTTCGGCGGAAACTTCGGTATAGACGGCCATGTCTTTGCGGAGGAAGGGTCGGGAAAGAGGGCGTTCCGGGGGCGATTGTACCGGGCGTCAGGCGGAGGCGGTCTTGGCGGTCAGTTCCCGGGGCAGCTTGAAGGTGACGTCCTCGACCACGCCGCTGACGTTCTGGAGCTGAACGTCGAAGCGGTCGCGGCAAGCCGCGATGACTTCCTCGACCAGAACCTCCGGCGCCGAGGCGCCGGCGGTCAGTCCCAGCCGCTGAATCTCGCCCAGGGCCTCCCAGTCGATGTCGGCGGCGCGCTGGACCAGCAGCGACTTGGGGCAGCCCTCGCGGCGCGCGACCTCGACCAGGCGCTGGGAGTTGGAGGAGTTCGGCGCTCCGACGACCATCAGGGCGTCGCAGTTGCGGGCAATGGCCTTCACCGCTTCCTGGCGGTTGGTCGTCGCGTAGCAGATGTCTTCCTTCTTGGGGCCGTCGATGGCCGGGAAGCGCCGCCGCAGGGCGGCGATGATCTCTATGGTGTCGTCGACCGACAGGGTGGTCTGGGTGATGTAGGCCAGGTTCTCCGGGTCGTCGACCTGCACGCTCTCGGCCTCGTCCACGTTCTCCACCAGCAGGATCGCGCCTTCCTCGACCTGTCCCATGGTGCCGATGACCTCCGGGTGGCCGGCATGGCCGATCAGCAGGATCTGGCGCCCGACCCGGGCATGGCGCTCGGCCTCGCGGTGGACTTTGCTGACCAGCGGGCAGGTGGCGTCCAGATAGAAGAGACGGCGCCGCTCGGCCTCGCTGGGCACCTCCTTGGGCACGCCGTGGGCCGAGAAGATCACCGGCACGCCCTCGGGCACCTCTTCCAGTTCCTCGACGAAGACGGCGCCCTTGGCCTCCAGCGACTCGACCACGAAGCGGTTATGGACGATTTCGTGCCGCACGTAGACGGGCGCGCCGTAGCGCTCCAGCGCGCGCTCGACGATTTCGATGGCCCGCTCCACGCCGGCGCAAAAGCCCCGGGGATTGGCCAGAAGAACGGTTAGCGGCTTCTTACTCATCCAAAGGGGTCCCTGTCCTTGGAACGATCCTGGGCAACGGCCCAGCGGTATGGCCCGGCCGGCCTCGGGTCCGCCGAAGCCGCAGGGCCTAGGGTGAGCGCCTGCAGCCGGTGCCGCAAGGCCTGTTTCGGGCGCCTGCGCCGGGAGGCTCCCCCGTCAGCGCCCCTTGTCCCGGGCCTAGTGCTTCCGTAAAGTCCGCCCGGCACGAAAAATGGCGCTTCCCGGCGGCTCTCCGGCGCCGCCCGCGGACACTAATACAGCAGGCCAACAGAAGGAAGGCTTCATGGCAGACCCGATTCCCGCGCAGAAGGAGCCATATAAGGTTTCCGTCGAGGCCGGAAAGAAGTACTTCTGGTGTGCCTGCGGGCGCAGCAGGAATCAGCCTTTCTGCGACGGCTCCCATGCCGGAACGGGCCTTTCCCCGGTCCCCTATGAGGCGCCGGCCAGCAAAGTCGTGTTTTTCTGCGGCTGCAAGGCGACCGGCAGGCAGCCGTTCTGCGACGGCAGCCACTCCCGGCTCTGACCGGCCGACCCGCACCCAGGACCCTGCGATAGAGCGAGCCTCCATGATTGCCTTTTCTTCCCGGTTTAACGTTCTCCGCCCCTCGCGTCTGTTCCTCGGCCTCGCCGCCGGCCTGGTGCTGGCCGGCTGCGCCAGCGAGCCGGAAACCCGGCCCTGCCCCCAGGCGGTGGTGCTCAGCGACGCCTCGCGACAGGTGAAATTCAGCGGTCAGGGCCGCGATCTGACCGACGTGCTCTTCGAGGCCTCGATCGAGACCGGGCGGCTGATCTGCGAATACGACGAGAACGTGCTGGACGTCGACCTGCAGGTCCAGGTGATCGCCGCGCGCGGCCCGGCCAACAGCGACCGCCTGGCCAACGTCAGCTATTTCGTGGCCGTCGCCCGCAGCGACCAGTCCGTTCTGGCGCGCCAGAGCTTCGATATCGCCATTCCCTTCCCCGGCAACCGCACGCGGGTCTCGGGCCTGGAGGAAATCGGCCAGGTCATCACGCTGCAGGGCGACGAGGACGGCGGCGACTACCGCATCTACGTCGGCCTGGATCTGACCCGCGAGGAACTGGAGTACAACCGCGCCAACTACTGAGGTTCCGGCATGGCGGACAGTTCTGAGCAGAAGGCCTGGCGCGAAGGCGGCTGCGCCTGCGGCGCCGTCCGCTACAGGGCCAGGCCGGCGGCGGCGCTGGCGCTCTACCGCTGCCACTGCCGCGACTGCCAGAAGCAAACCTCCAGCGCCTTCGGTCTTTCGATGTTCATGCCGGCGGAGGCCTTCGAGCTGACGCAAGGCACCCCGAGGAAGTTCGCGCGGCAGGCCGACAGCGGCCGCATCATCGACAGCTTCTTCTGCGCCGATTGCGGCAGCCGCATCTACAACACCTCTGCCGCCCGCCCGGGCCTGGTCAACCTGCGCCCCGGCACCCTGGACGATCCTTCCGGCCTGACGCCCGTGGGCGACGTCTGGGCGGCGCGGCGCCAGGACTGGGTGGACCTGCTGCCCGGCGGCGTCGCCTATGAAACCCAGCCCGACGACCTGACGGCCCTGATCGAGCGCTACGCGGCCCGCAAGGCCGCGCGCGGGGGTGCGCCGGACGCTTCGCCGGAGGCCGGCGATGCAGGGAGTTGAAATTCCCCCGGGGTCGGGCTAGCTTCTTGACGACAGCGAGACGGCCGGCCGCGAGCCGACCGTCTTCTGCCTTTGATCCCCTGCGGGAGAGACCGGTTTGCGCGAGCGAATCGGCGCCGAAGGAGCAACCGCCCCGGAAACTCTCAGGCAAAAGGACCGCAAGGGTGAGGCTCTTCTGGAAAGCGGTCGCGTCCGGCCCCCTGTTTCATGCGGGGGTTTTGGCCGGGCGAGTCTCACCGAAGGAGTAAGTCGGCAGCCGTTGCCAACGGCAATCCGATGAATCTCTCAGGTATCCACGACAGAAGGGGCCGGTCTACCCTCGACGAGGGTGGCGCTGGCGGAATGACTTTTGTCGAAGGAGGCGCGCCTTGGGTGAGCCAGGCACAGCGGGGCAGAAAGAAACAGCCCTCTTCACTTTGCATCAGGAACTGGGCGGCAAGATCGTGCCCTTTGCGGGCTATGCCCTTCCGGTGCAGTACCCGGCCGGCATCATGGCCGAACACAAGCAGACCCGCGACTCGGCCGGGCTGTTCGACGTTTCCCACATGGGACAGTTGAAGCTGGCGGGCGCCGACCGCGTCGCCGCGCTGGAGGCCCTGGTGCCGGCGGATCTGGCGGGCCTCGCCGTGGGGCGCCAGCGTTACAGCTTCTTCACCAACGACGACGGCGGCATTCTCGACGACCTGATGATCTCCAACCAGGGCGACTGGCTGTTCCTGGTGGTCAACGCCGCCTGCAAGGAAGCGGACATCGCCCATCTGAAGGCGAACCTGAAGGGCGATGTAACCCTTACCGAGCTTACCGACCGCGCGCTCATGGCGCTGCAGGGGCCCAAGGCGGCCGCGGTGCTGGCGCGTCTGGCGCCGGGCGTCGAGGCCATGAAGTTCATGGACTGCAAGCCGGTGGAGATCGACGGGACGGCCTGCATCGTCAGCCGCTCCGGCTACACCGGCGAGGACGGCTACGAGATTTCCGTGCCCGCCGAGGCCGCCGACGCCCTGGCGCGTCATCTGCTGGCCGCCGAGGAAGTCATGCCGATCGGCCTGGGCGCGCGCGATTCGCTGCGCCTGGAGGCCGGACTTTGCCTCTACGGCCATGACATCGATACCGCCACCACACCGGTCGAGGCCGACCTGACCTGGGCGATCCAGAAGCGCCGCCGCGAGGGCGGCGGCTTCCCGGGTGCCGCCGTGGTGCAGAAACAACTGGCCGAGGGCGCGCCGCGCCGCCGTGTCGGCCTGCTGCCGGAAGGACGCGCGCCGATTCGCGAGGGCGCGGTTCTGCAGGACGGCGAGGGCCGGGATGTCGGCAAGGTCACCTCCGGCGGCTTCGGGCCGACGGTCGGCGGACCGGTGGCCATGGGTTACGTGACGGCAGATCTGGCGGCGGAAGGAACTGCGCTGCAGGCCGTGGTCCGGGGCAAGGCGCTGCCCTGCAAGGTGGCGGCGCTGCCCTTCGCGAAACACAACTACTTCCGAGGTTGAACTCCTTTACAGGCTACAGGGGGATTTAAGAGACATGAGCGAGAAACGTTACACCGAAGACCACGAATGGATGCAGATCGACGGCGACACCGCGACCGTCGGCATCAGCGACCACGCCCAGCAGCAGCTTGGTGACATCGTCTTCGTCGAGCTGCCGGAAATCGGCAAGGCCCTGGAGAAGGGCAAGGATGCCGCGGTGGTCGAATCGGTGAAGGCCGCCAGCGAGATCTATGCGCCGGCCGACGGCGAGGTGCTGGAGGTCAACGAGGCGCTGAACGACGAGCCGGCCAAGGTGAACAGCGATGCCGAGGGCGAGGGCTGGTTCTTCAAGATGAAGCTCAGCGATCCGTCGCAGGTCGCCGCGCTGATGGACGAGGCCGCCTACAAGGCTTTCGTCGGGGATTAAGGGTTTCCTCGGCGCCTGAGTGCCGCTGGAAGTGTTCCGTGCAGGGTGTAACCGGAGAAGATCCATGAGTAACGAGAAGCCGTCACAGCAGCCGACCCTGGCCGAATTGGAGAAGCGCGACGACTTCGTGCGCCGGCACATCGGACCCGGCGAGCCGCAGATTGCCGCCATGCTGGAAAGCCTGGGGCTCGAGTCCCTGGACGCCCTGGTCGATAAGGCGGTGCCGGATTCGATCCGCAGCAGCGGGCCCATGGCCCTGCCGCCGGTGCGCAACGAGCGCGACACCCTGGCCTATCTGCGGGCCATGGCCGACCGCAACCAGATCATGACCTCGATGATCGGCATGGGCTACTACGGCACCTTCCTGCCGGGCGTCATCCAGCGCCGGGTGCTGGAGAATCCGGGCTGGTACACGGCTTACACGCCCTATCAGGCGGAGGTCAGCCAAGGCCGCCTGGAGGTGCTGCTGAACTTCCAGCAGATGATCATCGACTTGACCGGCCTGGAGATCGCCAACGCCTCGCTGCTGGACGAGGCGACGGCCGCGGCCGAGGCCATGGCCATGGCGCACCGGGTCTCCAAGTCGAAATCCGAGACCTTCTTCGTGGCCGAGGACTGCCATCCGCAGACCTTGGCGGTGATCCAGACCCGCGCCCGGCCGCTGGATATCGAGATCATCGTCGGCGACCCGGCGACGGAGCTGGCCGGCAAGCAGGTCTTCGGCGCTCTGCTGCAGTATCCCGGCACCTACGGCGACCTGCGCGACATCCGCCCCATCGTAGAGGCGCTGCATGCCCAGGACGCCCTGGCCGTGGTCGCCGCCGACCTGCTGGCGCTGACCGTCGCGACGCCGCCGGGCGAGCTGGGCGCCGACATCGTCGTCGGCTCCTCCCAGCGGTTCGGTGTGCCCATGGGCTACGGCGGCCCGCACGCCGCTTTCTTCGCCACCAAGGACGCCTACAAGCGCTCGGTGCCCGGACGTCTCATCGGCGTCTCGGTGGATTCCGCCGGGCGCCCCGCGCTGCGTATGGCCCTGCAGACCCGCGAGCAGCACATCCGCCGCGAGAAGGCGACCAGCAACATCTGCACAGCCCAGGTTCTGTTGGCGATCATCGCCGCGCTCTTCGCCGTCTACCACGGCCCCGACGGGCTGGAGCGTATCGCCCGCCGGGTGCAGCGCCTGACCGGCATCCTCTGGCAGGGGCTCAAGCAGCTCGGCATCGAGGTGGAGAACGACACCTTCTTCGACACCCTGACCCTGGCGGTGCCCGGCCGCGCCGAGGTGCTGCTGGCCAAGGCGCGCGAGGCCGGCATCAACCTGCGCCTCATCGACAGCGGGCGCATCGGCATCTCGCTGGACGAAACGACCTCGCGCGAGGACGTGCAGAAACTGTTCGACACCTTCGCCGGCTTCGGCGTCGAGCCGCCGCGGGTCGAGGATCTGGACGGCCAAGCCAAGGACGGCATCCCGGCGGAGCTGAAGCGGACGTCGGACTACCTGACGCATCCGGTCTTCAATCTCTATCACGGCGAGACCGAAATGCTGCGCTACCTGCGCCGTCTGCAGGCCAAGGACATCGCCCTCGACCGCTCCATGATCCCACTCGGCTCCTGCACCATGAAGCTGAACGCGACCACGGAGATGCAGGCCATCACCTGGCCGGAGTTCGCGGAGATCCATCCCTTCGCGCCGCTGGACCAGGTCCAGGGCTATCGCCAGCTCTTCGACGAGCTGGAGGGCATGCTCTGCGCGGCGACGGGTTTCGACGCGGTCTCGCTGCAGCCCAATGCCGGCTCGCAGGGCGAGTACGCCGGCCTCATGACTATCCGCAAGTATCACGAGAGCCGCGGCGAGGCGCATCGTGACGTCTGCCTCATCCCCTCCTCGGCGCACGGCACCAATCCAGCTTCGGCTTCCATGGCCGGCATGAAGGTCGTGGTGGTGAAGTGCGACGAGAAGGGCAACGTCGACGTGGCCGACCTGAAGGCCAAGGCGGGCGAACACAAGGACAAGCTGGCGGCCCTCATGGTCACCTATCCTTCGACCCACGGCGTCTTCGAGACGGCGATCCGCGAGATCTGCCAGGTCATCCACGACAACGGCGGCCAAGTCTACATGGACGGCGCCAACTTCAACGCCCTGCTCGGTCTCTGCAAGCCGGGCGAGATCGGCGCCGACGTGTCGCACATGAACCTGCACAAGACCTTCTGCATCCCGCACGGCGGCGGCGGCCCCGGCGTGGGGCCCATCGGCGTGCGGTCGCATCTGGCGCCCTTCCTGCCGGACCATCCGGTGGTCAAGGGCGTGAACCCGGCGGCGGGCGAGGGGCAGACCATGGGTCCGGTCTCGGCGGCGCCCTGGGGTTCGGCCTCGATCCTGCCGATTTCCTGGGCCTATATCGCCATGATGGGCGCCGACGGCCTGACGCGGGCGACCCAGGTGGCGATCCTCAACGCCAACTACATCGCCCGGCGCCTGCAGCCGCACTTCCCGGTGCTCTACACCGGCCAGAACGGCATGGTGGCGCACGAGTGCATCATCGACCTGCGTGACCTGAAGGGGCGCTGCGGCATCTCCGTGGAGGACGTCGCCAAGCGCCTGGTCGACTACGGCTACCATGCGCCGACCATGTCCTTCCCGGTGGCCGACACCTTGATGATCGAACCGACGGAGAGCGAGGCCAAGCGCGAGATCGACCGCTTCTGCGACGCCTTGATCGCCATCGCCGGAGAGATCGCCGAGGTCGAAGCCGGCAAGGTGAGCGCGGAGGACAGCGTGCTGCACCACGCCCCGCATACCCACCACCTGCTGCTGGCCGACTGGGACCGCGCCTATGCCAAGGAGCAGGCCTTCTTCCCGCTGGACGGCGACAAGGACGACAAATACTGGCCGCCGGTCGGCCGCGTCGACAACGTTGCCGGCGACCGCCACCTGGTCTGCACCTGCCCGCCCATCGAGGCCTACCAGGAAGCGGCGGAGTAGGGGCGGAAGCTTAGTCGGATCATTCCCGGCGTTTGCGGCCCCACCCCCCTCCTAACCTCCCCCCATCAAGGGGGGAGGGACGTTGAATCGAGCCCTTCCTAATATCTCCCTCCCCCTTGATGGGGGAGGGTTGGGGTGGGGGTGACCGTCGCCGCATTTCCCCTTTGCTGCCTCGGCCGAACGATGCTCTCCTTGCACCCAAAGCAGGGAGTATCTCATGACCAATCTGGCCTACCGGCCCTGGGTGCCGGAAGCTTGCGAGAGCTACATCCAGAGCCTCGCCGGACGGACCGCGCAGTCCGCCTCCGGCGACGTCGCCCGGCGTCTCGACGGCCTGGTGGAGCGCAACCGCGCGATCCATGAGCGCGAGTGCTTCAACCTCAACCCGGCGACCAACGTGATGAACCCGCGCGCCGAGGCGGTGCTGGCGGCGGGGCTCGGCGCGCGGCCTTCGCTCGGCTATCCCGGCGACAAGTACGAGATGGGCCTGGAGGCCATCGAGGAGATCGAGGTAATCGCCGCCGAGCTGGCCGCCGAGGTCTTCCGCGCGAAGTATGCGGAGATCCGTGTCGCCTCGGGCGCGCTGGCGAACCTCTACGCCTTCATGGCCACCTGCCGGCCCGGCGACGCCATCATCGCGCCGCCGCCGGCCATCGGCGGCCACGTCACCCACCACGCCGCCGGCTGCGCCGGGCTCTACGGCCTGACCATCCACCCGGCGCCGGTCGATGCCGACGGTTACACCGTCGACCTGGCGGGCCTGAAGAAGCTGGCGCAGGAGGTGCGCCCCAAGCTCCTCACCCTGGGCGGCAGCCTCAACCTCTTTCCCCATCCGGTGGCCCGGGTGCGCGAGATCGCCGATTCGGTGGGCGCCAAGCTGCTGTTCGACGCCGCCCACCAGTGCGGCATCATCGCCGGCGGCGCCTGGGACGACCCGCTGGCCGAGGGCG
The DNA here is from genome assembly GCF_039839785.1 of Pelagibius sp. CAU 1746. Lineage (NCBI taxonomy): Bacteria > Pseudomonadati > Pseudomonadota > Alphaproteobacteria > Rhodospirillales > Rhodovibrionaceae > Pelagibius > Pelagibius sp. CAU 1746. The sequence goes on from NZ_JBDOQT010000001.1 coordinate 1,266,967, forward strand.
CCCACCTCATGACCATGAGCACCTACAAGAGCCTGGGCGGGCCCGCCGGGGGCCTCATCGTCACCAACGAGGCCGAGCTGGCGGAGAAGCTCGACGCCATCGCCTTTCCGGGGCTTACCGCCAACTTCGACGCCGCCAAGTCGGCGGCCCTGGCCTACACGCTGATCGACTGGCGCGAGCAGGGCGCGGCCTATGCGGCGAAGATGATCTCCGTGGCCCGGGCCTTCGCCGCGGCCCTGGACGCCGAGGGCCTGCCGGTCTTCGCCAAGGACAAGGGCTTCACGCAGTCGCACCAGTTCGCGCTGGCGGCGGCGTCCTGGGGCGGCGGCCAGGCGACCGCCAAGAAGCTGCGCAAGGCGGGCTTCCTCGCCTGCGGCATCGGTCTGCCCCTCGACCCGGTTGAGGGCGATATGAACGGTCTCAGGATCGGCACGCCGGAGCTGGTGCGCTGGGGCGTCACCGAGGACGACGTGGCGGCGCTGGCGGGCCTGCTGAAGCGCGCGCTCAACACCGACGCACCGGAATCCCTCGCGCCCGAGGTGGCGGCCCTACGCGCCCGCTTCGACAAGCTGCACTACGTTCGGGACGCCTGAGTTTTCTCGTCATGCTCGGGCTTGTCCCGGGCATCCAGGGCGGGGGCCGATGTGGCGGCCCGCAGCTGCACTGTAGGAACCCTCGGGAAGAGCCCAAGGGTGGCAGGTTGAGAAATGAAAAACGCCCGGCTCTCGAGAGAGAACCGGGCGTTTGTCGTTTCAGGGACTGTCGCGCCGCTTAGTGCAGCTTCTGCCCCAGATCCTTGATGGCCTGGTCGACCATGGCCTGGTCGCGCTGCGGGTCGACGTTCTCGCTCAGCAGCTTGGCCGTCGCCGCGATGGCGATGTCGACGGCCTGGGCGCGCACGTCCTGCACCGCCTGGGCCTCGGCCTGGGCGATTTTCTCCAGAGCCGTCTTCTCGCGGCGGGCCAGAGTGGCCTTCAGGTCCTCGGCGGCCTGCCTGCTCAGCAGTTCGGCCTCGTGCCTGGCGCTGGCCAGCAGATCCTCGGCCTCCTTGGCCGCGTCGCGCTGTTTGCGCTTGTACTCGGCCAGGGCCTTCTGCGCTTCCTCGCGCAGGCGCTGGGCCTCGTCGAGTTCCGCCTTGATGCGCTCGGCGCGGGCGTCGATGCCGTCCAGGATGGCGCCGCGCGCCTTCCAGACGATCAGGCCGACGAAGACGAAGAAGGCAATGGCGACCCAGAAAGTGGGATCGTTCAGGAGAGCGGACATCAGCGCTTGCCTCCCATCACTTCGCCGACGGCGCGGGCGATCTCCTGATCGCCGGCTTTGACGCCGATCAGCTTTTCCGTGGCTGCGGCCACGACCTCGGTGACCGTGCCCTCCAGGCTGGAAAGCGCCGCCGTCTTGGCCTCGGCGATACGCGCCTCTGCTTCCTCGGTCTGCTTGCTCAGCTTGGCCGCCACTTCGCCGTTCTGGCGTTCCGCCTCGGCCTTCATCTCATTCTGGGCCTTCTGCAGCACGCTGTGCGCCGAGGCCTGGGCGTCGGCGCGCATTTTCTCGTACTCGGCGAGGATGGTCTCGGCCTCTTCCTTAAGGGCCGTGGCCTTCTTCAGGTCGTCGTCCAGCTTGCGCTGTCTTGCTTCCAGGACATCGGCGATGCGCGGCAGGGCGATGCGCCAGACGACCAGGTAGAGGGCGATGAAGGTGATCGCCAGCCAGATCAGTTGTGTCGGCCAGACGGCAGGATCGAGTTGGGGCATGGCCCGCGTCCTCTCACTCTGTCAGGGATAATGCCGGCGGGAAAAGCGGGTGCCGGCGGCTTTGCCGCCGCCGGCCGAGAGCTTCTCCGCGGACGGCGCTTAACGGAACAGAATGAGCAGCGCGATGACCAGCGCGAACAGCGCGATGGCTTCCACCAGCGCGAAGCCCAGCATGGTCATGGTGAAGACCTCGCCCCGCGCCGCCGGGTTGCGGCCGACCGCGACGATGAAGGACGAGAAGATGCTGCCGATGCCGATACCCGAGCCGATGACGCCGATAACGGCCAGGCCCGCGCCGATCACTTTCGCGGCTTCAATTTCCATTGTTAAAGCTCCCTTTGACGTAAAAAGCTGAATGAGGGTTGTCGATGACGCTCCGGCCCGTCCTGAAGATCAGTGCAGGTGCAGCGCGTCGTTGATGTAGAGGCAGGTCAGGATGGCGAAGACGTAGGCCTGGAGGAAGGCGATGAGGATCTCCAGGCCGGTCAGGGCCACGATCACCGCGAAGGGCAGAACGCCGAACACGCCGAGCACGCCGACGAAACCGGCGATGACCTTGAGCAGCGTGTGCCCGGCCAGCATGTTGGCGAAAAGACGGACGGAAAGGCTGATCGGACGCGAGAGGTAGGAGATCACCTCGATCGGGATCAGCAGCGGCCACATGGCGATCGGCGCGCCCGGCGGCACGAAGAAGCTGAAGAAGTGCATGCCGTGCTTGGCGATGGCCAGGACGGTCACGCCGATGAAGACCAGCGCCGCCAGGGCGAAGGTCACGATGATGTGGCTGGTGAAGGTGAAGCTGTAGGGCAGCATGCCGAGCAGGTTGCCGAACAGGATGAACATGAAGAGCGTGAAGATGATCGGGAAGTAGCGGCGGCCCTCGGCGCCGACGGTATCCGATATCAATCCCGCGATGAACTCGTAGGACATCTCGGCCAGGCTCTGCATACGCCCGGGAACCAGGGCGCCGCGGCGCATGCCGAGGATCAGGAAAGCGGAGATCAGCACCAGCGCCGCGACCATCATCAGCGACGAGTTGGTGAAGGCGAAGACCCCGATCTCATCGCCATGGCCCCCGGCCGGAAAGATGCTTTTGATCTCGAACTGTTCGAGGGGGCTGTGCCCGCCGCCGCCTTCAGCCATTCTGTTAAACCCTATCCGTCCCGACTAGTCGTCTATGTCCCGCCCCTGAGGCGCATTCTTGGCATCGGCCCGCCTGGAGGTTTCCTCCTCCGGCTTTTCAACCTGGCGGTAACCGACCTGGCCGCCCAGTCCCCCGACAACCCGGAAAACGTTCATAAATCCCGCGGCCGCGCCGAGCACGAAAAACAGCAGCAGGAACCAGGGTTTGGTTCCCAGCCACTGATCGAGGAAGTAACCGATCGCAACGCCGACTATCAGCGCCGCGACAATCTCAACCCCGATCCGCATGGCGAAGGCCAGTCCTTGGCCCTGGTCCTCAGAGCCCGCCTTCGTCTTGCGCCGCTTGGCTTCCGCCGCACGGAGTTCTTCGTCCAGCTTTTCGAGGGATGGCAGGGGGCGGTCGTCTTTCATGAAGCGCCTCTTCCCCCTGGCCCGATGACCGTTCTCCCCAAGGATTACCTGTGGTCTGAGCTGAATTCGCGCGCACAGTATGAAGACTCCCCCCCTCTGTCAAGGCGAAGAAACCCCAGTCAAACGCGGCGGAAACGCGCGGATTCGGGCGCTTTTGGCAAGCCCCGCGGGGACGCCCGCCGGCCCTGGTGGCGGCCCCGTCGCTGCACTGCGGAAAAGTCCCGGAAAAATAGACGCCCTTAGGCGCTCTCGCGCAGGTCCGCGGCGGCTTCCAGGTCCACCGAAACCAGCTGGCTGATACCGCGCTCGGCCATGGTCACGCCGAACAGGCGGTTGACCCGGGCCATGGTCATGCGGTGGTGGGTGATGACCAGGAAGCGGGTGCCGGTGGCCTTGGTCAGCTCGTCGACCAGGGCGCAGAAGCGGTCCACGTTGGCGTCGTCCAGCGGGGCGTCGACCTCGTCCAGCACGCAGATTGGCGCCGGGTTGGTCATGAAGACGCCGAACAGCAGGGCCAGGGCGGTCAGCGCCTGTTCGCCGCCGGACAGCAGCGACATGACCTGCAGGCGTTTGCCCGGCGGGCTGGCCATGATCTCCAGGCCGGCGGCCAGGGGGTCTTCCGATTCGGTGAGCTTCAGGTGGGCCCGTCCGCCGCCGAAGAGGCGCACGAAGAGCTCCTGGAAGTGGGTGTTCACCATCTCGAAGGCCGCCAGCAGGCGTTCGCGCCCCTCGCGGTTCAGGCTGGCGATGCCCTGGCGCAGGCGGCTGATGGCGTTGATCAGGTCGCTGCGCTCCGATTGCATGCCGACGATCTGTTCGTCCAGCTCGCGGGCTTCCTGCTCGGCGCGCAGGTTGACCGCGCCCAGGTTGTCGCGCTCGCGCAGCAGCCGGGCCAGCTTGGTCTCCACGTCCCCGCGCGGCGGCAGCTCCTGGCCTTCCTCGACCTCCGCCACCTGGAGGACAGTGTCCAGCGCGCAGGACAGCTTTTCCCGCACCTTCTGAACGACCGTATCCAGGGTCTGGCGTGCCTGGGAGACCGCGCCCTCGGCGCGGATGCGGTTCTCGCGGGCGTTGGTCAGCCGGGCTTCCTCGGCCTTCAGCGCCTTGTCGGCCTCGCTGAGGCGCGTCTCGCCGCTGGCCAGGGCGTCGGCGGCGTCGCGGCGGCGCGTCTCGGCCGCGTCGATCAGCTCGGCCAGGGCCTCGCGCTTCTCCGAGAGCGCCAGCGGCACGGCGGCGAGCTTCTCGATCTCCGCCTCGGTGGCGGCGCGGCGCTCTTCCAGCTCCGCCAGGTGGGTCTTGGCCTCCTCGCCGCGGCGCGCCCAGGACTGGAACTCGTTGGCGATGTCCATGAGCCGGCGGCCGCGGGCCTCGGCCTCGCGGCGCAACTGGTCGAGGCGTGCCTGGCGCTCCACCAGGGCGCTGCGCGCCGCGGCCAGCTCCTCGCGCAGCTCGTCGGCGCGCTGGTGCTCCAGGTTCAGGTCGGGCAGCCCGGCCTCTTCCTCGCGGGCCTGGGCCAGGGTCGCCTCGTTCTCCTCCACGTCGCCGCCCAGGCGGGCGAGGGACTCGTCCAGGGCGGCCAGGCGCGAGGCCACGGCATTCGCCCGCTGGGCCAGCCCGCCGTGCTCCTTGCGGGCGGCGTTCACCGCCTCGAAGGCCTCGCCTTCGGCGGCGCGGGCGGCGCGCTCGGCGCCGGCGGCCTGCTCGACGGCGGCCTCCAACTCGCCGTGGTCGGCGCTGGCCCGGGCGGTATCGCGTTCCACATCTTCCAGGCTGGCGCGCAGCTCGACCACGCGGTTGCGCTGGGCCATGCGCTGGGCTGCGGCGGTGGGCGCCTCGGCGCGGGCGGTGAAGCCGTCCCAGCGCCACAGGTCGCCTTCCTTGGTCACCAGGCGCTGGCCGGGCTGCAACTGGGTCTGCAGGCGCTGGCCGGTTTCGCGGTCCGCCACGACGCCGATCTGCGACAGGCGGCGGTCCAGGGCGGCGGGGCCGCGCACCACGCCGCTCAGCGGCTCGGCGCCGTGGGGCAGGGCCGGCACGCTGGCCATGGGCGCGAGGCTCTGCCAGTGCACCGGCGCGGCCTCGTCGGCGGAGACCGTCAGGTCGTCGCCCAGGGCGGCGCCGAGCGCCGCCTCGTAACCCGGCGTCACGGTGACGGCGTCGACCACCGGCGGCCACATATCGGCCTCTTCCGGCTCCAGCAGGGCGGTCAGCGCCGCGATCTCGGCTTCCAGCTTGGCCTGGGCGGCCTCCTGCTCGCGCAGCTTGCCGCGCGACTCGGCTTCGCGGTTGCGGGCTTCGGCGGTGGCTTCGGAGGCGCCGCTGCTGGCTTCGCGGGACTGCTCCAGACGCTGTTCGGCGGCGGCAAGCGCGTCGGCGGCGGCCTGTACCTCGCCCTCGGCCACCGTTTCGCGCACCACGGCCTCGCGCTGGCCCTGGGCCTCCTCGCGCTGACGGCGCAGGCGGGCGAGGCGTTGGGACAGCTCCTCGATGCGGCGGGTCAGCGCATTGGCGCGGGCCTCGTCCTCGGCGATCTTCTTGGTGACGGCGCTGAGCGCCTGTTCCTGTTCCTCGCTCTTGGCCGCGGCGGTGGCGCGTTCGGCCTCGGCGGCGGCCAGGGCTTCCTGCTCGCCCTCGGCGGCGACATTCAACTCGCCGCGCTCCTGGTTCAGGCGCTGCTGTGCCGCATCGGCGTCGCCGGCCAGGGCCTCGGCGCGCGACTTGTCGCCCAGCAACTGAGCCAGGCGCTCCTCGGCGCGGGCCTTGCCCTCGGCGGCCTGGGCTTCCTCGCGGTCCAGGGTGTCGCGGTCGACCTTCAGGCGCTGCAGCGCGGCGGCGGCTTCGGCCTCGGTCTCGCGCAGCCCGGGCAGGGCGCTGGCCGCCTCGGCCTGCTCGGTGGACTTGGCGGCGGCGGCTTCCGTCGCTTCCGCCACGGCCTTTTCGGCTTCGCCGAAGGCTTCCTCGGCGCGGGCGAGGGCGGCCTTGGCCTCCTCGCCCTCCAGGTGCAGCACGATGGCCTCGGAGCGGCGGATCTGGTCGTTGACGTTGCGGTAGCGGGTTGCTTGGCGGGCCTGCTTCTTCAGGCCCTGGAGCTGCGATTCCAGGGTCGAGATGACGTCGTCCAGGCGCTCCAGGTTGGTTTCCGCGGCGCGCAGGCGCAGCTCGGCCTCGTGGCGGCGCGAGTGCAGGCCGGTGATGCCCGCGGCTTCTTCCAGCAGGTGGCGGCGGTCCTGCGGCTTGGAATTGATGATGGTGCCGATGCGGCCCTGGCTGACCAGGGCGGTGGAGTGGGCGCCCGTGGCCGCGTCGGCGAAGAGCAGCTGTACGTCGCGGGCGCGGACTTCCTTGCCGTTGACCCTGTAGGTGGAGCCGCTGCCGCGCTCGATGCGGCGCACCACCTCGATCTCGTCGAACTCGTTGAACATGGCCGGCGCCTTGCGCTGGCTGTTGTCCAGCACCAGGGTGACGTCGGCGACGTTGCGCGCCGGGCGGTTGGAGCTGCCGGCGAAGATGACGTCGTCCATCTCCTTGCCGCGCATGCGCTTGGCCGAGGTCTCGCCCATGGCCCAGCGCAGCGCCTCGACGAGGTTGGACTTGCCGCAGCCGTTCGGGCCGACGACGCCTGTTATGCCCGATTGGATGTCCAGTTCGGTGACATCGACAAAGGACTTGAAGCCGCTCAAGCGAAGCTTGGTGAACTGCACCACGCCTGGCTATTCCCCCCGTGCCGTCATAACTGATCTCACTCCAATCCCCATCGCCGCAATTCTCACCGCCGGGCCGGCCTTATGACGCCTTGGACGCGGCCTGTTCCAATGCTGCGTTGAATTCGTCGTAGGGCAGGGCGCCTTGCACCAGCGTGCCGTTGACCACAAAGCTCGGAGTCGAGGCAATACTGTATCGGTCGCGGCCGTCGGTCTGCAGTTCGAGGATGCGGGTAATCTGCGCCTCGTCGTTGATGCAGGCTTCGAAGGCGTCGGGACCGAGCCCGGCCAGGGCCGCAAGCTGCTGCAGCGCCTTCAGCGGGTCGCCGCTGTGGGCCCACTTCTCCTGGTTCTTGAACAGCACGTCGAGGAAGCCGAAGAAGGCGTCGCCCTCAATGCAGTTGGCCGCCGCTGCGGCGCGCAGCGCCAGTTGGTCCAGCGGGTAGTGGCGGTAGACCATGCGCGCGCGCCCGGCGTCGATCCAGTCCGACTTGACCTGCGGCAGGGTGTTCTTGTGGAAGTTGGCGCAGTGCGGGCAGGTCAGCGAGGAGTATTCCAGGATGGTGACCGGCGCCTCGGCGCTGCCCAGGACGTGGTCGTCGGCGAAGACCGGCTCGCCGCCGGTTTTGGCGGCTAGGGTCATCGTCTCCTGCGGCGCGGCCGCGGTGCCCGGCAGCGGGGTCGGCGCGGCGCGCAGCCAGTAGGCGCCGCCCGCCGCGGCACCGGCGGCGACAACCCCAAGACCGATCAGAATATTCCGTCTATTCATAGCTCTACCTACCAGATGTTGTGCATGCTAGAGGGGCGTTTTCGATTCCACAAGCGCCCTTTTTGGGCAAAAACCGCCGCCGAAGCGGGCGTTTTCCGGCGCCGCCCGACGTGGTCCCCGACTTGGTCTATGTGGTCTCCCCGGCGGTGTAGTCTATGGATTTTTTGCGCCGCCGCCGCGCCGGCCCTTGAGCGAGCGTCCGAGGCCTTCCAGGGCCGCGCGCAGCTCCGGGTCCTCGACTGTGGATAATTTGGCGGCCAGGGCCTCGTCGAGGTCCGCCCGAGGCGTCTCCCGAGGGTCCGCGCGGCGCCCGGCGCGGCTGCCGCGCCCCTCCCTCTCCAGCGGCGGCAGCGGGCCCTGCTGCAGCACCAGGCGGCTGACCGCACGGTAGCCGAAGTAGCCGTTGATGCGCTCCAGCACCAGGGGCTCCAGATGCTGCACCTCCAGGGCCCAGCCCGGCGCCACCCGCAGGGTCAGGCGGCCGTCGACGGCCTCCCCCGCCTTGGGAAAGCGCAACTGGCGGGGGCGGCAGTGGACAGCCAGATCGCGCCCGACGATGGCCGGCCACTGGCGGGCGATGTCGGCGCCGGTCAGCCCGCGGCGCGCGAAGGCGCGCTTGGTCACGCTGGTCAGGCTGGAGCCGAGCGCGCGCAGGCCGCGGCCGCCGCGCCGGCGGTCGCCGGCCGTTCCTTTGCGGCGAGAGGTGTAATCGGACACTGGCGTCGTTCCCCGGCCCTTTCCTCTGGGCATCGTCCCCCTGGGCATTGTCCCAGTGACAAAAGCCTGCTTTGCGGTGGTTTGCGCGGCCATTATAGAGAAGGGCATGGCTCCTGTCGCATCCACAAAGGCCGCTTCGCAAGAAGACGGCGCGGCCCAGGCCGGTCCCGGGGCGGCGCTGCTGGCCTGGTACGACCGCCATGCGCGCACGCTGCCGTGGCGCCGCCCGCCGGGGACACCCCCCGGAGAGAAGGAACCGGACCCCTACCGTGTCTGGCTCAGCGAGATCATGCTGCAGCAGACCACGGTGGCGGCGGTCGGTCCCTACTTCGCCGACTTTCTGGCGCGCTGGCCCACGGTCGAGGCCCTGGCCGCGGCGCCGCTGGACGACGTGCTCACCGCCTGGGCCGGTCTGGGCTACTACGCCCGGGCGCGCAATCTGCACCGCTGCGCCAAGGTGGTGGCGGAGGAACTGGGCGGCGTGATCCCCGATACGGAAACGGAGCTGCGCAAGCTGCCGGGCATCGGCCCCTACACCGCCGCCGCTATCGCCGCCATCGCCTTTGGGCGGCGTGCCGTGGTGGTCGACGGCAATGTGGAGCGGGTGGTCGCCCGTCTCTTCAAGGTCGAGACGCCGCTGCCCGCGGCCAAGCCGGAGTTGACCCGCCTGGCCGACGCCCTGACGCCGGACGAGCGCGCAGGCGACTTCGCCCAGGCGATGATGGACCTGGGCGCCACGGTCTGCCTGCCGCGCGGGCCCAAATGCCTGCTGTGCCCCCTGGAATCCTGCTGTGAAGCCAAGGCCGCGGGCCTGGAGCAGGCGCTGCCGCGCCGCCGGCCCAAGGCCGCCAAGCCGACCCGCCACGCGGTGGCTTTCTGGCTGCAGGCGCCCGACGGCGCGCTGCTGCTGCGCCGACGCCCGGAGAAGGGCTTGCTGGGCGGCATGATGGAGGTGCCTTCGACCGACTGGCGCGAGGCGACCTGGGAGCAGAGGTCCGCCCGCGCCGCCGCACCGCTGGAGACCGAGTGGCGGGAACTGCCGGGCCTGGTGCGCCACACCTTCACTCACTTCCATTTCGAGGTGACGGTCTGGGCCGGGCAGGCGGCGGGGCGCGCCGAAATGGAAGCCGCCCAGGCGCAGGGCCGCTGGGTGGCCCTGGATGCCTTGGCCGACGAAGCCCTGCCCACGGTGATGCGCAAGGTCATCGACCACGGACTCCTCCACGCCGACGCCGTAAGAGATGGCCGTAAGAGATGACTGAGTCCGCCGCTTCCGCCAGCGGGTCCCTGGCCGAGACCAGGGGGCTGCTGCTCGGCTTCGTCGGCGTGGCGCTGTTCAGCCTCACCTTGCCGATGACGCGCCTGGCCATGGCCGACAGCGATCCGGTGGTCTTCGGCCTGGGGCGCTCCCTGCTGGCCGGAGCCGTGGCCGCGGCGATCCTGCTGGCGACCCGCCAGCGCCTGCCGCGCGGGCGCGAATGGCGCGGCCTCGCCGTGGTCGCTGCCGGGGTGGTCTTCGGGTTCCCGCTGCTCTCGGCCTGGGGTATGCAGCGGGTGCCGGCGGCGCATGGCGGCGTGGTGCTGGGCGTCCTGCCGCTGGTGACGGTGGCGGCCGGCGCGGTGCTGCTGCGCGAGCGGCCCTCCCTCGAATTCTGGCTGGTCTCGCTCCTCGGCGGCGCGGCGGTGGTGGCCTTCTCCCTGCTGCGCGGCGGCGGCAGCCTGGGCGTCGGACACCTGGCGTTGCTCGCCTCGGTGGTCTGCGCGGCGGTGGGCTATGCCGAGGGAGCGCGTCTCACCCGCAGCCTCGGCGGCTGGCAGGTGATCTGCTGGGCCCTGGTGATCTCCTTTCCTCTGCTGCTCGTTACCGTCGCGCCGGCTGCCCTGGCGCAGGGCCTGCCCGGCTCGCCGCAGAGCTGGGGCGCCTTTCTCTATGTGGCACTCTTCAGCCAGCTTCTCGGCTTCTTTGCCTGGAACCGGGGCCTTGCCTTGGGCGGCGTGGCGCGGGTCAGCCAAGTGCAGCTTCTTCAGACCTTCCTCACCATCGCCGCTTCGGCACTGCTGCTGGGTGAAGCGGTCGACGCCACCACCCTCGGCTTTGCGGTCTTCGTGGTGGCCAGCGTCGCCTTCGGCCGGCTCATGCCGGTGAAGCGGTGAAGCTGCTGTCGCGGGTTGCTGGGTCCCCGAGCGGGTCCGACGGCAGAAGGAACGGGCAGGAAGGTTCGCGGAAATGCCGCTTTCCGCACCGCCTGCCCGTATCCTCCCGGGGCCTGCCTGGCTCCTTGTCTCCGGCTGGGTCTCCTGCTGGGTCTCCGGCTAGCCGAAATCCAGGTTGATGGCGCCGTCCAGCTCCGACCAGGTGTCGATGGTGCCGTCGCCGATGCCGGCGAGCGTCAGGATGTCGCCGTTGTCGAAGGTAATGGTGACGTCGGTGCCGTCGTCGGCGACCATACTGTCGTTCAGGTCGCCGAATTCGTCGACCACGCCGTCGCTGTCGACGAATTCCAGCACGTCGCCGGCATTCAGCGCCACGTCGATGATGGTGTCGTTGCCTGTGCCGGCGTTGTTGCCGCCGCCGGTATCCGATTCGAAGTTATAGACGAAGCGGTCGTCGCCGCTGCCGCCTTCGATCGTGTCATTGCCCTGGTCGCCGTCGATGGTGTCGTTGCCGCTGCCGCCGTAGATCAGGTCGTTCCCGCCGACGTCTCCGGCGGTGTCGTCGCCGTCGATCAGGTCGTTGCCGGCGCCCCCGTAGATGGTGTCGTTGCCGTCCGGTGAGGTGTTGTTGGAGTCACCGAAAATGGTGTCGTCACCGCCCTCGCCGTAGATCAGGTCGTTGTTGGAGCCGCCGAGGATGCTGTCGGCATCGCCGCCGGCCAGGTCGCCGTCGTCACCATAGATGACGTCGGCGTTGAGGCCACCGTCGAGCACGTCCAGGCCGTTGCCGCCGTAGATCAGATCCTCGCCGAGGTCACCGGTGATGGAGTCGTTGTTGTCGCCGCCGTCGATGGTGTCGTCGCCGTCGTCGCCGAAGATGGTGTCGTTGCCGGCCTCGCCGAAGATCAGGTCGTTGCCACCGACATCTGCGGCGGTGTCGTCGCCGTCGATCAGGTCGTTGCCGGCGCCGCCGTAGATGGTGTCGTTGCCGTCCGGCGAGGTGTTGTCGGAGTCGCCGAAAATGGTGTCATCGCCGCCCTCGCCGTAGAGGACGTCATTGTTGGAGCCGCCGAGGATGAAGTCGGCATCGCCGCCGACGAGATCGCCGTCGTCGCCGTAGATGATGTCGGGAAGAATGTTGCCGTCGAGGTAGTCCAGGCCATTTCCGCCGTAGAGCACGTCCGCGCCGTCTTCGCCGAAGATGGAATCGTTGTCGTCGCCGCCGTCGATGGTATCGTCGCCGCTGTCGCCCCGGATGGTGTCGTTGCCGGCCTCGCCGAAGATCAGGTCGCTGCCGCCGACATCTGCGGCGGTGTCGTCGCCGTCGATGAGGTCGTTGCCGGCGCCGCCGTAGATGGTGTCCTCGCCGTCCGGCGAAGTGTTATCGGAGTCGCCGAAGATGGTGTCGTCTCCGCCTTCGCCATAGATCAGGTCGTTGTTGGAGCCGCCGTAAAGCAGGTCGGCGTCGCCGCCGGCGAGGTCGCCGTCGTCGCCGTAGATGATGTCCGCCAGGATGCCACTGCGGACGATGTCCATGCCATTGCCGCCGTAGATCAGGTCTTCGCCGTCGCCGCCGGTGATGGAGTCGTTGTCGTCGCCGCCGTCGATGGTGTCGTCGCCGGAATCGCCTTCGATGGTGTCGTTACCCGCCTCGCCGAAGATCAGGTCGCTGCCGCCGACATCTGCGGCGGTGTCGTCGCCGTCGATGAGATCGTTGCCGGCGCCGCCGTAGATGGTGTCCTCGCCGTCGGGCGAGGTGTTGTCGGAGTCGCCGAAGATGGTGTCGTCGCCGCCCTCGCCATAGATCAGGTCGTTGTTGGAGCCGCCGTAAAGCAGGTCGGCGTCGCCGCCGGCGAGGTCGCCGTCGTCGCCGTAGATGATGTCCGCCAGGATGCCACTGCGGACGATGTCCATGCCGTTGCCGCCGTAGATCAGGTCTTCGCCGTCACCGCCGGTGATGGAGTCGTTGTCGTCGCCGCCGTCGATGGTGTCGTTGCCGGAATCGCCTTCGATGGTGTCGTTGCCCGCCTCACCGAAGATCAGGTCGGCCTGACCCGCATCCGCAGCCTCGTCGTCGCCGTCGATCAGGTCGTTGCCGGCCCCGCCGTAGATGGTGTCCTCGCCGTCGGGCGAAGTGTTGTCGGAATCGCCGAAGATGGTGTCGTCGCCGCCCTCGCCGTAGATCAGGTCGTTGTTGGAGCCGCCGAGGATGAAGTCGGCATCGCCGCCGGCGAGATCGCCGTCGTCGCCGTAGATGATGTCGGGAAGAATGTTGCCGTCGAGGTAGTCCAGGCCATTTCCGCCGTAGAGCACGTCCGCGCCGTCTTCGCCGAAGATGGAATCGTTGTCGTCGCCGCCGTCGATGGTGTCGTCGCCGCTGTCGCCCCGGATTGTGTCGTTACCCGCCTCGCCGTAGATCAGATCGGCCTGATCGGTGTCTCCGGTGGCGATTTCGTCGCCTCCGTAGATCAGGTCGTTGCCGCTGCCGCCGTAGATGGTGTCCTCACCGTTGGGCGAGGTGTTGGCGGAATCGCCGACGATGGTGTCGTCACCGCCCTCGCCGTAGAGCAGGTCGTTGTTGGAGCCGCCGAGGATGCTGTCGGCGTCACCGCCAACGAGGTCGCCGTCGTCGCCGTAGACGGTGTCGGCCTGGATGTCGCCGCGCAGGACGTCCAGTCCGTTGCCGCCGTAGATGAGGTCCTCGCCGACATTGCCGTTGATGGAATCGTCGCCCTCGCCGCCGTCGATGGTGTCGCCGCCGTCCTGGCCCCGGATGGTGTCGTTGCCTGCGTCGCCGTAGAGCAGGTCGGCAAAGCCCGGGTCCCCGGAGGTCGGGTCATCGCCGTAGATCAGGTCGTTGCCGCTGCCGCCGTAGACGGTGTCGGCCCCGTTGGGCAGGGAGAAGTCGGCGTCGCCCACCAGGGTGTCGTTGCCGCCCTCGCCCCAGATCACGTCGTCGCCGATGCTGCCGTAGAGCACATCGTCGTCGCCGCCGATATTGTCTCCGTCGTCGCCGTAGATGGTGTCGGCATCGAAGCTGCCGTCGACGGTGTCGAGGCCGTTGCCGCCATAGATCAGGTCCATGCCCATGAACCCGTCGATGGTGTCGTTGCCCTCGCCGCCGTCGATGGTGTCGTCGCCGTCGCCGCCCTCGATGGTGTCATCGCCTGCGTCGCCATAGAGGAGGTCGTGGCCGTTCTCCCCGAAGATCTTGTCGTTGTCGCCGCCGCCGTAGGCCGTGTCGTCGCCGCTGCCGGCCTCTATGGTGTCGTCGCCTTCGTCGCCGTAGATCAGGTCGTTGCCGCCGAAATCGACCAGCCCGTCGTCGGCGACGATCGAATCGTTGCCGCTGCCGCCGTAGATCAGGTCGTTGCCGCTGCGGGTGTTGCCGCCGTCGTCTCCGTAGACCGTGTCGTTGCCGGCCCCGCCGTCCAGGGTATCGTCGCCGTCGGCATCCACGGAAGGTTCGTCGCCGTAGATCAGGTCGTCGCCGCCCTCGCCATAGGCGCGGTCGTTGCCGAGGCCGCCGTTTAGCGTGTCCGCGGCGCCCAGGCCGTCGCCGTCGTCGCCGTAGAGCAGATCGTTGCCGTCGTTGCCGAAAACCATATCGCTGTCGGCGCCGCCATAGACGCTGTCCGCGCCTTCGTTGCCGGCGACGCTGTCGTCGCCTTCGTCGCCGTAGGCCTGGTCGTCGCCGGTGTTGCCTTCGACCGAATCGTTGCCCGTGCCGCCCAGCAGGTAGTCGCCGCCTGCGCCGCCGTAGAGGCCGTCGTCGCCGCCGCCGCCGTAGAGGAAGTCGTTGTGGTCGTTCAGGTAGGGAATGGGGGCGAGATAGTCCGCCTCCGAGCCGCCGTAGAGCGAGTCGTTGCCGTCACCGCCCAGCAGGACGTCGGGCCCGCCGTAGCCTTCCAGCTTCTCGCCGCCGTCGCCCGCCTGCAGGAAGTCCTGCCCGGGCAGGGGGTCGGGGTTGTCCTGACCCGGGTTGAGGTCGTCGGTCACGGGGTCCGAGGGGTTGGGGTCCACCGTCGCCGTGTCGTTGAGAGCGCCGTCGGTGGGCGTGACGTTCGTCGTCCAGTCGGTCTGGTCGTCGTCGTCGGCCAGGTCGACGCGCGAGAAGATGAGGTGCCCCTCGGTGAACTGGCCGAAGAAGGTCTCGAAGTTGAAGCCCGGCAACTGCGCGCCGAATCCGTCGGGCGAGCCTGAGAAGTCGGCATCGGCGAGGACGGCAAGCTCCGCCTGCGTCAGGTTGGCCGCGAAGGTGTCCAGGGTCTGGTCGCCATCGATGTCCTCGCCCGCGCGGTAGACGAGGTTCACGGCGATGGGCTCCGTCGTGTCGTCGCCCAGGTCCCAGAAGGTGGCGTCGGCGATTGTGAAACCGCCGACGACGGTGCCGGCGGCATCGAAGACCCGCACGATGATATCTTCAACCCCCGCCGTACCCTCGTCGTCGGCGAGCTGGTAGAAGACGATGAAACCGCCGGCAGGAATGGTAATGCCGTCGGGCAGGCCGAAGGTGATCAGCGCGCCGTCGGGATTGAGAATCTGGATCGTCAGGTCTTCTGTTGTTGTGGGGACGCCGGAGTTGTTGTGCAGCTCGATGAAGCTGTACTCGGGCAGCTTTTGGGCCTGGGCCGTCTCCGGTTCTTCATCCGGCGCGGCGCCGGGCAAGCCCGGAATGTCGATCGGCACGCGCAGGCCGATCTCGTTGATGATCAACGGCGGCGGCGGGAAGATCGGCAGGATTGGGTCCGGCTCCACGGAGATCAGCCCGAACTCCAGTTCCACCGGCGGAATTACCCCCTGGGCGGCCAGCAGGTCGAGGATGTTGCCCAGGTTGTCGTCGTAGGCGGAGACGCCCCCGCTGAGCGCGCCGGGGCCGGCGGCGACCTCATTCAGTCCCGCGGTGCCGCCCTCCAGCGCCAGGGCCTGGTCGATCAAGATGTCGGCGCCGACATCGATTCCGGCGATGCGGAATGCCGGGACGTCGCCGGACTCGGCGGCCTGCACCATGCCCAGAAAGACGACCTGGCTATCGGCCAGGCCGTCGCCGTCGTCGTCGAAGGTGACGGCGAAGTCATCGCCGCGCACGGCCACCTGGGCGCTGGCCGGCGGGAAATTCAGAATGTAGGTCTGTCCGGGGAGCGATTGGATCTCGACTGTCTGGCCGGGAGCCGGACGCTCGATGATGCTCGTGCCGCCTGCCTGACCGGTCAGGGATGCCGCTTCAAGGCCGGCAGTTTCGGCGGGTTCCGTGAGGGCGTCATCCATCGCCACGGTGTCGACAAGGCCGCTGACACCAAGTTCAAGATCATCGGACATTCGTGTCTCCCGAACACAGCACAGACCCCCGGGAAACTCTTCACGGAAAAGCAGAACGAATCCTGACGTTCCGGAATCAGTCTGGACAAGCCCTGTGGCGATCGCAAGACAACCCTTAGTAAATACAATGTAGTATTGTATGAGTTCGGGATTTATGAAGTATTTTAATAGAAGTTTCTCGAATACATTTCACCTATTGGTTCATTTCTTCGATTGGTTTCTTTTAAAAAGGAGGAGGGCGGCCTTGGCAAGGGCCGCCCGCAGGTGCTCGCGGGGAGAGCTTCCGGAGGAAACGCGGGACCTGTCTAGTCGGCCGGCCGGCGCAGCAGCGGGCGTTTCGGCGCCTCCGGCTGCTTGGGCGCCAGGCGCAGCGGGCGCGGCTTCGGCTCCTCGCTGCCGCGCAGCCGGCGCAGTTGGAAAATATTGGCCGAGTCGAGCCTCGAGGGGCGCGCCGCGGCGGGCTGTGCGGTCAGCGGCAGCGGCGCCGGCGGCGCAACGCCCACGGCAGGCAGTTCGGTGTAGCTGCTCTGGGCGCTGTTGTTGGTTTCGTTGGACTCCGCGACGTCGCCTCCGGCATCGACCTCGGCGTCGAAGACATAGGTTCCGGGCGTCCAGGGGATGGCGTTCCAGAAGCTGAGATTGTGGCTGAAGGATTCGCCCGGCTCCAGCGCCGGCACGTCGATCACGGCGCGGTTGGGGAAGGCCGGATCGACATAGGCGCCCATGCCCGGCGCCTCGGGGCAGCCGCCGTCGGCCTTGCCGAATTTGGTGCAGTTGATGGTCAGGTGGCTGGGGCCGGCGGCCGTGGTGCCGGCGTTCTGGACGCCCACGCTGGCGTTCATGGGAAAGTTCAACTGCGGGACCAGGTCGGGCTGGGCGAGGGCCTGGCCGGCCCCGGCGGCGAGCGCGGCCGCGGCCGAAAGGCCGGCGACGGCGAGTAAGCTTCGGAACAAGTGCTTGGCCATGATGAGATCCTCCGGTGAGGGGTGTCTGCATCATGGGTCGTGCCCGGCCGCCGCCCGGTTCAAAGCGACTTTTATCCCGCCGCCCCTCCGCAGCGGCGCGCTCTAGGCGATGGCCGCGGAATGGTTCGAGACGCCCGCCGACGCGGGGCCCCCTCGCCATGAGGGCGGGACTGAAGCCCGATCCCGGGGAGGGCTGAACGCCCGTCCCGGAGGAAGAGGCGAGCGCGTCAGTTCATCGTCTTGGGCAGGTTGGCGCGCAGCTTCTGGCGCAGCAGGTCGATGGAGACCGGCTTGCCCTCCACGTCGATGTGCCAGAAGGACCAGCCGTTGCACGACGGCGCGCCCTGCAGGTGGGCGCCGACCTGGTGGATCGAGCCCTTGAAGTCGCTGGTGATGAGGGTGCCGTCGGCGCGCACCTTGGCGCGGTGGCGCTTGTCCGGGCCGTGCAGCACGGTACCCGGCTCCAGCAGGCCGTGCTCGATAAGCCAGCCGAAGGGGATGCGCGGCTCGGCGCGCTTGGAGGGCGTCTCCACCATCTCCAGGTCGCTGACCGGCTGCACCGCGGCGATGCGCTTCTTGGCGACCGCGATGTAGTCGTCATCGCGTTCCAGGCCGATGAAGTGGCGGCCCAGCTTCTTGGCCACGGCACCGGTGGTGCCGGAACCGAAGAAGGGATCGAGCACCACGTCGCCCGGCTTGGTGGCGGCCATGATGACGCGGTGCAACAGGGCTTCCGGCTTCTGCGTCGGATGCGCCTTCTCGCCCTTGTCGTTCTTCAGGCGCTCGCCGCCGCTGCAGATGGGGATCAGCCAGTCGCTGCGCATCTGCAGGTCGTCGTTCAGCCGCTTCATGGCGTCGTAGTTGAAGGTGTAGCGCGCGTCCTTGTCCTTGGCCGCCCAGATCATCGTCTCGTGCGCGTTGGTGAAGCGGCGGCCGCGGAAGTTCGGCATGGGATTGGTCTTGCGCCACACCACATCGTTGAGGATCCAGTACTCCAGGTCCTGCAGCGCGGTGCCGACGCGGAAGATGTTGTGATAGCTGCCGATCACCCAGAGCGAGCCGTTGTCCTTGAGGACGCGGCGCGCGGCGCGCAGCCAGCGGCGGGTGAAGTCGTCGTAGGCGGCGAAGCTGTCGAACTGGTCCCAGGCGTCGTCGACGGCGTCGACCTTGGAGTTGTTCGGCCGGTGCAGGTCGCCGGCGAGTTGCAGGTTATAGGGCGGGTCCGCGAAGACCATATCGACCGAGGCCTCCGGCATGGCCTCCATCAAGGCGATGCAGTCGCCCTGCTTGACGACGTTCTTCTGCACGGATTTTCCCCTTCTTGCGCCAGGTTTCGCCGCGCCGACCCCGATTCGGCGCGCAAGCCGGCTATCCTGAGTCAAGCGGAGTCGACCGTCAAGCCTCTTGGCGCAAAGAGTCTAGCTGACTCAAGATCTTACGCTCTCAAGTTAAAGATTTGCTTTCGAGGGCGTCGCGGATCGGCCGGAAGGAGCGGCGATGCAGCGGCGTGACGCCCAGCCGCGCGAGGCCGGCGCGGTGCTCGGCGGTGCCGTAGCCCTGGTTGCGTTCCCAGCCGTAGCCGGGGTAGTCGCGGGCCAGCGCCGCCATGGCGCGGTCGCGGGTCACCTTGGCGACCACCGAGGCGGCGGCGATGGAGAGCGAGCGGCTGTCGCCCTTGATCACCGCGCGCGCCTCGCAGGCCAGTTGCGGCAGCTTGTTGCCGTCGACCAGGGCCGCTTCGGGCGCGCTGTCCAGCGCCGCCGCCAGCGCCGTGGCGGCGCGCTGCATGGCCAGCAGCGAGGCCTGGAGAATGTTGAGGCGGTCGATCTCCTCGACGCTGGCCTCGCCCACCGCGATGCGGGCGCAGGCGCAGGCCGGATCGCTGAGGATCGCGAAGAGGTCGCTGCGCCGCTTGGCCGAGAGCTTCTTGGAATCGTCGAGGCCCTCGGCCAGTGCCGCGTCCAGCGCCGCCGGGTCCAGCCAGGCGGCGGCGGCCACCACCGGTCCCGCCCAGGGTCCGCGTCCGGCCTCGTCGAGCCCGATGACGATGCGCCCCTTGTCGTGACCCAGCTCGCGTTCCAACGAGAAGTCGGGCACTTGGTCTCCCCCTGCGGCGCCTGTTGCTGTCTGCCTACTCGGCCGAGGCGTCGCTGGCGGCGGCGCCGTCGCCCCCCGTTTTGCTCCGGCGGGGCTTCCTGTAGCGCGCCAGCCAGGCGTTGACCAGCCCGCGCGAGCGGCCCAGCGCCAGGGCCTCCGGCCCCACCGTGAGGCGCAGGGTCTCGCGGCCCGAGGTGATGCCCAGCAGCGCGATGCGGTGCAGGCGGCGCGCCGCTTCCAGCCACACCGGGCTGACCAGCAGCGAGATCACCGTGACCGCGACCAGCAGGCGGTGGCTTTCCCAGTCGATGGCGGCCACCGTCAGGCCTTGTGCCGCGAGGATGAAGGAGAATTCGCCGAGCTGGGCCAGCAGCACCGAGGAGAGGAAGGCGCGCGGCCAGGTCTCGCCCAGGGCGCGGATCAGGCCGATGTTGAGCGCGGTCTTCAGCACCGCGACGAAGAACACCAGCATGACCACGGTGCCCAGGTTGGCCCAGATGTACTGGATGTCGATCAGCAGGCCGATGGTCAGGAAGAAGACCATCAGCAGCACCGTCTGGATGGGCTCGGTGTAGTGGATCATGGCGCGCCGGCTGGTCGAATTGCCGATCACCAGGCCGGCCAGGAAGGCGCCGTAGGAGGCGGAGAGGCCCAGCAGGCCGGAGAGCGCCGCGGCGCCGAAGCAGAAGCCGAGGCCGGCCAGCGGCAGCAGTTCGCGGTTGCGCCCGATCTCGCGGGCGAAGGGCAGGCGCACCCGCTTGCGCTTGCCCAGGTAGGCGATCATCAGGCCCAGGAAGACGACGGACAGCAGGATCTTGACGATGGCCAGGGTGCCGATGCCGCCGTCGCCGCGGAAGGCGCCGATAATCAGGATCATGGGGATCACCGCCAGATCCTGGGCGATGAGGATGCCGATGGTGACGTTGCCGACGCGGGTGCGCTTCTCGCCGATCTCGTCCAGCATCTTGATGGCCACGGCGGTCGACGACAGCGCCACCACGAAGCCGACCACCACGGTCAGCGCCAGCGGCCAGTCGAGCAGCAGGCCCAGCAGGTACATGCCCAAGAAGGCGACGGCGATCTGGAAGGCGGTGGTCAGCACCGCCACCTTCCACACCGCGCGGAAGTCGCGCAGGTTCAGCTCCATGCCGATGAAGAACAGCAGCATGAGCACGCCCAGCTCGGCCAGAAGCTGCACCTGCTCGCGGCTCTGCACGAAACCGAAGCCCGAGGGCCCGAGGACCGCGCCGGCCAGGATGTAGCCCAGCAGGATGGGTTGGCGGAAATAACGCATCACCAAGCCGCAGCCGAGCGCGCCGACGACGACGATGGCCAGTTCGGTAATGCTGCTTGTGTGCCCTTCCATGTGCCGAAACCTAGCACAAAGAAGCAGTTAAGTGATTAACGCGGCGGTGGTGGGTGGCGACCGGCCGGCTTGCGACCCCACCCCCACCCTAGCCCTCCCCCATCAAAGGGGGAGGGGATGTATTGCCGAGGCCCCTCTTCTTGTCCCTCCCCCCTTGATGGGGGGAGGTTAGGAGGGGGGTGGAACGCCGTGTTCGGGGACAGGGACTAAAGCAGCGACATTTGCCTTTCGTCAGCCCTCGGCGCCTCGAACTGGGAGGTGTCCAGGCGCG
Source organism: Pelagibius sp. CAU 1746 (assembly GCF_039839785.1). NCBI lineage: Bacteria > Pseudomonadati > Pseudomonadota > Alphaproteobacteria > Rhodospirillales > Rhodovibrionaceae > Pelagibius > Pelagibius sp. CAU 1746. The sequence goes on from NZ_JBDOQT010000001.1 coordinate 1,287,634, forward strand.
CCCCGCCGCGGTTGAGGCCCAGCCGCCGCTCGGCCTGCTTGAAGCGCTTGGCGAGCAGTTCGGCGTAGACCCCGCTGCCGCGCTGGCGCAGGCCGAACTCGGACTGATTGAGGCCGCCCTCGCGGGTGTCCCGCACCAGATTCAGCACCTTGGCCTTGCGCTCGGGAAAATGCGCCTCCAGCCATTCGGCGAAGAGGTTCTTGATCTCCAGCGGCAGGCGCAGCAGCACGTAGCCGCCGTGGCGGGCGCCGGCGCGCACCGCGGCGTCCAGCAGGGACTCCAGTTCCATGTCGTTGATCGCCGGGATCATCGGCGCCGTCATCACCCCGGCCGGCACGCCGGCGGCATTCAGGGTGCGCAGCGCCTCCAGGCGGCGCTCCGGCGTCGGCGCGCGCGGCTCCATGACGCGGGAGAGCCGGCGGTCCAGTGTGGTGAGGGAAACCATCACCCGCACCAGCCCCTCGCGGGCCATGGGCGCCAGGATGTCCAGGTCGCGCAGCACCAGGTTGGACTTGGTGACGATGGTGAAGGGGTGCCGGGTCTCGCGCAGCACCTCCAGGATGGCGCGGGTGATCTTCAGGCGCCGCTCGATGGGCTGGTAGGGGTCGGTGTTGGTGCCCAGCGCGATGGGCTCCGGCTTGTAGCCCTTGCGCGCCAGTTCCTTCCTCAGGAGGGCCGCAGCCTCCGGCTTGGCCAGCAGCTTGGTCTCGAAGTCCAGACCGGGGGAATAGCCCAGCCAAGCGTGGCTCGGCCGGGCAAAGCAGTAGATGCAGCCGTGCTCGCAGCCCCGATAGGGATTGATCGAGCGGTCGAAGGGGACATCGGGTGAGCTGTTCCGGGTGATGATGGTGCGGCTGGCGTCCCAGGTGACCTCGGTGGGCGGGCCCGGCGGCTCGGCCAGGTTGTCGGGGGAGCCCATTGCATCGGGAGAAAAGGTCTCCGGGGCCGCGCCCCAGCCGTCGTCGATGGCGACCCGGGTGAAGGGCTCGTAGCGGCCGCTGGCGTTGCTGACGGCGCCACGGCCCTTCTTCGGTCGCTGGGGGATCAGATCAACCATGGGATTGAAGTTAGCGCTAAAAAGTGAATAAAACAAGAACAAAACAGGAAAATAGAGTTTCAGGAGCGGCGGAATCCCTGGCGCGACTCGGCGGGACTCGAACCGCAGGATCCAGTCCACCCCGGTCCTACTTCAACTTGTGATGGCATATCGGAGCGCCCCTATATCTTGATTCGTCGACGGGCATGGGGCGGCCCGCTCCGGGGGGCGATTACGACTCCCGGCTGTAGAACATCGCCGGAAACGAGAACAAACGTTCTCTTCGCCACCACGCCTGGCGGGGCCAAGCGCAGGCGCGGCGGTCAGGCGGAAAGGCTCACGAGGGCAAAAGGGCTCACGAGGGCAAAAGGGGTCAGGGGGGAGAAAGGCCTCACAGGAAGGTGGCGATCTCTTCCAGCGGCTTCTTGTCCTTGGCGTGGCGGGGCACGGTGGCGTCGGCCGCGGCGTGGCCGGCGACCAGGATCATGTAGGGCTTCTCGTTCTCCGGGCGCCCGCAGGTCTCGTTGAGGAAGCGCATGGGATTGGGCGTGTGGGTCAGGGTGGCCAGCCCCGCGCGGTGCAGGGCGGTGATCAGCATTCCGGTGGCGATGCCCACGGATTCGCCGATGTAGTAGTTCTTGCCGATCTTGTGCTGGGCGTCGACGCGATAGCGCTCGGCGAAGACGACGATCAGCCAGGGCGCCGTCTCCAGGAAAGGCTTGTCGGAGTCGGTTCCCAGGGGGGCCAGGTCGCGCAGCCACTCCTGGCCCGCCTTGCCGGCGTAGAAGGCCTTCTCTTCAGCCTCCGCCGCCGCGCGGATGCGCTTCTTCAGGGCCGGGTCGGCGACGGCGACGAAGTGCCAGGGCTGGTGATTGGCGCCGCTGGGCGCGGTGCCGGCGGTGCGCAGGCAGTCCTCGATGACCGCGCGCGGCACCGGCTGGTCGGAGAAGTCCCGCACCGTGTGGCGGGTCCGCATCTCGGCCAGGAAGGCGCGGGCGCGTTCGGCCATCTCGGCGTCGCTGAACTCCCGGCGGTCCGGCAGCGGGATGGGATCATAGGCCGGTGCGGCGAGACCGGAATCACTCATGGTATTCGTCCCCAAAAAGGCATGGGCGCCCGCAATGGTTGATTTGCCCGACGTGGTGGGGCGCCTCGGCGCCCAGTAAAGCGGCTTCGTGCCCGGCATTCAAAGGGGAAAGGAGAATTGCCGCGTGAATTTTGCGGAGCGCAACGGCGCCGGCCGTCAGCTCGCGGCCTTCAGGTGTTCCTTCAGGCGCGGCATCAGCTCGACCAGATTGCAGGGCCGGTGGCGCGAGTCGAGCTGGAACTTCAGGATGTCCTCCCAGCCGTCCTTGCAAGCGGAGGGAGAGCCGGGCAGGGCGAAGAGGTAGGTGCCGTCGGCGACGCCGCCGATGGCGCGGCTCTGCATGGTCGAGGTGCCGACCTTCTGGTAGCTGAGCATGCGGAACAGCTCGCCGAAGCCCTCGATCTCCTTCTCCATCACCTGCTTGAAGGCTTCCGGTGTCACGTCGCGCCCGGTCACGCCGGTGCCGCCGGTGGTCAGGATGCAGTCGACCTCCGGGTCGGCGATCAGCGCCTTCAGGGCGGCGACGATCTTGTCGGTGTCGTCGGTGACGATGTCGCGCCTGGCCAGCTTGTGGCCGTCGGCGGCGATCATTTCCTCCAGGCGCTGGCCGGACTTGTCGTCGGCCAGGGTCCGGGTGTCGGAAATGGTCAGGACAGCGATGTTAACGGGCAGGAAGGGGAGCGATTCGTCAATTCGAGCCATTGAGCGCGACCTCGGCACGGGTTCCGTCCAAGGCTTCGTAGCGCGGCCAGTCGCCGCCTGCAAGTCGTTCCAGCGAGGGCGCGGGCTGGCCCAGGCGCTCGCGGTAGATCCACAGGTTGGTCAGCACCCGTTCGATGAACAGGCGGGTTTCCTTCGAGGGCAGGGCTTCGATGAACAGCAGCGGGTCGTGGTCGGCCTTGATGGCGCGCTCCCACTTGCCCAGGTTGCCCGGTCCGCCGTTGTAGGCGGTGGTCAGGCGGAAGAGGTCGCCCTGCACCCTTTCGTGCTCCAGCAGATAGGCGATGTAGCGCTGGCCCAGCTCCATGTTCAGGCTCGGCTCGAACAGCTCGTTGCGCCGGTTGCCACGGTGATAGTGGCCGCCCTTGTCCATATAGCTGGCGGTGCGCGGCATGAGCTGCATCAGCCCGCGCGCGCCGTCCGGGCTCTTGGCCCTGGTGTTGAAGGCCGATTCCTGGCGCATGACGGCGTAGATCAACGCCCGGTCCAGGGAGAAGCCGCTCTGCGGCTGCCAGGGCGGGATGGGATAGAGCGCGGCGTCCAGCGCGCCGCCGGCCTGCTCGCCGGCCTTGGCGCGGGCCAACTGGCTGCCCATGCGGAAGGCCAGCGCCGGCATCTTGGCGTGCTGCGCCAGTGCCAGCAGTGCCTCGCCCTGCTGCGGGTCGCCCCAGCGCCCGGCGTTGACCAGTTCGTCCTCGGCGGCCTCGCGGTCGCCGACCTGGAGCAGCGCCAGGGCGCGGCTGCCGACCGGGCTCCGGTTGAGCCGCTCGGTCATTTCCGGACCCAGCCGGTGGGAGCCGAAATCGAACTCGATGCGCATGCCCAGGGCGCGGCGCGCCAGCAGGCCGTAGAAGGTGCGCTGGTATTCGGCGGCGCGGCGCAGCAGCGGGCTGCTGCGGTCGGGACGCTGCTGCTTCAGGTGCGCGCGGGCGGCCCAGTAGGCGCCGGCGGCGACGTTCCAGCCGGCCACGTTGTCGGCCCCCGCGAGGGTCTCGAAGAAGACCGCGGCCTCGTCGATGTGGCCCAGGCGCCAGGCTGCGAGGCCGGCGATCCAGTTGATCATCGGCGCGGCGCGGCCGGAGCGGTGCGCGGCCGGCGCGGCCAGGGCGTAAGCGCGCTGGGTGTCGCCGTAGTAGAACCAGCCGCTGGCCACCAGGGCGCGGGCCTCGTCCAGCTCGACCTCGTCCAGCAGGTTCCTCACGGAGGCCTGGCCCAGCAGCTTCTCGGTGACGGTGAAGCGCTGGCGCAGCACGTTGCGGCGCACCTGGCGCTGCACGCGCGACACCTTGCGGCGCATCGCCTTGGAGCGCGGGCGCGGCGAGACGTAGTCCGTGCTGGCGCGCGCGGCGGTCCAGGAAACTCCGGTCCTGACCGCGGCCGGCGGCTGCGGGCGGCGGTAGTTGGCCGGGCGCCGCTTCAGGGCCAGCTTGTAGATGCGCTTGGCCTGGGGGTGGTCGGCGTAGTGGTCCATCCACTCCTTCAGCTCCAGGTACTTGGAGCGATAGGCCGTGGGATGCAGGTAGCGCTGGGCCAGCACGTGGCCCATGAGCCTGCGGTCGCTCAGGCCGGCGATCAGGCGGTCGGCGTCTTTCCAGCGGCCGCTTTCCTGCAGCGCGAAGATACGGCGGTAGGCCTCGGCGTCGTGGGCCTGCAGCACGGCCGGCAGGCCGTCGGGGCCGGCGAGCGAATTCGAGGGGCGGTTGGGCGCCATGCCGCCTGGCAGGGCGGCCGAGGGGGTCAGGTCCCGGGGCTGCAGTACGCCGGAAAGCTGTTGGGGGGCGGGCTGCTGGAGCGTGGAGGTCTGGGCGCCGGCGCTCTGGGGGGCGGTCCAGGCGATACAGGCCGCCGCGGCCGCAAGAACGACGCCGCGCACGGTCTGGCAAAGGCCTGCGGCCCCTTGCCGGGCACCACTCCTGGATTGCACTGTGACCCCCGTAGTTTTCATCGACCCTAACCAAGTGATCTGAGGGCCGCAACCGCCGCCCTGGGACAAACAAGCGCCAAAGACCGGGCGCCGCTGGGGCGCCCGCCCCAAGAAAGCCACACCCGGGGTTAAATCCACGTTAAATCAGATATTTGAAGGGGATTTGGCGGGTCAGGCCGCTAGTCGGCGGTCGCCGCCGCGGCCGCGGTCAGGCCCTCGCGCTCCATCGCCTCGGCGAAGGACAGCAGATCGCGCCAGGCCTCGCGCTTCTGGGCCGGCTGGCGCAGCAGATAGGCGGGATGCAGGGTCGGCAGGGCCGGGACCGGATGCTCCAGGCGCGGATGGTGATAGTCGGCCCAGCGCCCGCGCAGCTTCAGGATGCCTTCCGTGCGGTGCAGCAGGGTCTTGGCCGACATGCCGCCGACCAGCAGCAGCAGTTTTGGCTGCAGGATTTCGATCTGCCGCTCCAGGAAGGGCAGGCAGGAGGCGATCTCGCCCGGCGTCGGGTTACGGTTTCCCGGCGGGCGCCAGTACAGCAGGTTGGTGATGTAGACCTGGGTGCGGTCCAGGCCGATGGCCGCCAGCATGCGGTCCAGCAGTTGGCCCGCCGGGCCGACGAAGGGCTTGCCCTGGCGGTCCTCCTGGGCGCCCGGGGCCTCGCCGATGATCATGATCCTGGCCTCGGGGTTGCCGTCGAAGAGGCAGAGATTGGTGGCTGTCGCCTTCAGGGGGCAGCCCTCGAAGCTGTCCAGGGCTTGACGGATCTCCTCGATGGTCTTGGCGGCCGCGGCCAGGCGCTGGGCCGAAGCCTGGGCCTCGCTGGCCGAGGTCAGGCTGGGGGCCGGGCGGCCCTGCGCCGCCGGCGGGGGCCGGGACGCGTCTGCCAAGCCTTGGGCGGGGGCAGGCGCGGCCGGGGCCGCCGCCGGGGCGGGCCGGCCGCCGGCGGGTGTCGCGGCGGGGGCTGCGGCAGGCAGCGCGGTCCGGTCGAGCGGCAGCGCTCCGACCGCTTCGTCGGCGCCGGCTTCGATCTGCCATTTCAGGGCCTCGAGGAGATCCCGTTCGCTGACCTGTTGCTTGGGGGGCGTGCTCATCACGGCCGCCAGGATAGCACCGGCGCAGCGGCCTCAGAAAGCGGGGAAGGCGGGAAGGCCGAAAAAGCCGAGGCGGCTTAGTGGTAGAGCGGGGAGACGACCAGCACCAGCAGCACGTTGCCCAGGATGACGCCCATGATCATGAAGACCAGCAGCGTGTAGCGGTGCACGTTGGCCTCGCGCGACGACTTTATGGCGCGGGTGAACTGGGAAAAGCTGGAGAAGTGTCCGGCGATGTCGCGCAGCTTTTCGCGCTCGGTGTTCTGCCAGACCTGGTACAGCGCCAGGATGTAGATCACCGCGCAGGAGCACAGGAAACTGAGGGCGATGATCAGGTTGGTGAGCGCGGCGTTGTTGGGAACCAATTGGGCCAGCGCGATCAGGCCGCCGAAGACCAGCAGGGTCGAGCCGAGCGACTTCCACTGGTGCGCCTTGGCGAAACGGATGGAGTCGGCCGATTCCTTGTACAGCATGCACATTTCGGCATGCGTCAGCTCGTCCAGCTCGCTGGGCGTGTTCTCTCGGGCCGGCTCCTCGCCGAGATCGCGGATTTCCTGAGCAACCATGGTTTGAGGTCTCCAACGTCGCTATCCTCCGCCGGAAAGGTAAATTTTTCGAAAACCCCGCGGCTTTCCCCGCGGAGCGGGCCCCACAGAACGCCGTAGAGGACGCCGGCAGACGAAAGGGCGGCGCGGCGGCGGGCTTTGCCCCTGACGGCGGGCTGTACTATGTAGGGCGGGGGCGATGCCCGCGGGACCGCCCGCCGGCAGGCGAACGAAGGCCGGGGCCGGTCATTCCCCGGCGAACGAAAGAGTGAGCGCAAGCGCACCGCTATCAAGGGAGCGGGCCCCGCGGGGGCGGACCCGTGAGGCCGGCGCGCGGCAGGAGAGAGGGATCTTGGAACGCGAATTCATGGAATACGACGTGGTCATCGTCGGCGCCGGCCCGGCGGGCCTCTCGGCGGCCATCCGCCTGCGGCAGCTCTCGGCGGAAAGCGGCCGGGACATCTCGGTCTGCGTACTCGAGAAGGGCTCCGAGGTCGGCGCCCACATCCTCTCCGGCGCGGTGCTGGAGCCGCGCGCCCTCGACGAGCTGATTCCCGACTGGAAGGACAAGGGCGCCCCCTTGAACGCCCCGGTCGGCAAGGAGAAGTTCATGCTGCTCTCGGAGAAGGGCGGCATTTCCCTGCCGGTCTGGATGCTGCCCGCGCAGATGCAGAACCACGGCAACTACGTGGTCTCCCTGGGCAACGTCTGCCGCTGGCTCGCCGAGCAGGCCGAGGCCCTGGGCGCGGAGATCTATCCCGGCTTCGCCGCGGCCGAGGTGCTCTACCACGACGACGGCCCTTTGAAAGGGCGCGTCAAGGGCGTGGCCACCGGCGACATGGGCGTCGCCCGGGACGGCAGCCACAAGGACAGCTACCAGCCGGGTATGGAACTGCACGGCCGCTACACTCTGTTCGGCGAGGGCTGCCGCGGCTCGCTCACCAAGCAATTGGAGGCCAAGTTCGGCCTGCGCGAGGGGGCCGATCCGCAGACCTACGGCATCGGCATCAAGGAGCTGTGGGAACTGGACCCCGCCAAGCACGAGACCGGCACGGTGATCCACACCGCCGGCTGGCCGATGAACAACACCACCTGGGGCGGCTCCTTCATCTACCACTTGGAGAACAACCAGGCCTATGTCGGCTACGTCATCGGCCTGGATTACGACAATCCGCATCTCTCGACCTTCGACGAGATGCAGCGCTTCAAGACCCACCCGGCGATCCGTCCGATGCTGGAAGGCGGCAAGCGCATTTCCTACGGCGCCCGCGCCCTCAACGAAGGCGGTCTGCAGTCGCTGCCGAAACTGGTGTTTCCGGGCGGGGCGCTGATCGGCTGCGGCGCCGGCTTCCTCAACGTGCCGAAGATCAAGGGCAGCCACAACGCCATGAAGACCGGCATGCTGGCCGCCGAGGCCGCCTTCGAGGCCATCGCCCAGGCAGGCGAGGACGGCGAGGCGCCGGCGGTCCTGGAGGCTTTCCCGCAGAAGGTCGAAGCCTCCTGGGTCCACGAGGAGCTGCACAAGGCGCGCAACTTCCGGCCCTCTTTCGCCAAGTGGGGACTCTATGGCGCCATGCTCTACGGCGCTTTCGACATGAAGCTGCTGGGCGGCAGGGCGCCCTGGACCTTCCATCACAAGCACGCCGACAACGAAAGCCTGAAGCCGGCGGCGGAGATGCCGAAGATCGACTACCCGAAGCCCGACGGCGTCGTCACCTTCGACAAGCCGTCCTCGGTCTTCATCTCCAACACCAACCACGAGGAGGACCAGCCGGTCCACCTGACGCTGAAGGACGCGTCCGTTCCCGTCGAGCATAACCTGAAGCTCTTCGACGAACCGGCCCAGCGCTACTGCCCGGCGGGCGTCTACGAGATCGTCCGCGACGACGACGGTGGCAATCCGCGCCTGCAGATCAATGCGCAGAACTGCGTCCACTGCAAGACCTGCGACATCAAGGACCCGACGCAGAACATCGTCTGGGTGACGCCGGAAGGCGGCGGCGGCCCCAATTACCCCAATATGTGACGATCCCCGACGTGTAAGCCGGCGTCCGCTGGCGCGCGGTCGCAAAAAGGTGATTTCGCCGGGCGCGGGGCCCCCAAAGCTGGTCATTGTGAGGCCTTGGAGCGGTCGGTTACACTGGCCCCGCCAACTCCGGTGGCGGCCGGCCTCCTTGCCGGCCCCCTTGCCGGCCGCGTGAAGCGCAACCGCCAGGAGAGTGATTTGTCGAACCTTCGGGTCTTCCTGCGTCGTACCGTCTGGTCTCAGCGGGCCAAGTGGTCCAGGACGGCGTTCATCGCCCTGGCGGCCGGCTTCGTGCCCGCCGCCTGCGGTGCGGAATCCCCGGTGCAGAGCGCCGGCCTCGACACCCAGGTCGCCCAGGCCGCGCAGCCGGCCCCGCCGCCGGCGATTTCCTCGCCCTACGGCGCCTACCTGGCCGGCCTGGTGGCGCGCGGCAACGGCGACCTGGACGCGGCCACCGACTACATGCTGCAGGCGCTGCGCTACGACCCGGACAACCCGGAGGTCCTCTTCCCCGCCCTGCAACTGGCCGCCGCCACCGGCCGCCAGGAGGATGCCGCCGGCCTGTCGGCGCGGGTCCTGGAGCGCGAACCTCAGCACAGCCTCGCCACGCTGATCCTGGCGGTGGAGGCGGCCAGGACCGGCGATATGGACAAGGCGGACGAGCTGCTGGCCGGGTTGCCGCAACGCAATTTCGATCAGGTTCTGGTGCCCATGCTGCGGGCCTGGGTGCAGACCGGCCAGGGCGACCCGGACGGCGGCCTGGAGACGCTGTCGGTGCTGAAGGGCGACCGCGGCGCCAGCGTGCTCTACGGCCTGCACGCCGCCTTGATCGGCGAGGTCGCGGGGCGCCCGGAGCAGGCCGCCCAGGAGTACGAGGCCCTGTTGTCGTCGGCGGGCCGGCCGACGCTGCGCCTGACCTGGCTGGCCGGCAGCTTCTTCGAACGTCACGGCCAGCGCGAGCGGGCCTTGGCGCTGTACCGCGAATTCGTCGGCTCCACCGTCGGTTCCGACATTCTGCTGCCGATGCTGGAGCGCGCCGAGCGGGGCGATGACAGCCCGGCCGAGGTTTCCGCGGCCACCGACGGCATGGCCGAGGTGCTGTTCAACCTGGCCGGCCTGCTGAGCCAGGAGCAGGCCGACGATGCCGCGCTGGTCTATCTGCACCAGGCACTGGTGCTGCGGCCCGACTTCATCATGGCGAAGGTGCTGCTGGGCGAGATCCTGCAGAAGCAGGGCCGCAGCCGCGCCGCCATCGCCGCCTACCGCCAGGTGCCGCAGGGATCTCCCTTCGGCTGGATCGTGAGCCTGCGCATCGCCGACGAACTGCAGCAGATGGGCGACAACGAGGCAGCGCTCAGCGAGCTCGACCGCCTTGCCGCCGAGCGCCCCGACGCTTACGAGCCGATGATGCGCAAGGGCAACCTGCTGCGTATCGAGGAACGTTTCGACGAAGCGGTGGTGGCCTATGACGAGGCCGTGGCGCGCATCGAACGCGGCGGCGAGATCGGCCCGCATCACTGGTCGCTGCTCTACTTCCGCGGCATCGCCCTGGAGCGCGCCGACCAGTGGGAGCGCGCGGAGGCCGACTTCAAGCACGCCCTCGGCCTGAAGCCGGAGCAGCCCTATGTGATGAACTATCTGGCTTACTCCTGGGTCGAGAAGAAGCAGAACCTGGACGAGGCGGAGGCCATGCTGGAACGGGCGGTGAAACTGCGCCCGCGCGACGGCTACATCGTCGACAGCCTCGGCTGGGTCTACTACCGCCTCGGGCGCTACGAGGAAGCGGTGACGCAGTTGGAGAGGGCCGTCGAACTGCGGCCCCAGGATCCGACCATCAACGACCATCTCGGCGACGCCTTCTGGCAGGTCGGGCGCAAGCACGAGGCGCGCTTCCAGTGGCACCGCGCCTTGAGCCTCGATCCGGAAGAGGACCAGATCCCGGTGATCGAAAAGAAGATCGAGGACGGCATCACGACTCCGCCCGAGGACATCTGATCCTGCCAAAGCGAGTTTTGCCCGAGAGGCCGTGTGATCCTTATGCCCCGCTTGCTGCCGGCTGCTTCCTGTGAGTGACGCTGCTTCCGTTGCCGTCGTCGAAGACGCCTGGGCGAAGATCAACCTGACCCTGCAGATCACCGGACGCCGCCCCGACGGCTATCACGAACTGAACAGCCTCGTGGTCTTCGCCGAGGTCGGCGACCGGCTCACTTTCGCGCCCCTGGAGGGCGGCGGCCTCGATCTGACGGTCGAGGGACCGCAGGCGGGACCTCTCCTGCACCAGCACGACAACCTGGTCCTGGCCGCGGCCCTGGCGCTGGGCAAGCGCGCCGGGATCAGCGCCGGCGCCGCCATGACCTTGACCAAGAACCTGCCCGTCGCCTCGGGCATCGGCGGCGGCTCCGCCGACGCGGCGGCGGCGCTGCGCGGCCTCGCCCGCCTCTGGGGCGTCAGCCTGCCGCTGGCGAAAATGGAAGCCCTGGCGCTGGAGCTGGGCGCCGACGTGCCGGTCTGCCTGCGCGGTGCGCCGGTGGTGATGTCGGGCATCGGCGAAAAACTGGAACCGGTACCGGCACTGCCGCCGCTGTGGCTGGTGCTGGTCAATCCGGGGGTTGCGGTGTCCACTGCCGCGGTCTTCGCCGGGCGCGAAGGAGACTTCTCGCAAGCGCCCGAGCCCCTGCTGCCGCCGCTCGGCCTGGTCGCGCTCATCGACTGGCTGGCCGCGCGGCCCAACGACCTGCAGGCCGCGGCCTGCCGCCTGGCGCCGGCCGTGGTGGAGGTCCTGGCTGTCCTGGACGGGCTTCCCGACTGCCTCTTGGCGCGTATGTCGGGCAGCGGGGCGACCTGCTTCGGGCTGTTCGAGAGCGAGGCGGCGGCGCACGACGCCGCCGAGGCGCTGGTGCGGCAACATCCGGACTGGTGGGTGGCGCCGGCGCTCCTGCGCGCCTGACGCGGTAAGACCAAGAGCCTTTCACGGTCAGATTGAAGCAATTCTGTTTGTGAGCGGAGTGGTGGTCCGCAAGGAGAATGGCGCAGCGCGATGCGGCGCATCGGGCAAGCCTTTCGACGCCGCAGGCGCCCGCCGCTCGCAAACCCGCAGGGCCGGGTGGCTTTGCGTCAATGCCGGCGTGTTTTGCCTTGGCCATAGCGCCGCTATGGCCGGCGTCAAACCCCTTGGTCTTGCCGCAAATCCACTCCGGCAGAATGGTTCAATCTGACCGTGAAAGGCTCTAACTGCCGTAGAGTTCGGCGACCGAGCGCAGGTCTTCCAGCAGGGACTTGTCGGCGCCGCCCTCGGCGGGCAGGCCCGCCATCTCGCGGTAGGCGCTGATGGCCGCCTCTGTCTCGGCGGTCAGGGTACCGTCCTGATTGCCCGGTGCGAGGCCCAGGCGGTCCAGCAGTTGCTGCACCTCGACGATTTCCTCCAGGGAGAGGTCGGTGACCTGTCCCGCCGCGGCCGCCGCTTCGGGGCGCGGCGGCGTGGCCGCGGCCAGGGGGCCGGGGGAAACCGGCGCCCGCACGGAGGGGCCGAGCGGGGCCGGAACGGCTTCCGGAACAGCCGCCGGGGCGGGGGACGGCGCGGGCGCCGCCTCCGGGGCCGTGCGCGCGGCCGGGGCCGTGCCGTCGGGGGCGGGTTGCGCCGCCGCCAGGGTTTCCTCCGGCGCCGCACGCTGCGTCGGGGCCTGTCCGCCCTGGTTCAGCCAGAAGGCCAGGGCGCCGACCGCCACCACCAGGCCCAGCATGGTCAGGGCGAAGCCGCTGGAGGAGCGTTCCTTGTCCAGGCGCCGGCCGCTGGCCTGGGGGGCAATGGCCGGCTTGGTCAGGGCGGGCCCCTTCACCGGGGCGGCGGACTTGGCGGCAGTCTGGGTGCCGCCGACGGGGGCCTTGGAGGTTTCCGGTTTCTTGGCGGTTGCGGCCTTCGGGACCTCTTTGCCGGGCAGCGGTTCGCCGGGCGCCGGCTCGGCGCTCTGCGGTTTGCGGGCCGGCGGGTTGCCGACGGGGGTGCCGCTGAAGACCGCGCCGCCGGCAGGACCGCCGGTCTGTCCGTTGCCGTATGCGCCGCCGTTCTTGGCGCTGGCGGACTTGGTGCTGGCCGACTTGGTGTTGCTGCCCTTGGCGTTGGTAAAGGTAAGGCCGCCGGCCTTGGCCGAGGTCGGCTGTGGGCCGCTGGCCTTCAGCTCGCCCGCCGAGGGGCCGGCGAAGCGCAGGCCGCTGCCTTCCGGCAGCTTGGCCGGGGCCGCGACGATCGGCCGGTTGCTGCCGAAGGTGATGGTCGCCGGGTCCGGCGCCAGAGACTTGGAGTCCGCAGGCCCCGGGTTGGCCGGCTTCGAGCCGGGGCTCTTCAATTCGGGAGGCTGCGAATCAGGGGAGCTGTTCTTGACCGGCTTGTTCGCCGCGGTCTTCGGCTTCGCCGCGCGGCCGCCCGGTCCCTTGGCGCGCTTGGTCTTGGGCGAGCGCGACTTGCCCGCCCCCTTCTTGGGTGCGGTCTCGTCCGATTTCGGCGATGCCTTGTCCGTATGCTCTGTCATTACTCTTCGGCGGACCTTCAAGACCCAGCTAACATGCTCAATTCTTCGCCTGCCCGGCGCGCGGTGCTAGGGCGCGGCGAGTTTCAATGAACCGTTATGGGCCAGCCGTGGTTAACGGAGCCCTAATTCGAAGCCGTTCAAAAACATAAGTTTTTGGCCTTGGCAGGGGTGGTGGGGGCGTTGTCAGGAGCGCGAATCCGAGGCTATAAGCAATCCTCGGCCTCGGGGACCACATGCCTTTGAAAGAAAAAGATTCTTTGAGCGATCTGTCCGCCGCCTGGGTCAACCGGGTCTGCCGGCGTCCGGTTCTCGTTCTGTTCGCCTGTCTGGCGCTGGCCGGGGGGATGCTGTGGATCGCCGCCACCAGCCTCGCCATCAACACCTCCACCGAGGACATGCTGTCGGCGGAACTGCCCTGGCGGCAGAACAACCGCGCCGTCGACAGCGCCTTCCCGCAGCTGGTCGACAGCCTGACCATTGCCGTGGAGGGCCCGGACGCCGTGGCCGCGGAAGACGCCGCCGAGCGTCTGGCCCGGGCCTTGCGCGCAGAGGAAAAGGTCTTCCACTCGGTGCTGCTGCCCGAGGGTGGGGAATTCTTCCGCCGCAACGGCCTGCTCTACCTCTCGACCGAGGAACTTCAGGCCGAGAGCGACCGCCTCGCCGCGGCCCAGCCCCTGCTGGCGGCCCTGCAGGAGGATCCCAGCTTGCGCGGCCTCGCCGCGCTGCTGGCGCAGGCGCTGGACAGCGGATCGGAAACGCGCCTCGACGACCTGGCGCCGCTGCTCGAAGGCCTGGCCGCGACCGCCGCGGCCCTGCCGCGGGACCCGCACGCGCGGCTGTCCTGGCCGGCGCTCTTTTCCGGCGGCCCGGCGTCCGGTGAGGGGGAGAGCGCCGCCGACCGCCGGCGGTTCCTCATCGCCAAGCCGGTCATCGACTTCGCCTCGCTGGAGCCCATGGCCGCCGGCGTGGCCGCGGTGGAAGAGGCGGCGGAGGACCTGGGGCTGACCGAGGCCGAAGGCTATCGCCTGCGCCTGACCGGCGAGGCCTTGATGCTGCAGGACGAACTGGTCTCGGTGCAGACGGGTATCGGCGTCGTCGGCCTGATCTCTGGCCTGCTGGTCGCCTTCGTGCTCTTCGCCGGCCTGCGCTCCTGGCGGCTGGTGCTGCCGATCCTGGTGACCCTGGTGGCGGGGCTGGCCTGGACCGCAGGTTTCGCCGCCCTGGCGGTGGGCGAGTTGAACCTCATCTCGGTGGCTTTCGCCGTGCTCTTCATCGGCCTCAGCGTCGACTTCGGCATCCACTATACCCTGCGCGTGCAGGAAAGCGCCGCGGCGGGGCGCGATCAGTCGGCGGCTCTCACCGAGGCCGCCGCGCTGACCGGCCGGCCATTGCTGCTCTGCGCCGTCTCCTCGGCGCTGGCGTTCTTCGCCTTTTTCCCCACCGCCTACCGCGGCTTGTCGGAACTGGGCCTCATTGCCGGTACCGGCATGTTCATCGCGCTGTTCCTGAACCTTACCCTGCTGCCGGCGCTGATGCGCCTCCTGCCGGCGCCGGCGGGCGCGGTGCATCTGGGCCCGCTGGCGGCTGCCAGCGCCGCTCTGCAACGCCGCGCCGGGCGCCACGCGGGGCTGCTGGCCGGCATCGGCGTGGCGCTGGCGCTGGCGGCGGCCTTCGCCGTGCCGCAGGCGCGCTTCGACGACGATCCCTTGAACCTGCGCGACCCGGACTCGCCCTCGGTGGCGGCGCTCTTGGAGCTGCTGGACGACCCGCGGGTTTCGCCCTACAGCGCCCAGGTGTTGGCTGACGGCTTGCAGGCGGCGCGGGCCGAGGCGGCGCGCCTGGAAGCCCTGCCTGAGGTCGCGGCCGCCGTAACCCTGGACGCCTTCGTGCCGGCGGACCAGGCGGTGAAGCTCGACATCATCGACCAGACCGCGCTGCTGCTCTCGCCGCTCTTCACCGCGCCGCCGCCGCTTCCCGCCCCCGACGGCGCCGAGCGCGCCGCGGCGCTGGAACGTTTGAAGGGCGCCCTGCGGTCGCCGCCGGCGGAGATCGCGGAGGAGGCGGCACGCCTTGCCGGCGCTCTCGACGGCCTCGGCTCCGTCACTCCGGCGCAACTGGAGGCCGCCTGGCTGGGCGGTTTCGAGGCGGCCCTGAACCGCGTGCTGGACGCCCTGGAGGCGCAGCCGGTCACCCTCGGCGACCTGCCTGCGGAGCTGCGGCGGCGTTACGAGGCCGCGGCGGGCCCCGAGAAAGGCAAGATGCTGATCGAGGTGATCCCGGAGGAAGACCTGCGCGATCCGGCGGCGCGCGAGCGCTTCGTCGCGGCGGTGCAGGCCGAGGTGCCCAACGTCTCGGGCGTGCCGGTCACCATCGTCGAGGCGGGCTGGGCGGTGGTCACCGCCTTCGTGGAGGCGACGCTGCTGGCGCTTTGCGCGATTTCCCTGCTGCTGCTGCTGGTGCTGCGCTCGCCGCTCGACACCCTGCTGGTGCTGCTGCCGCTGTCGCTGGCGGCGCTGCTCACGGTCGCCGCGGGGGTGGTCTTCGACCTGCCCTTCAACTTCGCCAACGTCATCGTCCTGCCGCTGCTGCTCGGCCTCGGCGTCGACAGCGGCATCCACTACGTGATGCGGGCGCGCGAGGAGAAGGCCGGAGCGGCCGCGGCGACGAACTCCACGCCGCGGGCGATCTTCCTCTCGGCCCTGACCACCCTGGCCTCCTTCGGGGCGCTGTCGATCTCGCAGCACCCGGGCACCGCCTCCATGGGCCTGCTGCTGACCGTGGCCATCGTCATCACCCTGATCTGCGTGCTGGCCTTCCTGCCGGCCCTTCTGGCGCTGGCCGGGCGGATGCCCAGGGGGTGAAGGGGCCGGCCCCCTCTAGCCTTTGTTCAGCTTGGCGACGTCGATGTAGCCGACTTCGATGGCGTGGCGCAGCGCGGTGAAGGCGTCGCGGGCTTCCTCGTAGGTCCGGCGTTTATTCCGCAGCGCCTCGATGTCCTGCGGGTCCGGCTGGCCGCCCTGGCTGCACAGCTTGAAGGCGGCGTCCAGGTAGTCGGCGCGCAGGCGCGCCACCAGGGTGGCGAAGACGAAGGCCTTCTCGCGGTCCAGGTCGGGGATGCGCGCATGGATGATTTCCTGGTTGGCGGTGCGGATGCCCAGGTCCAGCTCGTTCATGAAGTGCTTCACCAGCTTCGACGCCTCGATTTCCGAGGCGAAGTGCGACGTGGCGTTTTGCGGCATGGGACGCGGTTCTCTCTGTGTTGCTGCCGGTCCAGGTATTCGCCCGGCCGCGCGGCAGTATTCGGCGGCCGCGGGCGAGGCGGCGGTTTAATTCCTGCGCTGCCGAAAATACCTCGTTAGGCTTAATCAGAGATTTAGCGTGGGTTTGGGACGGTTTCGTCTGCCCGAGAATTCTAAGGCCCGGCCGGGTCGGCGCGCGTTCTAATCCTGGGTTGAATATCGGATGGCGGCCGGAACGCCAGCATCCGGCCGGCGCGGGGCCTTCGGGTCGGCCGCAGAGGGGCGTTGCAGGGAGGCGGCGCTGGCGCTAAGTTGCGGCCCGCCCGGCCCGCTGTCTGCGGTTTCTGCGCCGGGCCCTGCTGGGGCGTAGCCAAGTGGTAAGGCACCGGTTTTTGGTACCGGCATTCGCAGGTTCGAATCCTGCCGCCCCAGCCAACTCTTCCCTTTTTCGCTCGAACTCAATTTCCGCCGCGGGGAACCGCGCCGCTTCAGCGGTTCGAACCGAGCGGAATGCCGGTCAGCGGGCAGGTCTGGACGTCGGTCGGCGGGAAGTCGCGTGTGGTCAGGTGGCTTGCCGTGCGCGGCCGGTCATAGCTCGTGGCGCCCAGGATCACCGAGACCGCGCCGTCGTCGCCGCGCAGCGGCAGCATGAGGCGCTCGACGCGCGAAACCTGATAGCCGTCGGCCAGGTGCACCACGCCCTCGGCGCGGACCAGGTGGCCGCCGTCCAGTACCGCTTCCCAGCGCGCCCGGAACATCTCCAGCGCTTGCGGGTTGAACAGGGCGGAGGTGTCGCTGCCGTGGCGGATGCCGCCGTGGATGCCGGCGATCGTCTCGCCGGCCAGGCGGTAGCGGTAGTGGCCGTCCGGATGGCGCTCCAGCAGCCAGGCGATGTTCAGAAGGTCCCGGAACTGGGCCGGGTCGACGGCGCTGCGGTGAGGGACCGGGTCGTCCTGGCGCAGGGCCAGCCAATGCCGGATCAGATTCTCGAAGCGCGGATCTTCGAAGCCGGAGAGGAAGCGGTCCAGTTCCAGTTCGTTGCATTTGGCGTCATCGATCTGCATTCCGCCCCAATCCCCTGTCAACTCACACAATTATTTGTGCAATAAAGTAGTGGGGCGGCATTAACGTTGCGTTAATCCGTTGCGGATCGAACTTGCCTGCGACGGCTGCCGGGGCGATGAGAGACGGCTCGGATCGCTATGTGAAGCGCGCCTTGAACTCCACCTCGACGAAGGCGAAGTCGCTGCCCGAGGCGTTGATGACGTTGTGCTCGACGCCGGCGCGGCGGAAGTAGGAGACCCCGGCGGTCAGTTCGGAGAGGCTCTCCTTGCCCTCCTTGTCGACGATCTTCAGCCTGCCGGAGGCCAGCGGCACCACCACGTAGTCGTAGTCGTGGCGGTGAAAGCCGGTCTCCGCGCCCGCTGCGAAGGACCAGCGCGTCACCCGCGCGATGTCGTTGTCTTCCTGGATGTCGCCTTGCGCCTGCTCCGTCATCTGTCCTCCTCGCTCCTCAACGTTGCGAATTCAGCTTATCGCGTTTTCAGGTGGCGCGGAGGGCCAACGGCTTGGCGCCGATGGGGGCAGGCGGGGGCTACTCCGCCGCCGCCGCCGCTGGCGCGGCGGCGGGCACGCGGCCCAGCAGGACCTCGTGGCCCGGCTGCGGGTGGCGCGGCACGTTGAACGCCATGATGAGCGAGCAGGCGGCCATGGCGCTGCCGGCCAGGAAGACGGCGGCCGGGGAGACCAGCCAGAGGAAGCCGAAGGCCGCCGGGATCACCACCGCCGCGATGTGGTTGATGGTGAAGCTGACGCCGGCGGTGGAGGCGATGTCCGCCGGGTCGGCGATCTTCTGGAAGTAGGTCTTGATGGCGATGGCCAGGGCGAAGAACAAGTGGTCGACCACGTAGAGCCCGGCGGCCAGCGTCGCGTTCTCGACGAAGGCGTAGGCGGTGAAGACGCCGATCAGGCCGATGTACTCGAAGACCAGCGCCTTGCGCTCGCCGATGCGCCCGATGAGGCGGCCGATCTTCGGCGCCAGCCAGATGTTGATGGCCGAGTTCAGCAGGAACAGCAGGGCGATGGCGCCGACGTCGTAGCCGAACTTCTCCACCATGAGGAAGCCGGCGAAGACGATGAAGATCTGCCGGCGCGCGCCGGACATGAAAGTAAGCGCGTAGTAGAGCCAGTAGCGCTTGCGCAGCACCATGTGCTTGTGCTGCTCGACCGGCTGCTTGAACTGCGGAAAGCCGAGCCAGGCGACCAGGGCGATGGCCGCCGTGGCGCCGCCGCCGATGAGATAGATCCAGAGGTAGTCCATCGCCAGCAGATCGCTGGTGAACCACACCAGGGCATAGACCACGATGGAGGTGATGGAGCCGGCGGCGATCAGGCGGCCCAGGGTCTCCGGCGCGCGGACCTTGTCGATCCACTGCAGCGAGAGCGAGATCTGCAGCGTCTCGTAGTAGTGATAGCCCAGCGACATGACCACGGTGGTGACGTAGATGCCGAGCACCGAGGGGAAGAAGCCGGTGGCCGCGGTGCCGAGGCCCAGCAGCAACAGAGAGAAAATCGCCAGGCGCTGCTCGCGGATCAGCAGCAGCAGGAAGACCACGCCGAAGGCCAGGAAGCCCGGCACCTCGCGCAGCGACTGCATCATGCCGATCTCGACGCCGGTGAAGGCCGCGCGCTCGTAGGCGAAGTTGTTGATCAGCGCCTGCCAGGTGGCGAAGCTGAGCGGCACCGCCGCCGCCATGAGCAGCAGCAGCACTTCGGGCCGGCGCCAGCGGGCCAGGAGGGAGGGGGCGGAATCGGGCGACGGGGTCGTGGGGGCGTTCATGGTCATGGGCCCTGATATAGCCTTCACGCAGACGTCCGTCTTTCTGTATAATGCCAAGCAATGACGGAAAACGGACAAAACAGGCCGGCGACCAGGAGCAAGGCGCAGGGGCTCGAGGTTGGAGCCTCGGACCACCGCCACTTTGCGCCGCTGCCCGACCACCCCGGCAACCTGGACGACCCGGCACGCCCCGTGGCGCCGCTGGCCATCGACTACGCCGGCGCTTCGCTGCGCCCCTGGCATCACCACAAGCGCGGCCAGCTGCTCTATGCCGACGAGGGCGTCATGCAGGTGGGCACGGATGCTGGCACCTGGGTTGTGGCGCCGGAGCAGGCGGTCTGGATGCCGCCGGGCGTCGAGCACCAGGTCGGCCACCGCACCGGGGTGGCGATGCGCACCCTCTACATCGACCCGCAGGTGGCCAGGGAACTGCCGGAGGACTGCTGCGTGGTGGCGGTACCGGCGCTGCTGCGCCAGCTCATCCTGCGCGCCATGGAGGTCGGCCTCGACTACGTCCCCGGCAGCGCCGGGGCGCGGCTCATGGCGGTGATCCTGGACGAGCTGCGCCGGCTGAAGCCCGAGCCGCTGCACCTGCCGCACCCGCGCGATCCGCGCCTGAAGAAGATCACCGAGGCCCTGCTGGCCGAGCCCGCCGACGGCCGCGCCCTGGCCGACTGGGCGCGGGACTCCGGCGCCAGCGAGCGCACCCTGGCCCGCCTCTTCGTGAAGGAGTGCGGCATGACCTTCGGCGCCTGGCGCGAGCGCCTGCGCCTCACCCAGGCGGTGGCGCGCCTGGCCGAAGGCGAGGCGGTGACCGCCGTCGCCTACGACCTCGGCTATCAGAGCCCCAGCGCCTTCATCGCCATGTTCAAGCGCAGCCTCGGCGACACGCCGGGACGGTATCTGAGGAAGGCGGGGGCGGAGGGGTAGAGCGCTGGCCAGGCCGCTTCTCGCTTGTCACCCTCGGGCTTGACCCGAGGGTCCATGGATCAGGCGTCTCGATCCCTCCATGGATGCTCGGATCGAGTCCGAGCATGACGATAGAACTTGTGGCGCGGGCGTTGCGTGCGTCTGCGTGCTTGCACTTCCGCGCCGCCTGTGGCGCTTTGCCCTTGGAATAAGCTACGGAGACATCGCCATGGCCTTCACCCCCAAGAACATCGACCACGTGGTGGTCTGCGTCAGCGACCTGGACCGCGCCTTGAAGTTCTATTGCGATGTCCTGGGCTGCACCGAGGAGCGGCGGGTCGAGCGCATCGGCCTCATCCAGCTCCGCGCCGGGGCCTCGATGATCGACCTGCAGCTCGTGAAGCCGGCGCCGGAGGACAGCGAGTTCTCCGGGCCGACCAAGAACATGGACCACTTCGCCCTGCGCATCGAGCCCTTCGACCCGAAAACCCTGCTCAGCCACCTGGCCGACCACGGCATCGACGCCGGCGAGGTGGTGCAGCGCTACGGCGCCGAGGGCGACGGCCCCTCGGTCTACATCGACGACCCCGACGGCAACACGATCGAACTCAAAGGGCCGGCGGGCGGCTGAGTCAACCCTCCCTTCGTCCCACCATCACATAGCTGAGCGGCAGCTGCTGGGGCTGGTTCTCCAGGTGGCTGTGGTTGCCGACGTCGTGGGGCAGCTCTTCGAAGTCTTCGATGGCGAAGCCGGCGCGCAGCACGCCCATCACCACGTCGCTCATCTTGTGGAAGGTCCAGAAGAAGGCCGTCGACGCGTAGTCCTCGTTGCGCCAGTAGTCGAGGCCGTTATCGCTGCGGTAGGGCTCTTGCCGGAAGTAGGACTCGTCGGCCACGGGCGGCAGGCGCTTGTCGCGGTCGTCGTACATGTTGAGGATCGGGTGGCTCTCGTAGATCACCAGGTGTCCGCCGGGCTTGAGGAGGCGCCGCGCGGTGGCGAAGAACTCGGCCAGGTCGGGCATCCAGCCCAGTACGCCGATGGTGACCATAGCGATGTCGAAGCGGCCGTCGTAGCTTGCCGGGATCTTGGCGATCTCCGTCCGCACCAGTTCGGCCGCGATGCCGCCGGCGGCGGCCAGTTCGCGCCCCTGGTCGAGGAAAGCCTCGGAGAAGTCGAAGCCGGTGAGGCTTGCGGCGCCGAGGTTCTTCACGGAGAGCAGCTCGCGCGCGTTGTTGCAGCACAGCTGCGCCACCGCCTTGTCCGCCAGGCCGAGACTCTGGAGGCGGCCGGTCAGGGTTGCGTCCAGCACCGAGAAGCCGGGCCGCGCGAAACCCGCCAGCAGCCTGGCGTACTGGTCGTGGCTGCGGTGGCGCTCGGCGGCTTCGTCCCAGGACGCCTTGTTGGCGGCTGTGATTTGATCTTTGCTGGGAGGCATGGCGGTTCTTCCGGTGCTGCGCGGCGGCGCCGAGGGTACTGCTGCCGCGGCAGCGACGCCAGAACATAAAGGTGGCACGGAACTGTCACAGCGGGGTCCTGGTGCGCGTGTCATATGCGTGAACGACGCTTCTCCTGACCGCATGTTGTCAGTTGACTGGCGCCACCGACGAAAATGTGAACGGCGCCCCCCTTCACCTCGGCGCGCGGCTCCCCATAATGGTCTTCCATGACCCGTTGGCCGACGAGCCGCACCCTTTCTCCACCCCTTGTGTGATCTTCATCGACATCTCAGGAGCCGAGCATGCCGCAGCCCGCCCGTGCCGTCCCATCCTTCGCGTCCGATCTTCCGCCGCGGCCAGCGGTGCAGACGGGGGGGATGGAACGAGAATGCCTGTTGGACGGTTTCCGCAAGCTGCGCGCGCGCAGCGACGCCCTGGCCGCGCCGCTGTCACCCGAGGACATGACGCCGCAGTCGATGGAGGATGCCAGTCCCACCAAGTGGCACCTGGCGCACACCTCCTGGTTCTTCGAGGCCTTCATCCTGCGGGAGCATCAGCCGGGCTACCGCGACTTCCGCCCCGGCTACAACTACCTCTTCAACTCCTACTACGAGGCCGTGGGTAGGCGCCACGCCCGGCCGCGCCGCGGCCTCGTCACCCGTCCCGGCGTCGAAGAGGTGCGGGCCTACCGCCGCCATGTCGACGCGGCCATAGGCGCCCTGATCCACGACGCGCCCGACGATGTCTGGGCAGCGGTCGCGCCGCTGCTGGAGCTTGGCCTGCACCACGAGATGCAGCACCAGGAACTGCTGCTCACCGATATCCTGCATCTCTTGGCGCAGAACCCGCTGGACCCCGCCTACCGGGAAGCGCGGCCGGCGCGCGGCAGTGAGACCCATTCACGAGATGGGGGGCCGCTGACCTGGTGGGAGCACGGCGGCGGCGTTGTCGAAATCGGGCATGAGGGCGGGGCCTTCGCCTACGACTGCGAGGGGCCGCGCCACCAAGAACTGTTGCAGCCCTTCACCCTTGCCAGCCGCCTGGTGACCAACGGCGAGTGGCTGGAGTTCATGGCCGACGGCGGCTACGACGACCCGGCGCTGTGGCTTTCCGACGGCTGGGCGACGGTGCAGCGCGAGGGCTGGCGCGCGCCGCTCTATTGGGAAGACGACGGCGACGGCACCTGGGCCGCCATGTCGCTGCTGGGCCGCTATCCTGTCGATCCCGCCGCGCCGGTCTGCCACGTCAGCCTCTTCGAGGCCGACGCCTACGCCCGCTGGGCCGGGGCGCGCCTGCCCAGAGAAGCGGAGCTGGAGGTGGCCGCGGCGCAGCAGCCGATCGCCGGCAACCTTCTCAGCCGCGACGCCCTGGTGCCGCTGCCGGCAGAAAAGGCAGGTGCTGCGCCGGCCCAGTTGTATGGCGACGTCTGGGAGTGGACCCAGAGCGCCTACGGGCCCTATCCCGGCTTCCGCGCGCCCGAAGGCGCGGTGGGCGAATACAACGGCAAGTTCATGTGCAATCAGTTCGTGCTGCGCGGCGGCTCCTGCGTCACGCCCGATGCGCAGCTGCGCGCCAGCTACCGCAACTTCTTCTATCCGCATCAGCGCTGGCAGTTCACCGGCCTGCGATTGGCGAAGGATGTTGCCGGGGGAGGCGTCTGATGGGCGTGCTGCACAAGCTGGAGAGCTTCGTCGAAGCCGGGGCGGCGGGCGACGGCGAGTTCCGCGACGCCGTGCTGCGCGGCCTGGCGCGCCGCCCCAAGGCGCTGGAGCCGAAGTTCTTCTACGACGAGCGCGGTTCGCAGCTCTTCGACGCCATCACCGAGCTGGAGGAATACTACCCGACGCGGGCGGAGACGGCGGCGCTGCGCGCTCATGCGGCGGCGATCGCCGCCTTCGTGGGGGAAGGCGCGAGCCTCGTCGAGTTCGGCAGCGGCTCCTCGGTGAAGACCCGCCTGCTGCTGGACAGCCTGCGGAACCTGCAGTGCTACGTGCCGATCGACATCTCCGGCGCGCACCTGCAGCGCGCGGCGGCGAGGCTCGCCGCCGATTACGCCCTGCCGGTCGTCCCGGTGCACGCCGACTACAGCAGCGCCTTCACCCTGCCGGCGGCGGTGCCGGCGGCGGGGCGGGTGGGCTTTTTTCCCGGCTCGACCATCGGCAATTTCGATCCGCCGGCGGCCGCCGCCTTCCTGCGCCGGGCGCGTGACCTTCTGGGCCCGGGCGCCCGCTTCATCGTCGGCGTCGACCTGCAGAAGGACGAGGCGCGGCTCATTGCCGCCTACGGCGATGCCGCGGGCGTTACGGCGGCCTTCAACCTCAATCTCCTGCAGCGCATCAACCGCGAGCTGGAAGGCACTTTCGATCTTGCGGCCTTCCGCCACGAGGCGCGCTACGACTCCGCTCTGGGGCGCATCGAGATGCACCTGGTGAGCCGCGCCGACCAGGCGGCCGCCGTCGCCGGCCGCTCCTTCGGCTTCGCCGCCGGCGAGTCCATCCACACGGAGAGCTCCTACAAGTACACGCTGGAGGCCTTCGCCGAACTGGCGCGGCAAGGCGGGTGGCGCAGCGAGGCGCAGTGGCTGGACCCCGAGGGCCTCTTCAGCCTGCACGGCCTGATCGCGGCCTAGCGGCGCCGGGCCTAGCGGCCGCGGGCCGGGCAGGGCCCGCCGGTCAGGGGCGCGCGCTCGCTGTCCTCGCTTGGGCCGGACTGGCGGGCGGCGGGGGAAAGCGACTATAGTCCGCGCCTCGGCGGAGCTGACCATGCGGCAGACGCGCGCTCGGGGACTCAGCCGATCGAGCCTGCGGTGCGAGAGGGGTTTTATGAGTGCGTTGGAAGAGGTCTTGGAGTTCTGGTTCGCTGAGAGCCGCAAGGCGCAGTGGTTCGCGGTCAGCGAGGCCTTCGACGGCGAATGCCGCCGCGTCCTGGGCCCCCATCTCCAGGCGGCGCTGGCCGGCCGCTACGAGGACTGGCGGCGGACGCCGCGCGGCTGCCTGGCGCTGGTGCTGCTGCTTGACCAGGCGCCGCGCAACCTCTACCGCGGCACGCCGAAGGCCTTCGCCTGCGACGCCGCGGCGCGGGCGGTCACCCGCCACGCCCTGAAGATGGACTTCGACCGGTCCTTGAGCGATGTCGAACGGGTCTTCCTCTACCTGCCGCTGGAACACAGCGAGGACCTGAAGGACCAGCAGGACTGCGTGCGCCTTATCGCGCGGCTGGAGGACGGCGGCGAGTTCCTCTCCTACGCCGAGCGCCACCGCGAGATCATCGCCCGCTTCGGGCGCTTTCCCCACCGCAACGGGATCCTGGGCCGCGAAAGCACGCAAGCGGAAATGGAGTTCCTGAAGGAGCCGAATTCGTCGTTTTAGCGCGCTCCTCTCGTCACCCTCGGGACAAGCCCGAGGGTGACGAGAGGAGTCTTAAGCCGGCTTCTCCACCTCTTCCGTGCCGAAGTCGGCGGGGGAGGTGATCTCGATCAGCTCCATATCGTCGGAATGGCGCAGCTCGCGGTGACGGATGCCCGCCGGCTGCAGCACGCAGGAGCCCTCTCGCAGCACCTGCTCGCCCTGGCCCTCGTATTCGAAGACCACCCAGCCGCGGGTGACGTAGACCATCTGGAAGTCGAGATCGTGCCGGTGCCAGGCCGCGGGGCTTTCCCTTCCCGGCACGGCGCGGATCACCTGGGCGCCGAAGTTGCCGGCGGTGGCGCCGGCGATCCCCAGGTCGCGGTACTCGAAGAAGGCGCGCAGGCCCTCGCCTTTGAAGGCGCCGCTGTCGGCGTGGGAGACACTGAAGGCCTGCCCCTTCCACATCTGGTTCATGCCGGCTCGCCTTTCTCCATGTTTGCGTGTCAGGGGACCAACCAGCTTGTTTGCAGTTGTCCGTCGCCGTTCCAGGCGAAGCTGGCGCGGCGGTGGCCGTAAGGTGTGAGGAACAGCCAGTCGATGTGGCGGACCTTGCAGGAGACGACGGCGAAGTTCAGCCGCCCGGCCTCGCTCTCCGCCGTGCTGGGGTCGCGGCTCTCCAACTCCGCCGGCAGGCCGGAGGTGGCCCAGGCCCAGGGCAGGCCGCGCGGGCCGGAAACCAGATAGTCCCGCCGCTGCCGCGGGCTGAGGCCGCGCCAGGCGGCTTCCGCGTCGGCGCCGCGGTGGTGGATGGCGGCCTCGGCCTGTATGCGGATCTGGGTGTCGTCGCTCATCGAGTTGAACAACAGGGCGACGCGCGGGTCGTGCTGGATCTCGCCGATCTTGCGGCTGCGCAGGTCGGTGTAGAAGGCCAGCTCGCGGGCCTCCGGGTCGACCTTGCGCAGCACCACGGTGCGTAGCGTGCAGCCGTGGCCGGCATGGCGGGTGGCCAGGGCGGTGGTATGGAAATCGTGCCGGGGTTCGGCGGCGCCGTCGGCCAGCAGATGCCAGCACTCGGACAGCACGGCGCCGAGTCGCGGCTCATCTTCCGAGTGCCAGATGTCCAAGTGCATGGGCGCCAAGAACGCTCCCCCATTCGGTCTGCCGTCGGCTGCCCAGTCTAGAACGGGCGCGGCGCGGCGCAAATCGTTTCCCGCCGCAGCCCTGTGGCCGGGCCTTGCGACAGGTCATTCGGCTCCGCGCGCGCATCGGGTAAGCTGCCGGAAAACCCAGGGCTGCGGAAGAGATCATGCGGATCGCCACCTTCAATCTGGAAAACCTCGATCTGGCGCAGGGCGGCGAGGCGGCCTTCGAGCGGCGGGCCGCGGTGCTGCGTCCGCAACTGCAGGCCTTGCGGGCCGACATCCTTTGTTTGCAGGAGGTCAATGGCCAGCACGTGGCCGGGCGGAAAGGGCGTGAGCTGACGGCCCTGACGCGCCTCCTGGCCGAGACGGCCTACGACACCTACGACCTGGCGGCCGCGCCGGCGGGCGGGGCGAATCACGGCGTCTCCGACGTCCACAACCTGGTGATCCTCAGCCGCCGCCCGGCGCACCGCAGCGAGGCCCTGCGCCACCGCCTGGTGCCGCCGCCCGCCTACCGCTCGGTGACCGCCGAACCGGAGGCGGCGCGGAACATGACCCTGGAGTGGGACCGCCCGCTGCTGCACTCGGTCTACGAGACCGACAGCGGCCGCACGCTGCACGTCATCAACCTGCACCTGCGCAGCCCGCTGGCCGCGCCCATCTCCGGCCAGAAGCTCTCGGCGCAGCGCTGGGCCTCGCTCGCCGGCTGGGCCGAGGGCTACTTCACCGCCACGCTGAAGCGCAGCGGCCAGGCGCTGGAAGCGCGCCTGCTGGTCGAGCGGATCTTCGATGCCGACCCGCAGGCGCTGATCGCGGTTTGCGGCGACCTCAACGCCGGGGAGGAGGAGACGCCCTCGCGCATCCTGCAGGCGACGCTGGAGGACAGCGGCAATCCGGACCTGGCCGGGCGCGTGCTGGAGGCTTTGGAACTGCGCCTGCCGGAGGCGCGGCGCTTTACGATCAATCACGGCGGCCACCGGCGCATGCTCGACCACATCCTCTGCTCCGCGGCCCTGGCCGCGGCCTGCCGCGGCGTCGAGGCCGACAACGAGACGCTGCCCGACGAAACGCTCATGGCCGAGGACGACCCGCGCTCCAACCACGCCCCGCTGGTGGCCGAGTTCGATATCTGAAACCCCGTCACCCAGCTTCGGCCAGGCTCGATCTCGCGATCTCGCCAAGCCTGCGCAGCCCTCTCCCACCAGGGGAGAGGGATTTCAGCGGGGAGCTACGCCGCCTTCAGCGCGTCGCGGCTGTGCGGCAGGGTGAAGTCGATGTCCGGGCCCTTGGGCACGATGCCGCTGGGGTTTAGCGCGCGGTGGCTGCCGTAGTAGTGCTGCTTGATGTGGAAGAGGTCGACGGTCTCGGCAACGCCGGGCATCTGGTAAAGCTCGCGGGTGTAGTCCCAGAGGTTGGGGTAGTCGACCAGGCGCTTCAGGTTGCACTTGAAGTGGCCGTGGTAGACCGCATCGAAGCGCAGCAGCGTGGTGAAGAGACGCCAGTCGGCCTCGGTCAGGCGTTCGCCGGCCAGGTAGCGCTGGCGCAGCAGGCGGTCTTCCAGGGCATCCAGCGTCTCGAAAAGCGCGTCGAAGGCTTCCTCGTAGGCTTCCTGTGAGGTGGCGAAGCCGGCCTTGTAGACGCCGTTGTTGACGGTGTCGTAGACGGTCTCGTTCACGGCGTCGATCTCGCCGCGCAGGTCTTCCGGATAGAAATCCAATGTCGAGCCGGTCAGGCCGTCGAAGGCGCTGTTGAACATGCGGATGATCTCCGCCGACTCGTTGCTGACGATGGTGCCGCGCTGCTTGTCCCACAGCAGCGGCACGGTGACGCGCCCGGTATAGTCGGGCTTGGCCTTCAGGTAGACCTCGTAGAGCTTGTCGGCGCCGTTCACGCTGTCGGGCAGGACGCCGCGGCCCTCGGCGAAGGTCCAGCCTTCTTCGCCCATGTGCCAGTTGACCACCGAGACCGGGACGATCTCCTCCAGCTTCTTCAGCTTACGGAAGATCAGCGTGCGGTGCGCCCAGGGGCAGGCGAGGGAGACGTAGAGGTGGTAGCGCCCGGCCTCGGCCTTGAAGCCCGGCTCGCCGCCCCCTTCGACATTGGGGCCCGCGCTGCCATCGGCGGTCACCCAGTTGCGGAAGGCGCTGCCCTGGCGCTGGAAGCGGCCGCCGGTCTTCTTGGTGTCGTACCACTTGTCGTGCCAGACGCCGTCGATCAGAAGTCCCATGAAAAATTCTCCTCTCCTCTCGTCTCGTGCTTTCGGCTCAGACGTCGGCGAGCAGGATCTCCGAATCCTCCTCGGCGGTGATGGTGACCTCCTCGACGCCTTCCAGTACCACGCCGGCGCGCGCCTCCACCGTCTCGCCGTTGACCTTCAGGCGGCCCGTGGCGGGCACCAGGTAGCCCTTGCGCCCCGGCTCCAGCCTGTGGGTCACGCTCTGCCCGGCCTTCAGGGTGGCGGCCAGGATGGCGGCGTCCTGGTAGATCGGCAGGGCGTTTTCTTCGTGGCCCCTGCGCCCGGAGGCGAGCGGCACCAGCGCGCCCTCGCGTCCGGCCTTGGGGAAGTTGCGGGTCTCCCAGCGCGGGGCGACGCCGTGCACCGCCGGCTCGATCCAGATCTGGAAGATCTGTGCCGGCTCGTCTTCCTTGTTGTACTCGGCGTGCATGATGCCGGTGCCCGCGGACATGACCTGCACGTCGCCGGCCTCGGTCCGCCCCACGTTGCCCAGGTGGTCCTGGTGGGTGATGGCGCCGCTGCGCACGTAGGTGATGATCTCCATGTCCCGGTGGCCGTGCAGGTCGAAGCCGGTGCCGGGGCGGATGGTGTCGTCGTTCCACACGCGCAAGGCGCCCACGCCCATGCGGTCCGGGTCGTGGTAGTAGGCGAAGCTGAAGTGGTAGCGCGCCGACAGCCAGTCGTTGTCGAAACGCCCGAGTTCCTCGAAGGGTGTGATGTCGATCATCGCGGGTCTCCTGCTTCGCCCACCGTCGGGCGGTCTCCAGATTAGGCGGGCACCCTCTCCGCCGCCACCAGCTTGGCGGCGACTTCGGCGACGTGCTGGCCCTGGAAGCGGGCGATCTCCAGCTCGTTGGCGCTGGGCTGGCGGCTGCCGTCGCCGCCGGCCAGGGTGGTCGCACCGTAGGGCGTGCCGCCGGTGATCTCGTCCATCTTGGTCAGGCCCTGGCAGGAGTAGGGTACGCCCACCACGACCATGCCGTGGTGGAACAGCGTGGTGTGGAAGGAGGTAATGGTGGTCTCCTGCCCGCCGTGCTGGGTGCCGGTGGAGGCGAAGACGCTGCCGACCTTGCCGATCAGGGCGCCCTTGGCCCAGAGGCCGCCGGTCTGGTCCAGGAAGTTGCGCATCTGCGAGGCCATGTTGCCGAAGCGCGTCGGCGTGCCGAAGACGATGGCGTCGTAGTCGGCCAGCTCCGCCGGGCTCGCCACGGGGGCGGCCTGGTCCAGCTTCACGCCGGCGTTCCTGGCGACCTCCTCGGGCATCAGCTCGGGCACGCGCTTCATGGTGACCTCGACGCCGTCGACGCTCTTGGCGCCCTTGGCGACGGCTTTGGCCATCGTCTCGATGTGGCCGTAGCTGCTGTAGTAGAGAACGAGAACCCTGGTTCTGCTTGGGGTCATGGCTGGATCTTCCTCACTCGGCTCGGGTCATGGCGGTTGGAAATTCGCGGCCCGTCGCGGGGATCCCCCGCCGCGGGGCCTCGCCTATGACCTAAGGTGTTCCCATGCAGATGTTAATGGGGTAGGAAGGAACATGATTGTTTCTTAGAGGAAACGATAGATGGTCCGCCTGGACGCCATGGAAATCTTCGCCGAGGTGGTCGAGGCCGAGGGCTTCTCCGCCGCGGCCCGCAGTCTGGGGGTCAGCAAGTCCGCCGTTTCCAAGCAGGTCGCCCGCCTGGAGGACGGCCTGGGCGTGCGCCTCCTGAACCGCACCACCCGGCGGCTCTCGCTCACCGAGGCGGGGGCCACTTTCTACGAGGCCTGCCGGCGGGTGCTGGACGAGGCCGAGGCTGCGGAGCGGGCAGTGAGCAACCTCTCCGCCGCGCCGCGCGGCCTCTTGAAGCTGAACGCGCCCATGTCCTTCGGCTTCCTGCACCTGGCCCGCGCCATCCCCGAGTTCCATGCCCGCTTCCCTCAGATCACCATCGACATGGCGATGAACGACCGCTTCGTCGACCTGGTGGAGGAGGGCTACGACCTGGCGCTGCGCATCGGCCAGTTGCGCGACTCCAGCCTGGTCGCCCGCCGCGTGGCGCCGTCCCACGCGGTGATCTGCGCCAGCCCCGGCTACCTGGCGCGCCGCGGCCGCCCCGAAAAGCCGGAAGACCTGCGCGGCCACGACTGCCTGCTCTACACCCACATGGCTCAGCCGCGGGACTGGTTGCTGCACGGGCCCGGTGGATCCCAGGGCGGTCTGCAGAAGGTGAAGGTCGATGGCCCGCTGCTGGCCAACAACGGCGATGCGCTCTGCGGGGCGGCCCTCGGCGGCCTCGGCATCGCCCGCCTGCCGACCTTCATCGTCGGCGATTACCTGCGCGACGGCAGCCTGGAGGCGCTGCTGCCGGGCTTTCCGCTGCCCGAACAGGGCATCCACGCGGTCTATCCGCACAGCCGCAACCTCTCGGTCAAGGTGCGGGTCTTCATCGATTTCCTGGCCGACTACTTCGGCCCGGAACCCTATTGGGACCAAGGGCTTGAGGCCCTGGTGGCGCCGCCGGCGGGCATCCGGGGCGGCTGAGCGCAGGCGCGCGGGGACGGGCAAAGGAGGCTATCCCCTTGGGGCGAGTTGTGTTATTCACCTCGGGTTAATGAACCGGCTGGTAAAGAGATTCCATGATCGACCTCTTCCAGAGCCCGCAGGCCCGCCTGCGACCCCAGTTGCGACGACGACGCTGACCCCCGCGCCCTCCGCGCGCCCTTCGGCCTGCCGTCAATTCGTGCCGCACCCAAGAGCGGCCCTTCTGGAAGCAAGATCATGACCTTCACCATCGTGCCCGAGCGGGCCGACGACGCCGCCCTCATCACTCCCCTGCTGGACCGCACCTTCGGTTTCGATCGCACCCGCAAGACCGTCTACCGGCTGCGCGAGGGCGCCGACCCGGTGGCCGCGCTCTGCTTCTCCGCCGTCGCAGGGGACGGCGGCCTGCTCGGCTCGATCCGCTACTGGCCCATCGCCATCGCCGGCACCCCGGCGATCCTGCTCGGCCCCCTGGCGGTGGAGCCGGCGCTGCAGGGCCAGGGCATCGGCAAGGCGCTGGTGCGCCACAGCCTGGATGCAGCCGAAAAGGCCGGGCACCGCATCTGCGTGGTGGTGGGCGATCCCGGCTACTACCGCCCCTTCGGCTTCATCTCCGCCTCGGCGCAGGGGCTTTCCCTGCCGGGCCCGGTGGAGCCGGAACGCTTCCAGGTGAAGGCGCTGCGGGACGGCGCCCTGGAGAAGGTCTACGGCGTCATCGGCCGCGGCCAGGCGCCCGAAGCCGAGGTGAAGCCCGCACGCCGGAGGCGGGTTCGCCGCTCCGTCGCGTAAGAAATCTCCGGGATAGACCCAGCGCTCACCCTTCGAGACGCCGCCTCCCGGCGGCCCTCAGGGTGAGGCGGCAATTAGGCTCGCCTCATGCTGAGGAGCCCGCGCGAGCGGGCGCCTCGAAGCATGGGACGCTGCTTCAAACCCTGGTGTCACGCGTTCATCTTCCAGATCGCGAAGTTCAGCGCGCCCGCATAGCCGAGCCACAGCAGATAGGGCAGGAACAGCCAGCCGGCGGCGCGGTTGACGCGGGTGAAGGCGACGGTGGTGAGGATCACCGCCAGTACCAGGGCGCCCAGGCAGATCAGCCCCAGGAAGGGGCTGCGCTGGCCGAAGAAGCTGAAGGACCACAGCACGTTGATCACCAGTTGGCCGAAGAAGAGGGTCATCGGCAGGCGCAACTCGCCGCGCTCGGCGGTCTTCCACACCAGCCAGGCGGCGATGCCCATGGTCACGTAGAGGATCGACCAGGCGACCGGAAAGACCACGTCCGGCGGCGTCCAGAAGGGCTTGGCGAGACCGCGGTACCAGCCTTCCAGGGCCGGCTCGGTCAAGGCCGCGCCCAGCCGCCCGGCGGCCAGGCAGATCACCACGAAGACGAGCAGCATGATCGGGCTCTTCAGCGGAGCCCTTTGCGTCTGGCGATGCATGTTGATCGGATTCGGCCCCCCGGCGCCTAATGCCCTTCCCTCTGCCAAGCTAATACCGCAGCGGCGAGGCTGAGGCAAAGCACCAGAAGGGCCGGGAGCACCGGGATCTGCAGCACGCCGGTCACCACATAGCCGCCGCCGCGCTTCAGGCCGATCCAGCCGCGGCCGTGACGGTCGCGGTCGGCGGCGACCTTGCGCAGGGCCGGCAGCTCGTCGCCGGCCAGCCGCCAGACGGTGCCGCCGCTCTCCTCGGCCAGGGGGTCGACCAGGGCGCCGCTGGAGCGCGGATCGCGCAGTTCCAGGGGGTTCAGCGGCCCGGCGGCGGCCAGGGTGGTCAGCCGCCCGTCGGTGATGTGGTAGAGCCCGTTCTGCTCGGCGGACAGGGCGGCCGAGCTGAGTCCGGCGCCGTCGGGCGCGAGGGTGAGGATCCGGGTCTCGCCGGAGGGCAGGGTGACCGTCACCGGCGGCTGCTCGATGGACAGCGAGCGGCGGACGATCTGAAGCTGGCCGCCGCGCACCTGGGCGCGCAGGTCCTCCTCCTCCAGGTCCGGCTCCTTCATCAGCCAGTGGGAGATGCGGCGCAGGAGCTCGGCCTGGGGGCCGCCGCCCTCGAAGCCGCGCGACCACAGCCACATGTGGTCGCTCATCATCTGCGCCACACGGCCCTCGCCGAAGCGGTCGAGGATCAGCAGCGGGCTGTTCTGGATGCCCTGCATGAGGATGTCGCCGCGGATCGTGTCGCCTTCGATCTGACGGAACCAGCGGCCCCAGGTCGGGGCTTCGCCCGCGCCTCCACTGCCGTCCAACCCGGCGGTCACCGGGTGGCGGCTGCCCAGGTCGGTGACCTGCGGATGGAAGCCGGCTTCATAGATCTGCCCGGTGGGCTCGGCCGGCAGCACCCGGCCCAGCGGCGTGCGGAAGAGCGACAGCGGCGTGGCGAAGGTCGGGCCGACGGCCTCCAGCAGAGCGCCGCCGTTCTCCACGTAGTTGGCCACGTTCTCCAGGTAGATGGAGGGCAGCACCCCGCGCCGCCGGTAGCGGTCGAAGATGATCAGGTCGAACTCGTCGAGCTTCACCTCGAAGAGCTCGCGGGTCGGAAAGGCGATGAGCGACAGCTCGCGGATCGGCGTGCCGTCCTGTTTTTCCGGCGGCCGCAGGATGGTGAAGTGTACCAGGTCGACCGAAGGGTCGGACTTCAGGATGTTGCGCCAGGCGCGCTCGCCGGCATGCGGTTCGCCGGAGACCAGCAGCACCCGCAGGCGGTCGCGCACGCCGTTGACCACCACGGCGGCGCGGTTGTTGGCCAGGGTCAGTTCCTGCGGGCCGCGCGCGACCTCGATTTCCAGCACTGCCGGGCCGCGGTGGTCGAGCTCGAAGGTCATCTGCTCCTCGACCCCGATGCGCGCGTCGATGCCCTGGGTCGCGGTGCCGTCCTGGCGCAGCACCACGCGGGCGCTGCCGGCGGTCCCGCCGCCGGGCAGGTCGTCGACGCGCAGGCTGAGGGTCAGTTGGTCGCCGACGATGCCGAAGCTGGGGGCCTTGGTGATGGTCAGGCGGCGGTCGCCCTCGTCGGGCCGCCCGGTGAGCAGCAGGTGGACCGGCGCCTCGATGCCCAGGCTCTCCACCGACTCCGGCAGGTCGTGGATCTGGCCGTCGCTGACCAGGATGACGGCGGAGACGCGCTGGCGCGGCACCTTGGCCAGGGCCTGGCGCAGCGGGGCGAAGAGGCGCGTACCCTCGGCGTCGCGCGCGCCGGCGGCGTCTCCGGCGCGGATCAGGCGAACTTCCGTATCCTCCAGGGCGCCGATCTGGGTCAGCAGGTGGCTGACCGCCCGCTCGGTCTGGCTGCCGCGGTTCTCGATGTCCTGGCTGGCGCTCTCGTCGGCGACGATGAAGACCACGTCGCTCAAGGGGTCGCGCTGCTCTTCGACGATGGAGGGGTTGCCCAGCGCCAGCAGCAGCACCGCGAAGGCGCCCAGGCGCCACAGCGCGCCGCGCGCCCGGCGCCACAGGGCCAGGGCGACCAGCAGCGCCGCGGCGAAGCCCAGCCCGCCGATCAGCCACAGCGGCAGCATCGGGGCCCACTGGACGGACAGCGCGCTCATGGAGCCGCCTCGTGCCTTGGCGGGCGCCGCGTCATTGTCCCAGCCGTTCCAAGATGAAGGGGATGTGGACCTGATCGGCCTTGTAGTTGCCGGTCAGGGCGTACATCACCAGGTTGATACCGAAGCGGTAGGCCATTTCGCGCTGCCGCGGGCCGCCGGGCACCACCGCGTTCAGCGGACGGCCCAGTTCGTTCACCGCCCAGGCGCCCGCCCAGTCGTTGGAGCCGATGAGGATGGAGGCGACGCCGTCGTTGACGTTCTCGCCCGGCGCCTCCAGCCACAGGGTGCCGCCGACGAAGCGGCCGGGAAAGTCCTCCATCAGGTAGAAGGCCTTGCGCAGCACGTGGTCGACCGGCACCGGCTCCAGCGGCGGTATGGCGATGCCCTGGGTCAGGCGCCGCAGGTGCTGGGTGCCCTGGCTGCCGCCGCCGAAGATTTGCGCGCCGGCGCTGGATTCGCGCAGGTCGAAAAGGATGGTGCCGCCATGGTCCAGGAAGAAGTTCACCTGATCTATGGCGGCCTGGCTGGGCGCCGGCTGGGAGGCCGTCACCGGCCAGTAGACCAGCGGGAAGAAAGCCATGTCGTCGCGCCCCAGCACGATGCCCAGCGGCGGGCCGGCCTCCACCGATGTGCGGCGCTCCAGCACCCGCGTCAGGCCCATCAGTCCGGCGCGGCTGATCTCGTCGACCGCGGGGTCGCCGGTTTCGACATAGGCCAGCCGGGTCATCAGCGTCGCTTCCAGGGTGCGCCCGTCGTCGCGCGCCTGCGCCAGGGCGGGCGCCGCCGGGGCGAGGCCCGCCGCGCCGAGACCCAGGCCCAGCAGCAGGGCGCCGGTGGCGCTGGCCGCGGCGACGCCGCCGCCGGGGCGCAGCAGCCCGCGCAGCGCCAGGGAGATCAGCAGATCGAGCAGGGCGAGGAAGAGGGCGGCGGCCAGCAGCCAGGGCTTCAAGTCCTGTTCCGGGCTGTCCTGGTACAGGGCGGTGGTGACCCCCGCGGGCAGGCCGCGCAGCGGCGTCAACTCGCCGACGAAGCGGCTGAGGTTGTGGGCCTGGCGCAGGCTGTCGTTGCCGTAGTAACCGGGCGGATGGCGCGGCCCCAGGGGGCTTTCCCGGCCCCCGCCGGCCTCGCCTCCGGTCTCTAGGGCCAGCACCGTGGCCGGCGGCGCGCCGAGGCTGCCGAAACCGTCCATGACCTCGATCGGCGGCAGGGCGGCGCCGCCGGAGCCGCCCTCGACGCCCTGGCTGATCGCCATGACCCGGCGCAGCATCTCGACGAAGAGGCCGGAGATCGGCAGGTTCGACCAGTCGGTGTTGGCGGTGGTGTGGAACAGCACCAGCCAGCCCTCGCCGCGCCGGTCGGCGGTGACCAGGGGTGTGCCGTCGCTGAGCCGCGCCCAGGTCTTCTCGCCCAGGTCCAAGGACGGCTCGGCCAACACCTGGCGGCGGATGACGACGTCGTCGGGCAGGGCCAGGTCGGCGAAGGGGCTGTCCGCGGCGAAGGGGGCGAGGCGCGCCGGGGTGTCCCAGGTCAAGGCGCCGCCCAGGATCCGGTCGCCGCCGCGCAGGCGCACCGGCAGCAGGTCGTCGCCCCCTCCTGCCGCGGCTCCGCCGGCGGGCGGCTGGGCGACGCTGTGCGGCCCGGCGAAGCGCAGCAGCAGGCCGCCGCGGCTCACCCAGTCGGCGATCCGCCCGCGCTCGTCGGGGCTGAGGGTGATGCTGTCGGGCAGCGCCAGCACCGCGAGCTGGCGCTGCAGCAGGTCCTCGACGCTGCCCTTGCGCAGCTCCGTAAAGGGCTCCAGGGCGCTTTGCAGGTAGTAGGTTTCGCTCAGCAGAGGCTGCGCCTCCTGCTCGCCGCCGATGGAGACCAAGCCGACCGGGCGGCGCCGCCAGCGCTCGTCCAGCAGCACCGTGGCGCCGGCGGTGGTCTCGCCCTCGATGGAGAGCAGGGCGATGCGGTTGCGCATCTCGGTCGGCAGATCCAGCAGCGCGCGGGCTTCGGTCTCGCCGGGCTCGAAGAGCAGCGGCGCGCGGGTGATGATGCGTCCGTCGCCGCCGATGGCCAGGACCGCGGCCTGGCTGGCGCCTTGGCCGTCGGCGCGCAGGGCGCGGGCCACCAGATCGACGCCCTCGGTGTCGGGGGCGAGGGCGAGATGAGCCAGGCCGGCACTCTCCTCGCGCAGCACGTGCAGGCGCCCGAGACGCTGCAGGGCGGCGGCGAAGCCGGCGCTGCCCGGGGCGTCCAGGCCGTCGGACAGCCAGACCACGTGGGCCGTGCCGTCGATCCGAAGGTCTTCCACCGCGGCTTGGGCGGCTTCGCGGTCGACCGGCCAGGGCTTCGGCTTCAGGCCTTGCAGCAGGCGCCGCGCCTCGGCCGCCGGCAGCAGGCCGCTGGTCTCCGGCGGCGTGTCCTGGGTGCCCGGAGCGGTGGTGAGCAGGATCACCGGGCGGTCCTCGCGCTCGGCCTGGGCCAGCAGGTTGGCGGCGGCGATCTGGCGCGCCGGCCAGAAGCGCGCCGAGGCCCAGCCGTCGTCGATGACCAGCATCATCGGGCCGCTGCCGGAGAGCTGCGCCGCCGGATTGAGCAGCGGCTGGGCGAGGCCGAGAATGATCAGGGCGACGATGAACAGCCGCAGCAGCAGCAGCCACCAGGGCGTGCGTGCCGGAGTCTCCTCGGGCACCTTGAGGCCGGCCAGCAGGCGCACTGCGGGGAAGGTCAGGCGCCGGGGCGCCGGCGGCGTCAGCCGCAGCAGCAGCCACAGCAGCGGCAGCCCCGCCAGGGCCAGCAGCAGCCAGGGCTGCGCGAAGGCGAGGAGCCCGAAGTTCAGCATGGCACCGCCTGGGAGAGCGTGGTGTAGAGGCGCAGCAGCGCCGCCTGCGGCGGCTGGTCGCTGCGATGGAAGTCGCAGCCCCAGCCCAGCGCCCGGCAGATGTCGCGCAGGCCTTCACGCTGGGCGTTGAGGCGGCGGGCGTAGTCGCCGCGCACGGCCTCCACCTTCGACACCAGCCAGGGGGGTTCGTGCTCCAGGCCGTCGAAGCGCACGCGTCCGTCGTAAGGCAGGCTCTCCTCGGCCGGGTCGAGCACTTGCAACAGCGCGCCGCGCAAGCCGGCCTCTCCGTAGTAGCGCAGCGCCTTGTCGATCTCTTCCAAAGGCGCCAGGAAGTCGCTGATGAAGACCACCTGGGCGCTGCGCGGCAGGGGCAGCGCGGGTGGCAGGTTGTCGCTCGCCGGCGCTTCCTCCGGGCCTTCCGAACCCGCCCGCGCACCGCCCGCTTCGGTCGTCGCCGCGGCGTTCTCGATCAGGGTGGCGATCTTGGTAAGGGTGGCGCGGCTGGCCGAGGGTCTGAGCCCGGAACCCAGCAGGGCGATGTGCTCGCCGCCGCGCATCAGCAGCACCGAGAGGGCCAGGGTCAGCAGGTCGGCGCGCTGGCGCTTGCTCTGGTGGTTGCGGTCGGAGGTCCAAGACATGGAGGGCGAGGCGTCGCGCCAGATCCATACCGACTGGGCGGCTTCCCACTCCATCTCGCGCACGAAGACCATGTCGGATTTGGCGGACTGTCGCCAGTCGATCGACTGCGGCCGGTCGCCCAGGTCGTAGTGCCGGTACTGCCAGAAGGTTTCGCCCTGTCCCACCCGGCGCCGGCCGTGGACGCCCTGGGCCACGCTGGCGGCGACCCGTTCCGCCGCCACCAGTAGCGGCGGCAGGGTGGCGGCCAGTTGCTCGGCGCGATGCCGCAGCGGGAGGGTGTTCGTCATAGGCGGCTTGGAGTCTCCGTCGCCGTTCGATCTTACGCGGTCAAGCGTAGGGGGCGGTCAGGTGGGCGATGATGTGATCCAGGGTCACGCCATCGGCGCGCGCCGCAAAGCTCAGCGCCATGCGATGCTTCAGCACCGGCCGCGCCAAGTGGATCACGTCGTCGACGGAGGGCGCGAGGCGGCCGTCCATCAGGGCCCTGGCGCGCACCGCCAGCATCAATGCCTGGCTGGCGCGTGGCCCCGGGCCCCAGGACACCTGGCTGCGCACTTCCTCCAACTCGCTGACCTCGGGGCGGCCGTTGCGCACGATGGCGAGGATGGTCTCGACCACGCTTTCGCCGACCGGCACGCGGCGCACCAGATGCTGCGCGGCCATCAGTTCCTCCGGCGTCATCACCGCCTTGGCCCGGCTTTCGTGGGCGCCGGTCGTCTCGATCAGCATCTGCCGCTCGGCCTCCAGTTCCGGATAGCCGACGTCGACCTCCAGCAGGAAGCGGTCGAGCTGCGCTTCGGGCAGGGGATAGGTGCCCTCCTGCTCCAGCGGGTTCTGCGTCGCCAGCACGTGGAAGGGCGTCGGCAGGTCGTGCGGGTGGCCGGAAACGGTGACGCGGCGTTCCTGCATGGCCTGCAGCAGCGCCGACTGCGTGCGCGGGCTGGCGCGGTTGATTTCGTCGGCCATGAGAAGCTGGCAGAACACCGGGCCGGGAATGAAGCGGAAGGACCGCCGTCCGGTCTCGCTCTCCTCCAGCACTTCCGAGCCGAGGATGTCGGCGGGCATGAGGTCGGGCGTACACTGGACACGCTTGTCCTCCAGCCCGAAGACGGTGCCCAGGGTCTCCACCAGCCGGGTCTTGGCCAGCCCCGGCACGCCGATCAGCAGTGCATGGCCGCCGGCCAGCAGCGTGATCAGCGTTTGATCGATCACCTCCTGTTGGCCGAAAATCACCTGGCCGATAGACTGCCGCACGAGGCCGAGCTTATGGCCCAGATCTTCGATCTGGCCGGCCAGCTTGGCGTCGTCGATGTCTTCGGTGGGTAGCGTGGGCGTCGTCGTCACGGGGCACTGTCTCCCAGCGGTTACAGGGGGCCGTGGTCATCTTGCCGGATGCCGGCAGGGACCGATCACTGGGCCCCCATGGCTGGGGGGACCCCGGCAAAAGCGCGGCCGGGCCTTTGCCCGGCGGCGAATCGCAACCAAAATCACGTACGCTGAACCTAAAGATAAGGCTTTCCATGCCCGCTGACCAGTCGCCAGGACAGACAGAAATCCCGCCGGCCGGCGATTTCGACATTCGTATTGCCCGGGACGGCACCTGGTATCACGAGGGCGCGCCGATCCGCCGCAAATCCCTGGTGAAGCTCTTTGCCTCGGTTTTGTGGCGAGACGATGACGGCGGCTTCTGGCTGCGCACACCGGTCGAAAAAGGCCGTATCGAGGTGGAGGCCGCGCCCTTTACCGCGGTTGAACTTTCCGTGAAGGGCGAGGGCCGCGGCCAGGTCCTGGCCTTCCGTACCAACCTGGACGACTGGGTGGAAGCCGGCCCGGCGCACCCTCTACGGGTGGTTGAGGACCCTGACAGCGGCGCGCCGGCACCCTATATCCTGGTGCGCGACCGGCTGGAGGCGCTGATCTTGCGTCCGGTGTACTATGAACTGGCGGGATTGGCGGTGGAGTCGCCGCGGGACGGAGACGAAGCGGCAAAGGAGGCCAATTGTCTGGGTGTATGGAGCAAGGGCGTGTTCTTCCCGCTGGGCGCGGCGGCATGAGCAGGGCCGCGGCGTGAGCGGGATGTGGCAATCCGATGATCTGGTGGCGCGGCTGTCGCGCCTGCCGGCGCCGGGCACCCGGGTCGCGCCCAGCGGACCGGCCTCGGCGGAAGAGGATATGCGCCAGGCGATGCCGCGCGGCGACCACGACCTCAACCCCGGCCTCTACGATCCCGACGCGCCGCTGCGCGAAGCGGCGGTTCTGGTGCCTATCATCCGGCGTCCCGGCGAGCTGACGGTGCTGCTGACCCGGCGCGCGAAGCATCTGCCCGATCATCCGGGGCAGATCAGTTTTCCCGGCGGTGGCGTCGATCCCGAAGATGCCGACGCCGAGGCGGCAGCCCTGCGCGAAGCGCGGGAGGAAGTCGGTCTGCCGCCCGACCGCGTGACCGTGGTGGGACGGCTCGACACCTATCTGGTGCGCACCGGCTTCCGGGTGGTGCCGGTGGTCGGCCTGCTGCAGCCGCCTTTCGAGCTGCAGCCCGAGCAGGGCGAGGTGGACGAGATCTTCGAGGTGCCGCTCGCCTTCTTTCTGGATCCCGCCAACCGGGAACTGCACAGCCGCATGTTCCGTGGCGCGGAGCGCTTCTTCTATGCCTATCCTTTCGGCGACTATTACATCTGGGGCGCCACCGCGGGTATGCTGTCGAACCTCTCCGAGGTGCTGCTGCAGCCGGACCTGCTGCGGTCTTGAAGGGAGTTCCATGCTGCGCGTTCTGTTGATGGTGTTGCTGCCGCTGATCCTTCCCTTCGTGGTCTATGCGGCCTGGGTGTGGCTTGTGCAGCACAAGGTAAAGGGCGGGGAGCTGATCCTGGACTGGCGGGAGTCGCCCTGGCCCTGGATGCTGGCCGCGGGGCTGGCCGGCGCGCTGGGCGGCCTGTTCTATCTCTATCTCACCACCGGATATCCCGCCGGAACCGAACTGGTGCCGCCGGCGCTGGTCGACGGCGTCGTGGTGCCAAGCCACCCGGCGGGGCAATAGCCGGGCGGAGGCCCGGCGGAGGCGCAGCGGTTGCGCTGCAGGGCGCGGCCCGGCAGGCTGCCCTCCCAGGAGATCGGACCAAGATCGAATCGGACCAGAGGACTCCATGACTGCAGGCAGCACAGCGCAACGGCTCGAGCCGCAGCCCTGGATGACCGCGCCGGAAACCCAGGCGGTGGTCGAGGCGCTGACCGCCGAGGGAAGCGAGGTGCGCTTCGTCGGCGGCTGCGTGCGCGACGCCCTGGCCGGGCGCCCGGTGAAGGACGTCGACCTGGCGACGCCGGACCGCCCGGAAAAGGTCATGGAGCTGCTGCGGGCCGCCGGCATCAAGGCGGTCCCGACGGGGCTGGACCACGGCACGGTGACCGCGGTGAGCGGCCACCATCCCTTCGAGATCACCACCCTGCGCATGGACCTGGAGACCGACGGGCGGCGCGCCGTCGTCGCCTTCACCGACGACTGGCTGGCCGACGCGGCGCGCCGCGACCTGACCTTCAACGCCATGTCCTGCAGTCCCGACGGTCGGCTCTTCGATCCCTTCGGCGGATTGGCCGACCTGGCGGCCGGGCGGGTCCACTTCGTCGGCGACCCGCGCGACCGCATCGAGGAAGACTATCTGCGCCTGCTGCGCTTCTTCCGATTCCAGGCCTACTACGGGCGGCTGCCGCCGGACGCGGCGACCCTGGCGGTGGCGCGCGAGCTGGCGCCCAAGCTGAGCGGCCTCTCGGGCGAGCGGGTGCGCAGCGAGATCCTGCGCCTGCTAGGCGCCCCCGACCCCTTGCCGGTGCTGGAGCTGATGCTGGCCGAGCGTATCCTGGAGCCGATCCTGCCGGAGATCGCGGGCACCGCGGTGCTGCGCCGGCTCATGGACCTCGATCTGCCCCATCCCGGGCAGTGGGGACGCGAGGACGCGGTGCTGCGTCTGGCGACGCTGCTGCGCCCCGGCGCCGCGGTCGCCCGCGCCGTGGCCCAGCGCCTGCGCCTCTCCAACGCCGAGACCGCGGAGCTGGAGCTGCTGGGCGCGCCGGAGAAGACCCTGGGCGAGGCGGCGGCGGTGCTGTGCCGCGGCCGCGACGACCCGGCGGTGCGCCACGCACTCTCCGCCGCGCTCTACCGCGCCGGCGCGGACCGCTTTCGCGTCGCCTTGGTGATGGCCTATCTGCGGCTGGCCGCGGGCGAAGAGGCGGCCAGGCCGGCGGCGAAGGCCGGGCTCGAGGCGGGGCTAGCGGCGGCCGCGGCCTGGCTGCCGCGCAGGTTTCCGTTGTCCGGCGGCGATGTGCTGAAGCTCGGCTACAGCGCCGGGCCCGACGTCGGCGCCCTGCTGCGCGCCGTGGAGGAATGGTGGATCGGCGAGGACTTCCTGCCCGACCGCGCCGCCTGCCTGCTACAGCTCAAGGAGCTGGCCGACCGCATCTCCCCCGAACCGCCCAAGGCGCCGGGAACCTGAAATAAGCAGACTTTCCGCCTGACGAGGCGCCCGCAATGGGGTCAACGTGTTTCCTGCGGTTGCCGGGCACGCACGGCCGCAGCCACAACACCAACGGTCATCCTCGCACTTGTTGCGAGGATCCATGGGAGAGGCCAGCGCACGGCGGGGCCATGGACCCTCGGGACAAGCCCGAGGGTGACAGGCGGAGGCAATTGAGTCGCTGGTGCGATGCTCGCTGGCATAGTGAGGTCAGGGCAACGGTCCGATCCGGCTCAGAACAGTCTGGCATCACGGCCAGGCGGCCTCGGGCGGCAGGCTCATGAGAATGGCCTCGACATTGCCGCCGGTCTGCAGGCCGAACTTGGTGCCGCGGTCGTAGAGCAGGTTGAACTCGGCGTAGCGGCCGCGGCGGAACAGTTGATGGCGGCGCTGCTCCTCGCTCCAGGGCTCGGCCATGTGACGGCGCACGAGCTGCGGGTAGATCTCCAGGAAGGCGCGGCCGACGTCCTGGGTGAAGGCGAAGTCGTCCTCCCAGTCGCCGCTGTCCAGGTAGTCGTAGAAGATGCCGCCCACGCCGCGCGCCTCGCCGCGGTGGGGAATGAAGAAGTATTCGTCGCACCACTTCTTGAACTTCGGATAGTAGTCCGGGTCGTGGCTGTCGCAGGCGGCCTTGAAGGCGGCGTGGAAGTCCGCGGTGTCTTCTTCGACCGGGTACATGGGATTGAGATCGCCGCCGCCGCCGAACCAGGACTTGGTGGTGACGATGTGGCGGGTGTTCATGTGCACCGCCGGCACCAGGGGCGAGCGCAGGTGCGCGACCAGCGAGATGCCGCTGGCCCAGAAGCGCGGATCTTCCTCGGCGCCGGGGATCTGCTTGGCGAAGTCGGGCGAGAAGGTCCCGTGGACCGTGGAGACGTTGACGCCGACCTTCTCGAAGACCCGGCCGCGCATGATCGACATGACGCCGCCGCCGCCTTCCGGTCTGTCCCAGGCCTTGCGCTCGAAGCGGCCCGGCGGCACCTCGGCGAAGCGCTCGGCGTTGGCGCCGCCCAACTTGTCCTCCAGGGCCTCGAAGGCGGCGCAGATCCGGTCGCGCAGTTCCTCGAACCAAGCCCGGGCCCGGGCCTTGCGGTCTTCGACGGTTTCGGGGGCTACGGCGTCGGTCATCGTCGGATCACTCTACATCTGTCTCTGTGGGGCCCTGCGGGCCCTCGGGAAAAGCCGAGGTCTGGCGCAGGGCCTCGCCCAGGACCATGGCGGCGGCCTGGGCCACGTTCAAGGAGCGGCAGCCGGCTTGCACCGGTATGACGAGGCGGGCATCCGCCGCCGCGTGCACCTCTTCGGGCACGCCCGCCGATTCGCGCCCCAGCAGCAGGATGTCGCCGGACGCGTAGGCGAAGTGGGTGTAGGGCCGATCGCCCCCGGTGGTCAACAGCAGCAGGCGGCCGCCGGCGGCGCCGGCCTCCTTGCCCGCGGCCTGCCGAGTGGCCTGGAAAGCGGTCCAGGAGCGATGCCGCCGCAGGCTGGCCTGGCTGTGATAGTCCAGTCCGGCGCGCTTCAGCCGCTTGTCGTCCAGCAGAAAACCGCAAGGCTCGATGATATCCAGCCCGACGCCCAGGCAGGCGGTGAGGCGGATCAGGGCGCCGCAGTTTTGCGGGATGTCGGGCTGATAAAGAGCCAGGCGCATGGTGGGGTAGAATGCTCAGTTTGACCGCTTCGGCAATGACTATCCGCTGTCATGTTCGGTTGTATCGGCGGATCGGCTTTTCGACCGTACCAGCCGGCTGCCGCACAGGGAGCGCCGCGGTGCGGCCGGCGCGCACGGCGAGGCCTCCAGCGGTATCACACTGCCCTTGTTCCCGGCAGCGGCTAGC
Organism: Pelagibius sp. CAU 1746; assembly: GCF_039839785.1. Lineage (NCBI taxonomy): Bacteria > Pseudomonadati > Pseudomonadota > Alphaproteobacteria > Rhodospirillales > Rhodovibrionaceae > Pelagibius > Pelagibius sp. CAU 1746. The sequence goes on from NZ_JBDOQT010000001.1 coordinate 1,331,606, forward strand.
GTGCGATTCGTATCGTCGGTGCTGGTGCGAAGGAGCTTTGCGTTCCAAGGAAATTTCCTCTATATCCAGCCCCACAAAGGGGCATTCGGGCCTCGGCTGCGGCAGCTTGTCGCACCCCCGGGGCTTTGTCGCGCACTAGGGTCTGGATCATGCCGCCGGGGCGCAAGCCTCGGAAGCATTTGGTCGGGGCCCTGTGCCGCAGGGCTCCAATTGAGGGATCGTAGGGGAAAAGACGCATGGCAGATACCGCCACACCTGCGCAGGCCGGAACCGGCGAGACGCGGCGCGATTTCTTGTACCTGGCCGCGGGGGCCATGGGCGCAGTGGGAGCCGCGAGCGTGGCCTGGCCGCTGATTGACACGATGAACCCGTCGGCCGAGGTTCTGGCGCTGGCGTCGACCGAGGTCGACATCTCGCCCATCGAGGTGGGCCAGCGCATCACGGTGACCTGGCGCGGCAATCCGGTGTTCATCGACCACCGCACGGCCGATCAGATTCAGGCCGCGGAGTCCGTGTCTCTGGACGATCTGCCCGACCCGCAGGCCGACGACGCGCGCGTGGAGAAGCCCGAATGGCTGGTGGTCATCGGCGTCTGCACCCATCTGGGCTGCGTGCCGCTGGGCCAGAAGCCGGGCCAGAGCCGCGGCGAGTTCGGCGGCTGGTTCTGCCCCTGCCACGGCTCCCACTACGACACCTCCGGGCGCATCCGCAAGGGCCCGGCTCCGCTCAACCTGCCTGTGCCTCCCTACGAGTTCACCGGCGACACGACCATCGTGATCGGCTAAGGGGAGTTCGGAGAATGAGCGAATTTCAGACCAACAGCCGCGTGATCAAGTGGATCGAGCACCGCATGCCGGTGTTCTCCTTCATCGATCATTCCGTCGGCTCCGGCTATCCGGCGCCCAAGAACCTCAGCTACCTGTGGAACTTCGGCTCCCTGGCGGGCCTCACGCTGGTGATCATGATCGTCACCGGCATCGTGCTGGCCATGCAGTACACCGCTCACGTCGATCTCGCCTTCGATCAGGTCGAGCGCATCATGCGCGACGTGAACTACGGCTGGCTGATCCGTTACATCCACATGAACGGCGCCTCCTTCTTCTTCATCGTCGTCTACATTCACATCTTCCGCGGGCTCTACTACGGCTCCTACAAGGCGCCGCGCGAGCTGCTGTGGATGCTGGGCGTGGTGATCCTGCTGCTGATGATGGCGACCGCCTTCATGGGCTACGTGCTGCCCTGGGGCCAGATGAGCTTCTGGGGCGCCAAGGTGATCACCAACCTGTTCTCCGCCGTGCCGTTCTTCGGCGAGGGCATCGTCACCTGGCTGTGGGGCGGCTTCACCGTCGACAACCCGACGCTGAACCGCTTCTTCGCCCTGCATTACCTGCTGCCCTTCGTTATCGTGGCCGTGGTGGTGCTGCACATCTGGGCGCTGCACCAGTTCGGCTCCAACAATCCGCTGGGCATCGACCCCAAGGGACCGCAGGACAAGATCCCCTTCCACCCCTACTACACGGCCAAGGACGCCTTCGGCCTGGGGGTCTTCCTGATCCTCTTCGCCGCGGTGGTCTTCTACGCACCGAACTACATGGGCCATCCGGACAACTACATTCCGGCCGACCCCTTGGCGACGCCGGCGCACATCGTGCCCGAATGGTACTTCCTGCCGTTCTACGCGATCCTGCGCTCGATCCCGGACAAGCTGCTGGGCGTCATCGCCATGTTCGGGTCGATCCTGGTGCTCTTCATCCTGCCGTGGCTCGACCGTTCGCCGGTCAAGAGCGGCAAGTTCCGCCCGATCTTCCGGCTGTTCTTCGTGCTGCTGCTGGTCGATGCCGTGGTGTTGGGCATCGTCGGCGCCAAGCCGCCCGAGGGCGTATGGCTGATCGTCGGCCGTATCGCCACGGCCTGGTATTTCCTTCACTTCCTCATCATCCTGCCGCTGCTCGGCGTCTTCGAACGGCCCAGGCCGCTGCCGACCTCGATCAGCGAGCCCGTCCTGCAAGGCGGCGGCTCTATCGCCGGGGCCACAACCCAGCCGATGGAGAAGGCCTGATGCGCAAGGGATTGATTTTCGGATTTGCGGCCCTTGCCGCCATCGCCACCGTGTCCTCCGGCGCCCGCGCGGCCGGGGAAGGCCCGGCCCTGCCGCAGATGGAATGGAGCTTCGACGGGCCCTTCGGCACCTTCGACCGCCCTGCGATGCAGCGCGGCCTTCAGGTCTACCGCGAGGTCTGCTCGGCCTGCCACAGCCTGAAGTACGTGGCGTTCCGCAACCTCTCCGACCTCGGCTACGACGAGGACGAGATCAAGGCCATCGCCGCCGAGTATACGGTCGTCGACGGCCCCAATGACGAAGGCGAGATGTTCGAACGGGAAGGCCGGCCTTCGGACTACTTCCCCTCGCCCTTCCCCAACGACAAGGCTGCCGCGGCCTCCAACGGCGGTGCCGCGCCGCCGGACCTCTCGCTCATGGCCAAGGCGCGCATGGGCGGGCCGACCTACCTCTACGCGCTGATGACCGGCTATGAGGAACCGCCGGCGGACTTCCCGGGGGACAACTACAATCTCTACTTCCCGGGCCACCAGATCGCCATGGCCGCGCCGCTTTTCGAAGACGGCGTCAGCTATGCCGACGGCACCCCGGCGACGGTGGAGCAGATGGCCAAGGACGTCTCCCACTTCCTCATGTGGACGGCCGAGCCGAAGCTGGAGGACCGCAAGGGCATGGGCATCAAGGTGCTGATCTTCCTGGTGGTCTTCACCGGCGTGCTCTACGCCGCCAAGCGCAAGGTCTGGGCCGACGTCCACTAGGACGCCTGCCCGGCGCCGCAGATCGAGGGAAAGGCCGCCTCTTCGGGCGGCCTTTTTCCTTTGTCCGGCGGGGCGCGCCTTGGCAAGGCGGGCCCGGTCGGCTAAAGGGATTCCCCGAAACAGCCAATAAGGGGGGCAGCAAATGGCGGAGCCCGGGACCCCGCCGGTGATCGGCATCATCGGCGGCAGCGGCATCTACGAGATCGAAGGGCTGCAGAACGCCGAGTGGCGGCGCCTGCGCTCCAGCTTCGGGGACCCCTCCGACGCCTGCCTCTTCGGCGAACTGGACGGCCAGCGCCTGGTCTTCCTGCCGCGCCATGGCCGCGGCCACAAGATCCCGCCCTCCGAACTGAACTTCCGCGCCAACATCGACGCGCTGAAGCGCGCCGGGGTGACTGAGATACTCTCCTTGAGCGCCGTGGGCTCGCTGCGCGCGGACCTGCCGCCGGGCACCTTCGTCATCGCCGACCAGTTCATCGACCGCACCTTCGCCCGCCAGAAGTCCTTCTTCGGGACCGGCATGGTGGCCCATGTCTCCATGGCCGACCCGGTCTGCGGACGTCTGGGCGACCACCTGGAGGCCGCGGCGGCGGAGCTCGGCCTGCCGGCCAAGCGCGCCGGCACCTACATGGTCATGGAAGGCCCGCAGTTCTCGACGCGCGCCGAATCGGAACTCTACCGTTCCTGGGGCTGCGACGTCATCGGCATGACCAACATGCCCGAGGCCAAGCTCGCCCGCGAAGCCGAAGTTTGCTACGCGACCGTGGCCATGGTTACCGACTATGACTGCTGGCATGACGAGCACGACCATGTCACCGTGGACCAGGTGGTGAAGACGCTGCTGGACAACGCCGACAAGGCGCGCGCCCTGGTCAAGCAGGTGGTGCCCAAGCTGGCCGGACGTACGGCCGCCTGCGGCAAGGGCTGTCACCACGCCCTGGACGCCGCGCTGATCACCCACGGCGAGGCCCGCGACCCGGAGGTGCTGGCCCGGCTGGACGCCGTCGCCGGGCGCGTGATCGGCGACTGATGCGCGCGCGGCCTGGCGAGCGGAGGGATCGATGCCGGAGGAGGCGCGGGATATGAAGCTGATGGTCGGTGAGAAGGGCTTGGAGACGGCGCGGCCGCTGCGCGGCATCGACCACGTGCTGGTCGGCGTGCGCGACCTGGAGGCGGCGCGCCAGACCTACGCGCGCCTCGGCTTCACCGTTTCGGCGCGCGGCCGTCACATCGGCTGGGGCACCGCCAACTACTGCATCATGTTTCCCGACGACTACATCGAGCTGCTGGGCATCGTCGATCCTTCGCAGTTCACCAACAACCTCAACCGCTTCCTGGAGTCCCGCGAGGGTCTGCTGGGCCTCGCTTTCGCCAGCGACGACGTGATGCTGGCCGAGCGCGCGCTGCGCCGTGCCGGCATCGAGCCGGGCGAGATGCGCGACCTGAAGCGCATCCTGGAGGATCCGGAGGGCGAGGTCTGGCCGCGTTTCAAGCTGCTGCACCTGCCGCCGGAGGCGACCCCCGGAACCTCGGCCTTCATCTGCCAGCATCTGACGCCGGAACTGGTGTGGCGCCCGGAATGGTGCAAGCACGCCAACAGCGCGCGCGGCCTCATCGCCATGACCTCGGTGGTCAAGGACCCCTCCGCGCTGGCGATTCCCTATGCCGAGCTGTTCGGCTTCGACCGGGTGCGCGCCGGCGACGGCGTGGTGGAGGTCGACTGTGGCGGTGCCGGAGGAGATTCAGGGAGAGGCAGCGTCTGGCTGCGCTTCACCACGGCGGAGATGCTGGGCGCCCTGCACCCGGGCCTGGTCGGCGCGCCGCGCCAGCCGACGCCCTGGCTGGCGGCCCTGCGCGTCGCCGTCGAGGACCTGGGCCTCTGCGCCACCACGCTGGAGCGCAACCACATGCCGGTGCACTGGGACGGCCCGCGCCTGCTGCGCGTCCCCGCCCAGGCCGCCTGCGGAGTGCTGATGGAATTCACCGAAGAGGCTTAGGTCGCCGTTGTTGCTACCCTGAGCTTCCGGCCTCATGCTGAGGAGGCGCGGCAGCGCCGTCTCGAAGCATGGGCTGCCCGCGTTACTTTTCCGCCGGGCGCTCGATGCGCGGGGCGAACTGCCGGTAGGTGGCCCGGGCGTCGTAGATCTGAAAGCCGCTGGAGGACTGGGCGGGCGGACGGCCCGAGAAGGGCTCGATGGTCAGCTGCGCGCGGAAGGTGGTGCGCTCGCGCCGATAGCTCGGCGGCGGGTAGGGCCTGTAGTGGCGGTATTGCCGGTCGTAATAGTAGCGATCGCCCCAGCCGTCGTAGGTCTCCCGCGTCACCTGGGTGAAGCGTTCGACCAGCTTGTCGTGCACAACGAACTTCTCTGCGCCCACCTCCAATGCCAACTCGGCGGCACGGAACAGGCAGTAGTCTTGTACCCGCTCGCGCGACGTGGCGGCATTGCCCTGGAAACTCACTCGGTAGAGCCCCTTGCCCAGCACCTCGTCCGCATAGCCGTCGCGGCTCGCCAGGGGCGCATAGAGGCTCGGCTGCGGCGCGGCGCAGGCCGCCAGCAGCAGCGTCAGCAGCAGGGCGGTGACGCGCGGAGCCATGCCTTGGCAGATAGGCGCAGGACAACACCCCCGCAAGTCTTCATCCGCCGGCTGTCAACCAAGGGTGCGCTTGAGGAAGGTAAGGGTCCGTTCACGGGCCAGGGCGGCGCTTTCGGCGTGGTAGGAGCCGCGCATGTCGCAGTTGAAGCCGTGGCCGGCCGGGTAGGTGTAGAGCTCTTCCTCCGGGTGGGTCTCGCCCACAGCCTTCACCTGATCCATCGGGATGCCGGCGTCCTGCTCGCCGAAGTGGAACATCACCGGGCAGTTCGGCTGCTCGTCGCGGTGTTCGTAGATGGCGCCGCCGTAATAGCAGACGGCCGCGGCGGGCTTCAGGCGGGTGGCGGCCAGCCAGGCCAGCGAGCCGCCCCAGCAGTAGCCGACCACGCCGGCCTTGCCGGCCCCGGCGACGAAGCCCAGGGCCGCGGCGATGTCGGCCAGCGCCCGGTCCCAGGCGATCTCATCTTTGAGGGCGCGGCCGCGTGCGACGTCGTCGGGGGCATAGCCCAGCTCGATGCCGGGCTCGATCCGGTCGAAGAGGGCGGGGGCGATGGCGAGGCAGCCCTCGGCGGCGAAGCTGTCGGCGACGCCGCGGATGTGCACGTTGACGCCGAAGATCTCCTGGATCACCACCAGGCCGGCTCTCGGCTGGTCGGAAGGCCGCGCTACGTAGGCGTCGAAGCTGTGCCCGTCGTCCGCCGTCAGTTTCACTGTTTCGGCGCTGTAGTCGCCCATCTGCCGCTCCCGTCGTCTGCCCCTTGATCGGCTGTTCGCCGGACAAGCCTTAGCAGATGGAGAGCGGGTCCGGCTAGGGTACAGGACCTATACGTTGAAGCGGAAATGGAAGACGTCGCCGTCTTTCGCCACGTAGTCCTTGCCTTCGGCGCGCATCTTGCCGGCATCCTTGGCGCCTTGCTCGCCGCCGCAGGCGATGAAGTCGTCGTAGGCGATGGTCTCGGCGCGGATGAAGCCGCGCTCGAAGTCGCTGTGGATGACGCCGGCGGCCTGCGGCGCCTTGCTGGCGCGGCGCACGGTCCAGGCGCGGGCCTCCTTGGGCCCCACGGTGAAGAAGGTGATGAGGTCGAGAAGCTGGTAGCCGGCGCGGATGACGCGGGCGAGGCCCGTTTCCTCCAGGCCCAGGCTCTCCAGGAATTCTTTTTTCTCCTCGGGGTCGCCCAGCGCGGCGACCTCGGCCTCGATGGCGGCGGAGACCACCACGCAGGCCCCGCCGGTCTCGGCGGCGCGCTGCTCGACCAGGGCCGAGTACTTGTTGCCCGTGGCCGCGGACTCCTCGTCGACGTTGGCCGCGTAGAGCACCGGCTTGGCGCTCAGGAGCTGCAACTGGCGGAAGACCGGCTTCAGGTCGTCGGCGATCTCCACGCTGCGCGCCGGCTTGCCGGCCTCCAGCGCTTCGATGACGGGCTCCAGCACCGTCAGGCGCTCCTTGGCTTCCTTGTCGTTGCCGCGTGCCTTCTTGATGGCGGCGTCACGCTGCTTCATGGCCGAATCCAGGTCGGCCAGCATCAGCTCGGTCTCCACCGTCTCGGCGTCGCGGATCGGGTCGACCGAGCCGTCGACGTGGGTGACCTCGCCCTCAAAGCAGCGCAGCACGTGGACGATGGCGTCGACCTCGCGGATGTTGGCCAGGAACTGGTTGCCCAGACCCTCGCCCTTGGAGGCGCCGCGCACCAGCCCGGCGATGTCGACGAACTCCAGGAAGGTGGGGATGGTCTTGGCCGACTTGGCGATGGCCGCCAGCTTGTCCAGGCGCGCGTCGGGCACCGGCACCCGCCCCACGTTGGGCTCGATGGTGCAGAAGGGATAGTTGGCCGCCTCCGCCTGGGCCGTCTCGGTCAGGGCGTTGAAGAGGGTGGACTTGCCGACGTTGGGCAGCCCGACGATACCGCAATTGAAACCCATAGGTCAGTCGTCGCTTTTGCTGGGGGATACGGAGGGGGAGGGGGCCGCATCGCCGGCGCCGCCGTCCTCGGGCGCTGGCTTCGCGGCGGGCTTCGGCTTCTTGGGCCGGGGGGGAGCGGTGAGTTCGGCGACCCGCGACATGAAGCGCGGGGCGTCGCCCTCGACCAGGGCGGGGATCTCGCCGGCCACCGCGTCCAGCAGCTTCTCCAGCCAGACCTTGTCGGCCTTGGCGAAGTCGCCCAGCACGTGGCCGTGCACGAGTTCCTTCTGGCCGGGATGGCCGACGCCCAGGCGCAGCCGCCAGAAGTTGTTGCCGATGTGGGAGTCGATGGAACGGATGCCATTGTGGCCGCCGCTGCCGCCGCCCTGCTTCACGCGGATCTTGCCGGGCGCCAGGTCGATCTCGTCGTAGAGCACGATGACGTCTTCCGGCGCCAGCTTGAAGAAGCGCAGGGCCTCGCCGACCGCGCGGCCGGACTCGTTCATATAGGTCTGGGGCTTCAGGGCCAGCACCTTCTCGCCGCCAAGGCGGCCTTCGGCGCAATCCGCCTGGAAGCGGCTGCGCCAGGGCGAAAAGGAATGGCGGCGGACGATCTCGTCCACCGCCATGAAGCCGATATTGTGCCGGTTGTCCGCGTAGCGGGGGCCCGGGTTGCCGAGCCCGGCAAGCAACAACATGCTGGCCACCCCCTTTGGGTCGGCTTAGTCCTCTTTGGACTCTTCCTCGGCGGGCGCCTCGGCTGCCGCCTCGGCTTCGCCCTCCTGTTCCTCCGCGGCCTCTTCGCGCACCACGGTGGGGGCGGCGATGGTCGCGATGGTGAAGTCGCGGTCGGTGATGGTCGGCGCCACGCCGTCCGGCAGCTTCACCATGGAGATGTGCACGCCGTCGCCGATCTGCAGACCGGCCAGGTCGATGTCGATCTGCGACGGAATGGCGTCCGCCCGGCAGGCCAGTTCGATCTCGTGGCGCACCACGTTCAGCACGCCGCCTTCCTTCAGGCCCGGGCAGGTGTCTTCATTGATGAAGTGGACCGCCACCTCGACGTGGACGCTGGTGGCTGCGGAGACGCGCAGGAAGTCGATGTGGACCGGATTGTCGGTCACCGGATCGAACTGCACGTCGCGGGCCAGGGCCCGCTCGCTCTTGCCGCCATCGACCTTCACGTCGAAGAGGGTGGAGAAAAAACCGCCCTGGTGCAGCAGCTTGTTCAACTGCCGCTCCTCGACGGAAATCAGGGTAGGATCCTTTTTCGCGCCGTAAATCACGCCCGGCACCTGCCCGGCGCGACGTGCGGCACGGGCTGGCCCCTTCCCGGCCCGCTCCCGCGAAGCCGCGGGAAATTCAACTACGTCAGCCATTGTCTAACTCCTTGACTGATTGAACCGGATGCCGGCACCCTGCCGGCCTCCGCCTCGCCCGACCCGGCCTCCAGGGGTGCCGGCATCGGAAAAGCTCGTAAAACGACGTTCTAACGGCCTTACATGGCCGGAACGTTAAACAAACTCGAAACCGAGCGCTCGTCGCTGATGCGCTGCATGGCATCGCCGATCAGCGGGGCGATCGAAATCTGGCGGATGTTCTGGGCCACCCGCACCGCCTCGGTCGCCTGGATGCTGTCGGTCATGACCAGCTCCTCCAGCGGGGAGGAGGACACCCGCGCCACGGCTCCGCCCGAGAGCACCCCGTGGGTGACATAGGCGGACACGGAAGTGGCGCCGGCCTCCTTCAAGGCGACGGCCGCGTTGCAAAGGGTCCCGGCCGAGTCGACGATGTCATCCACCAGGATGCAGCGCCGGCCCCGGACGTCGCCGATGATGTTCATCACCTCGGAAACCCCGGCACGTTCGCGGCGCTTATCGATGATCGCAAGGTCGGCGTCAAGCGGTTTGGCGATGGCCCGGGCCCGCACCACGCCGCCCACGTCGGGGGAGACGATGGTCAGGTCGTCCTTGCCGTTGCGCTCCAGGATGTCCTTGGTGAAGACCGGCGTCGCGAAGAGGTTGTCGGTCGGAATATCGAAGAAGCCCTGAATCTGCCCGGCGTGGAGTTCCAGGGTCAGCACCCGGTCGGCCCCGGCCGAGGTGATCAGATTGGCCACCAGCTTGGCCGAGATCGGGGTCCGGGGGGCGGACTTGCGGTCCTGGCGGGCGTAGCCGAAGTAGGGCAGGACCGCCGTGATGCGCCGCGCCGAGGCCCGCTTCAGGGCGTCCATGGCGACCAGCAGCTCCATCAGGTTGTCGTTGGCCGGATAGGAGGTGGACTGGATGATGAAGACGTCCTCGCCACGCACGTTCTCGTGGATTTCGACGAAGACCTCCATGTCCGAGAAACGGCGCACGCTGGCCTTGGTCAGTTCCAGGTTCAGAAAGGCGGAAATCGCCTCGGCCAAAGGCCGATTGCTGTTCCCGGTCATGATTTTCATGGCGGTATCCTTAGTGCCCGTTTTGCTGGGCGTGGATCGTCTGGCGCGGCGAAATCTCGTCCGTCTCACGCGTCCCCTGGGGCCCAGGCGGGCGGACCATATCAATGCCTTCCGGCCCTGTAAACGGCCTTGGCCGGACTTTCTGGAGGCATCCCGGCGGCCGCCCCCGAGGGTGTCGGGAGGGTCGCTGCCAGGGGGGAGAAGGCGGTTAAAAACTAGCCTTCCGGCTGTGGTTCGGAGACGTCCGGCGGGGGCGCTTGCCGGGGCCCGGGCAGGCCGGCCTAGATCAGGAAGCAGCTGGCCAGCAGGCCGAGGCAGAGGAAAAGGACGAAGACGGTCAGATGCGGCATCGAAAAGGGGTCTCCCGAATCGCCCTCCGGGGGCGGCCCGCCGGGGCGCCGGGCGGCTTAACCTTACCGGTTTCCGCTAGCGGGTTTCCAGCTCCAGGGAGGCCCCGGACAGGGGCTCCGCCGCCGCCTCGGTGACCAGGCTGGTGCGTCCCAGGGTCATGGCCACGCCTTCCTCGGAGTTGAAGAGGATCATGTGGCAGAAGATCGTCATGCCCGGCTCGAAGACCACGGGATTGCCGTGGTACAGCATCGGCCAGTCCATCCACACCGGGGCGAAGGTGGTGCCCTGGGAATAGCCGCAGGCATTCATGCGGTGGGCCTGGTAGCCGGCGGCATCCATGACCCGGCTGTGGGCGTCGAAGGCCTCGCCGAAGGTCCTGCCGGGGCGCAGCTTGTCCTCCACCGCCAGCAGGGCGTCGCGGGCCACGGCGTGCATCTCCCGGTGCAGGGGCCGCGGTCCGCCGATCGGCAGGGTGCGCATCATGGCGGCATGGTAGTGGCGGTAGGTGCCGGCCCATTCCAGGGTCAGTTGGTCCTGCGCATCCAGGTGGCGCCGCCCGGAATAGTAGCGGCACAAGAGGGCGCCGGGGCCGGAGCCGATGATGAACTCGTTGGAGGGGTCGTCGCCGCCGCGGGTGAAGATGGCGCCGTGCATGGCGGCCAGGACGTCGCCCTCGAAGGCGCCCGGCCCGGCGCTGTCGAGCGCGGCCTGCCAGGCGGCGTCGGCCAGGTTTGCTGCCTCGCGCACATAGGCGACCTCTGCCGGGCTCTTCACCACCCGCAGGCGGCTGACCAGGCCGGAGGCGTCCTCCAGGGCGCAGAAACCCTCCAGGGCCGCCTCCAGGCGCTTGCCCTGGGCGGCGGTCAGGCCGTAGGCGTCGTACTCCACGCCCAGCTTCTTCCCGGCGCAGCCGAAGCCGCGCAGGATCTCGCGCAGCTCGGCGGCGGGCGCGGCATCGGGATCGTCGACCCAGATGCGGATGTCCCGGATCATCGAGGTCTGCTGCGCCTGGCGCAGGTCCGGCGCCCGGGTCAGCAGCATGAGGCGGCCGTCGGCGCCCAGGTAGAGGCACTGGAAGAAGCAGTAGCCGAAGGTGTCGTAGCCAGTCAGGTAGTACATGCTTTCCTGCCGGAAGATCAGCAGGCCGTCCAGGCCGGTCTCGGCCAGCAGGCGGCAGGTCCGCTCGCGCCGCCGGGCGAGCTCCTCTTCGCTGAAATGCAGGGGCATGGAGGGGTTCTCTCGGGCGTCAGGGTTCCAGGTAGATGGCGGAGAGGCCGCGGCCGTAATCCGGCTCCTTGCGGTGGCAGGAGCGGCGGTAGCTGAAGAAGCGTTCTTCCTCGGCGCAGGTGTCGCAGGGCAGGGTCTGCACGGTCTTGAGGCCCGCGGCGCCGAGGCGCCGGGCGACGTAGCCCTTGATGTCGAAGTGGGAGTGGCCCTCGCGCCGGCCGGGGCAGAAGAAGTCCGCGTTCTGCGGGTCCTGCTCCAGGAAGGGGGCCGGGAACTCGGGGCCGACTTCGTAGGAGCGTTGGGAGATCGCCGGGCCGATGCCGGCGGCGATGCGCTCGGCCGTGGCGCCCAGCTCGACCATGGCCGCCACGGTGGCCGCCACCACCCCGTTCAGCGCGCCCTTCCAGCCGGCATGGGCGGCGCCGACGACGCCGGCCTCGGCGTCGGCGAAGAGCACCGGCACGCAGTCGGCGGTGAGGATGCCGAGGGCGATGCCGCGCTCGCGGGTCACCATGGCGTCGGCCTTGGGGGCCTCGTCGCGGGCCCAGGGCGCGCGCACCTCCACCACGTCCGGCGAATGGATCTGGTAGGCGGTGACCAGGCGGTCGCCTTCCAGGTCGATCGTCGCCATGGCGCGGCGCCGGTTCTCGGTGACGTTCTCCGGCTTGTCGCCGGAACCGTAGCCGCAGTTGAGGCTGGAGAAGAGCCCCTCGCTGACGCCGCCGCCGCGGCAGAAGAAGCCGTGGCGCACGCGGGGCAGGTCGTTGAGGCGGCCGATGGTCAGCATGGGCGGCACTCTAACGGTCTTGGCTGTCGGGCGATAGGGGGGGCGGCGATTGCGGGGCGGGCGCCTCGAAGCCGGCCGGGGCGCCCGGGTCGAACGGGGGGCCGGGGGAGGTGAGGGCCAGCGTCTTGAAGAGGCCGCCCATCTCCGCCGGGTCGGTCAGGCGTTTGCGCGCGGCGCCGATGGCCTCGGCGGCGCGCGGCGCCGCGGCGGCGAGCTGGGCGGCGCGCAGCTCGATGCCCAGGGCGCCCAGAAAGTCGCCCTGCGGCACCGGCCCGTGGGCCAGGCAGCCGGCGCTGGCCGCGGCCTGGGCCAGGCTCGCGAAGTCCACGTGGGCGGTCAGGTCGGCGCTGCCCGGCGCGTCGAGCACCTCGTGGTGGCGGTGGTGGCGCAGCGCCTGAAGGGTCGGGCCGGGCGCCGGACTGGCCGGGCCGTAGTCGACGATGAGGGCGGCGCCGGGCTGGCGCGCCAGGCGGTGGCCCAGGAAGGCGGCGATGTTGAGGGCCGCCGGGCAGACCTCCACCAGGGTGCCTTCCGGGGCGTCGCGCAGGGCGGCGGGGATCAGCGGGCGGTTGGCCGCGCTGGGCGCCGCCAGGGCGAAGGCCAAGGCGTCGTCCGGACCCAGCACCACCACCCGCTCGGCCCAGCCTTCCGCGGTCTGCTCGAACTGGCGCACCGGCAGGGCGTCGAAGAACTCGTTGGCGATCAGCAGCAGCGGGCCTTCCGGGATCTGCCCGGCGTTATCCAGCCAGGTGATCTCGTGCGCGCCCAGCGATTCGCGCTGGCGCTCGCGCAGCGCGGGGCTGACCTCGACGAGGTGGATGTCCAGGGCGTCGTGGAAGCCGGGCACCTGGCGGGTGGCGCGCAGGGCGTCGGCCATCAGGGTGCCGCGCCCCGGGCCCAGCTCCACCAGGGCGCAGGGGGCGGGCTGGCCGAGGCGCAGCCAGCTATCGGCGCACCACACGCCGATCAACTCGCCGAACATCTGGCTGATCTCCGGGGCGGTGATGAAATCGCCGCCGGCTGGGCCGGGCGCGCCGAAGGGGTCGCCGCGCATGTAATAGCCGCCCACCGGATGGGTCAGGGCCTCGCCCATGTAGTCGGCCACGCTCAGCATGCCTTCCCGCTCCAGGCGCCGGCGCAGGTGGTCGAGCAGGGAAACCATGGACCCTGGCCTTTACGCCTTGCGGCGCAGCGCCCAGACGGTGACGGCGATGCCGATCAGCACCATGGGGAAGGACAGCACCTGGCCCATGGTGATGCCGGGCAGCACGAAGGCGAGGAATTCGTCGGGCTCGCGGAAGAACTCGGCGATGATCCGCGCCAGGCCGTAGCCGATCATGAAGGCGCCGGAGATCAGGCCGCTGCGCTCCAGCGCGCCCTTGCGCACCATGACGTGGAGGACGAGGAACAGCACCAGGCCTTCCAGCAGCGATTCATAAAGCTGGCTGGGGTGGCGCGCGATGGGGCCGGCGTGGGGAAAGACCATGGCCCAGGGCACCTGGGCGGAGTCCGCGGTGCGGCCGTAGAGCTCGCCGTTGATGAAGTTGGCGATGCGTCCCAGGCAGAGGCCGATGGGGGTCGCCGCGCCGACGATGTCGGAGAGCGTGAAGTAGCTGACCCCGCGGCTGCGCGCGAAGAGGCCGATGGCCGCCAGCACGCCCAGCAGGCCGCCGTGGAACGACATGCCGCCGCGCCAGATGAAGACCACCTCCAGCGGGTTGGCCAGGTAATAGTCGGGCTTGTAGAACAGGACGTAGCCCAGGCGCCCGCCCAGCACCACGCCCAGCGTCGCCCACAAGAGGAAATCGTCGAAGTCGACGGGCTTCAGGCGGTGGGGCGGCAGCTTGGTCATCCAGCGGCAGTACAGCCAGGCCAGCACCAGGCCTGCGATGTAGGCCAGCGCGTACCAGCGCACGTCGAAAATCCAGATGGAGAAGGCGACCGGGTCGAAGTCCGGGTGCTGCAGGGCCATCCACATCGGGTTAAGGGAACTGGCGGCGGAGTCGGCCGGAAATGCCATGGAACCTCTTGTGCCCTCTAACGATAAGGGTCGGGTTGGGAGAGAAAGTCCTTCACGTAGCGGGCGACGCCTTCCTCCAGTTCGGTGAAGGGCTTGCCGTAGCCGGCGGCGCGCAGGCGCGCCATCCTGGCTTCGGTGAAGTATTGGTACTTGTCGCGGATGTTCTCCGGCGTCGGCACGTAGCTGATGTTCTCCGGGCGCTCCACGGCGGCGAAGACGGCGCGCGCCAGGTCGGCGAAGGAGCGCGCTTTGCCGGTGCCGACGTTGAACAGGCCGCTAACCGCCGGGCTGTCGAGCAGCCAGAGCATGACGTCGACGCAGTCGCCGACCCAGATGAAGTCGCGCAGCTGGCCGCCGTCGGCATAGTCCGGGTGGTGCGACTGGAACAGCTTGGCCGCTTCGCCGCGCTGAAGCTGGCCGTAGAGGTGCCAGGCGACGCTGGCCTGGCCGCCCTTGTGGTACTCGTTGGGGCCGTAGACGTTGAAGAACTTCAAGCCCGCCCACTGCGGCGGTGCCAGGGCCTCGCCGTGCTGGGCCGCCTTGGCCAGGCGGCGGACGACCCAGCGGTCGAAGAGCTGCTTGCTCCAGCCGTAGCCGTTGAGGGGCCTGAGGCGCGCCAGGTAGTCCGCGCTCGCGTCGTCGTCGAAGCCTTCGGCCCCGTCGCCGTAGGTGGCGGCGGAGGAGGCGTAGATCAGCGGAATCCTCTCGCGGGTGCAGTGATCCCACAGCACCTTGGACAGGCGGAAGTTGTTGGCCAGCAGGGCGTCGCCGTCGGTCTCCGTGGTCGCCGAGATGGCGCCCATGTGGAAGACCCCGGTCAGGCGCCCCTCGGCCCAGCGCAGGAAGTCCGGCAGCTCCTCCGGCGGGATCACGTCCTCCAGGCCGTGGTGGGCCAGGTTGCGCCATTTGTCGCCCTCGCCCAGGCGGTCGCAGACGACCACGTCCTCGCCCCGCTCGCAGAGCGCGGCAACCAGGTTGGAGCCGATGAAACCGGCGCCGCCGGTAACAAGAAGCATAGTGAAGCCGATCCTTTTCTAGAGCCGCCTCGCCGGTGAAGGCGCGGGACTAGAGGCGCTCCCTTATAGAGGCCGGGCCGAAGCCTCCGCAACCCCACGGCCCCTTTTGCTTCGGGTTGCCTTAGCCCCTAGTTGCCCGAGGGGACGCGCCCTGCGGTTCCGCCGCCCTGGCCGGCGGGCAGGGGCACCAGGCCGCGCAGGGTCAGGTAGCCGCCGGGCCCGGAGGCGGCGGCGCCCCGGATCTCGGCCAGGAAGCCGTCCAGGCCGGGTGTGTCCTTCGCCTGGCCGGGTTTGGCGTAGACGTAAAGCGGCCGGGCGGGGGGATAGCGGCCGTCGGCGATGGCCGCGGCGCGGGGGGAGATGCCCTCAACCGCCAGCGCGTCCAGGCGCGCGCCCTGGCGGTCCAGGAAATTGAAGCTGAAGATGCCCAGTGCGCCCGGATGCCGGGTCAGTTGCTCGGCGGTCTCCGCCTCGTCCTCGCCCAGCTCGACAAAGACGCCGTCGGCGCGCAGCGCTCCGGCCAAGGCGGCGCGCTGCTCCGCGGTCCAGCCGCGCAGCTCGGGCAGAGCCGCGGCGGCGGGCTGCATGACCAGCTCGACGAAGGCGTCGCGCAGCGGGCTGCCCGGCGGCGGGCCGTAGATCTCGATGGGCGCCACCGGCAGGGCGAAGTCGATATCGCTCCACAGGCGGTAGGGATTGTCGATCAGCCGTCCCTCCAGGGGAACCTGGCGCGCCAGGGCCAGGAAGATCTGGCGCAGGCTGAGGCCGGCCGGCGCGCGGCCCGGGAGCTGGCCCAGCGCCACCGCCTGGTGGCCGATGGCCGTCTCGCTGACGGCGATGTTCTTGCGCTGGCAGGCGCCGAGCTCGGCCCGCGTCATGCGCCGCTCGGTCACGGCGGCGTCGGCAAAACGCGGGCCCTGGCCGGCGCAGAACGCTTGAAAGGCGCGCGCGCCGCCCAGCCGCTCGACCACCGGCATGGCTTGGTCGCTCTTCAGGCTGAACCGCTCGGCGGCGGCGATCGCCAGGGGAAAGGCGGCCGTGCCGCTGACCACGCTGACCGCCTCGCGGGGGTCGTGCTGCGCCTGGGCCGGGCCCGGTGCGGCGGCCGGCAGGGCAAGCACCGCCAGCAGCGCCCCTGCGCGCAGCGGCAGTGAAATTCGCGGAATCTTGGGCATGGCCCCCCTCTCTCGTGCCGCCGCAGTCAAGCGTCTTGCCTGCCGCTACACAAGAACAATGGGCCGGAGATGGGCCAGGCCCCCCGAAAGTGATCCGCTGGTAACCAGGAATCGTGACTTGAAAAAACACCCCTAATAATTGAAAATTTCTTTGATCATTGCGACGTGGGGGTGTGTATGGGGCGCGGTTGCAAGATTCTTGCTGCGACATTGCTGGCGATATCTCCGTTTTTTGCGTCGAACGCAAAGGCCACGACGTGTGAGTGCAAGCAGCATCCTGCGGAAGCTGAAGCGGCGGGGACTTGCTCGCGCACCGAAGACAAGGACAACTGCACCCTGTCTTTCACCAGCACCCCGCCGGAGGCGTACAAGGACTTCGTCTCCCGGCTACAAGGGCTGGGGATAGAACAAGACCCTCGGCAGGCCTTGGATCAGGCATTCAAAATGCCGCCGGAGTTCTATCGCGACGGATTGTACCAGTTGCTGCCGGCGTTGTTTGCGGTCTCCCAACGCACCAAGTTTCAGGACGCGACTCCGATAATGTTGAAGGCCGTCCAGAACGTTGCCGAAAGCGACGACGCGGCGACGATCAAAGACATCTTTGCGAACAAGGGCGCCGATCCCAAGCAGGGCAGCGCCGGCGGCGTTGCCTGGCTTGCGAGTTACGGCTGCGTTTCGCTGAAATTCGATGGCTTTGAATTCATGGTGAAGACCCGCTTCTCCCAAAGAGTCTATTTCTGCGATGGAGAGATCGGCGAGTAGCGGGCGACGATGAACCAGCCAGAAGAAGACACGCAAACCCGGCCCCATGATGTCTCGAACGTCGAGCGCATTTGCTTGGGTATCAGCGTTGTCGTCTTTTTGGCGACTATGCTGGTCTTGGCGGTTCTGTTCCCTGAAGTGACGGCGTTCCAGGAATTCGTCTTCCGCACCGTCGTCGCCCTGACGGCCGGAGCGGCGGCGGCGTTCATCCCGGGCTTTTTCCATCTGCGCATTGGGCAAGGCAAGCTTCTCGCGGTGCGAGCGACCGGGGCAATTGCCGTGACGGCGTTCGTCTACTATGTGAACCCGCCGTCCAGCGTCAGCGAACGCAAGGTCTTCATGCACGAAGGGCTGGTTCACAACCTGGAAAGCCACATCGCCGCAGGCACGGGCTTCAGCCTGGAACTCGACCCTTCGCGGATAACGGAACTGCGGGCGTTGTTCATCGAGCATACGGCCGGAGAAAGTTGGGGGGAGCTCTTCTCCAAGATCTGCCGCCGCTATCCGAACTGCTTGGTCTGCGATCCGCCTCCGGGCAGCATTTCAGACAGTGTGATGTTGAGTTTGGTCGGCCCTCCCCTCGTAAATCTGCCCGGCTCCACTTCGGGCAATGTCAAGCAATGCCCGTCAACTTGATCGGCTGACCCGGCGGCGCAGAAATGGAGGCCGAACCGATTGAGTCGGCCTCCGGGACCCGGCATATTGGATACCCGCAACATCCGATTGGGTTCGCCCGCGCTTCAGGGAGCTAAATTCGATGCAGAGCCAGAGCAAGATCCTGGACGACATGGCCAAGGTGGCGAGCAGCGCCATGGGCGTGGCCGCGGGCATGCGCAGCGAGGTCGAGGCTCGTTTCCGCGAGCAGTTGGAGCGTCTGCTGGCCCAGATGGACCTGGTGCCCCGCGAGGAGTTCGACGCCATGAAGGCCGTGGCCGTGGCCGCCCGCGAGGGCCAGGAGGCCCTGGCCGGGCAGGTGGCGGCCCTGGAACAGCGCCTGGCCGCGCTCGAGGCCTCCCAAAAGACCCCGAAAAAGGCCCCCTCGAAACCTTCCGGCAAGACCGGCGGGCCGCCGCAGGGCGACGGCTGAGCCGCCCGGCCCGGATCGGGGCGCCCGCCTTCCGCCGCCGGCTGCTGCTCCGGGGGCCCGTTTCCTTCCGTCCACAGCTTTCTGCAAATCCCCCCGGATTTGCGGCTAATCCTTTGTTGCACAGCGGAATCAATTGAGGCTACGCTAGATGTGGTAGCGGCGGCGTCGCCTTATTCCATATATCGGGCTCAAGCGGGACGCTCGACCCTGCCACCGCCAACCGAAGAGGCTGTATCGCAATGGTCGAACTCGTTTCCGATTACCACCATCCGATCAACCCCCTCGACCTCCTGGAAGAACTCGGTGCCGCCAACGACTGGACCCTCGACCGCCACAGCGAGTCGGAGCTCCTCATCGAGATGTCCGGTCATTGGTGCGAATATCACATGTATTCCGTCTGGCAGGCGGACGTGAGCTCCATGTTCTTTTCCTGCCACTTCGACATGAAAGTCCCTGAAGCCCGGCGCGGCGAGGTCTGCGAACTGCTGGCGCAGGCCAACGAGCGGCTGTGGCTCGGCCACTTCGACCTGATGTCCGAGGAAGGCGCCCTCATGTACCGCCACACCATTCCGCTGCGCGGCCTGCCTGGCGCGTCGCTGGAGCAGCTCGAAGACCTGGTGGAGGCCGCCCTCATGGAGTGCGACCGTATCTATCCGGCCCTGCAGCTGGTGGTCTGGGGCAATTCCCCGGTGCGCGAGGCTCTGGACGCGGCAATGCTGGAGACGGTTGGCGAAGCCTGACGCCATGCCGGGAATGCCATGAATTTAGGTGGACCGCTGCTGCTGGTCGGCTGCGGCAAGATGGGCGGGGCGCTGCTGGAAGGCTGGCTCAGCCAGGGCATCGCCCCCGCCGACGTCTGGATCGTCGAGCCCAACCCAGAGCCCTTGCAGGGCTTCATCGCCCGCGGCGTCCACCACGCGGACGAGGCCGCGGCGCTGCCCGGCGACCTGAAACCCGCCCTTATGGTCTTCGCCGTGAAGCCGCAGATGCTGGCCGCGGCGCTGCCCGCCTATAAGGCCTTCGCCGAAGCGGGCGCGGCGGCGCTCTCCATCGCCGCCGGCTGGCGCATCGCCGGCTTCGAGGACGCGCTGGGCGCGGCGACGCCCGTCGTGCGCGCCATGCCCAACACCCCGGCCGCCGTGGGGCGCGGCATGACCGTGCTCTGCGCCAACAAGCAGGTGGATGCGAAGCTGCGGGAGATCTGCGGCGAGCTGCTCTCGGCCGTGGGCGAGACCGCCTGGGTCGACGACGAGGGCCTTATCGACGCCGTGACCGCCGTCTCCGGCGGCGGGCCGGCCTATGTTTTCCTGCTGATCGAGTGCCTCGCCAAGGCCGGCGTCGAGGCCGGCCTGCCGGAGGACCTGGCCATGCAGTGCGCCCGGGTCACCGTGGCCGGCGCCGGGGAACTGGTGCACATCGCCAGCGAGCCCGCCTCCACCTTGCGCGAGAACGTCACCTCGCCGGGGGGCACCACCTTGGAGGCGCTGAAGATCCTCATGGCCGAGGACGGCCTGCAGCCGCTGATGACCCGCGCCATCGCCGCCGCCACCGCGCGCAGCAAGGAACTGGGGTAGCTGTCTGCCAAGCGCCGGGGGCTCCGCGCCTCGGCGCGCCGGCGGGTCCCGGGGGCCCGGTTCCAGCCCGGCACGGTTACGCCTTGGGGGCCTCGCCGTCCCGGGCGATCGTGCTATGCTGGCGGAAAATGCAGTCATTTCAGGATGAGTTCTCTATGAGCGAAGCGCCGACCCAGGCTCCGATGAAGGACAGCGCCCGGCGGGTGCAGCAGGCGATCGAGGCGGCGGGCTTCGATTTCCAGGTCCGCGAGTTTCCCGCCTCCACCCGCACCTCGGAGGAGGCGGCGGCGGCCATCGGCTGCGGCGTGGCGCAGATCGCCAAGTCGCTGATCTTCCGTGCCAAGGAATCGAACCGCCCGGTGCTGGTCATGGCCAGCGGCGCCAACCGGGTCGACGAGAAGGCGGTGGCGCGTCTGCTGGGCGAGAAGCTCGCACGCGCCGACGCCGATTTCGTGCGCGCGGCCACGGGTTTCGCTATCGGCGGCGTGCCGCCGGTCGGCCACCGCGAAACGCCGGTCGCTTTCATCGACGCCGACCTGATGGAGCTGGGCGAGATCTGGGCCGCCGCCGGCACGCCCCATGCGGTCTTCCGACTGAGCCCGCCGGAACTGGTGTCGCTGACCGGCGGCCGGGTCGCGGTGCTGAAGAAGGCGGGTTGAGGCGGGCGCGGCCTTTTCCCCGTGCGCTGGAAACCTAGGTTGAATGGCGAGAAGGAGGGACTGACATGGTCAAGAAAGCCGCCGGCAAGAAGGCGACCGGCAAGAAGACTTCCGCCAGGAAAGCCGCCGCGGGCGGCGCCAAGGGCGACCCGGCGCGGCGGATCATCGACGCCGCTTTCGCTCTGGCGGCGGAGCGCGGCTGGCGCGACCTCTCCCTGGCCGAGATCGCCGAGGCGGCCAAGCTGCCGCTGTCCACCGTCTATCCGGTCTTCTCCTCCAAGCAGGCCATCCTCAACGGCTTCGCGCGCCAGGTCGACGCGGCGATGCTGGCCGAGGGCGTGGAGGATCTGGGCCTGCCGGCGCGCGACCGCCTCTTCGACATGATCATGCGCCGTTTCGACGCTCTGCAGCCCTACAAGGCCGGGCTGGGCGCGATCCTGCAGGACCAGCTTTGCGACCCGCTGGCGGCCTGCTGCGGGCTCGGTCGCCTGGGCCGCTCCATGGCCGCCACCCTGGAGGCCGCCGGCTTCTCCACCACCGGCTGCCGCGGCGTCCTGCGCATCAAGGGGCTCTCGGCCGTCTATCTCGCGGCGGTGCGGGTCTGGCTGCGTGACGACAGCGAGGACATGGCCGGGACCATGGCCCACCTGGACAAGCAGCTCACCCGGATCGATACCCTGATCGGCCGCTTCAGGAGCTACCGGCCCGCCGGACGGGCCGCAGCCTGAGGGGCCAAGCGCCCATGCGCTTCTGATGGTTAATTAATCTCGCATCTGCACGCGCGGCCGGGCGCGGCCCCAGGGGATCCCTGGGATTATTTTATTGTGCAGTGCAAAAAAATCCTTGACCGCTTGCAAGTAGGGGCTTATATCACCGTCACGCACTGAATTGTGCGGTGCAGCAAATCGCGGGGTCGCCCCGCCAGGGATAGGAGCCCGAACCATGGCTGTTTCCGGTAACCCCTTTCTGAACGGTGAGTTCGCCAAGTTCGATTTCGCCGCTCTTATGGATCCCAGCAAGTTCGCTGAGCAGTTCGAGAAGTTCGATTTCGCAAAGACGGCGGACCAGTTCAAGTTTCCGGGCCTCGATGCGCAGGCGCTGGTCGAGTACCAGAAGCGCAACCTCGAGGCCGTTGCCTCTGCCAACAAGATCGCGCTGGAAGGCGCCCAAGCGGTGATTCGCCGCCAGGCCGAGATCCTGCGCCAGGGTGTTGAAGAGGCCTCCAAGGCGTTCTCCGAGCTGAACGCCGCCGGCACGCCGCAGGACAAGATCGTCAAGCAGGCCGAGCTGGCCAAGGGCGCCTACGAAGCCGCTCTCGCCAATCTTCGCGAGCTGGCCGAGATGGCGAGCAAGTCGAACGGCGAAGCCGCCGATCTGCTGTCGACCCGCGTGAGCGAGAGCTTCGGCGAGTTCACCAGCGAGATCAAGAAGACCGCGAAGAAGAAGTAAGCGAGCTTTTTCGCGGGAGCTATTTCCTCCCCAAAGTACCCTTTACCGTGAGTACCCTGTAACTTGCCTTAAGGGCCGTCCCTCGGGACGGCCCTTTTTGTCTGCGCGGCCTTTCGGGTGCGTCTTGCGAGATGCCGCCTCTGTCATGCTCGGACTTGTTCCGAGCATCCAGGGCGAGCGACGTGCCCTGCCCCGTGGGTCAGGCAGAGGAGGGGCGGCGGTGCCCCCACCGTTGCCGGGGCTTAACTTGCGCGAGTAGCGCCCTATCTTTTTCCCCTGAACCTCCACCCACGGAATAGGGAGATCAGGGAATGAGGCAGGCAGTGAGGCTTTCGGTCCTGGTGATGGCGGCGGCGCTGCTGCCCTTCGCGGCGGCCGCCGGCGAGAAGGTCGTCTACAGCGTCGGGGGCGGCAGCTACGAGGGCTACAGCGCGCCGGCCAAAGGCGCTTCCAAAGGCCTGGTCCTGGTGATCCACGACTGGGACGGCCTGACCGAGTACGAGGAAAAGCGCGCCGACATGCTGGCAGGAATGGGCTACGACGCCTTCGCCGTCGACCTCTACGGCCAGGGCAACCGCCCGGTGGAGACCGGCGCCAAGAAGGCCGAGACCGGCAAGCTCTACAAGGACCGTGAGAAGATGCGCGGCCTGATCCTCGGCGGTCTGGCCGAGGCGCGCAAGCTGAACGGCGGCCCGGCTGTGGTCATGGGTTACTGCTTCGGCGGCGCCGCGGTGCTGGAACTGGCGCGCTCCGGCGAGGCCAAGGACATCGCCGGCTACGCCACCTTCCACGGCGGCCTCTCGACGCCCGAGGGCCAGAGCTATCCCGCCGACACGCCGCCGCTGCTCATCGCCCACGGCGGTGCCGACAGCGCCATTACCATGGACGACGTGGCGGCCCTCTCCAAGGAGCTGGAGGCCGGCAGCATTCCTTACGAGATCCAGGTCTATTCCGGCGCTCCGCACGCCTTCACGGTGTTCGGTTCCGACCGCTACCGCAAGGTCGCGGACACCCAGTCCTGGGACGCCTTCCAGGACTTCCTCGCCACCCACCTGGCGGGCAGCTGAGATTGATCGGAATTTGGGATGAACGCGGGTGGAGGCGGATACGCCTCCGCCTCCGCCGTTCTCCCCGGAAACAGCATCACAGTGGGTCCACCATCCGGAGAACCGTCGGGCGATCCGCAGTTGCGAGAAATGCTGTTTCGTGCCACTGCCGGCGTCAACGGCTGATATCTACTTCATTATTCTGGGCTGAAGGGTAAGAGGCTGCCGCCGAAGAAGCTGACCTGAGCCAATGGCCAGGCAAATCCGAAAACAAACGCAAGAGCGGATAGTACAAGGCTCACCCTCCACGCAATCGAGTAGCGTTGACGCAATACCCATTCTCGCTCCGCGCACTCGTGCGCCTCGTTTGACTTCTTGATCAACGCGTTACGGTCACGGTTTGCATCGTTGGCAAGTGATTGTGGGGATGAAAACATTACCGGAGTGGCCCTTATTGCGTCATTGAACTGATCGCGATTGTGGGCAGCTGCGTAATGCCCTCCCATCGCACCTGCCCGTAGAGATAGAAAGAAGAGGCTGGCGCCCGCGGCCACAATCCCCACCAAAAATGACCACAAAGAGGGCTGGAGAAAGCGAAAAACATAGGCCGGATCGGGTAGGCTGGTCGCCAGAGAAACCATGGAAACCGTACCTCCCGCAGAGCCTACGCCAAGCCAGATGTGCAGTTGCCGCAGATAGGTTGCGCTCTCGCTGCTTTGGTGCTGAACGATACGCAATGTGTCGGCGGTATCTATCTTCATTGCAGCCCCCAAACAATTTTCATTTCAACCAAATTTGCAGCCAATAGGCTTCTGGAGGAGGTATTGGAATCCGCAGGACGTCTTTGATTGCTGGCTTCCTGACCTTCCTTGTACCACGGGCTATTGTTAAAGGGGCGCATCGAAGCAGGAGGTCAGCTTTCAGCAGCTGGTTAGAAAATCCCCGCGTCCAGGCCGGCGGCCATGGCCAGCCCCAGGTTGCGGCAATCCTCGACGAAGCTTTCCTGCCAGGCGCCGCGGCAGACCAGCGGTTCCTGCACCGCGCGCCACTTGAGGCCCCTGGCGATGCTTTCCACCGCGCGGCGGGTGCCGGTGCCGTCGTGGCCGGCGCGGATGTAGAGGGCGTAGGGCAGGGCTTCGGTCTGTTCGATGACGCCGTAGTAGGTACGGTCGAAGAAGTCCTTCAGGGCGCCGCTCATGGTGCCCAGGTTCTCGGTAGTACCCAGGATGATGCCGTCGGCGGCCAGCACCTCCGCCGGGCCCGCCTCGAAGGGGGTGAGGGCGACGGTTTCCACGTTCCCGGCTTCGTCGGAGCGCGCGCCCGCCACGACGGCGTCGCGCAGGCGCAGGGTATTGTCGGAGGGGACGTGGGCGACGACGAGCAGGCGCTTGCCCATCACAGGCCGACTAGGCGGAGAGGCGTTTGCAGAGGGCCCGCAGATAGCGGTGGTCGCCGTCGGTGAACTCCCCGGCGGCGATGTCCGCCTTATAGTCCTCCAACTCCTCGCGGAACTCGTCGGAATTGTCGGGCTTGGCGAGCAGTTTTTCGATCAGCGCCAGGCTTTCGCTGTTCTTGGCCGCGGCGTCGGCCGGCAGTTCGTCGAGGTCGCCCAGGTCGCCCAGGTCATAGGCGGCGGCGCCGCTCTCCGCGGCCTCGGCGCCGAGGCTGGGCGACAGCAGCTCCGCCCAGGCGCTGCCGGTGGCCTTCACCTTGGTGTCGAGCACCCGGGCCGCGGCCAGCGCTTCCTCGTCGTTGTCGCTGCCCAGGGTCTCCAAGAGGGAGATCAGCTCGTCCCGATCCAAGCTGCCGGTCATGTTGCGCCTCGTTTCAGTTCTGCGAATCCGTCAGGGTCGTACTCTAACGAACCCGCAGCTTGCTGGGCAAACCCTGGAAGAGGGGGGCGGCCTCAGGCGGCGGCGCTGAGCGAGGAGACCTTTTGGCTGTCCTCGCCGGCCTCCTCGATCAGCGCCTTGTGCAAGGCGCGGATGCAGGCGTCGTGGTCGCCCTCCTCGACGATCACCTGCATGTCCACCTTGCGGAGCAGGTCGTTGAAGCCCAGCGGCTCGATCCCGGCCTCGGCCAGGGCCGTCAGCACCCGGGCGCCGAGGCCCGGCAGGCGCAGGTCGCGGCCGATGATGGAGATCAGGGCCACGTTGCGCGAGGAGATCGAAGCCGAGGGGAAACGCTCGTTCAGATCCTGCTCGACCCGCTTCACCGCCTTGGCCGAGCCTTTCAGGAAGTGGGTAATGGTATTGGCGTTCGACGTCTTGGTGACGATGCGCGCCTTGTGGCGCTTCAGCGTCTCCAGGATGGCTGCGTCGTAGCCCTTCACGCCCACCATGTCCTGCTCGAAGAACTCGAAGGCGTAGACGCTCTTCAGGCCGGTGATCATTTCGACCGCCGGGGCCGTGGCCTCCAGGTCGCCGCGGATCACCGCGCCGGGGTCCTCCGGCTCGAAGGTGTTCATGATGCGCAGCGGGATGCGCGCCTGGCGCAGGCCCTTGGCGGCGCTGGGGTGAATCGCCTCCATGCCCATGTTGGAGAGCTGGTCGGCGACGTCGTAGTTGGTCTCGGCGATCGGCTTCACCGCCTCGGCGCCCACCAGCTTGGGGTCGGCGGAGGAGAGATGGAACTCCTTGTGGATGATCGCTTCCGCCGCGCCGCTGTTGACGGCGATGCGCGAGAAGGTGATTTCGCTGTAGCCGCGGCCATAGAGGCCGACCAGGCCTTCCTCGCATTGGGCGTAGCCGGTGACGATGGGCAACTGGCGGGCGAAGTCCAGCGGCTCGAAGGCCTCGGCGATGCGCTCGTCCAGCTTCTTGGCGCCGGTCTCGCGCCAGCCGGTCAGGTCGACGAAGACCGCGTTCACGCCGCGGCGCTTCAGGGCCAGGGTCAGGTTGTGGGCGCTGTGCGCCTCACCGATGCCGCTCAGCATCTCGCGCACGGTCAGCAGGTGCTCGGGCAGCTTGAAGTGGCCGAAGGAGCAGAGCCGGCGCAGGTCCATGAGGCAGCTGCGCACGCCCTCGACCCGCTCCTCCACGAAGCGGTCGGCCAGCGCGATGTCGGCCGGGTCCTCCAGGACCGCGCGGTTCTTGTCGCGCATGGCCGCGGCCATGCGGGTCAGGGCATCGCCCCAGGCCCATTCGTTCTCGGAGCCGGAGTAGAGGGCGTAGACGCCGGGCTCGCCGGTCTTCTTGTGCTCCAGCAGCAGGTCGGTCATGCCGCTGTAGGCGGAGACCACGAAGACGCGGTTGTAGAGTTCGGCCTCTTCGCGCCCGCCGACCACGATGTTGTCCAGCACCGTATCGACCGCGGACATGGAAGTGCCGCCGATCTTGTGGACGCTGTGGGGGGCGCCCTGAGGGGCGTGGTTCTGATTGCCCGAGCGTTGCTGCAGTATGGCTTCCGTCACTGGGTATATCTCCCGGGGTGATGGCGCGGGTGCCGGGCCTGCCGGCGCCCGCCGCGCATCAAACCTGATCCGTTCTTGTCTCTAGGGGCGCTTCGTTTACCGCCGCTCTCTCAGGCGGCGTCGTCCTCCAGGGCGTAGGCGCCGTCGGGGCCGTGCACTTCCTTGCCGGTGACCGGCGGGTTGAAGCAGCAGGCCATGATCATCTCGGTCTCGCCGCGCAGGATGTGCTTATCGTGCTCGTTGAGCGCGTACATCACGCCGGGCCGGATCTGGTGAACCTCGCCGGTGGCGCAGTCCTCGATCGAGCCTTCGCCGGAGATGCAGTAGACCGATTCGAAGTGGTTCTTGTAGTGCAGGTGCAGCTCGGCGCCCTCGAAGATGGTGGTGATGTGGAAGCTGAATCCCATGTCGTCGCCCTTCAGCAGCAGGCGGACGCTCTTCCAGCCCTCGGCGCTGACGCAGCGCTCGCCGGTCTCGGCTTCCTTGTAGTCGCGGACAATCATTTCTCTGTCGAACTCCTCGTAACTTAAGCGGCGGCTGCCGAACGATGCGTCTCTTCGAAGGCCTCGGCAAGCATGTCGAGGCCGGCGTCGAGCTGCTCGGTCTTGATGGTCAGCGGCGCCAGGGCCTTGACCACCTCGTCATGGGCGCCGGAAGTCTCGATGATCAGGCCGCGCTCGAAGGCGGCGGCGCAGATTGCCGCGGCGGTATCGCCGTCGCCGACGTCGATGCCGCGGAACATGCCCCGGCCCTTGGTCGAATAGCCGTGCTTCTTGGCGATCCCGGCCAGGCGCCGGCCCAGGTGCTCGCCCTTGTCCTGCACCGCCCGGGCGAAGTCCGCGTTGCGCCAGAACTTCTCCAGCGCGACCTTGGCGGTGACGAAGGCGTGGTTGTTGCCGCGGAAGGTGCCGTTGTGCTCGGCCGGCCCCCAGACGTCGTGCTCGGGTTTCAGCAGCACCATGGCGAAGGGCAGGCCCATGCCCGACAGCGACTTGGCCATCGTGATGATGTCGGGGGAGATGCCCATCTCCTCGAAGGAGAAGAAGCTGCCGGTGCGCCCGCAGCCGGCCTGGATGTCGTCGACGATCAGCAGGCTTCCGTGCTTGCGCGCCAGCTTCTCCAGACGCTGCATGAATTCCGCCGAAGCGACGTTGAGGCCGCCTTCGCCCTGCACGGTCTCGATGATGAAGGCCGCCGGCGGCGTCATGCCGCTGGAGGGGTCGTCCAGCATCTGCTCCAGCATCGCCAGGCCCTCCGCGCCCTTGGCGTCACCGCTTTCCAGGTAGCCGTCGTAGGGCACCCGCGTCACGCCCTCCAGCGGCACGCCCGCCCCGCCGCGGTGATAGCCGTTGCCGGTGCAGGCCAGCGCCCCCAAGGTCACGCCGTGGAAGCCGTTGGTGAAGGCGACGACCTGCTGGCGGCCGGTCACCTTGCGGGCCAGCTTCAGGGCTGCTTCGACGGCGTTGGCGCCGGTCGGGCCGGTGAACTGCAGGCGGTAGTCCATGCTGCGCGGCTGCAGGATGATCTCTTCGAAGGCCTCGATGAAGCCGGCCTTGGCCTCGGTGTACATATCCAGGCCGTGGGTCACGCCGTCGCGCAGGATGTAGTCGACCAGCGCCAGCTTCATGTCCGGGTCGTTGTGGCCGTAGTTCAGCGTCGAGCAGCCGGCCAGGAAGTCGATGTAGCGGCGGCCGCCCTCGGCGATCAACTCGGCGCCGCTGGCACGCTCGAACAGCACCGGGAAGCTGCGGCAGTAGCTGCGGATTTCGGATTCTCTGCGGGTAAAGGTGTCGAGTGCCGAGGACATGGAGGGGCCTCTTTCGTTGTTGTGGGAAGCGGGAATTCGGGAAGCGGGGCGGCCGAGGCGGCCCGGATCAGATCAAATCAGATCGGACCTGATCAGGCGGCGCGCTGCAGGGCGATACGGTCGATGGGACCGATCTCCACCAGGTGCTCGGTGGCGTGGGCGCCGCCGAAATGGGCCTCGCGCTCGAAGTGCGCGTCGTCGACCATGGGCGCGTCCAGGTCGTCGGCGATGGCGCGGAACAGCGCCCAGGAGGCTTCGTTGTCGCGGGTGATGGTGCTGTGGATGTGGCGCACCTGGCGGCAGTCCGGGCGCTGCAGCAGCTCGCGGATCAGCCGTTTGGCCACGCCGCGGCCGCGGGCATCGGGATGCACGGCGACCTGCCAGACGAAGAGCGTGTCAGGCTGTTCCGGCGGGCGGTAGCCCGAAATCCAGCCGAGGGGCTCGCCATTCAGCTCCGCCAGGGCGCAGGTGCCGGCGAAATGCGAGCACTGCAGCAGATTGCAGTACATCGAGTTGTCGTCCAGCTTCTCGATACTCTTGATCAGCTCCCAGACCTTGGCGCCGTCGGCCTTCTTCGGCTTGCGGAATCGCAAGGTGCCGGCGGTCGGGGTCCGGGGGGATTTCAGAGCGGTTTCCAATTGCATTTTTTGTTCGTCTCCAAGCGGCGAGGACGCCGAATATTTTGTGTATCAAACTAATTTGTCAACCGTAAAGAGGGGATGAATTTTCAGGGTAGGATGCTGAAAAACCTCATAATCGGCGAAAAACAGCGATAAGTGGTGGGAGGTAAAAATTTGTGTGAAGTTTTAGTATCAAACTGTTTTTGAATTCAGCCGAAAATATCTTTAGTTAGGAGAACTAAAAGGGAGCCTTGGCCGACCTGCGGCCGGGCCCTAGGATCGACGTGACGACTGGTTGGCTTTCGAGACTTCGGGGATCCCTTGGCACAAGTATCGCGGCGGCGCTCCCAACAGGCCCTGACGGCCATGCGCCAAATCCTGCGCGCGACCGATAACTTCGCGCGCAAGCTGTCACGGGAGACCGGCCTGACCGCCTCCCAACTCCTGCTGCTGCAGGTGCTCGACGAGCACGGCGAAACCACCGCCGGCCGGATCGCCGCGCACATGGGCATCACCCAGGCCACGACCACCAGCCTGCTGCACAAGTTGCAGGCCCGCGGCCTGGTGCGCCGGCAGCGCGGCGACGCCGACCGCCGTCAGGTCTGGTTGTCGCTGACCGAAACCGGGCGCGAGAAGCTGGCCGCGGCGCCGGACGGGCTGCAGGAGAACTTCCGGGAGCGCTTCGAGGATCTTGAATCCTGGGAGCAGGCCATGCTGGTGGCGGCCCTGGAGCGGGTCGTGGCCCTGCTGGATGCCGAAAGCCTGGACGCGGCGCCGGTATTGGACGTGGGCGCCATCGACCGCGAGCAGCATTGACCGGCCCTGCCTCAGGGGGCTAGCGGCTGACCACCACCATCTTCTCGATGACGTCGTCCATTTCCCGGCCATCGACCAGGATGTGCAGCGCCTCCAGCGTCGGCAGCAGGTTGCTGCGCTTGCCGACGCGGATCACCGGGTTCTTGCCGGGGATCAGCATGGTGCGTTCGCCGAAGTTGAGGCGCAGGTACAGCGTGCCGTTCTCCTCGAACCACCAGGGCAGCGGCGTCTTGTAGGTCATCTGCTTGACGGTCTCGCCGTCGCGCTCGACGTATTCGTGGCTCGGGTAGGTGAAGCCGGCGTCGTGCGCCAGGCCGATCTGGTGGTCCAAGCCGTCCAGGAAAATCCGGCGCAGGTCTTCCATGCGGCGGTTGACCAGCTTCTTGCGGCGCGCCGGATTGTCGGTGCGCGGCGGGCGCGCGGGAACGACGAAGTCGAGCTCATCACGCGAAACGGCAAGGGGGCGTGAGTCGGAAATGGGGGCCTCCGGGCGCATTTCGCGCCGGCTGTGAACAGGGTGCCGGAGACTAACCGAAGCGCCGCGAATTGTCAAAATGCGACACTGTAGTCGTATTTACGACAAATCAAGTTTTGTTCCGCAGAGGAAATCCCGCGGCGATTCGACGGCTGCGCCCCGTCCATCCGGGGATCCTTCGCCGCACGGAGCGGGATTCCCGACGATCGCCGGTGCGGGGGCGGAAATTTTTTTAGGCATTCGGGCGGCTTGGGCGGCCCTGGCGCCTTGTCGCGCGCTTTGCCGCAGTGATAGCCTCGCCGCTCTCCACCGAGGCGCGAACAGGACAGTCAGAGGCACCCAAGGTCATGGCCGCGAGCCCGCAGATTTCCTTCGACGACTTCATGAAAATCGACGTGCGGGTCGGCACTATCGTCGACGCCCAGCCCTTTCCCGAGGCGCGGCGCCCGGCCATCAAGCTGTGGGTCGACCTGGGCGAGGAGATCGGCGTGAAGAAGTCTTCGGCCCAGATCACCGTGCACTACGACCCTGAGCATCTGGTCGGCAAGCAGGTCGCCGCGGTGGTGAACTTCCCGCCGCGCCAGATCGGCAAGTTCATGTCGGAGGTCCTGGTGCTGGGCTTTCCCGACGGCGAGGGCGAGGTGGTGCTGGTAACATCCGACCAGCCGGTCCCCAACGGCGGGCGGCTGTACTGAAGCGTCCCCGAAGCGCCCCGGGCGGCATCGAGAAGGGCGCGGCGGGGCCCAGGCACCGTGCGATAAGGACACTTGAGCGATGATCGAGCCGTATATCCCCGGCATCTTGCTCGCCTACGGCGTGTTCATGATCGGCATGTTTACGCCGGGGCCGAACATCCTCGCGGTCATCGGGACGTCAATGTCCATAGGCCGGCGGCAGGGCAAGGCCTTGGCGCTGGGAATTGGAACGGGAACGCTCTGCTGGGGGCTGGTGACCCTGGCCGGGCTGACGGCTTTGGTCTCGGCCTATGCGTCCTTCATGGTAATCCTGAAAACGGCCGGCGCGCTCTATCTTCTCTGGCTTGCCTTCAAGGCCTTCAAGTCGGCTCTGTCCAATAAGATGCCGGAGATTTCCGCCGTCGGCGCATACGGCGGCGCATGGACATTCTACAAGCGCGGCCTGCTGATCCAGATGACCAATGCGAAGGCTGCCTTCGTCTGGATCGCGATCATGTCCCTCGCCATGGATGGCGACGCGCCGCTTTGGATCGGCGGCCTTGTGGTCGCTGGAACCGGCGTCATTTCGATTTTTGGGCATCTGGTCTATGCCGTGGCCTTCTCGACGTCGCCTGTCGTCGCCGCCTACGGCAAGGCGCGCCGCTGGATCGATTGCGCGCTGGGAGCCTATTTCTGTTTTGCGAGCTATAAGCTGGCGACCTACCGGGGCTAGAGCAGATCGGGGCCGCCCGCCGGCGGCCCCAAATCTAAGGTGGCCGCTGCGGCGCGCTTAGGTGATGTTGAAGCGCTGCAGCACGTCGGCCAGGTCGTCGCCGAACTGGGCGCCGCGGCGGATCAGGCCGACGTTCATGGGCAGGGCCTTCAGGTCCGGATGGTCCGGATCGAGGCTGGTCAGCAGGGCCACCGGGATCGACTTGGTCGCCGGCATGGCGGCCAGCGCGCAGGCCAGGTCGACGCCGCTCATGCGCGGCATGACCTGCGAGGTGATCACCAGGTCCGGCTTGGTCTCGAGGATCAACTCCAGCGCCTCGATGGGGTTCAGCACCGTGGCGACGCGGTAGCCGCAGGCCGCCAGTTCGCGGCCCACCACCTTGGCGGCCGAGCGCTGCGGGATGATCACGGTGACGTCCTTGTCCATCACCGTCACGTCTTCGACGTTGAAGGTGTTCTGTTGCGGCAGCGTGCGCAGCACGGCGGCGACGTTGTCGACGTCGACGGTCTCGCCGTCCAGCACCGCGGAGATGCGGTCGGCGAAGGCGATCAGGTCGTCGGCCTGCTTGCCGTCGACGGCGTCGATCTCGCTGAGGTATTCGTCCAGGCGGTGGGTCAGGGGCCCGAAGCCGACCAGGTTCACCGCGCGGGCCTTCATGCGCAGGTTTGCGGATTCCTGGGCCAGGGCCTTGGCGGCTTCCTTGGGGTTGAGGACCCCGTTCTTCACCTGCTGGACGCGCAGTTCCAGGTTGCTGACGAGGTCGCGCGCCTCGTCGAGCACTTCGCTCTCGAGCTGAGAATCGAGTTCTTCTTCCGAAATCAACCCACGCGTGGTGGCCATGCCCTTAGCTCCGTAACCTGCTTGTGCGGGAAACTGACGGCGGTCAGCGGCGCCAGCTTAGACGCCAAGGGTTAAGGCTGTATAAATGAAATTGAACCCCTGGTTGTGGGATTTCGGCCGCTTTCCGGCGCCCGGCCGGGGCTAGACCGGCAGCCAGATGCGGGCGCGCAGCCCGCCCCCCGGAGCGCTCTCCAGGGTCACGTCGCCGCCGTGGCTGCGCGCGACGTCGCGGGCGATGGTCAGGCCCAGGCCGATTCCGCCGGTCGCCGGATTGCGCGATTGCTCCAGCCGGTAGAAGGGCTTGAAGACGTCCTCGTGGCACTCCGCGGGAATGCCGGGGCCGTCGTCGTCCACCGTGATCTCGACCGTATTCTTGCGCCGCCCGGCGCGCACCGCCACGTGCTCGCCGTGGCGCTGGGCGTTGGCGATGAGGTTGGTCAGGCAGCGGCGCATGCCGTCGCGACGCAGCGGCAGGGTGATGTCCTGCTCCACGTGCAGGTCGACGGCGTGGCCGTCGCGGGTCATCTGAGCCACCACGTCGCGCAGCAGTCCGCCCAGGTCGGTGGGCGCCGGCGTTTCCTGACCCTCGCCGCGGGCGAAGGCGAGGTAGCCTTCCACCATATGCCCCATCTCGGCCACGTCGGAGCGCAGGTTCTGCACGTCGGGCACGTCCTCCAGCATCTCGAGCTGCAGCTTCATGCGGGTCAGCGGCGTGCGCAGGTCGTGACTGACGCCGGCCAGCATTTCGGTGCGCTGCTGGATCTGGCGCTTGATGCGATCGCGCATGTTGATGAAGGCGGCGGCGGCCTGACGCACCTCGGTCGCGCCTTCCGGCTTGAAGTCGCGCACCTCCTGGCCCTTGCCGAAACTCTCCGCGGCGCGTGCCAGACGGCGGATCGGCTTCACCTGGTTGCGCATGAAGATGACCGCGATGCCGAACAGCAGGATCGAGCTGCCGATGGTCCAGAAGATGAAGATGTAGGTGGTCGAGGAAAACAGCCGCTCGTCGGTCACCAGCACGCGCAGCACGCCCTTGGGCAACTGCACCAGGATCTCCACCCGGTCCTTGATGGAACGGGCGTCGATGGCGAAGGGCTGGCGCAGGCGCTCCTGCAGGGCGTCGGTCAGGCGCGATTCCACCACGCCGCGCACCTGGCGCTGCGCCGGCACCAGCAATTCGGCCCCTTCGGTCAGGGTCAGCTCAAGCTGCATGGCGCTGCGCGCCAGATGGAAGATGCGGCGCTGATCGAGGTCGCTTTCGCTGCGCGACAGCAGGGTAATGACCGCGGCGACGTCGCCGGCCAGGCCCTGGGCCAGGCGTTTGGTGATGGTGTCGTAATGGCGGTCGTAGAACACCCAGGTGGAAATCACCTGCATGAGGATCAGCGGAGTGACGATGATCAGCACCGCGCGGCCCAGCAGGGAGCGCGGCAGGAAGCGGCGGATCGGCCCCGGTCCGCCTTGCGGGTAGAGAGGGTCGGGTGGGGAGCTGTTCATGGCTCCGGGCTCTTGCGGGAAAAGTGTCGCAGCATCAATCGGGCATCAGCACGTAACCCGTGCCGCGCACGGTCTGCAGGTAGCGTGGGAATTTCGGGTCGATCTCGATCTTGCGGCGCAGGCGGGTGACCTGCACGTCGATGGTACGGGTATTGCCGCTGATCATGCTCTCTTCGCCCAGGTCGTCACGGCTGATCGGCTCGCCGGCGCGCCGCGCCAGGGCCTTCAGCAAGGAGGCTTCGGCGGTGGTCAGGCGCACGAAGGCGCCGGCCCGGGTCAGTTCCTCGCGCTCCAGGTCGAAGCAGAACTCGCCGAAGACGACCTTGGTCTGCGGCGGCGCGGCGGCCGGCGGCGGCACGCGGCGCAGAATGGCGTTGATGCGCAGCACCAGTTCGCGCGGCTCGAAGGGTTTCGGCAGGTAGTCGTCGGCGCCGCATTCGAAGCCTGCGATGCGGTTTTCGGTCTCGTTCATGGCGGTCAGCAGCAGGATCGGCACCGCGCTTTCGCGCCGCAGGGTCTCGGTCAGCTGCAGGCCGGTCTCGCCGGGCATCATGATGTCGAGCACCAGAAGGTCGAAGGCGATGGAGGTCAGCTTGGCCCGCGCGTCGGCGGCGTCCACCGCGGTGGTGATGCGAAAACCCTGGTCGCTGAGATAGCGCTGCAGCAGGTCGCGCAGGCGCGTATCGTCGTCCACCACCAGGATATGCGGCTTGTCGCTCAGGGGAACCTCATGGGGCAGGGGTGCCTCGCTGTGGTATCCTCGATCATGGAGGCGGAGTATAGGCCCGGCAACGGTGGCCCGCGAGGGCTAAAGCGGCAGTTAGCGCCGCGCCGCCGATTTCGCGGCCGCCGCCTTGGCCGCGGATTTGGCCCCCGGCTTGCCGGGCGCCTCCGGGCGTTCGAAGCGGCCGCGGTCGGCCTCGTCGATGATGTTGGTCAGCACGGTGCGGAAACCCTCCACCGCCTCGGCCCCGGCGGTGCGATAGGCGCGGGCGATGCGGATGCGCTGCTGCTCGGTCAGCTTGTTCTCCAGCTCGCGCCCCTTGTCGGTCAATTCCAGCAGGCGCTGGCGCCGGTCGCGCAGGCCCGGGCGCTGGGTGATGAAGCCGTCGCGGACCAGTTGGCCCAGGACGCGAGAGAGGGACTGCTTGGTGATGCGCAGGATGGCCAGCAGCTCGGACACCGTGATGCCGGGATTGCGGCCGACGAAGTAGATGACCCGGTGATGGGCCCGCCCGAAGCCGTAGTCGGCGAGAATCTGGTCCGGTTCGCCGGTGAAGTCGCGGTAGGCGAAGAACAGCAGCTCCATCGCCTGGCGCAGCTCCTCCTCGCGCAGGAAGAGGGGGTTGGGTCCGCCTTTTACGTCAGCCATGTTGACATATTCGCCTAATCTTGTTACATAAGATCAACTAGATTTGATCGAAAGTATCAAATCGGAACTATTAACGGAAAAAAATCTCTGATTGGTTAGTGTTACTGACTGATCTGCCGCGAAGAGCGGGACTTTCGGGCGACGGCCGGCCGGACCGGCGGAGCCGCCGCCCGGACCACCGCACTCCGAAAACGGGTTTGGCCAACAAGCTTTTTAGGGACGAGACGCGAGATGTCCATACTTCCTTTCGACGACCGTGACGGCGTCATCTGGTACAACGGCGAGCTGTTGCCCTGGCGGGATGCCAAGCTGCACGTCCTCAGCCACGGCCTGCACTACGCAAGCTGCGTCTTCGAGGGCGAGCGCTCCTATGCCGGGCGTATCTTCAAGATGGAAGAGCACCACGACCGGCTGCTCAATTCCGGCAAGATCCTGGGCTTCAACATCCCCTATAGCCGCGAGGAGATCGACGCCGCGGCCATGGCGGTGCTGGAGGCCAACGGTATCTCCGACGGCTACCTCCGCCCGGTGGCCTGGCGCGGCAGCGAGATGATGGCGGTCTCCGCCCAGCAGACGAAGATCCACGTCGCCGTCGCCGCCTGGCAGTGGCCGGCCTATTTCAGCCCGGAAGCGCGAATGAAGGGCATCCGCATGGATTTCGCCGAGTGGAAACGCCCCTCGCCGGCGACCGCGCCCTGCAATTCCAAGGCCGCCGGCCTCTACATGATCTGCACCATGTCCAAGCACGCCGCCGAGGCCAAGGGCTATGCCGACGCCCTGATGCTCGATTACCGCGGCTTGATCGCGGAGGCGACTGGTGCCAACGTATTCCTGGTCCAGGACGGCAAGATCCATACCCCGACACCGGACTGCTTTCTGGACGGCATCACCCGCCGCACGGTGATCGACCTGGCCAAGCGCCGGGGTTACGAGGTCATCGAGCGGGCGATCAAGCCGGAAGAACTGGCCAAGACCCAGGAAGTCTTTCTTACGGGTACGGCCGTGGAGGTGACCCCGGTGGCCGAGATCGGTGAGTACAAGTTTGAAGCGGGCGAGATTACCCGCAACCTGATGAACGACTACGACGCCGCGGTGCGCAAGCACGCGGCGGCCAGCGCCGCTTAGCGCCGCGGAAATCGGTCTGACGAGAGACCGGGCGGCGCGGAGGGGGCGCCGCCCGGTTTTCTTTTTTGTCTGGAGGAGACGCAGCAGATGTCCCGTGCCTTCGTGAAGGAAGACGACGCCGGTACGCCGGAAGAACAGGTCGACCTGCCGATCAGCGAGCATCCCAACTTCGTGACCCCGGCGGGCCTTCAGATGCTGAAGGACAAGGTCGCCCTCTACGAGGCCGAGCGCGCCGAGTTGAAAACGCACGACGACGAGCTTGCCAGCCAGTCGCACCTGCCGCGCGTCGAGCAGGAGGTGCGCTATTGGGAGGAACGCCTGCGCACGGCCATTCTCGTGGACCCGGCCAAGCAGCCGCGCGACAAGGTCGCCTTCGGCGCCGTGGTGACGGTGGAGGACGAGGACGGCAAGACCCACGACTACCAGATCGTCGGCGAGGACGAGGCCGAGCCGCAGAACGGCAAGGTCTCATATGTCTCGCCTTTGGCTCGGGCCCTCGACGGCGCCGAGGTCGGCGACTCCATCACCTGGAAACGCCCCGCCGGCGACCAGGAACTGGAGGTCACGGCGATCAGGTATGAGGGGTGACCTTATCCAGGTTTCCGTCATTCCGGCGGCAAGGGAATCGGCGGCCAGTCCTCGGTGAGCTCCGCTTGGACAGGCCGCTCAATATAAGTCGACAAAACCACGTAGCTTTTAGTTCCGCGCACGCCCGGCAGTACGTAGAGCTGCGACAGAAAGTGTTCCAGCGCGTCGGTGCTTTCCGCCCGCACTTTTAGGACGACGCAGGTATCGCCGGCGACCGAGTGCATTTCCTCGACTTCCGGGTACTGC
The DNA here is from genome assembly GCF_039839785.1 of Pelagibius sp. CAU 1746. Taxonomy (NCBI): domain Bacteria; kingdom Pseudomonadati; phylum Pseudomonadota; class Alphaproteobacteria; order Rhodospirillales; family Rhodovibrionaceae; genus Pelagibius; species Pelagibius sp. CAU 1746. Next base: position 1,368,716 of record NZ_JBDOQT010000001.1, read on the forward strand.
GCCAAGCACATCATGCGCTGGCTCTTGCCCCAGCCGTCGGCGTCTACATGAACGAACGCCAGCAATGGTTTGCCGACGGCGGCGCCGTCGAGCAGGGCGGCCGTAGCTGAAATCACCCCGGTGTCACGCAGCCGCTTTATGCGTTCGTGGACGGCCGGCGCGGAGAGGCCGGCGACTTCGCCGATTGCCGCGTAGGTCTGCTTCGCGTCCTTGGTGAGGGCGCTTAATATCTTTCGGTCGAACGCGTCCAAGGGACGGGTTGTGGCGCGGTTCGGCCGAATGCCGTCTGTTTTTGTGTTCAAGCCGCTGTTCCGGTCTTGTGGGGAAATGAAATTCCGCAATATTTGCATTTCACGGAAGGAATTTCACCATGCAAGAACGAGCAGTGAACCCGTCTGACGGCATCTACGCCGCGACCGAGGACTACGTTCACGCCATCGAGTTGACCGGGGCCAGTCGCCTCCTGTTCGTCAGCGGAACGATGGGGTTGGACCAAGGCGGAGACGCCCCGCAGACCCTCAGCGAGCAGTTGGACCTTGTCTGGGCGAATATCGGGCGGATCCTCGCCGACGCGGGTATGTCGGCCGCCAACATCGTGCGCGTCACCAGCTACTTAAGAAACTCCGCCTTCGTTGGGGAGAATCAGGAGGCCCGCGTCGCGGCTTTGGGGGATCGGCGCGTGCCGACGACGGCCATTGTCGTGGAGACGCTGAAAGAAGACTGGTTGGTCGAGATCGAAGTCATTGCGGCGGCATGAGGCTGGTTGCGGGTCATGCTCTCGCCAGCTTGCCGCTGCCATCGAACGTCGGCGAAACATGGTTTCGATCACTCCGCCGCGTCGGGGTCTTTCTTCACCCAGCGGGCGGCGGCGGCGTCGTCGCTGTCGCGGGCGTCGACCCACTGGGCGCCCTGGTCGGTTTCTTCCAGTTTCCAGAAGGGGGCCTTGGTCTTCAGCCAGTCCATGAGGAACTCGCAGGCCTCGAAGGCGGCCTGGCGGTGCGCCGAGGCGGCGGCGACCATGACGATTCGGTCGCCCGGCTCCAGGCGGCCGTAGCGGTGGATGACCAGGCTCGCCTCCAGCGGCCAGCGCGCTTTCGCTTCCGCCTCGATCTCGGCCAGCATCTTCTCGGTCATGGCCGGGTAGTGCTCCAGGGTCATGGCGGAGATTTCCGAGCCGCCCGCGAGATCCCTCACCAGCCCGACGAAGACGGCGAGGCCGCCGATGGCATGGTTGCCCTCGGTGAGCTTGGCCAGCTCCTGGCCGACGTCGAAATCTTCCGCCTGGACCCGGATCATCTCCTTACCCTCCCGTCACCGGCGGGAAGAGGGCGACCTCGTCATTCGGGCCGATGGGGTCTCCCGGCTTGGCGTAGGCCTGGTTCACCGCCACGCGGATGGCGCCGCGGTCGGAGAGCGCGTCGGCGAAGTTCGGGCCGCGGCCTTCCAGCCAGGTCAGCAACTCGCCCACCGTGGCCACGCCCTCGGGCGGCGTCACATCCTCCTCGGCCATGCCGGTCTTGGTCTTGAGCCAGGCGAAATACAGCAGTTTCACGGGGTAAGTCTTCCTATCCACTCTTGATCGAACCGGCGGCCCGCCCCGCCCTTCGAGACGGCGCTTTTCAGCGCCTCCTCAGGGTGAGGCTATATCCCAAAAATCTCCAGCCTCATCCTCAGGAGGCCCGCAGGGCCGTCTCGAAGGATGGGAAGCCGCTCCAATTATATAGGTTATTGCGCCACTTCGCTGAAGGGCAGGAATTCCACCATCGCGCCGGCCTCCAGGCGGGTCAGGTCCTCGGGCAGTTCGATGAGCCCGTCGGCGGCGACCAGGGAGGAGAGGATGCCGGCGCCCTCACGCGGGAACTTCTCGGCGGTGAGGCCTCCAGAAGTATCGTCAACAAGACGTGCGCGCACCCACTCGCGGCGGTCCTTCTTCTTCTTGTGGTCGAAGCCGGCACGCACCCTGAAGGTATGCGGCGGGGTGTCCTTGCCGCCCATGAGGCGCAGGATCAACGGGCGGACGATGGTGAGGAAGGTGACCACCACGGCCACCGGGTTGCCCGGCAGGCCGACGAAGGGCACGCGGCCGACTTGGCCCAGGGCGATGGGCCGGCCCGGCTTCACCGCCAGGCGCCAGAGGTGCAGCTTGCCCAGCGCCTCGACCGCGTCCTTCACGTGGTCCTCTTCTCCCACGGAGACGCCGCCCGACGTTACCAGCAGGTCGTGCCGGCCCTCGGCGGTCTGCAGCGCTCGCCGGATGGTGTCCAGGTCGTCGGGCAGAATGCCCAGGTCGTCGACCTCGCAGCCCAGGCCGGTCAGGAGGCCATGGATGGTGTAGCGGTTGGAATCGTAGATGGCGCCGGGTTCGAGGGCGCTGCCCGGTTCGCGCAGCTCGTCGCCGGTGGAGAACAGCCCGACCTTGAGGCGGGTCGAGACCTTGACATCGCGGCGGCCCACCGCCGCCGCCTGGCCGACGTCCTGCGGGCGCAAGCGCTGGCCCTTGTGCAGAACCACGTCTCCCGTCGCCACGTCCTCGCCGGCCTTGCGGGCGTTGGACCCTTTTTTGATGCCGGGGCGGATGATGACGGTATCACCGTCGACCTCACAGTCCTCCTGCATCATCACCGTGTCGGGACCTTCCGGCAGCCTCGCGCCGGTGAAAATGCGGACCGTCGCGCCGCGCCGCGCTTCCGGCAGATCCATCTGTCCGGCGGTGACGCGGCCGATGACCGGCAGGCGGGTGTCGGCCTCCGGGTCCAGGTCGGCGTGGAAGACGGCGTAGCCGTCGACGGCGGAGTTGGGCGCCGGCGGGATGTTCACTGGGGAGACCACGTCCTCGGCCAGGATGCGGCCGAGGGCCCGGTGCAGCGGCACCGCCTCGCCGGCGGTCACCGGCGTCAGGATGTCGGCCAGCAGCCTGCGCGCTTCGTCGACCCGCATCAGGCGTCCGCCGTGGGCGAAACAGTCGTCGGTGAGCTGCGCCATTACTCTGCCGCGCCTTTCCGTGCGCGTTGCGTCCCGGCCTTCGACTCAAGCCCGCAGTGGGCGACGATGAAGTCGGCGATGGCCTCGACGTCGTTGAGGTCCAGGCGCGGCACCGGCAGGCCGGGCAGGGCCTCGTCGCTGGCCACGGCGACCACTTGGTCGTCCTCGGGCTGGATCAGCGGCTTGCCGTGCGAAGGACGGTGGATCTCGATCTTCTGGTGGCCCTCGGCCTTCCAACCCTCGATGATCAGCAGGTCCACCTGCGACATGTGCCGTATCAGGGCACGGCTGTCCGGTTCCGGCTCCTCGCGCAGTTCGTGCATCAGCGCCCAGCGCTTGCCGGAGCCGATCATCACCTCGGTCGCCCCGGCGGCGCGGTGCTCGTAGGAATCCTTGCCCGGCTTATCCACGTCGAAGGCGTGGTGCGCGTGTTTCATGGTCGAGACCTTAAGGCCGCGGCGCACCAGGGCGGGGATCAACTGAACGATAAGCGTGGTCTTGCCGCTGCCGCTCCAGCCGGCCAGGCCGATGACCTTCATTTCTGCCTCGCTGTTCATCCGCGCCCGCTTTCCTCGCTGACCATGTGCTTCAGGCCGCGGGCCATATAGTCATAGCCGGTGACCGCCGTCAGGATGCCGGCGACCCACAGCCCGATCTCGCCGATCAGCGAGACCGGAATCGCGGTTGGCCCGGCGTCGCCGACGATAAGGAAGCCAAGAGCCAGCATCTGGATGCCGGTCTTCCACTTGGCCAGCTTTGTCACCGGCACCGAGACCTTGATTTCGGCCAGATATTCCCGCAGGCCGGAGACCAGGATCTCACGGGCCAGGATAATGATGGCCGGGATCACCGCCAGCCCGGCGATTTCCTGGGTCGCCACCAGCATGACGATCAGTGTGGCGACCAGCAGCTTGTCGGCGATGGGGTCGAGAAAGCGGCCCAGCGGCGAAATCTGGTTCATATGGCGGGCCAGATAGCCGTCGAAGTAGTCGGTGATGCAGGCCAGCACGTAGCCGGCGAAGGCGATCCAGCGGTAGAACGGCGTATCTACATAGATCAGCGCAAGCAACAGCGGGATCGCCGCAATACGCGACACGGTCAGGATGTTCGGCAGGCTGGTCAGCATGACCCCGGTTTTTCCTCCTGAAGAAGCGCCTGCCGCGGTTGCCGGCAGCGCTTTGTCTTCTGCGTCGTTGTAGCATAGCCGCCCGGCGCGACCCAGAGGCCAGGGCGGCCCTGGAGGCCGGAAATCGGCCGCTAGGTTAAGCGTTTGCTTGAGCTGAACATCCTGCGCCACCCCATCTTCAACCGTCCCGGTGGAAGTGGTCGTAGATCTTGCGGGCCACTGTCTTGGAAATGCCCTCCACGGCCTCCAGGTCGGCCAGTCCGGCCCGGGCAACCGCCCGGGCGGCGCCGAAGTGCAGCAGCAGGGCCTTCTTGCGCCGGGCGCCGATGCCCGGTATCTCGTCGAGCGCCGAGCGCAGGCGTGCCTTGCTCCGCCCCGCCCTGTGGGTGCCGATGGCGAAGCGGTGCGCCTCGTCGCGCAGGCGCTGCAGGAAATACAGCGCCGGGTCGCGCGGCTGCAGCATGAAGGAGGGCTTGCCCGGCAGGAAGATGCGCTCGCGCCCGGCGTCGCGGTCGGGCCCCTTGGCGATGGCGGCGATCGGCAGGTCGCCCAGGCCCAGGTCGGCCAGCACCTCCGTCCCCACCGTGAGCTGGCCCTGGCCGCCGTCCAGCAGCACCAGTTCGGGCCACTGGTCGCCGCTGCGCTCCGGGTCTTCCTTCAGGGCGCGCCGGAAGCGCCGTGTCAGGACCTCGCGCATCATGGCGTAGTCGTCGCCGGCGGCGGTTTCCGGGTCCTTGATCTTGAACTTGCGATAGGCGTTCTTGCGGAAGCCCTCGGGGCCGGCGACGATCATGCAGCCGTAAGGCTCGCTGCCCTGGATGTGGCTGTTGTCGTAGACCTCGATGCGCTCGGGCGGGCCGTCCAGGGCGAAGATCTCCGCCACCTGCGCCAGCAGCTTGCGCTGGCTGCTGCTCGCCGCCAGATGCCGCGCCAGGGCCTCGCGGGCATTGTGCAGGGCATTGTCGATCAACTTGCGCTTGGCGCCGCGCTGCGGGCGCGTCAGCTCCACCTTCGCCTCGGCCTTGGTGCTCAGCGCCTCGGCGACGAGGTTCTGTTCCTCCAGGCCGTGGCTCAGCAGCACCAGGCGCGGCACCGGCTTGTTCTCGTAGAACTGGGCGACGAAGGCGCCCAGCACCTCGCCGATGCCCAGGCTCTTGTCGTGACTGGGGAAGTAGGCGCGGTTGCCGTAGTTGCGCCCGGCACGGAAGAAGAAGACCTGGATACAGATCTGCCCGCCTTCCTCATGGGCGGCGATGACGTCGGCATTGTCGACGCCGGGGATGTTGATGTCCTGGTGGGCCTGGATCTGGGAGAGGGCGCGGATGCGGTCGCGGTAGACGGCGGCGGTCTCGAAGTCCAGCTTCTCGGCGGCGTTCTCCATCTTGGAGGCCATCTGCTGCTGCACCTCCTGGGAAGACCCGGTCAGGAAGCGCCGCGCCTGGGTCACCAGGTCCAGGTAGTCGGGGGCTGAAATGCGTTCCACGCAGGGCGCCGAGCAGCGCTTGATCTGGTACATCAGGCAGGGGCGGGTGCGCGCGGCATAGACCGCGTCGCTGCAGGAGCGCAGGAGGAAAGCGCGCTCCAGCGCGGTGATGGTGCGGTTGACCGCCCCGGCCGAGGCGAAGGGGCCGAAGTAGTCGCCCTCGCGGGTCTGGGCGCCGCGGTGCTTGGTGATCTGCGGGATGGCCTGGTCGCCGGTCAGCAGGATGTAGGGGAAGGACTTGTCGTCGCGCAGCAGCACATTGTAGCGCGGCATGAGGCGCTTGATGAGGTTGCTCTCCAGCAGCAGCGCCTCGACCTCGGTGTGGGTCTCGACGACCTCCATGGCCACGGTCTCGGCCACCATGCGCTGCAGTCGGCGTGGCAGCTTGGCGATCTGGGTGTAGTTGGTGACCCGGCGCTTCAGGTTGCGCGCCTTGCCGACGTAGAGCGCGTCGCCCTTGCGGTTCAGCATGCGGTAGACGCCGGGACTGGCCGAGAGAGTCTTCACCGTGCCGGCGATGACCTGGACGCCGCGCGCCAAGCCTTCGCCCAGCCCATCCGTGTCGGGACCGCCCGTGTCGGGACCGCCCGTGTCGAGACCGCCCGTGTCGAGACCGCCCGTGTCTAGACCGGCCGCGGCGTTCTCCTCTCCCTCGGCGAAGTAGGGTTCGGCGGGATGTTCCTCCAGGCCCATGGCCGAGCGTTTGCCCCCGGCCGAGGGATCCTTGGCCAGGCGCTTGGCCAGCAGGCGGTCGCCGGAGGTTTGTTTGGGCGCCTTGGTCATCGCGTCGGGAGCCGGCGGGTGGAGGGTCTGAGGGACATGTGGTCGGTCGGCTGGGCCTATCTGGGGGCGCTCGGGGAGTCTGGGATACCATATTTGGGGCCGCACGGGCGGCGTGCAAAGCCGTTGCGCCGGAATGTGACCGCCAAGGCCCCCAGCTTAGGGAAGCGGTCCGGATTCTATCCACCAAAGCTGTGGATAAATCTGTGGCTATCCACCCCCCTCATTAGAAGTCCCTTAGGGAATTCTACATTTTTGTTAACCTGCACATTTTTTAGGCAAAAGATATTATCTTATTGATTTTTAATATGAAAAATCAAGTCAAGATCAAAGTTAACTATACTGTCACAAAAATGCCGCCTACTGGAGGACGAATTCCCGGGGCTTTGGGCGCCTTGTGTAAAACTCTTGATTCGCGGGATTGGATTGGCTTCTGCGGCAATGGCTTAGCCAACTTGCCAAAGGCTTAGCGGTCACTACGTCTGCGTGCAATTTCAACGCCGATACCACCGATATCCGCGTAGCGGTCGAGCTTCTCGATGCGCACGCGTGTCTCGCTCACGGGGTCGAATCCGAAGCAGACCTCCGAGAGCTCTTCGGCCAGCGTCTCCAGCAGCCGGAACGTGGTGTCCAGGCAGTGATTGCGCACCGCCTTGGCCAGGGAGCCGTAGTTCACCACCTCGTTGATGTTGTCGCGGCTGGGCGGCGGATAGTCGACGGTCAGTTCGATGTTGATGCGCAGGCGCTGGCGCCGGGCGCGCTCCTCCTCGCTGACGCCGATACTGCAGGACAGAGTCAAATCGCGGATCAGGATGCGCTGCGACAGCACTTCGGACTTGGCGCGCTCGCCGTCGGGGCGGGGGTCGGTCGTGGGCATGGGGGCTCTCGTTCCGGCGGGCGGCCGGGTCAGCTCGGGAGTGAGATTCCGGCCGCCGCTTCTACCAGGGTAGGTTCTCGTAGAGGCATCCTAAGACCGCGCGGGCGCAGCCTCAACCGCCGGGGCCGCCGCGGCGCCGAAATGGGCGGCCTTGTGCGGGTCGAACTGGACCCAGACGAAGGCCAGATAGAGCAACACGAAGATGGCGCCTTCCACCCGGGTGATGCGTCTGCCGGTCAGCATGACCGGCACGGCGATGAGGGTGGCCGCGGCCAGGGCCCAGATGTCGAAATTCAGGATCTCCGGGGCCACCGTCACAGGGGTGATGACGAAGAGCGCCCCCAGGATCAGCAGGATGTTGAAGATGTTGGAGCCCAGAACGTTGCCCAGAGCCACTTCGGTGTGGCCGCGCAGGGCGGCGATGATGGCGGTCGCGAGTTCGGGAAGGGAGGTGCCGAAGGCCACCAGCGTCAGGCCGATCACGGTCTCCGAGACGCCGGCCGCGCGGGCGATGGTGGTGGACCCGCGCACCAGCAACTCGGACCCGCCGCCCAGCGCGACGACGCCGACGATCACCAGGCCGCAGGCCACCCAAGCCGACTTCGGGGTGGCGCCTGCTTCCTCGATGGCCTCCAGGCCGGTCGAGGCTTCATTGTAGCCGCGCCGCTCCACCCGGTAGCTGTAGGCGAGGTAGAGGATCAGCAGCACCAGCATCACCATGCCGTGCACGAAGCCGAGGCGCTCGGCACAGGCCATCGCGATGAAGACGGCGGTCGCCGCCACCATGGCGCCGGTGTCGCGCAGGATGCGCCTGGGCTCCCGCTCGATGGGGCAGAGCAGGGCGGCGAGGCCCAGGATCAGCAGGATGTTCGCGATGTTGGAGCCGACCACGTTGCCGATGCCGATGTCCGGCACGCCCTGCACGCCGGCGGTCAGGGTCACCACCAGTTCGGGCATGGAAGTCGCCAGGGCGACCACCGTCAGGCCGATCAGCAAGGGCGACAGCCCGAAGCGCAGCGACAGTCCGACGGCCCCGCGCAGCAGGATTTCGCCGCCGACAAAGAGCAGGGCCAAACCACCTCCGGCTTGCAGGAATGCGATAGCTGTCATGGCCGGATGTGGGTACCAGGCTGGTTGAACGTCGATCGGCTGCGGCCCGGCGCCCCCTGAAGCGGAGCGCTCTTATTCCAATTGGGCCGCCTTGGCGGGCGGCACAATGGCCGAGCCGCCCTTAAATGTCGATCCCCGGCGGCAATTTCAATGAAAGTCTTTGCGGGCGGGACGCTGGCGTCAGCCGGGCTCGCCGTCCTCCGGCTCGGCCGGACGCAGCTTCAAGGCCGCGGAATTCATGCAGTAGCGCAGGCCCGTCGGCTCCGGCCCATCGGGAAAGACATGGCCCAGGTGAGCGTCGCAGGCGGAGCAGAGCACTTCTGTGCGGCGCATCCACAGGCCGCGGTCTTCCTTGGTCGCCACCGCCTGTTGGTCCACCGGCGCGTAGAAGGAGGGCCATCCGGTGCCGGAGTCGTACTTGGTGGCCGAGGAGAACAGCGGCTCGCCGCAGACGACGCAGTGGTAGGTGCCGGGCGTCTTGCAGTCGTGATAGCGCCCGGTGAAGGCGCGCTCGGTGCCCGCCTCCTGGGTGACGTGGAATTCCTCCTGGCTGAGGGTGCGGCGCAGTTCTTCGCGGCCCTTCTTCACCTTCGCGGTCATGGCCTTTCGTGTCCTCCGGCCGGTGGCGTTCTCTCGCCGGGATCCGGCCCCGTTGGGGTTGCTGTCCGTCTACATCTCGGTCGCCTTCGCGGTTTTGGCAAGCCGGCGGGGTCTCACAAGATGTTCATTAAGCTCATTTTTAATCTTCTAAGGCAGATTCTTAGACGGAATGATTAGCGTTGTGGTTGTTGAGGTCCGGCGGCCGGTCGCAGAGGTTGCGGCCTCCAGCGGCAGGCGCCAGGAAGCCAGACGCGGGAGTAGGGTCGCTTTGGGGATTTCCGTTGTTTGAGGATCTGCTGACCAATGCCCTCGACGCCATATGGGTGATCGATGAAGAGGGCATCATCCGCTATGTCAATCCGGCCGCCGAGACGCTCAGCGGCTACGACCGCCGGGAACTGATGGATCAGCCGCTGGCCAAGATCCTGCCGCCGGCGGTTGCCGCCGTGCACAACGAGTACCTGAAGCGCTATCTGGACGCCGGCCCGCAATTTCACATCATGGGCGCGGTGCGTGAGTTCTCCATCGTCGCGCGCGACGGCGAGGAGATTCCCGTCGGCCTGCGCGCCTTCGAGATCCCGCCGCCCGACGACAAGCGCTGCTTCGGCGCCATCATGCAGGACTATCGCCCGCGCAGGAAACTGGAGGCGGAACGCGACGCCCTGCTGGCGCGACTCTCGGCGCAGGCGCTGTCCGACGAACTGACCGGGCTGCCCAACCGCCGCGCCTTCATGGACGAACTGGAGCGGGTGCAGGCGGCCATGAGCCGCAGCACCGCCCCGGCCTCCATCGCGGTGATCGACATCGACCACTTCAAGCAGGTGAACGATACCTACGGACACGGCGCCGGCGACGCGACACTGCGTGCCCTGGCCGCGGTGCTGCGCGAGACTCTGCGCGGCGAGGATTTTCTCGCGCGCGTGGGCGGCGAGGAGTTCGCCCTGGTGTTGCGCGCCGCCGACCTGAGCATTGCCGGGCGCATCGCCGAACGGATGCGCGAGCGGGTGGCCGAAACACCCTTCACGCTGCCGGAGGGGCAGACGATCCACATCACCGTCAGCATCGGCGTCGCGCCCTTTTCCCTCGATTGCAAGGACCAGGCCTGCCTCAAGGCCGCCGACAAGGCGCTATACAAAGCCAAGGAAGGCGGCCGCAACAAGGTCTGCATCGCCTGCCGCGAGCATGCGGCGACCTGCGCCGCGGCAGCCATGCTCTAGCGCTCCTTTCCTACGGGCGCCGGCGTATCAGCGCCTCGTCCGCTTCAGTTTTTCAATGGTCTCGTGCAAGGCAGAGAGAAAGGCCGAGCGGTCGCGCTGCGAGAAGGGCCTGGGTCCGCCGGTGACCTGGCCGGCCTCGCGCAGCTCGGCCATGAGGTTGCGGCTGGCCAGCGCCATGCCGATGGAGCGGTCGGAGAAGCCCTTGCCGTTGGGCGCCAGCACGGCGGCGCCCGCCTTCACGCAGCGCGCCGCCAGCGGCACGTCGGACGTGATCACCACGTCGCCCGGTCCGGCGCGCTCGGCGATCCAGTCGTCGGCGGCGTCGAAGCCGTCGCCCACCACCACTCGCTTGATCAGCGCATGGACCGGCAGGGCGATGATGTCGTTGGCGACGACCTGTACGGTCCAGCCGTGGCGCTCGGCGACCTTGTAGACCTCGGCCTTCACCGGGCAGGCGTCGGCATCGATGAAGACCTGACCGCTACGGGGAGCGCCGTTCATTTCACCCACTCCCGCAGGCTGCTGTCGGCCCCGGCCATGTCCTCGTAAAGCCAGACCATGCGGTCGCAGAACCACAGCTTGGCCAGCAGGCAGAGAATCAGGCCGGCGAGCATCGGCCAGAAGGCCAGGGCGACAGCGCCGGCAAGAGCGAGGAGAAAGCCGAGGCCGCTGAGAACCCCCAGTACGCGTGGCGCCTGGCGATGGCGCCGCGGGATCGCGCGGGACTTGCGCTCCAGCCAGAGCCTTTCGCCGAAGGTGGCGCGCGAGGCCCAGCTATCGGTCGACCGCGGCGGGCTGAAGACGCGCGGATTCAACCAGATCCATGCCGCGGCGCCGGCCACCGGCAGCAAGGCGCCCCAGGCCAGCACGGCGTGCGACCAGATCGCCGCCAGCAGCAGGGGCAGGGTGGTTATCCGCGTCCAGACACTCCACGAATTGGCGTGGCGCGCCCAGGTGGCCTCGTCCATGGCGAAGAGTCGGGCGATTTGCGCTTCGAAGCTCAAGGGGGCCGGCTCTCAGCGCCGCTTGCCCTGGGACTTGCGGTACCTGCCCCCGCTTCGCTTGGCGCGCGACTTGCTGGCGGCGCCGGCCTGGGCGATGCGGTCGGCGAAGCCGCCTTCACCGGTCGGCATGCCGGGCTTGTCGAGGCCCAGGTCGTGGTCCTGCAGGCGCTTGATCTCGTCGCGCAGGCGCGCGGCTTCCTCGAACTCCAGGTCGGCGGCGGCCTCGCGCATGCGCTTTTCCAGGTCGGCGATGTAGCTCTGCAGATTGTGGCCGACCAGGTTCATGGCCTCGGCGTCGCCGGTCTTCACCGTCACGTGGTCGCGCTCGTAGACGCTCTCCAGGATGTCGGCGATCTGCTTCTTGATGGACTCCGGCGTGATGCCGTTGGCGGCGTTGTAGGCCTGCTGCTTCTCGCGCCGGCGGTTGGTCTCCTCCAGCGCCGCCATCAGGCTGTCGGTCATCCGGTCGGCGTAGAGCACCACGCGGCCGTCGACGTTGCGCGCGGCGCGGCCGATGGTCTGGATCAGCGAGGTGGTGGAGCGCAGGTAGCCTTCCTTGTCGGCGTCCAGGATGCAGACCAAGGCGCACTCGGGGATGTCCAGGCCCTCGCGCAGCAGGTTGATGCCGACCAGCACGTCGAAAACGCCCAGGCGCAGGTCGCGGATGATCTCGATGCGCTCCAGCGTGTCGACGTCGGAGTGGATGTAGCGCACCCTCAGACCCGCCTCGTGCAGGTACTCGGTCAGGTCCTCGGCCATGCGCTTGGTCAGCGTGGTGACCAGGGTGCGCAGGCCCTTCGCGGCCACGTCGCGGCATTCGGCGATGAGGTCGTCGACCTGGCTCTCGGTCGGACGGATGATGCAGATCGGGTCGATCAGGCCGGTCGGGCGGATGACCTGCTCGACGAAGACACCGCCCGTCTGCTGCAGCTCCCAGGGGCCGGGCGTCGCCGAGACGTAGACCGTCTGCGGGCGCATCTGCTCCCACTCCTCGAACTTCAGGGGCCGGTTGTCGATGCAGGACGGCAGACGGAAGCCGTATTCGGCCAGGGTCGACTTGCGCGAGTAGTCGCCGCGGTACATGCCGTTGAGCTGGCCCACGGTGACGTGGCTCTCGTCGACGAACAGCAGCGCGTCTTCCGGCAGGTATTCGAAGAGGGTCGGCGGCGGCTCGCCGGGATTGCGCCCGGTGAGGTAGCGCGAATAGTTCTCGATGCCGGCGCAGGAGCCCGTGGCCTCGATCATCTCCAGATCGAACATGGTGCGCTGCTCCAAGCGCTGGGCCTCCAGCAGCTTGCCCTGCTTGGTGAAGAGGTCGAGCTGGATCTTCAGGTCCTCTTTGATCTGCTTGGCGGCCTGCTGCAAGGTCGGGCGCGGGGTCACGTAGTGGCTGTTGGCGTAGACCTTGATGGCGTCCAGGGTGTCGGTCTTGTCGCCGGTCAGGGGGTCGAACTCGTGGATGGTCTCGACCTCGTCGCCGAACAGGGTGAGGCGCCAGGCGCGGTCCTCGTAGTGGGCCGGGAAGATGTCGACGGTGTCGCCGCGCACCCGGAAGGTGCCGCGGTGGAAGGCGGTGTCGTTGCGCTTGTACTGCAGCTCGACCAGCTTCTTCAGCAGGTCGGCGCGGTTGACCTCCTGGCCGGACTTCACCTCCAGCGTCATGGTGGCGTAGGTCTCCGGCGAGCCGATGCCGTAGATGCAGGACACCGAGGCGACGATGACCACGTCGCGGCGCTCGAAGATGGCGCGGGTCGCGGCGTGGCGCATGCGGTCGATCTGCTCGTTGATCGAGCTTTCCTTCTCGATGTAGGTGTCGCTGCGCGGGACGTAGGCTTCCGGCTGGTAGTAGTCGTAGTAGGAGACGAAGTACTCCACCGCGTTGTCGGGGAAGAACGACTTCATCTCGGCGTAGAGCTGGGCGGCCAGGGTCTTGTTGGGCGCCAGCACCAGCGCCGGGCGCTGCACCTCGGTGATGACCTGGGCCGCGGTGAAGGTCTTGCCGGAGCCGGTGACGCCGAGCAGCACCTGGTCGCGCTCGCCCTCGGTGAGGCCCTGGGTCAGCTCCTTGATCGCCTGCGGCTGGTCGCCGGCCGGCGTGTAGTCGGAGTGGATGCGGAAGGGCGTGCCGGCGGGAACTTCCGCCGGTTTCGCGGGAAAGGGGCTGAGGACCGGGTTCGACATGCCCCTTTATATGCGCTTCCCCCCGCCCGAGGCCAGGGGCGAGGGGCGGCGCGGCTGTCCTCCTCCTGTCAACTGCCTGTCAGGAGAGGGGGCTGGCGGCTACACCAGCGGCGCGAAGAGCAGCAGCGCGGCGCCGAGGCCGACGGCCAGCACCACGGCCAGGCAGCCGCGCGTCAGCCAGCGCCTGAGCGCCGAGCCGGGCGCCAGGGGCGACTCTCCGGCGAACTCCGCCGGGTCAAACAGCATTCAGGTTACAGGCGTCCATCGGGGATACCTTCTCCATTCCTGGCTCCGTTCTTGGTCCCCCCGAACTGGTTGATGGGCAGCGCCGCCTGTCCCTGCGGCGCGGTGGTTTCCCCGCCTGCGGCGACGGCCTCGGCCGTCACCACATAGCGCAGCGGCCCGCCCGGCGTGACCGCGTCGAAGGGGTAGCAGGTGACCAGGCTCACCAGGGGCTGTCCCGCGGCGGCTGCCTGCGCCAGCACCGGGTGGCGCACGTCGATGACGCGGTGGCCGCGCATGGCGAAGTCCTGCCAGCGGCCCTCCGGGTTCTGCAGCCGGAAACGGCTGCCTGCGGCGAGCTCGCGCAGGAAGGCGAAGTGGGTGTCGCGGTGGCCGCTGAGGATGCGGTGGTCCAGGCCTTCGGTTCCCGCGACCACGGCGGGCCCGAAGGCCAGGGTGCGTCCGCTGGCCCCGGCCAGCACGTAGAGGTCGACATCCAGGTCCGGCACCTGCAGGCGCGCCACCGGCCAGGTATCGGCCCAGGGCCAGGGCCTGACCTCGCGCGCGCCGGCCAGGGTTGCGCTCCAGGCCCGGTCCAGCAGGCGCTGGGCCAGCCAGGCCTTGCCGTGGATGAGGGCGGCCCCGCCGAGCTGCCACAGGCCGAGGGCCAGGAACAGCAGGGCGAGGCCCCCCAGCAGCCGGTCGAAGGTGAAGGCCTTAGCCATGCAGGCCGGCCCTCTTGCGCCGGCGCATCACCAGCACGATCAGCGCCAGGGCCAGGCCGAGGTAGGCGCCGCCGACGATGGCCATGCGCTCGGCCGGCGTCGCCGTCTGCGGCAGCATCACCGGCTGGCCGTCGGCGGCCTTGGCCTGCTGCAGGAAGTACTCGGGCAGGGCGCGCGAGCGCATCGCCCCGCCGCCGCTCGGCGCGGCGGGCGCGGCTTCGTCGTGCAGCACTTCCGCCTGTTCGCCGAAGACCTTTTCCGCGTCCCAGCCCTGCGGCAGGTCGCGGGGCACCTCGGTGCTGTGCAGGGTCTCGTCCCGGGGCCGGGCGACGGCGTCGTCGACGGCGACCAGGGCGGTGTAACGGGTGACCAGCTTGTGCTTCAGGGCGACGCCCAGGGCCTCGGCGCGGATCGCCGCCCTGTCGACGCCTTGGCCGTCGACACCCGCACCGTCCGCGTCATGGGGACGATAGAGGCCGTCTTCGATCTGCACCAGCTTGGCGCGGGCCCAGATCGCGGCGACGCCGGGGGCCTCGGTCAGGCCGGCAAGCGGCACGCGCTGCTGCCAGGCGCCGCTGGCGGCGTCGCCGGTGAGGAGCAGTTGGCCGTCCAGGCGCGCCAGGTCGACCCCCTCCAGGCGGGCGGCGAAGGTCACCGGCTCGCCGGCGTAGAGGTCGGGCAGGGGCGTGGGATAGATCTCCAGGCGCTTGCCGGCGCTCAAAGGCCAGCCGACGCGGATGCCGGTCAGGGCCGGGCGCTCCAGCTTGGCCAGCAGGGCGTCGACGCGTTCGCCCACCTCGTCCAGGTCGCCGATGTAGGTGAAGCTGCCGCGGCCCAGTTCTGCGGCCTTGCGCATGAAGTAGCTGTTGGGGGCCGAGCCGATGCCGACGGTGAAGAGGCGGCTGTCGCCCAGGCGCTCGGCGACCTGGCCGAAGAGCTCGGCCTCGTTGCTCACCGCCGCGTCGGTCAGGAAGACCACCTGGCGCAGGAAGCCGTCTGCCTTTGCGGCGCTCCCGTTGGCGAGGGCCCGTTCCAGGGCCGGGCGCATCTCGGTGCCGCCCTCGGCCTCCAGGGCGCTGACGTAGTGCCAGGCCTGGGCGACGTTGCCGACGCTCGCGGCCGCGGCGCGCGGGAAGAGGGCGTGAGTCCGGTCGTTGAACTGGATGACGTTGAAGCGGTCCTGCGGGTTCAGGCGTTTCAGCGCGGCGACGACCGCGGCCTTGGCCTGGTCGATGGAGGCGCCGTGCATGGAGCCGGAGGTGTCGATGACGAAAATCACTTCCCGGGGAGAGGCGGCCTGCGGCCCCTGAGTCTCTTGGCGGGGCGCCGAGGCGTCCTGGGTGGGCGGCACCATCATGACCAGCAGGTGGGTGTCGGCGCCGACCTGCTCGGCGAAGACGGCGGCACGGGGCGCGGCGCTGGCGACCGGCGTCCACTCCAGCACGAAATCGCGGTCGGCGGGCACCTCGTCATCCCGCAGGGTGATGTCCTGCCGGCCGTCTTCGCCGCTGTCGATGACCACCGGGTGGTAGAGACTCTGCACCTTCGCCAGCGGCACCCCGGCATTGAGGGCGATGTCGAGCGACAGCGGGTTGTGGACCGTGTCGTCGATATCCACCGGGCCGAAGAGGTCGCGGGGCTCCTCGGCCGTGGCCTGGCGTACCACCGCCGGGGCAGGCTGCGGGGCCGCCGGAGCCTCGGCGATGTCGGCCTTGGGGGCGGGCGTGTAGCGTGGCGCCACCACCATGGGGAAGCGCAGGGAGAAGACGCCGTTCTCGTAGGCGACCTTGTCCTGGAAGCCGATCTCCACGGTGATGTCCTCGCCGGGGCCGATGTTGGCGATGCGGGTGGCGAAGACGTTGGGGCGCTCGGCGCTGACCAGGCTGGCGCGCTGGCCGTTGGCCGCCGCCTCCTGGTAGACGCGCTGGGCCTCGGCCTTCTCCAGGATGCGGCCCTCGACCCGGCGCTCGCCGATGACCATGGTCAGGCGGTCGACGGCGGAGCGCTCGGGCAGCGGGAAGATATAGATGCCTTCCAGCCAGCGGTCTGTGGGGTTGTGGAAGACCTGGCGCACCGTCACCCGGTTCACCATGCCGTTGACCGCCATGTCCACGTCGGTCTTCAGGGTCGGCGCCTCCAGGGCCCGGCCGGCCTCGCTGCTGGGAAAGTAGAGGCCGGCGCGCAGGTCCAGCGGTTCGCTCTGGGCGGCGGCGGGCAGGCTGCGGAGCGCCAGGGAGGCCAGGAGGACCAGGATCGCCAGGCCCAGGGTGCCGGCGATGACAAGGGCGTCGCGGAAGACGGCCCGGCCGAGCCGGGGCGGGAAAGCGCCGAATGACGGATGTGGCAGCAGGTCGTGTCGCATGTCTTGGTCCCCCCAGGGTGTTGACTTGCCAGGTGTTGGCTTGGAGATGGCGTGGAGGCCACGGGCGGATGTTGGTCCTGGGGTATGAGGCACGCCGAGCGTGGCGGCAGCGGACCGGGAATAAGGCGATTCCGTGATGCTTTTGGATGCTTTTGGGGCAGCCGCTCCGGCCGCGGAATCTCGGCCGGGCATGCCCGACATGCGGCCTTGCCGGTTCCAATTGCGCCTTGAAGGCTCTAAGTTGCCGCTGATCCGCCCGAGTGGCGGTTTTTTATGCAATCCGGGAGTTCATCCGATGTCCGTGATCGCGGAACGTTTGTCGCGAATCAAGCCCTCGCCCACCATTGCCGTCACCACCAAGGCGGCGGAGTTGAAAGCCGCCGGCCGCGACGTGATCGGCCTCGGCGCCGGCGAGCCGGACTTCGATACCCCGGACAACATCAAACAGGCCGCCATCAAGGCGATCCAGGAAGGCCAGACCAAGTACACCGCGGTCGACGGCACCCCGGCCTTGAAGCAGGCGATCTGCGACAAGTTCAAGCGCGAGAACGGCCTGGACTACAGCCCGGCCGAGATCACCGTGGGGACCGGCGGCAAGCAGGTGCTCTACAACGCCCTCATGGCGACCCTGAACCCGGGCGACGAGGTCATCATTCCGGCCCCCTACTGGGTCTCCTACCCGGACATGGTGCTGCTGGCCGAGGGCGAGCCGGTGAGCGTGCCCTGCGGCGCCAACCACAACTTCAAGCTGACGCCCGAGGCGCTGGAGCAGGCGATCACGCCGAAGACCCGCTGGATCATCCTCAACAGCCCGTCGAACCCGACCGGCGCGGCCTACACGGCCGAGGAGATGAAGGCGCTGACCGACGTGCTGCTGCGCCACGAGAACGTCTGGGTGATGACCGACGACATGTACGAGCACCTGGTCTACGACGGCTTCGAGTTCGTCACCCCGGCCCAGGTCGAGCCCAAGCTGAAGGAGCGCACCCTGACGGTCAACGGCGTCTCGAAAGCCTATGCCATGACCGGCTGGCGCATCGGCTACGCCGCCGGCCCGCAGCCGCTCATCAAGGCGATGGCCAAGATCCAGTCGCAGTCGACCTCCAATCCCTCCTCGATCAGCCAGGCGGCCGCGGTCGAGGCGCTGAACGGTGCCCAGAATTTCATCGCCGAGCGGGCCGAGGCCTTCAAGGCACGCCGCAACATGGTGGTCGATATGCTGAACGACTGCCCGGGCATCCACTGCCACAAGCCGGAGGGCGCCTTCTACGTCTATCCCTCCTGCGCCGGCTGCATCGGCAAGAAGACGCCGGACGGCAAGACGATCGAAACCGATGAGGACTTCGTGACCTACCTGCTGGAGTCCGTCGGGGTGGCCGCGGTGCAGGGCGAGGCCTTCGGCCTCTCGCCGCACTTCCGCGTTTCCTACGCCACCTCCACCGAGGCGCTGAAGGAAGCCTGCACGCGCATCAAGCAGGCCTGCGAAGCCCTCTCGGATTGAGCGGGCCTTGTCCGTCGACGTTCTCCTCGACGACCACGACGGCCTCGCCCTGGCGGACCTGATCCGCCGGGGTGAGGTTTCTTCCCTGGAGATCCTCGAGGCGGTCATCGCCCGCATCGAGGCGCGCGACCCGGCGGTCGGCGCGGTGGTCCACCGCTTCTACGACGACGCGCGGGCGGAGCTCGCGGCCGGAGCGTCCGGCGGGCCCTTCGCCGGGCTGCCTTTCCTGCTGAAGGATCTCTACACCTTCCAGAAAGGCCGGCCCTGCGGCAACGGCAGCACCTGGCTCAAGGATTACCGCGCGCCCTTCGACGATCCCATGGCGGGGCGCTGGCGCGCGGCGGGCCTGACCGTGGTCGGCAAGACGGCGACCTCGGAGTTCGGCCTCAACGTCTCCACCGAATCCCGCCAGCATGGGCCGACGCGGAACCCCTGGAACCCGGACTATTCCGCCGGCGGCTCCAGCGGCGGCGCCGCGGCGGCGGTGGCCGCGGGCATGGTTCCTCTGGCCCATGCCTCCGACGGCGGCGGCTCGATCCGCATCCCGGCTTCCTGCTGCGGCCTCTTCGGGCTGAAGCCCAGCCGTGGGCGCAACCTCACCAGTGACGCCTGGGCGGGGCTCGCGGTGTTCCATGCCGTGACCCGCAGCGTGCGGGATTCGGCGGCGCTGCTGGATGCGACTTGCGGCCCGCCGCGCCATCTGCCCTACAGCCTGCCGAAGCCGGAAACCTCCTTCCTGGAGGCCGCGGGGCGTGCGCCCGGGCCACTGCGCGTCGCCTGGAGCGCCGCGCCGCCGGAGGATGTCGCGCTGCATCCGGACTGCCGTTCGGCGGTGGAGGCGGCGGCCGTCCTTGCGGCGGAGCTTGGCCACGAGGTCGAGGAGGCCGCGCCGGCCATCGACCACCAGAACCTGCGCGCGGCCATGGTGACGATCGTTGCCGCCAACATCGCCGACAGCCTCTCGCCGGGGAATCCTCTGTGCCCCGAGGGCGCTCGCCGCGGCGATGTCGAGACTCAGTCCTGGCTCTTCGCCGAACGCGGCAGGCAGGTGACGGCGGTGCAGTATCTCCGCGCGGTCAACGCCGTGCGCCAGGTCGGGCTCGCGCTGGCGGGGTTTTTCCGGCGCTACGATGTGCTGCTGACGCCGACCCTGGCGCAGCCGCCGGCGCGGCTGGGCGTGCTGGACACGATGCGCGACGATTTCGACGGCTTCAACCGGGCGGTCCAGCCCTATGTCGCCTTCACCCAGATGTTCAACATGTCGGGCCAGCCGGCGGCCTCTCTGCCGCTGCACTGGACTCCGCAGGGTCTGCCGGTCGGGGTGCAGATTGCGGGGCGGGTCGGGGACGAGGCCACGCTTCTGGCCTTGGCGGCGCAATTCGAGCAGGCCCGGCCATGGTTCGATCGACGGCCGCCTCTCGCGCCATGACGGGCCCGGGCGGATGAACCCGGAGCGGGTGCATAGGGATATTTTCTCTACTTAAAAGACTTCCGGGCTCCGGATTTTTTACTGTTTTCTAAGTTGATTTGGCGAGGATCGCGCGGTTCAAGACCGCCTCTTTCCATGACGGCGGTGGCAAGCCAACGCTGTCAGCGAGAGAGAGATGAGCCCCTTTTCAGCCGTCAGGAGCATCAGACTCACCACGAAGACGATGGCCTTGACCATCGTCCTCATCGTCGTGGCCGCCGCGGCCTGCGCCACGGCCGCGGTCTTTGCCATCCAGGGCGAGATCCGCCATCAGGTGGTGGAGCGCCAGTCCGCCAGCCTGCGCATCGCCGCGGATATCTTCGCGGAAGCCTATCCGCAGTTGCAGGTGACCAGGAAGGGTTCGCAGGTCGAGCGGATCGCCGTCGACCAATTGCCCGAGTTCTCGAACCACGAGATGATCGACCGCGTCGGCTACCTGACCGGCGAGACCGCGACGGTCTTCGTGTGGGACGAGGAAACCAAAGATTTCTGGCGGCGCACCACCAACATCAAGAAGGACGACGGCAGCCGCGCGGTGGGAACGCCGCTGGGCCAGAAGGGCGCGGTCTATCCGGTCGTCACCAAGGGCGAGACCTTCCGCGGCGAGGCGATCATCCTGGGCAAGGCCTACTACACCATCTACGCGCCGATCTTCGCCCCTGACGGCAAGGTTATCGGCATCCTCTACGCGGGCGTGCTGAAGTCCAACATCACCGCGATCCTGGACAAGCTGGCCGCCGATCTGGCGGTAACCGCGGGCATCACGGTTCTGGTGACCGCGCTGATCGCCTTCTTCATGTTCCGCAGGCTGCTGCGTCCGCTGCCGCGCCTTTCCGAGGTCATGAACCGTCTGGCCCGCGACGACACCGAAGTGGAGGTCGCCTATCAGAAACAGGGTGACGAGATCGGCGACATGGCGCGCGCGGTTCAGGTGTTCAAGGAGAATGCCCTGGAAAAGCGACGTTTGGAGCAGGAGCGGGCTGAGCAGGACCGGCGCGCCGCCGCCGAGAAGCGCGAGGCCATGAACGCCCTGGCCAGCGAGTTCGAGCAATCGGTCGCCCACAAGGTGACGTCGGTGCTGGACGCCGCGGAGCACCTCGATGCCTCCACCGGACAGGTGCGCGACCTCGCCAGTCAGACCAGCGAGAAGAGCACTCAGGTGAGCGGCGCGGCCGAAGGCGCCAGCGGCAACGTCGACAGCGTCGCCGCCGCCGCCGAGGAGATGTCGGCTTCGATCTCCGAGATCGCCCGCCGCGCCAGCGAGTCGGCCAAGGTCGCCGCCGGGGCGGTGAAGGAGGCCGATTCCACCAACGAGACGGTGCAGTCGCTCGACACTGCCGCGCAGAAGATCGGCGATGTGGTGAAGCTGATCAACGAGATCGCCGAGCAGACCAACCTGCTGGCGCTCAACGCCACCATCGAGGCGGCGCGCGCCGGAGAAGCCGGCAAGGGCTTCGCCGTGGTGGCCAACGAGGTCAAGACCCTGGCCTCCCAGACCACCAAGGCGACCGAGGAGATTTCCGGCCAGATCAACGCCATGCAGCAGGCGACCGCGGAAGCGGTCTCCGCCATCGCCAGCATCCGCGGCGTCATTGGCCAGGTGAACGAGTCGACCACCGCCATCGCTTCGGCGGTGGAGGAGCAGAACGCGGCCACCCAGGAAATCGGCCGCAACGTCGAGTCGGCGGCCAGCGATACCGCGCGGGTGTCGACGACCATCTCGGAGGTGCGAGCCGCCTCGGAGCAGACCATGACCGCCATCCAGCAGGCCGTCAGCGCCATCGAGGGCTTGAACGGCGACGCCAACGACCTGCAGAAGGAAGTCGGGGCCTTCCTGGAGAAGGTGCGCCAAAGTGCCTAGGGGCAGTGCCTGACCGGGGCAGTTGAAGCTTAAGTCCTGGCGTGACAGAGGAAGGGGCGGCCCCCAGGGGCCGCCCCTTCTTGCTGCCGGGGATGCCGGCCGGAACAATGTCCGTGGTTTGACAGGAGAGCTTTGCCCTAGAGTGCCGCCCGGAACGTCCGGCGGAGAGAGCGATGTATAGGCTTTATTGGGCCCCCAACACCGGCGCCTTCGCGCCCGATGCGGTGCTGACGCTGGCCGGCGCGCCCTTCGAGCGCCAAAGGGTCGACTACGACGGCAAGGAGCATCAGGGCGAGGCCTATCGCAAGCTCAATCCGCTGGGCCAGATCCCACTGCTGCGGCTGCCCGACGGCGAGACGATCACCGAATCCGCGGCCATGGTGCTGCATCTGGTCGAACGCTTTCCAGAGGCGAGGCTGGCGCCTGCCCCCGGCGGCAGCGCAAGGGCGGTCTTCGATCGCTGGCTGGTGTTCCTGGCGGTGAACGTCTACGGCGCCATCCTGCGCCGCTACTACGCCGGCCGCTTCACCACCGATCCGGCCGGCGCCGAGGGCGTCCGGCAAGCGGCCGGGCGCGACCTGGAGTCTCTCTTCGCGATCCTCGAGGCGGCGCTGGAGGCCGACGCCTTTCTGCTCGGCGAGACCTTCGGCGCCGCCGACATCTACCTGATGATGCTGGTCGACTGGTATCCGCCGGCCGGCGAGCTGCCGCGTATCGGCGGCCTCTGCGCGGCCCTGAAGGAAGAGCCGCGCATCGCCGAAGTACGCAGGCTATACGAGCTGAATTGAGGCGGGCCGCCGCGCCGCGTCAGGCGGCGAGGCGGTCGGAGAGGCCGGCCTGGGGGTCGAGGCCCAGCATGAGGTTCATGTTCTGCACCGCCGCGCCGGAGGCGCCCTTGCCCAGGTTGTCGAGCACCGCGGCCAGCAGCGCCTGGTCGCCGGCGGCGTTGCCGAAGACGTAGAGGCGCATGTCGTTGGTGCCGTTCAGACCCTCCGGGTCGAGGTCTTCGCGCCCCGCGCTGTCCTCGGCAGGGGCGACGCTGACGAAGTCCGCGCCGGCATAACGCTCGGCCAGCAGGGCGCGCAAGTCGTCGGGCGACGGCTTGCCCGGCAGCGCCCAGAGCTGCAGCGGTACCTGCACCAGCATCCCTTTGTGGTAATTGCCCACCGCCGGCACGAAGAGCGGCGTGTGGTCCAGCCCGGCATGGACCTGCATTTCCGGCAGGTGCTTGTGGGCGAGGCCCAGGGCATAGGCGCGGTAGGCGTTGGCCAGGTGGTCGGGCGCGCCGGCCTCCTCGTAGCGGCGGATCAGGTTCTTGCCGCCGCCGGAGTAGCCGGAGACGGCGTTGACCGTGACCGGGAAGTCCCGCGGCAGCACGCCGGCGTCGACCAGCGGGCGGACGAGGGCGATGGCGCCGGTGGGATAGCAGCCGGGGTTGCTGACCCGTTTGGAGGCTGCGACCTTGGCGGCCTGCGCGGCATCCAGCTCCGGAAAGCCGTAGGTCCATTCCGGGTCGGTGCGGTAGGCGGTGCTGGCGTCGATCACCCGCGTTTCCGGGTTGTCGATCAGGCTCACGGCCTCGCGCGCCGCCTCGTCGGGCAGGCAGAGAATGGCCAGGTCGGCGGCGTTGAGGGCGCGCGCGCGGGCATCCGGGTCCTTGCGCTCGTCATCGGCCAGGCGGATCAGGCGCACGTCGGCGCGCGCCTCCAGGCGCGCCCGGATCTGAAGTCCCGTGGTGCCTGCTTCGCCGTCGATGAATACCTGCGCGGTCATGTCTCTGGTCCCATTGCGTCCTGGGTGTGGTTGAGGGGAATCCGGCCATACCAAAACAACCCCGTCGCCCGGGGCGGAGGGGACTGTCTCGCAGGCCGAAAGCCAAGCCGTATTATTCGGCCTTGCGGCCCGGAAGTCACTGAATTTCCGTGACATCGGCCGCCGCTGCCCGGAACGGGCCCGCTTTTTGGTTGCCAGCTTGCCGCCTTCTTTGAAACCATAGGCCCACATAAGGTCTAAAAACGTCCAGGAAGGCCGCTTTAGCCCATTCACAACAAGGACAGTTCGCCCCAGGTCTCACATGGGGAAACGCATGGTCCGGTCCCTCATGGAGCCACCCTCGGGGCGGAGGGAGGAAGCCATGACGTCCAGATCGGTATCGGCGGCGCGCTGCGCCGCCATCGTGGGACCCTATACCAGCGGCAAGACCACCCTGCTGGAAGCCCTGCTCCTGCAAACCGGAGCCATCCACCGCAAAGGCTCGGTCGTCGAAGGCAACAGCGTCGGGGATTCCGCCCCCGAGGCGCGCGAACGCCAGATGACTACGGAACCGAACTTCGCGCACTGCTCCTATCTCGACGAGACCTGGTCCTTCATCGACTGCCCCGGCTCCATCGAACTGGCGCAGGACACCCACGCCGTCCTCATGGGTGTCGACGTCGCCGTGGTCGTGGCCTCGCCGGAGCCCGAACGCGCCCTGACCCTGGCGCCGATCTTCAAGTTTCTCGATGACCACCAGATCCCGCACATCCTCTTCGTCAACAAGATGGACAAGACGACGCTGCGGGTGCGCGACGTCCTGGAGTCCCTGCAATCGGTTTCCGACCGTCCGCTGGTCCTGCGCCAGGTGCCGATCCGCGCAGGCGAGGAGGTGACCGGCTTCGTCGACCTGGTGAGCGAGCGGGCCTGGCATTACAACCTCGACAAGCAGTCTAACCTCATCGAAATGCCCGACCAGGTGAAGGACCGCGAAGCGGAAGCGCGCCAGGAGATGCTGGAATCCCTGGCCGACTTCGATGACGGTCTGCTCGAGCAACTGTTGGAGGACAAGGTCCCGGCCTCCGGCGAGATCTACGAACAGATCGCCAAGGACCTGGCGGACGACCTCATCGTGCCGGTGCTCTTCGGCTCGGCCGAGCAGGGCCACGGCATCACCCGCCTGCTGAAGGCGCTGCGCCACGAAACGCCGGAGCCGGCGGCGACCGCCGCGCGCCTGGGCGTGCCCGAAGGCGCCCCGGGCGACGGAGCCCTGGCCGCCAGTGTGATCCGCACCTATCACCAGTCGCACACCGGCAAGATGTCGGTGGCGCGCATCTGGCGCGGCGGCGTGAAAGACGGCGACACCCTGGGCGACGACCGGATTTCCGGCCTCTACCACCTGATGGGCGGGGAAACACGGAAGATCGACAGCGCCGGCGTCGGCGAGTTGGTCGCCCTGGGCCGCATGGAGACCCTGCAGACGGGCGACCTCTTAACCGGGGACGGCCGCCAGCCCGAGGCCGGGCTGCCGTGGCCGGAGGTGCCCAGGCCGGTCTTCAGCCTCGCCATCCGTCCGCACAACCGGCAGGACGAAGTGAAGCTGACGTCGAGCCTCGCCAAGCTGATCGAGGAAGATCCCTCGCTGGCGCTGGAGCACAACGAGGACACCCACGAGATGCTGCTGCGCGGCCAGGGCGATATCCACCTGAAGCTGGCGGTCGACCGGCTGAAGAACCGTTACAACGTCGAGGTCGACGCGGCGCGTCCGCAGACCGCCTACAAGGAAACCATCCGCAAGGGAACCAAGCAGCATTCGCGCTTCAAGCGCCAGACCGGCGGCCACGGCCAGTTCGGCGACGTACAGGTGGAGATCAATCCCCTGCCGCGCGGCGAGGGCTTTCAGTTCGTCGACAAGGTGGTCGGCGGCGCGGTGCCGCGCCAGTACATCGGCGCCGTGGAGCATGGAGCGAAGGAGTACCTTTCGCGCGGCCCCCTGGGCTTCCCGGTGGTCGATGTCTCGGTGACGCTCTTCGACGGCCAGCATCACTCGGTCGATTCCTCCGACCAGGCCTTCAAGACCGCGGGCCGCCTGGCCATGGCCGAAGGCATGCCGAACTGCGAGCCGGTGCTGCTGGAGCCGATCTACGAAGTCACCATCACGGTGCCCAACGAGTTCACCAACAAAGTGCACTCGCTGGTCTCGGGCCGGCGCGGCCAGATCCTCGGCTTCGAGATGCAGGCCGGCTGGAAGGGTTGGGACGCCCTCAAGTGCCACCTGCCCGAGGCCGAGCTGCAGGATCTGATCATCGAACTGCGCTCGCTCACCGTGGGGGTCGGCAGTTTCGACTGGCGTTTCGATCATCTGCAGGAGCTGACCGGCAAGCTGGCCCAGCAGGTCATCGCCCAGCGCCAAGGCGGCGAGGCTTGAGCGGCGGAGCGGTCGTGCAGCGGGTTTAGGCCGGCACCGGCACCGCCGGGCCGCACAGCGCCGCGTCCTGGGTGGTGCTGTCTTTGGCCGTGCTCTTGGGGGGCAGGGTGAAGGTGACTTTGGTGCCTTCGCCGAGGATGCTCTCCAGGGTGAAGCTGCCGCCGTGCATCTCGACCAGCGACTTGGCGATGGGCAGGCCCAATCCGGTGCCGCCGAAGCGGCGCGCGTAGCTGGTCTCCACCTGGCCGAAGGGGGTCAGTACCTTTTCGATGTCGCCGGGCTGGATGCCGATGCCGGTGTCGGCGACGGTGAACTGCAAGGCGCCGTCGGGCGCGGCGCCCAGCCACACGCTGATGCCGCCGCCTTCGGGCGTGAACTTGACGGCGTTGGACAGCAGGTTGATGAGCACCTGCTTGATGCGCCGTTCGTCGCCGTAGCCGGCCGGGAGGCCGCTCGCGACGTTGGAGGTCAGGGTCACCTCGTCGGTCTCGGCCTGCTTCTCGACCAGGCGCAGGCAGCTTTCCAGCAGATGGACGGCGTCGAACGCCTCGCGGTCCAGGGGCATTTCGCCGGCTTCGACCTTCGACATGTCGAGCACGTCGTCGACGATGTTCAGCAGGTGCCGGCCGGACGACCAGATGCTGTGCGCATATTCGCGCCGGGTTTCGTCGCTGCTGGCGCCGGGTATCTCGGACTTGAGAATCTCCGAGAAGCCGAGGATGGCATTGAGCGGCGTGCGCAGTTCGTGGCTCATGGTGGCCAGGAATTCCGACTTCAGCCGGTTGGATTCTTCGGCGCGCGCGGCGGCACGGGCCAGGTCCAGGTTCTTGAAGTAGTGCCGCCTGGTTTGCCGCTCGCTGAGCCAAACTCCCAGGATCAGCAGCAGGTAGAGCAGCAGGAAGGTGCTGCCGACCACGATCTGCAGCACCGTCTGGCGCCGTTGAATCGTGGCCAGCAGATCGGTGACGTCGTAGTAGACCTCGAAGACGCCTTCGATGCTGCCGGAGGCGGAGATGATCGGCACGTAGCTGGCCAGCACGTCGCGGTCCTCGACCGTCTGTTCGAAGCCGCTGAAGGTGTCGCGATGGGTCAACTCGCTGGCGCCGTGGCCGGTGCGTGCCGCCAGGAAGCCCGCGTTGGCGCTCTTGTCCTCGCCGATCTGGGCGAGTTCGGTGGAGAAGACGGTGAGGCCGTTCTGGTCGTAGATCTTGATTTTCAGGATCGACAGCCCGCGCAGGCGCGTCAGCAGGCTCTTCTGGATCGCCTGGGTTTCCGGGTGGCGGCGGATCGCATCCGGCGAGAGGAAATGCGCGGTGGTGAGAAAGCCGGCGTGGGCGTCCCAGACCACGTTGGAGAAGATCTGCGCGACCGCGGTGTTGCTGCGCTCGGCCATGGCGTTCAGATCGTCGCTTGCGACCTGCTTGTACATGCCGATCATCAGCACGCTGGCGGCGATTACGACGAGCCCGGCAAAGAGCGCGAATCGCTTGGTGAGCGAAAGAGACAGATCCGCCATGGCGGTCGATGGCCCCCGAGATCCCTCGGTAACATTATTGTGCGAAAATCCACTCTGGCTTCATTACTGGATAGCAAACCGCTCTTTCCAATTTATTAACCGTGACGGGAATCTTGGCGCGGCTATTCGCGCGGACGTCGGGAAATCCCGTCGAATCCGCCCGCAGCCCGCGGTTTTCGGCGTTTCCCGCGCGGTCCGGGGCGGGGGCTCTCGTTTAGTTGAATTGTCGCCCTCGCGCCGCCGCGCTACCTCCTTGAACGGTATCGCGGACCCCAAGGCAGTTGAAGGGAGCGGTCGTCGTATGCTGATCCGCATCAAGAGGGGATGGGAAATCCCCGAATCTCAGGCGACGCCTGAAAGCGTGTTCCACAATCGCCGGCGCCTGCTGAAGGCCGCGGCCGCGGGGCCCGTCCTGCTGGGCGCTGCCGGCCTGCTGGCGGCTTGCGACGATACGCCGGCCCAGGCCGCGGCGGGCGAGGACCCCTCGGCCAAGCTCTATCCCGTGGGCCGCAATCCCGACTACATGCTGGACCGGCCGGTCACCGACGAGAGCCTGGCCACGACCTACAACAACTACTACGAGTTCGGCTCCTCCAAGAACATCTGGCAGAAGGCCCAGGCCTTGCCGATCCGGCCGTGGACCGTGACCCTGGACGGCATGGTCGAGCAGCCCCAGGAGATCGGTATCGACGATCTGCTGGCCAAGATGCCGTTGGAGGAGCGGGTCTACCGCCACCGCTGCGTCGAGGCCTGGTCCATGGCGGTGCCCTACAGCGGCTTTCCGTTGAAGGCGCTGGTCGATCTCGCCCGCCCCTTGTCGTCGGCCAAGTACGTAAAGATGACGACCTTCCAGGATCCGGACACGGCCGGCGGCCAGCGCGCCGCCTGGTATCCCTGGCCCTACGTCGAGGGCCTGACCATGGCCGAGGCGCGCCACCACCTGGCCTTCATCGCCACCGGCCTCTACGGCAAGCCGATCCCCAAGCAGAACGGCGCGCCGCTGCGCCTCGCCGTGCCGTGGAAGTACGGCTTCAAGCACATCAAGGGCATCGTGCGCTTCGAGTTCACCGACGAGCGGCCGAAGTCCTTCTGGGAAGTCATCCAGGGCAGCGAATACGGCTTCTGGGCCAACGTGAACCCGGAGGTGCCGCATCCGCGCTGGAGCCAGGCGAGCGAGCGGGTGCTGGGCCTCAACGAGCGGGTGCCGACGTTGCTCTACAACGGCTACGCCGAATACGTGGCCGACCTCTACAAGGGCATGGACGCCCAGGAGAACATCTTCATGTAGGGTCCGGCGGCGCTCAGGCCCCGCTTTTCCGAGTTCCTCCAGCAGCCATATCCAGGCCCGCGACCCCGGACTGACCGGGCGCGGGCCATTTTTTTTTTCGGTCCGGCGGTTTGCAGGGGCCCCAAAGAAAAATGCCGGGCCCAAGGGCCCGGCAAGTTGAACAGGGAGGCTTCACGTCTGGGAGACGTAGGACCTAAAAAGGCCCTTCTCCGAGCGGGGGGCGCTCGGAACAGTGATCCGGCGGAGCCGCCGGGAAACTCGCGGGATGCTGCGTCGCAACATCCGATGACCTGAAGATAGGGATTTGAGTTTCTTTTACTACATACATTCGGGCAGTGGTGATATGCGGGGCTTGCATAGCTGCTTAAGTCTATGAAAATTAATTAAAATAAGGCCCCGCAGACCCCCTCGAATTAACCCCTATGGATGACACGGCGGCGGCCGGGAATAACACTCAAAAGTTGGATTCGGCAACCTTACGTAGCAGAAAATCCCGGAAGACCGAGATCCTCTTTGAGCGCCGCATCTCCTCCGCGTAAACGAAATAGGCATCGAACTGCGGTCCTGAGAGTTCCGGCAGCACCTGCACCAGGTCGGGGTTGGCCGCGGCCATGAACTCCGGCAGGGCGCCGATGCCGGCCCCCGACTGCACCGCCTTCATGACGCCGTAGACGTTGTTCACGGTCATCGCCGGGCGGCGCAGCTGGCCGTCCTTGTAGCCGACGCGCAAGAGCCAGTTCACGTCCGGAACCGGCGGCCGCACGTCCTCGCCGTAAACGACGATGCGATGGCTGTCCAGATCCTTGGCGGTCTGCGGCACGCCGTGCTTCTTGATGTAGCCGGCGGCTGCGTAGACGTGCATGTGCACCGTCATCAGGTGGCGCTGGATCAGGTCCGCCTGGCGCGGCGGCGAGAAGCGCACCGCCACGTCCGCTTCGCGCATCGAAAGGTCCACCTCGCGATCGAGCAGCAGCAGGTGGCACTCGATCTCCGGATAGACCTCGATGAACTCATGCATGCGCGCGGCCAGCCAGTGGGAGCCGAAGGCCACCGTGGTGGTGACCTTCAGCGGGCCCTTGGGGCGGTCCTTGCTCTCGGTGAGCTGCGCCTCGGTCATGGCCAGCTTGCCGAAGACCTCATGGGCCGTGCGGTACAGCAGTTCGCCCTGCTCGGTGAGGATCAGGCCGCGGGCATGGCGGTGGAACAGCGGCACCTTGAGGCTGTCCTCCAGAGCGGAAATCTGGCGGCTCACCGCCGATTGGCTGAGGTTCAGCAGCTCGCCCGCATGGGTGAAGCTGCCCGCCTCCGCCACCGCGTGGAAGATGCGCAACTTGTCCCAATCCATAATGGTGGCCCCGAGACCCCGCTTCTGGGGCAGGCCGACATCGTCCAACATGGTCGCCTCCTGGGGCGCGATCGCAGCCGGCGAAGCGGCAGCGGAATCCCGCCACCGCGGCGGGAGTTAAGAAGAAATACTGCTCCTGCGGCGGTGGGAAGCCCGAAACGCCGCGAATCAGTATAGGTCAGAGGGGTTAAGGAGGCTATTCCGCCGCCTTGCTGGCGGAATCCTCCTGCTCTGCGAGGAATTTTTCCGCTTCCAGGGCCGCCATGCAACCCATACCGGCGGCGGTGATGGCCTGTCGGAAAACCTTGTCGACGCAGTCGCCGGCGGCGTAGACGCCCGGGACCGAGGTGCGCGTGCCGCCGGCCTCGGCCAGGATGTAGCCCTCGCCGTCCAGGTCCACCGCGCCCCGGAACACCTTGGTGGCCGGGTCATGGCCGATGGCGATGAAGACGCCTTCGCAGGCCAGCTCGCCGGTCTCGCCGGTCTGGGTGTTCTTCAGCCGTACGCCCTCGACCCCGTCCATGGGGCCGTCGCCGCCCAGGATATCGTCGATGACGGCGTTCCAGCGCACCTCGATCTTGGGATGCCGGAACAGGCGCTCCTGGCCGATCTTCTCGGCGCGCAGCGCGTCGCGGCGGTGCACCAGGGTGACTTTCGAGCAGATGTTGGCCAGGTAGAGCGCTTCCTCCACGGCGGTATTGCCGCCGCCGACCACCACGACTTCCTTGTCGCGGTAGAAGAAGCCGTCGCAGGTTGCGCAGGCGGAGACGCCGCGGCCGTTGAACTTCTGCTCGCCGGGAATGCCCAGCCAGCGCGCCTGGGCGCCGGTGGCGATGATCACTGCATCGGCGGTGTAGGTGGTGCCGCTGTCGCCCTTCATGACGAAGGGGAGGCGCGAGAAATCCACCTCGTTGATGATGTCGGAGACGATCTCGGTGCCGACGTGCTCGGCCTGCTTTTGCATCTGCTCCATCAGCCAGGGCCCCTGGATGACGTCGGCGAAGCCCGGGTAGTTCTCCACATCGGTGGTGATGGTCATCTGCCCGCCCGGCTGCAGGCCTTGGACCAGCAGCGGTTTCAGGTTGGCGCGCGCGGTATAGATCGCCGCGGTCAGGCCGGCGGCGCCGGAACCGATGATGAAGACCTTGCTGTGTCGGGTATCGGCGCTGTGTCGGGTATCGGCCATGTCGGGGGGGACTCCAGACTCGAGATTGCCCTTGGAAAATAGAGACGCCGGCAGGGGCTCGCAAGGCGGCGAAGCGCCACTTTCTGTGGATCGCTGCCGACTTTCGTTCCGCCTGCCGTTCCGCCTGCCGTTCCGCCCGCCGTTTCGGTTGCCGATCCGCCTGACATCTGGCCCGGCGGCCAAGGCGCCGGCCAAGGGGGGGCCAAGGCACAGGCCAAGGCGGGGGGCCGGCGCGCCGCCCGCGTCCGCTGCAGGGCAGAGATCGACATAAAACATATGTAAAATGCAGTGCTTGTGTGTAATCTTGGCGCCGCGGCATCCCCACCACACGGATATGACGATGTTCTCTGCAGGACCGCGCCGCCCCGGCCGGGCGCGCGCATGATGGTGACCGACGGTTCCCCCCCAAGCGCGAGCGGTCATGCCTGGCGGCTCTTCAAGCCCAAGCTCATCACCGTCCTGAAGGAGGGCTACGGCTGGGGGCACCTGCGCGCCGACGCTGTGGCCGGCCTGACGGTCGCGGTGGTGGCCCTGCCGCTGGCCATGGCGCTGGCCATCGCGTCGGGCGCGACGCCGGACAAGGGCCTGGTGACGGCGGTGATCGCCGGCTTCCTGATCTCTCTGCTGGGCGGCAGCCGTTTCCAGATCGGCGGGCCGACCGGCGCCTTCGTGGTGGTGGTCTTCAACGTCATCGCCCAGCACGGCTACGACGGACTGCTGCTGGCCACCCTCATGGCCGGGGCCATGCTGGTGGTGGCCGGCCTGCTGCGCTTCGGCACCTGGATCAAGTACATCCCGGAGCCGGTGGTGACCGGCTTCACCGCCGGCATCGCCGTCATCATCTTCTCCAGCCAGTTGAAGGATCTCTTCGGCCTGTCGCTCGCGGAGGTGCCGGCCGAGTTCCTGCCCAAGCTCAAGGCGCTCTGGGCGGCGCGCGACACCCTCGACCCGGCGACCTTCGCGGTGGCCGCGACGGCGCTGGCCGCCATCCTGCTGCTGCGCCGCTTTGCCCCTAAGATCCCGGCCCTGCTGGTGGCGGTGGTCGGCGCCGCGCTGGCGGTCTGGGGCCTGGGCCTGCCGGTGGAGACCATCGGCTCGCGCTTCGGCGAGATCCCCTCCAGCCTGCCGCTGCCCCAGTTGCCGGACTTCAGCCTCCGCCAGGCGGTCGAGGTGCTGCCCTCGGCCTTCACCATCGCCTTCCTGGCCGGCATCGAGAGCCTGCTCTCGGCCATGGTGGCCGACGGCATGACGGGCGCGCGCCACCGCTCCAACTGCGAGCTGGTGGCGCAAGGGCTGGCCAACGCCGCCTCGGCCTGCTTCGCCGGCCTGCCGGCCACCGGCGCCATCGCGCGCACCGCGACCAACATCCGTTCGGGCGCGCGCTCGCCGATCTCCGGCATGCTGCACGCGGTCTTCCTGCTGGTCTTCATGCTGGCCGCCGCGCCGCTGGCCGCCTACGTGCCGCTGGCCAGCCTCGCCGCGGTGCTGGTCATCGTCGCCTGGAACATGAGCGAGATCGACAAGTTCCGCCACCTGATGAGCGCGCCGCCGGGCGATGCCGTGGTGCTGCTGGTGACCTTCGCGCTGACCGTCATGGTCGACCTGACCGTGGCCATCGAGGTCGGCGTGGTCATGGCCGCGGTGCTCTTCATGCACCGCATGGCCCAGGTGGTGCAGGTGGAAAAGGGCGTCGGCTTCCTGCAGGGCGACGTCGACGACGCGCAGATCCCGGCGCTGGACTACGCCTTCCAGACCCTGCCGGCGGGGGTGGAGATGTTCTCCCTGCGCGGGCCGCTGTTCTTCGGCGCCGCGCGCAGCCTGCGCGACGCGCTGGAGGCCCTGCCGGCGCCGCCCAAGGTCTTCATCCTGCGCATGCGCAACGTGCCGATGATCGACTCCTCGGGTGTCGCCGCCCTGTCGGACTTCCTGCGCCGCTGCAACGCGCGCGGCGTGGCGGTCATCGTCTCGGGCATCCGCCCGCAGCCCAAGGAGGTGCTGGCGCGCATGGGCTTCGGCACGGACGCCGGGGGGCGGCACGACAACCTGCGCTTCGCCGCCAACTTCGCCGAGGCCCGCGAGATGGCCGCCGCGATGATCGAAGACAAGGCGGCGGAGTAGGGCGGTCCCTCCGGCTCAGTCTTCTTGCATTACTTCGTGCGCCTCGGGATTGAGGCGGCTGGCGACCGGCGTGGCGGCGTGGCCGACGGGCAGGGCGGTGCCGGTCTCGGCGGCGCGCTTTTCCCCGGCGACCAGGCGGTAGACCGCCAGCAGGGCCGTCGCGCCCTGCAGCAGCGCCAGGCAGCCGAAGAGGGCCGGCGCCCCCAGGTGGGTGATGGCCAGGCCGCCGGCCGGCGGGCCCAGCACGATGCCCACGTTCATCACCAGCACCAGCCCGCCGGAGGCCGCGACCATCTGCTCCGGCGCCAGGCGGTCGTTGGTGTGGGCGACGCCCAGCGAATAGAGCGGCAGCACGAAGGCGCCGACCAGGGCGACGGCGGCGTAGAGCCAGGGCGTGCCGGCGAGCATCGGTGCGGCGGCGGCGATGACGAGACAGGCGGCCAGCCCCGCGGCGGCGGCCCCGGCAATCACCAGGCGGCGGTCAAGGCGGTCGGAGAGCGCGCCCAGGGGGAACTGCCCCAGCACGCCGCCCAGGGTGCCCGCGGCGACCAGCAGGCCGATGTCGCCGACCGGCAGGCCGAGGGCGACGCCGAAGAGACCGAGGCCGACATAGAAGGCGCCCTGGGAGATGCCGTTCAGGAAACCGACGGAAAGGCCCAGCGGCGAGATGGCGAAAAGCTCGCGCACCGAAAGCCGCGCCGGCGCTTCGAAGGCCTGGCCCTGTCGCGCCGAGAGCAGCATGGGCACCAGCGACAGCGAGATCAGCACCGACGTGATGACGAACAGCAGGGTCCCGTCGCTGTCCGGCAGGTACAGCAGGAACTGGCCCAGCGCCGCGCCGCCGGTCTGGGTGATGAAGTAGACGGAGAGCAGGGCGGCGCGCGTCTGGTTGTCGGCGCGTCCGTTCAGCCAGCTCTCCGCCACCACGTAGAGCCCCGGAAAGCAGAAGCCGGCCAGCGCCCGCATGGCCGCCCAGCTCCAGGGGTCGGCCGTCACCATGTGGATGAGGGCGGCAGTGGAGCAGAGCGAGGCCAGCGCCCCGAAGCTGCGGATGTGGCCCACGGCGGCGACGATGCGCGGGGCCACCAGGCAGCCGAAGACGGCGGCCAGCGGATAGGCCGCCTGCATGAAAGCGATCTGCGTCTGCGAAAAGCCCAGCCCGGTGGCCCGCGTCGTCAGCAGCGTCACCAGCAGCCCGTTGCTGATCATCAAGAGCAGCATGCCGAGGAACAGCGGCCAGGAGTCGTAGATGCGCCGGGCGAGCATGGGCGGTCCCAATTCCTAGTTAGGGGGTCCTTATGCGGGCAGGGCGGCGAAAAAGCCTTCCTGCTCCCCTAACCGAGAATGCGTCGTCTCACAAGTTCAGTGAAAAGGGGCCCTCTAGGTGGGCACCGTAAGTCACCCCCACCCCAACCCTCCCCCTTCAAGGGGGAGGGGGCAGTTCGGCGGGTGAGCCGTCAAACATTCCTTCCCCTTGATGGGGGGAGGTTAGGAGGGGGTGGGACGCTGGCTCCTACCAGCTCCCGGTGTTCTCCATGGAGGCCCAGGGCTCCTGCGGAGGCAGGGCGTCGCCTTCCTGCAGCAGTTCGACGGAGATGCCGTCGGGCGAGCGCACGAAGGCCATGTAGCCGTCGCGCGGCGGGCGGTTGATGGTGACGCCGGAATCCATCAGGTGCTGGCAGGTGGCGTAGATGTCGTCGACCCGGTAGGCCAGGTGGCCGAAGTTGCGCCCGCCGCCGTAGTCCTCCGGGTCCCAGTTGTAGGTCAGCTCGACCAGCGGCGCCTTGTCCTGCTTGGCGCGCTCGACGTCTTTCGACGCGGCGAGAAAGACCAGGGTGAAGCGGCCCTTGTCGTTCTCGATGCGGCGGACCTCCTGCAGGCCCAGCTTGTTGCAGTAGAAGTCGAGGGACTCGTCGAGGTCCTTCACGCGGACCATGGTGTGGAGGTATCGCATCGGAAACTCTCTCTGATCGTGGGGTTATGCGGAGGGATTGCTTGCCTTTAATCTAGGTTCCAGCGGCACGCCTGTGTAGCGGCCCTAAAACCCGAACATGTGGTCGAAGGAGAAGGCCTTCTCGCCGTTCATCAGGCCGTGGTAGCCGAAGAGGCGGCAGGTCATGTCGCGGATGATCACGTAGCCGGCCGGGCCGGCCTTCCTCATGTCGGCGGCGGAGAAGAAGTCCGCCGGCTTCCACAAGAGGGAGCCGCCGCAGGCGATCCGCACCTCGTGCTCGGCGAGTTGCTGGCCGTCCCGGTCGTAGAGCATCAGGTGGGTCTCGCTCTTGGCGTGCCAGGGTGTCGAGGCCGGGTAGATCAGGTGGCAGACGGGCTCGTAGGGCTCGGGGCCGAAGGAGAGGAAGAGGCGGGTCGAGAGGCCCGGCGCGCGCCCGGCATAGGACTGCGGTTCGCTCTTGTAGGTCAGCACCGCGTTGAAGACGTGGGCGCCGAAGGAGGTCTCGGCCACGTGTCCTGATGCTTTGTCCTCGTAGCGGAAGAGGCCGTGCAGCCAGCCGTCGGCCTCGCCGCCCTCGGCGAAGTCGTAGACCAGTTCCATGTGGCCCCAGTCGGTATCGGCGCCATCCACGAGATCGTCGATATCGACCAGCGTGGCGTGGTTGCGCGGCAGCTTGCCCAGCGACCTGCCGCCGATCTCCTTGCCCTCGGGGTCGTAGGCGTAGAGTGCCAGGGGCAGGTTGGCCTGGCAGGTCGACATGGGCGTCGGCAGGGCCAGCGAGCGGAAGCGCCCGCGCGGCAGGATCGGCGCCGGCAGGATGAAGCCCTTGCCCAGCAGGTTGGAAAGCTCGGGGATGCGCGGATCGGGCTTGAGGTCGACGCGCTCCACGTTGGCGTGGGCGATGCGCCGGCGCGGCGGGGTCATGGCGCCGTTGGCCAGCACCTCGTAGCGCGGGCGCACGAAGTGCTTGCCCGCCTGCACCTCGATCTGCTGCGGCCAGCGCGCCGCGGGCAGCAGCTCGGCGGTGTCGATGGCCAGGGTGCCGAAGGGCGGGATCTCGCGGTCCAGCCAGGAAATCTCCGCCTCGCCCATGAGGTTCAGGCCGACGCTGCCGGCGGGCACCGGCGCGGGGTGGCTGTTCTGCACCCACAGCAGCACCTTCTCGTCGTCCTTGGGCGCCGGCAGGCCGCCATAGAGGTCGGCGGGCCAGGAGTTGGCGTCGTGGGTGCAGGACAGCACCTCGTCGCCATCGCCGTAGGTGTCGAGGGCGTACTTGACGATGTCGTGCCCGGCGATCCCGCAGACGTGCAGGAAGAGGCTGCCGCAGAAGTCGCCGAGGCCGAACCGTTCCCGCACGTCTTTCGAGTCGATCACCACGCTGGCGCCGGCGCCCGGCAGCGGGTCGCTCCACTCGGCCAGCGGCCTGCCGTTCTCGTCCATCAGGCAGCACCAGGCACTCGGCGCCTTGGCGCCGTAGCCCGACCAGTAGTTGGCGGTGGCCAGGCGCGTGTGGTGGCCGCCGCCCTCGCGGAAGAACACCAGGTTGGTGGCGAAGTTCAGGCTGTCCAGGTAGTTGCGGGTGTTGGTCAGCATGGCCTCGGGCAGGCGCAGCGCGTCCAGGCTCACCACCTCCGCATCCTTGGGCAGCAGATGGCGGATGTGGTCGATCAGGCGCCCGGCATCGAAGGCGGTGACGAAGACCTTGGGGGCGGAAGAGCCCGGAAGGTCGGTGACCGGCTGGGCCTGGCGGCCCAGGATCTCGACACCGATGTCTTCCAGGTCCTGCACATAGACCGCGGCGATGTCGAGGCCGGAGAGGTCGTAGATCTCGGCGAAGGCCTTGGCGTAGCCCAGCGGGTCGTAGACCGCCACGGGCCCCGAGCCCAAGTCCCGCAGCAGCGCCGCCGCCTCGCGCGCGGCCAGGGGATGGCCGATGGCCTTGAAGAAGGCGTTGCCGCCCTTGGCGTTGCTGAAAGTCTCGATCTTGAGGGCCATGGTTCTCTCGGGGCGTACGTGAGGGGGGGGCGAGCCTAGGCGCCGAAGCGCAGCAGCTTCTTGGTCAGGGCGGAAAAGGCGTGGCGTTTGAGTTCTCTTTTCAGCACGCCGTCGTCGGTCAGCCAGTTGAGCTGGATGGAGCGGCGCTGGCCGATGAAGGGCTTGTGGCCGTGCCAGGCTTCCGGCGAGCAGCGGAAGGCGACCAGGGTGCCGGCTTCGGGCGGCACCTCGGCTGCGTAGTCTTCCAGGTCGTCGGGGCCGTTCAGCATGCGCAGGCGCCCGCCGTCGGATTCCCACGCGCTGTTCAGGTAGATGAGGGCGGTGACCAGCTTGGTCTTGGAATCCGTGTGGATGGCGCCGTCCTTGGCGCGCGACTGGCCGCGCAGGGTGATCATGGTGGGCCGTCCGGCCAGATCGATGCCGAACTTGGCCTGGAAGGCGGCGGTCACCGCCGGGCCTTGCAATTCGGCCAGCAAGTCCGTGAAGGCCGGGCCGCATTTCAGGCTGCTCGCCGGGAAGCTGCCGCCGCTGGTGATCCGCGGGAAGTCGCGTTCAACCGCGGGCAGGGCTTCGCGCTTCAGGAATCCGGGGAGGATGAGGAAGTCGAAGGGCGCGCGCTGCAGCGGCGCCGCCTCGAAGCGGGCCATGTCGAGGCGCGGGGAGGTCGGGACGGTTTCGGCGGTAAGGCTCGACAAGCGGCGGATTCCCCGGATTCGGCGGTCGACGGGTCTGTCTGCAGACTTATTTATAGGTGGGACCGGGAAAGATCAAATGAGCCAGATCAAGCCGTTCGGCCGGCGTCCGCTCATCCGGTCGCGGCGAGCCGCGCCCGGAGGCGCCGGCGGATCTCGTCGGCGACGCGGTGGGTCTCGTCCAGCGGCGTGTAGGACCATTGCTCCAGGGCGCCGGTGAAGGGGCGGGTGATCCCGGCCGCCTGCATGGCTTGGTGGAAGCGGCGGAACTTGGCCGAACCGCCCTCCAGCTGGACGATGTGCACCGGTTTGCCGGTGCTGGCCGACTCCGAGACCATGTTGACCGAGTCGCCGGTGCAGACGATGGCGTCGGCCAGGCCCAGCATGCCGAAATAGGGGTTCTCGCCGTTGCCGTCCCAGATGTGGGCCGGCAGGCCCTCCAGGCCGCGGCGCAGGATCTCCTCGTTGCGCGCGCCGGTGCGCCGCGAGGGGGTGACCATCAGGCCGACGCCTTCCTCGCGCACCAGGCGGGCGAGCTGTCCGGTCAGCTTGGTCATCAGGTCCGCGGTCATGCGGAAGACCTTGTTGTTGCCGCCGATCAGCACGGCGATGCGGCGCGCCGGCAGGTGGGCATAGAGCGGCTCGAAGTGCTCGGCGGCGGCGGCCAGGCGTTCGGCGGTGATCCGGCCCAGGGCGCCGCGCGTGGTCAGTACGTTCTCCGCGCGCAGGCGATCATGCTCCGGCGTGACGATGAGGTCGAAGGCGGCGGGATCGATGGCCGGGTTCTGCACCTGCACGGTGAAGGTCCGCCCGCCGCTCAGGCGCTTCATGTCGCGGGTCAGGGGCACGGTCTGGCGGCCGCTGGCGATCCACAGGTCCGGCCAGGGCGGGCTCAGGCTGTCGCCCTTGGGCCCCAGGGTCCCGAGGGGCGCCTTGAAGGGCTTGCGCAGCAGGGCCGCGGGCATCCAGCGCCAGGGCTTGCCGACGGAGACGCGCTTGACCAGCGGAACGCAGCCCATGGCCTCGGCCAGGCCGAGGCACTGGATCTCCATGCCGGCCTTGCCGTCGGTCACCACCCAGCAGGTGAGGTCGTGCAGGCTCTGCGATGCGGGGGGGTCGGAACTCTCGAGGCGGGTCATGGCGGCGGACTATGATATTGCCTCCCGCCCGGTGCAAGACCGAAGCGCGTCCCCTTCCGCCGCCGGCGCCCCGGTGAAGAAGCTTGCGCCCGGAGGTTTTGCACAGGCCTCGGGGCTTGAACCGAAGGGGCGGCCGGGTAATATTGTTACTCGGCGGCCGCGCAGACGGGCGCGATCTTTTCTTTGCGTTACCGAGGATGCCCATGCGGCGGGTCAAATTGGACCGAATCGACCTGCAGATCCTGCAGGACCTCCAGGAAGACGGACGGATCACCAACGTGGAGCTGGCGCGGCGCGCCGGCATCTCGGCGCCGCCCTGCCTCCGGCGCGTGCGCGCCCTGGAGGAATCCGGCTTCATCAAGGGCTATCACGCCGACCTGGACGCCGAGGCGCTGGGCTTCGAGGTGACCTTCTTCGCGCTGGTCGGCCTGGACAGCCAGTCGGAAACGGTGCTGAACGCCTTCGAGACCCTGGCCGGGAGCTGGCCGGAGGTGCGCGAGTGCCACATGGCGCGCGGGCCCGACGACTTCGTGCTGCGCCTGGTGGCGCGCAACACGGCGCACGAGAACGAGTTGACCCAGCGCCTCACCTCCGCCCCGCACGTGGTGACGGTGAAGACCATACAGGTGATCCGCACCGCCAAGTCGACGCCGGGCGTGCCCATCGACATCGCCCAGGGCGCCGAACCGGCCAGCCAGGACTGAGCGTCGCCATCTAACCCGTTTCAGGCCAAGCCATTTGAGCGGCGGAGTCGGTGGTCCGCCCGGAGGTCTTTTTGACGCCATCAATCAACTACCGGCCGGCAGCGGGGGACGACCTGCGCCTCGTCGAGATCGACAAGCACAACCTCGAAGCCGTGGCGCGGCTGCGCCTGGGGGCGGGGCAGGACCGCTTCGTCGCCTCCAACGCCTTTTCCGTCGCCCAGGGCCACTACTACGACTCCGCCTGGTTCCGCGCGATCTACCTGAAGGATCGGCCGGTCGGCTTCGTGATGCTGCACGATCCGCGCCGCGGCGGCGATCCGAACGACGTGACGGCCCCCGAAGAGCCGGTGCGCGACGACGGCCTTTTCGTCTGGCGCTTCATGATCGCGGCGGAATTCCAGGGCCGGGGGCTGGGCCGCCGCGCCTTGGAACTCCTGGCGCGCCTCGCCCGTGAAAACGGCTTCCCGCGGCTCTATCTGAGCTATGTGGAGGGAGAGGGCGGCCCGGCGGCGTTCTATGCGCGCTGCGGCCTGACGCCGACCGGGCGCGTGCTCGACGGCGAAATCGAAGCCTGCCTCGATCTCGCCTGACCTTTGCGCAGTCGTGGGCGCAGCCCAAGGCTGCGCGGTCTCAGACGTACTGGACCTTGAGGATCTCGTAAGCCTTGGAGCCGGCGGGGGTCATCACCTCGACGGAATCGCCGACTTCCTTGCCGATCAGCGCGCGCGCCAGGGGCGCGGTGATGGCCAGGCGGCCTTCCTTCACGTCGGCTTCCAGCTCCCCCACCAGTTGGTAGGCGGCTTCCGCGTCGGTGTCCTCGTCGACCAGGGTGACGGTGGCTCCGAACTTCACGGTCTTGCCGTCCAGGCTGGCGACGTCGATCACCTCAGCGCGGGCGATCTTGTCCTCCAGCTCGGCGACGCGGCCCTCGATGAAGCTCTGGCGCTCGCGGGCGGCATGGTACTCCGCATTTTCCGAGAGATCGCCGTGCTCGCGCGCTTCGGCAATAGCCCGAATCACTTCCGGCCGCGCCGTCGTCTTCAGATAGCGCAACTCTTCTTCAAGGCGGACAAACCCGCCTGCAGTCATAGGTACCTTATCGCTCATGGGAGCAAGCCTGATGCTTCCTAAATTACCGAGAGAGTAACTGTGCCCGATAAGACAGAGCCCGAAAAGCCGCTGTCTTCAGTACGACCCACTAAAATAAGACTGCAAAGGGGCCACCGCAAGATCGTCGGATTTCAGGGCCTCGATGGCCTTAACGGCGGCGCGGGCGCCGGCTACGGTGGTGCTATAAGGTATCGAATTGGTTAACGCCGTCCGGCGGAGCTCGAAGGAGTCGGCGATGGCCTTGGCATCTTCGGTGGTATTGAACACCAGTTGCACCTCTCCCGATTTCATGGCGTCGACGATGTGCGGCCGGCCTTCGCGGACCTTCTTGATGAGCTCGACATCAAGGCCTTGATCTGAAAGGTGTTTTGCCGTGCCGCCGGTGGCCAGGATGCGAAAGCCCAGGCCGGCGATGGCGCGGGCGACGGGGGTCATGGCGATCTTGTCGTCGTCCTTCACGGAAATGAAGACGGTGCCGC
Organism: Pelagibius sp. CAU 1746; assembly: GCF_039839785.1. NCBI lineage: Bacteria > Pseudomonadati > Pseudomonadota > Alphaproteobacteria > Rhodospirillales > Rhodovibrionaceae > Pelagibius > Pelagibius sp. CAU 1746. The sequence goes on from NZ_JBDOQT010000001.1 coordinate 1,409,921, forward strand.
TCTGGGGCAGGGTGACGCCGGCGCCGAGTTGCGCCTTCAGGAAGGCCCGCGCGAAATCGCTGTCCAGGCCCATCACCTCGCCGGTCGAGCGCATTTCCGGCCCCAGCATAACGTCGACGCCGGGGAAGCGGGCGAAGGGGAAGACCGCTTCCTTCACCGCCACATGGGTCCCGCCGTTCCGCTTCAGGTCGAAGTCGGCCAGCTTCTCGCCCGCCATGACGCGGGCGGCGATCTTGGCGATGGGCAGGCCGGTGGCCTTGGCCACGAAGGGCACCGTGCGGCTGGCGCGCGGGTTCACCTCCAGGATGTAGATCTCCTCGCCGCGCACCGCGAACTGGACGTTCATCAGGCCGACCACCTTCAGCGCCCGGGCCAGCCGCTCGGTCTGGCGGCCGATCTCCTCGACGATGGCCGGGGCCAGGCTGTAGGGCGGCAGGGAACAGGCGCTGTCGCCGGAGTGGATGCCGGCTTCCTCGATGTGCTCCATCACACCGGCGATGAAGACGGCCTCGCCGTCGGCCACCGCGTCGACGTCGACCTCGACCGCTTCGCGCAGGTAGCTGTCGATCAGCACCGGGTTCTTGCCGGAGACCTTCACCGCGGTCTCGATGTAGCGCTCCAGGCGCTCAGGGCTGTGCACGATCTCCATGGCCCGCCCGCCCAGCACGTAGGAGGGGCGGATCAGCACCGGGTAGCCGATCTTCTCGGCCACCGCCAGGGCCTCTTCCTTGGAGGTGGCGGTGCCGTTGGGCGGCTGCTTCAGGTTCAACTCGGCCAGCAGCGCCTGGAAGCGCTTGCGGTCCTCGGCCAGGTCGATGGCGTCGGGCGCCGTGCCCAGGATGGGGATGCCGGCGCGCTCCAGGTCGTTGGCCAGCTTCAGCGGCGTCTGGCCGCCGAGCTGCACGATGACGCCTTTCAGGCTGCCGCGGCTCTGCTCCTTGCGGGCGATGCCGATCACGTCCTCGGTGGTCAGCGGCTCGAAGTAGAGGCGATCCGAGGTGTCGTAGTCGGTGGACACGGTCTCCGGGTTGCAGTTGACCATGACGGTCTCGTAGCCGGCGTCGCTCAGCGCGTAGGCCGCGTGGACGCAGCAGTAGTCGAACTCGATGCCTTGGCCGATGCGGTTCGGCCCGCCGCCCAGGATCATCACCTTGTTTCGGTCGCTGGGGTCGGCCTCGCAGTCCGCCGCCAGCGGGCCGTCGGGACCCAGGTGTCCGGTTTCGTAAGCGGCGTACATGTAGGGCGTGATGGAGGGGAACTCGCCGGCGCAGGTGTCGATGCGCTTGTAGACGGCGGCAACATCCATGGCCAGGCGGGCCTGGTAGACGGCGCTCTCCTCCTGGCCGCTCAGCTCGCCGAGGCGCGCGTCGGAAAAACCCATCTGCTTCAGGCGCAGCCAGCCCGCGCGGTCGCGCGGCAGCCCGCCCTTGCGCACCTCCTCTTCGGCTTTGACGATGTCCTGCACCTGGCGCAGGAACCAGGGGTCGAAGTGGGTGGTCTCCAGGATCTCCACCAGCGTGATGCCGTGGCGGAAGGCCTGGGCGATGGTCAGCAGACGGTCGGGCCGGGGCGCGGCCAGCGCGGTGCGGATGGCGTCGCGGTCGACCTTGCCCTCCGCGTCCAGGGCGCCGGGGATCTCCACCTCGTTCAGCCCGGTGAGGCCGGTTTCCATGGAGCGCAGCGCCTTCTGCAGGGATTCGGCGAAGCTGCGGCCGATGGCCATGGCCTCGCCCACCGACTTCATGGAGGTGGTGAGCAGCGGCTCGGCGCCGGGGAACTTCTCGAAGGTGAAGCGCGGCATCTTGGTGACCACGTAGTCGATGGTCGGCTCGAAGGAGGCCGGGGTCACCTTGGTGATGTCGTTGTCCAGCTCGTCCAGGGTGTAGCCCACCGCCAGCTTGGCGGCGATCTTGGCAATGGGGAAGCCGGTGGCCTTCGACGCCAGCGCCGAGGAGCGCGAGACGCGCGGGTTCATCTCGATGATGACCAGCTCGCCGTCGTCCGGGTTGATGGCGAACTGCACGTTGGAGCCGCCGGTGTCGACGCCGATCTCGCGCAGCACCGCGATCGAGGCGTCGCGCAGGATCTGGTATTCCTTGTCGGTCAAGGTCAGCGCCGGGGCCACGGTGACCGAGTCGCCGGTGTGGATGCCCATGGGATCCACGTTCTCGATGGAGCAGATGATGATGCAGTTGTCCGCGCAGTCGCGGACCACCTCCATCTCGTATTCCTTCCAGCCCAGCACCGACTGTTCGATCAGCACCTGGTCGGTCGGCGAGGCGCGCAGGCCGCCCTTGACGATCTCCTCGAACTCGTCGGGGTTGTAGGCGATGCCGCCGCCGGTGCCGCCCAGGGTGAAGGAGGGGCGGATGATGGCCGGCAGGCCGACGTCCGGCAGGGCCTCCATGGCCGCCTCGAAGGTGCTCACCAGGTGGGAGCGCGGCGACTTCAGGCCGATCTTGTCCATGGCCTCGCGGAAGCGCTGGCGGTCTTCGGCCTTGTCGATGACGTCGCCCTTGGCGCCGATCATCTCGACGCCGAACTTTTCCAGGGTGCCGTCGCGCTCCAGCGCCAGGCCGGTGTTGAGCGCGGTCTGCCCGCCCATGGTCGGCAGCAGGGCGTCGGGGCGCTCGCGCTCGATCACCTTGGCGACCACGGCCGGGGTGATGGGCTCGACGTAGGTGGCGTCGGCCAGGTCCGGGTCGGTCATGATGGTGGCGGGATTGGAGTTCACCAGGATGACCCGGTAGCCCTCCTCCTTCAGCGCCTTGCAGGCCTGCGCTCCGGAATAGTCGAATTCGCAGGCCTGGCCGATGACGATCGGCCCGGCCCCGATGATCAGGATCGATTTGATGTCTGTGCGTTTAGGCATGCTGTTTGGCGCTGACCTTGTGGTCTTCGATCAGGGCGACGAAGCGCTTGAAGAGGTAGTGGCTGTCCGTCGGGCCGGGGGAGGCCTCGGGGTGGTACTGCACGGAGAACACCGGACGGCCCTCGACGGCGATGCCTTCGTTGGTGCCGTCGAAGAGGGAGACGTGGCTCTCGACCACGCCGGCCGGCAGGGTCTGGGTGTCGACCATGAAGCCGTGGTTCTGGCTGGTGATCTCCACCTTGCCGGTGGCCAGGTCCTTGACCGGGTGGTTGGCGCCGCGGTGGCCGCGCTGCATCTTGGTGGTCTTGGCGCCCAGCGCCAGGGCCAGGATCTGGTGGCCGAGACAGATGCCGAAGAGCGGCAGGCCGGTCGCCAGGACGGCCTGCACCGTCGGCACGGCATAGACGCCGGTCGCCGCCGGGTCGCCGGGGCCGTTGGAGAGGAAGACGCCGTCGGGCTTGTGGCGCAGGATCTCCTCGGGCGTCGCGTTGGCCGGCACCACGGTGACGTCGCAGCCCAGCGTCGCCAGGCAGCGCAGGATGTTGCGCTTGGCGCCGTAGTCGACGGCCACCACCTTGTATTTCGGCGCGGCCTGGGAGCCGTAGCCCCGGCCCAGTTCCCAGCACGTCTCCGACCAGTCGTAGGTCTGGCGGCAGCTCACCTCGGCGGCCAGGTCCATGCCCTCCAGGCCCGGCCACTCGGCGGCCATCTTGCGGCAGGCCTCGATATCCGCCTCCCCTGGTCCATCGGGGCCCTCGGGGAAGTGGACGATGGTGCCGTGCGGCGCGCCGGCGTCGCGGATGCGCCGGGTGATGGCGCGGCTGTCGACGCCGGCCAGGCCGATCAGGTTGTGCGACTTCAGCCAGGCGTCGAAGTGCTGGGCGTTGCGCCAACTCGACGGCTCGGTGATGTCGTCGCGCAGCACCACGCCGCGCACGGCCGGGCTCAGGGTCTCGATGTCCTCGGCGTTGGTGCCGACGTTGCCGATGTGGGGGAAGGTGAAGGTGATGATCTCGCCGGCGTAGGAGGGATCGGTGCAGATCTCCTGGTAGCCGGTCATGGAGGTGTTGAAGCAGACCTCGCCCACCGCCCGGCCGCTGGCGCCCAGGCCCTTGCCCCAGAATACGCTGCCGTCGGCCAGAACCAGGGCGCCGGTGACGCCCTCGGGCACCTGGCGCGGCGCGGAAACGGGCGCAGCGGAAGACGGCCCGTCCTCGGCGGACGGGTTAGGGATCGGAGGTGTGTCGTTCATGAAGCGGATCCTCGACGCAGGCGGCCTGATGTTTAAGGGAAAGGCCCGGCTTGGTCAAGCCCAAGCGAAAGTCCATAATCTATATATTTCAATAGTTTAAAACGCCGTTCCGCGTTTTGCCATTTCGGATGAATTGGGCTAACCTCCCGCGCCTTGCGAGTCACTGGGAAGACCATAGATGTTGCGCACCCGTCTCAACGACGCCCTTAAAGATGCCATGAAGGCCAAGGAAGCCCGGGCCACCTCGACCCTGCGGCTGATTCTGGCCGCCTTGAAGGACCGGGATATCGCCGAGCGGACCAAGGGCAACGGCGACGGCCTGGGCGACGAGCAGATCCTCGAGATGCTCCAGAAGATGGTGCGCCAGCGCCACGATTCCATAGAGATGTACACCAAGGGCGGCCGCGACGACCTGGCCAAGCGCGAGGGCGAGGAGATCGAGGTCATCGAACGCTTCCTGCCCAAGCAGATGGACGAGACCGACATGCGCGCCGCCATCGAATCGGTGATCGGCGAGCTCGGCGCCTCCAGCGTCAAGGACATGGGCCGGGTCATGGGCACCCTGAAGGAGCGCTATCCCGGCCGCATGGACTTCGGCAAGGCCAGCGGCATCGTCAAAGAGGCCTTGGTTTAGGGAAGGAGTCTTATCCCCAGGCCCGCAACGCTCTGGCGCCGGGCGGCTGGGGTGATCGATCCCCGTAGTTCATCAGGTTTTCCAGAAGTTTTCCCGAAGTTGTCCTGCTATAATGTCCACGACTCGGGCGCGGCGCGCGGATGCGCGCCCCGCGGGGCTTTGATAGGTTTGGCGACCCGCCGGCGGTGTCGCTGCGACCGCCCGGCCTCCTGAACGCTCGGCATTATGGCTTTTCCACCGGAATTTCTGGACGAACTGCGCAACCGCATCGCCACCTCGGAGGTGGTCGGCAAGCGCGTGAAGCTGGTGAAGAAGGGCCGCGAGTTCTCCGGCCTCTGCCCCTTCCACAACGAAAAGACGCCCTCCTTCACCGTCAACGACGACAAGGGCTTTTACCACTGCTTCGGCTGCGGCGCGCACGGCGGCGCCATCGACTTCATCATGAACACCGAGGGCCTGAGCTTTCCGGAGACGGTGGAGCGCCTGGCCGGGCTGGCCGGCATGGAGGTGCCCCGGGGGCGCCCCGAAGACCGCGAGCGCGCCCAGAAGCGCGCCGGCCTGATCGACGTCCTGGAGGCGGCGGCGGCCTGGTTCGAGGAGCAGCTCGGCACCGAGGCGGGCAAGGAGGCGCGCGACTATCTGGAGCGCCGCGGCCTGGCGCCGGCGACCGTGAAGGCCTTCCGCCTGGGCTTCGCCCCGCGCCAGCGCGGCGTCCTGGCCAAGGCCCTGCGCGCCCGCGGCATCACCGTCGACCAGTTGCTGGAAGCCGGCCTGGTGAAGCGCGGGGAAGACGGTCCCTCAAGCAGCAATGGGGACGACCTGCGCGACTACTTCTTCCACCGGGTCATCTTCCCGATCACTGACCGGCGCGGCCGGGTCATCGCCTTCGGCGGGCGCACCCTGGGCGAGTCCAAGGCCAAGTACCTGAACTCGCCGGACACGCCGCTGTTCCACAAGGGGCGGGTGCTCTACAACCTGGCCCGCGCCCGCAAGGCCGCCCACGACACCGGCGAGCTGCTGGTCACCGAGGGCTACATGGACGTCATCGCCCTGGCCGAGGGCGGCTTTCCGGCGGCGGTGGCGCCCCTGGGCACCGCCATCACCGAGGAACAGATCGGGGAGCTGTGGCGCCTGACCGCCGAGCCGACGCTCTGCTTCGACGGCGACGCCGCTGGCCAGCGCGCCGCCTTCCGCGCCGCCGCCCGCGCCCTGCCGCTGCTGAAGCCGGGTAAGAGCCTGCACTTCGCGCTGCTGCCGCCGGGCGAGGACCCGGACAGCCTGCTGCGCGGCCAGGGCCCGGCGGCCCTGCGCGGCCTGCTGGAAACCGCCCAGCCCCTGGCCGACGTGATCTGGCGCCAGGCCACCGAGGGCCGGGCCGCCGACACGCCGGAGCGCCGCGCGGCGATCCGCGCCGAGCTGCGCGATCAGGTGCGCACGATCCGCGACCCGGAGTTGCGCGAGGACTATCGCCAGGAGATGGAGCGCCGCTTCGAGCTGGTCTTCGGCTATGCCCCCAAGGGGGGAGGGGGACAGTCCCTGACCCAGAGGGGGGGAGGCCGCCGCGGCGGCCGCTCCGGCTATGGCGGGGGGCGCCGGCGCGGGCCGGCGGCGGGCAGGGGCGGCTGGGCCGCTCAGTGGGACCCGCTGGATGAGCCCGGCAAGCGCCGCCGGCCCGGCGATCTGCTGCGCCCGGAGCGGACCGAGCAGGTACTCCTTGCCACTCTGATTAATCATAACAATTTATTAAGCGAGTTTGTCGAGGATCTGGCGGGTATCGACTTCACCGGCAGCGACCTCAACCGGCTGCGCCAGGCCCTGATCGACTGCATGGCCCGCAATGCGGAACTTGACACCGAAGGTGTGAAATGCCACCTCTCCAAGCAGGGGTTTTCGGGGCTTTTGGCTGCGCTTTTGGCCCCAGACGTATATGTTCACGGCAGGTTTGCCCGTCCCGACGCCTCAGCGGAGGTGGCGCGGCAATCTGTTTTGCATATTTTGGGGGTTTTGCGTGACCGCCAATCCGGGGTCCAGCGCGTCGAAGAGGCGCAGGCCCTGGCGGCGGATATGACGGCTGAGCAGTTGAAGCGGGTTCAGGCCCGGCAGAAGCTGCGGCTTACGGAAGACGGCCGCAAGGTGGATCTGGACCGATTTGAGGCAATGCTTCAAACGACAGTGGACAAAGCAGACTCTTGAGCAAGGTGCGCCGCGGGGCGCGGAGGGGTCGATCTTGGGCGGATCGACGCTTCGGCGCCGCCGGGGCCTTCCAAGAAGGCATTTTGAGGTAGTGGGCTGAATGGCGACCAAGGCAAAAGAAAGCGCTGAAGCGGCGGAATCGCGCGAGGAGTCCTCTGACGGGCCGCTGATGGACTCAATGTCCGCCGCGGTCAAGAAGATGATCGCGAAGGCGAAGGAACGCGGCTACGTCACCTATGACGAGTTGAACGCCGTTCTGCCGCCGGACCAGATGTCCTCCGAACAGATCGAGGACACCATGTCCCTGCTCTCGGAGATGGGCATCACCGTCATCGAGAGCGAGGAGCAGGACGACTCCTCCGGCGATGAAGAAGCCAAGGACGGCGAGAAGACGGTCACCGGCAACCTCAACGACGACGACATCGGGCGCACGGACGATCCGGTGCGCATGTACCTGCGCGAGATGGGCTCGGTGGAGCTGCTGTCGCGCGAGGGCGAGATCGCCATCGCTAAGCGCATCGAGGCCGGCCGCGAGAAGATGATCGGCGGTATCTGCGAGAGCCCGCTGACCATCCGCGCCCTGCTGGCCTGGCGCGAAGCCCTGATCGAGGGCCGCATCCTGCTGCGCGACATCATCGACCTGGACGCCACCTACGGCGGCGGGCCCTCCGAGGACGCCATGAACCAGGCGGTCGAGGAGATCGCCGAGATGGAGGACGAGCCCCCCGCCAAGGAGGGGTCCAAGGAAGAGGCCAAGGACAAGGACGCCAAGGAAGACGCCAAGGGCAAGGGCGGCAAGGCCGCCAAGGCCGAAGAGGACGCTACGGCCAAGTCCAAGGGTAAGAAGGCCAAGTCCGAGGACGAGGACGAGAAGTCCGGGGAAGAGGGCGAGAAGGCCGAGGGCGAAGGCGACGACGACGATGACGAGGAGGAGGAGAACTCCATCTCCCTCGCCGCCATGGAAGCCGCCCTGCTGCCGCAGGTGCTCGACACCTTCGACGAGATTTCCAAGACCTGGAAGAAGATCACCAAGGTCCAGGAAAAGCGCCTGACCCATCTGCAGCGCGGCGAGAAGATCACGCCGCAGACCGAGAAGCGCTACGAGAAGCTGACGCATGAGCTGGTCGAGCTCATGGAGGGCGTGCACTTCAACAACAACCGCCTCGAGCAGCTCGTCGACCAGCTCTACGGCCTCAACCGCCGCCTGGTCGGTTTCGAGGGCAAGATGCTGCGCATGGCCGAGCGCTGCGGCGTCGACCGCCAGGACTTCCTGGACCACTACTTCACGCGCGAGCTCGACCCGCGCTGGGTCAGCCGGGTGAAGCGCCTGACCGGCAAGGGCTGGTCCAAGTTCGCCGAGCGCTACGGCGATGACGTGAAGGCCATCCGCAAGGAAGTCGGCGAGATCGCCGCCGAGAGCGAGCTGCCGATCAGCGAGTTCCGCCGCATCGTCAAGACGGTGCAGACCGGCGAGAAGGAAGCCAGCAAGGCCAAGACCGAGATGGTCGAGGCCAACCTGCGTCTCGTCATCTCCATCGCCAAGAAGTACACCAACCGCGGCCTGCAATTCCTCGACCTGATTCAGGAAGGCAACATCGGCCTGATGAAAGCGGTCGACAAGTTCGAGTACCGCCGCGGCTACAAGTTCTCGACCTACGCCACCTGGTGGATCCGCCAGGCGATCACCCGCTCGATCGCCGATCAGGCGCGCACCATCCGTATCCCGGTGCACATGATCGAGACCATCAACAAGCTGGTGCGCACCAGCCGCCAGATGCTGCACGAGATCGGCCGCGAGCCGACCCCGGAGGAGCTGGCCGAGCGTCTGGTCATGCCGCTGGAGAAGGTGCGCAAGGTCCTGAAGATCGCCAAGGAGCCGATCTCCCTGGAGACGCCGATCGGCGACGAGGAGGACAGCCACCTCGGCGACTTCATCGAGGACAAGAACGCGGTCATTCCGCTGGACGCGGCCATCCAGTCCAACCTGCGCGAGACCACCACGCGGGTGCTGGCCAGCCTGACGCCGCGCGAGGAGCGCGTGCTGCGCATGCGCTTCGGCATCGGCATGAACACCGACCACACGCTGGAAGAAGTCGGCCAGCAGTTCTCGGTCACCCGCGAGCGCATCCGCCAGATCGAGGCCAAGGCGCTGAGGAAGCTGAAGCACCCCTCGCGCTCGCGCAAGCTGCGCTCGTTTTTGGATACCTGAGCAAAGCAGACAGACCAAAGGCTTAGGGCCGCTCTCCGGAGCGGCCCTTTTCCGTTGCACCCCGCGCCGGTCGCGTTAGCCTCTCCGGCCATGGAAATCGTCTTTCTCGGCACCGGCTGTCCGGTGGTCTCGACCGAACGCTACGGGCCGTCGCAGCTCATTCTGGGCGCGGCGGCCAAGGTGCTGGTCGACTGCGGCTCCGGCGTGACGCAACGCCTGCTGGCCGCCGGCACGCCGGGGCGCGGCCTCGACGCCCTGCTGCTGACGCACCTGCATTCCGATCACCTGGTCGACCTCTACCAGCTTATCGTCTCCTCCTGGCACCAGGGCCGCGACCGGCCCCTGCCGATCTACGGGCCGCCGGGCACGCGGCGCTACGTCGAAGGGCTCATGGCGCTGTGGGAGCCGGAGCTCAGCCAGCGCATCGCGCATGAAAAACGCCCCTCCACCGAGGCCTTGAAGATCGCGGTGACGGAGATTGCGGCAGACGAGGTCTTCGACATCGCCGGCCTGCGGGTGCGGGTGGTGCCGGTCGACCACCAGCCGGTGCGCCATGCCTTCGGCTTCGTCTTCGAAGAGAAGGGGGAGCGCCTGGCGCTCTCCGGCGACACCCGGCGCTGCGCGGCGCTGATTGAAGCGGCGCGGGGCGCGGACCTGCTGGTGCACGAGGTCTTCGTGCACCGCGAGATGCCGGTGGTGGAGGGCGTGCGCTCGGCGGAGACCGTGGCCAACGTGGCGAGCTACCACACGCTGTCGGATGAGGTCGGCAAGATCGCGGCCGAGGCCGGCGTGAAGGCCCTGGCGCTCACCCACTTCGTGCCGCCGGCCTGCGACCGGGCGGCGCTGCTGGTCGAAGTGGCTGCCGATTTCGCCGGGCCGCTGGTCCTGGCCGAGGACCTGCTGCGCATCGACCTGACGGCGCGCCGCGTCGCCTATGGCCAGGCGGTTCTGGCACTGGGCGGGCCCGCCGCCGGGGCGCGGCGATGACACAGCGGTATCACGCCGATCGCCACCTTGTTGCCATGATCGCTGCCTAGATGCACTTGCGCCGGGCCGGAGACGGCCCTTGGAAAGGCAGCAAGAGGTACTAGACCAATGTTATGCAATCGAACGGCGCAGCGCTGCGGCGGGCGCCGGCTGGGACTTTTTGCCGCCGCGCTCGCAGCCTTCACCATGGCCGCGGCGCCGGTGGCGCCGGCCTGGGCCGATCCGCCGCCCTGGGCGCCTGCCCACGGCTATCGCGCCAAGCACAAGAACAAGCACTATCGCTATTCGGATTACCGGGCGCCCTTCGACATCGGCCTCGGCCGCTGCAATCGGGAAACTCTGGGCGCCTTGCTGGGCGGTGCTGCCGGTGCCGCCGCGGGCACGCAGATCGGCTCGGGCAGCGGCAAGACCGCCGCCATCATCGGCGGCGCGGTCGTCGGTTTCCTGGTCGGCGGCAGCCTCGGCCGCTCCATGGACCGCGTCGACCAGAACTGCGTCGGCCAGGTTCTGGAGCACGCGCCCGACGGCTCCGACATCACCTGGATCGGCGCCGATCGGACGCGCTACCAGGTCGAGCCGCTGCGCACGTATCAGACCGCCGGCGCCTACTGCCGCGAGTACAGCGCCACCGCCGTGATCGGCGGGCGCAGCAGGGAAACCTACGGCACCGCCTGCCGCCAGCCCGACGGCGCGTGGAAACTCCAGAACTGATCGATCGATTGAGCTTCCGGCCCGGCGCGCCATCGCGGCGCCGGGCCGGTGACGCCTGCAAGGAGCGAGTTGTGCTAGCCCGCCGGTCCGGCCAGCAGGTCGATGCGCACGCGGGTGATGCCGTCCTCCAGGAAGTCGAGCTCCCTGGCGGCGGCGCGGGACAGGTCGATGATGCGCGGCTTCACGTAGGGGCCGCGGTCGTTGATCAGCACCACCACCGAGCGCCCGTTGGCGAGATTGGTGACGCGCACGCGGCTGCCGAACGGCAGGCTGCGGTGCGCCGCGGTGAGGGCGGCCATGTCGAAGCGCTTGCCGCTGGCGGTGCGCCGGCCGTGGAAGCCCGGCCCGTACCAGGAGGCGAGCCCGACGTGGCTCTCGATAACCTTCTCCCCGGCCGGCGGCAGAGCGGCCAAGTCATTGCCGCTGCCGCCGTCGCGGGAATCGGCCGGTAAGGCGCAGCCGGCGACGAGCAGCAGGCTCAGCAATGCGCCGAGCGCCGCCGTGCCGTGGCGCCGTGCCGCTGCAGGGCTGCTCGAAGGGGGGCGGGCTCTCCCCGCCGGTCCCCCGACTTCCATCTCCCTACTTCGACTCCCCTACTTCCACCAGGGATCGCCGAGGTCGATGGTGTCCTCGTCGGTCAGCGCGCCGGTCAGGCCGCCGGCGCCGGCGCCGATCAGGGCGCCTTCCACGATCCCCAGTCCGGTGACCGCGCCGAGGGCCGTACCGGCCGCTGCGCCGATCCCGGCGCCGCTGAGGCCGCGGTCGCCGGTGGAGCTGCCGCAGGCGGAGAGCCCCAGGGCGGCTGCGAGGAGAAGGGCCGGTGCGAAAGCGGATAAACGAATCATTTATATCTCCCTGCCTCAATGGACTGATTGCTGTCTGGGCAGGGATATAGGGAGCGTCAGCTTGTTGTTGCTATGTCAAAACTGTGCCCTTAAAAGCTTCTGATCTTACATTGCCGGCTGAGGGCGTAATCTCTGCAGTCAAGCCTCGCCGGCAATTGGAGCAATACCTCGGTGCTCCTGTTGTAGACTTGGTTTTCGTCTTATTTGTTGTTCCGGTTTTGTCTCGGGTCGGGCGGTGAAGGCCGGAAAGCCATGCCGGTATCGTGGCGGCTCTGCGCCGCCGGGGCATGAGGGGAGGGTCCCTGTTGGGTTGTAGGTCGTTTCGTTCTTCGCGTGTGCCGGCTGTGCTGGGGGTGTCGCTCGGCTTGCTGTTGCTGCTCGGCGCCTGCGCGGCGCCGCTCGGCCCCGAAGCGGGTTCCGGCAGCGGGGAAACTGCCGCCGCCACGCCGCGTGCGCAGATCCCCAAGCCTCTGACGACGCAGCAGGTGGCGCGCCCGGACGCGCCGCGCCTGACGGAGGTGACGCCGGCCGGTTTCACCGCCCTGCCCAAGCCGCCCGCGCCGGCGCGCCCGCGGCCGGCCATCGTCGCGGCCAAGCGCCCCCTGCAGTGCGTGCCCTACGCGCGCGAGCTCTCCAGCATCGCCCTGCGCGGCAACGCCTGGACCTGGTGGCAGAAGGCCGAAGGCCGCTACGAGCGCGGCTCGGCGCCGCAGGTCGGTTCGGTCCTGGTGCTCAGCAAGTCGCGGCGCCTGCGCCTCGGCCATCTGGCCTATGTCGCCGAGGTGGTGAGCAGCCGCGAGATCATCGTCCACCAGGCCAACTGGCTGAACCGCGGCCAGATCCACCGCTACACCCCGGTTCGCGACGTCTCGAAGAACAACGACTGGTCCCTGGTGCGCGTCTGGTACACGCCGGGCCAGCAGATGGGTTCGGGCCACTATCCCGCCTATGGCTTCATCTACCCGAAGACCGGCGGGACGCCGGAGCTGCGCCAGGCCGCCAACTAGGCCCTGCGCTGCGCCGCCGCCCGAGGAATAGGAATTCCTCCTGCCCAATTCGCTTGATCTGACGCTGTGCGGCGGCACAATGGCGGCCAGGGACGTTCTTGGGGGCCTGTAGTTCAGCGGTTAGAACCCGCCGCTCATAACGGCGTTGTCGCAGGTTCGAATCCTGCCGGGCCCACCACCCTCCGGAAGCGGTCTCCGCTTCTCCCCTGTTCGTTCGCCAGGATCCGGATCCCTTCCGCTTGCCGCGCGGACGGGTCTTCAGCGGGCGGGCTACTCCATGCCGAGCTGCTGATAGACTCGCTTCACATAGCCGCCAAAGACATCGGAGGTCTTCAAGTCCAGGCTGCGCGGCTGCGGCAGGTCGATGGCGAAGTGATCGGACATCTTGGCGGGGCCGGCAGTCAGCACGGCGCAGTGAGAGCCAAGGAAGATGGCTTCCTGGATGCCGTGGGTGACGAAAACGATGGTTTTGCCGCTCTGCTCCCAGATGCGCAGCAGTTCCAGGTTCATTTTTTCCCGGGTGATCGCGTCCAGAGCGCCAAAGGGCTCGTCCATCAGTACCAGCTTGGGATCGTGGATCAAGGCGCGGGCGATGGCCGCGCGCTGCTGCATTCCGCCGGACAGCTCGTAGGGCCGCTTGTTCTCGAAGCCGCCCAGCCCGACCATGTCCAGGAGGTGCCTTGCCCGCTCCCGCGTTTGTTTGCGCGGCAGGTGCAGGATATCGGCGGGAAACATGACGTTCTCGAGGATGGTCCGCCACTTCAAGAGCAGCGCTTGCTGGAAGACCATGCCGACGTCGCGGCCCGGGGTGAATTGGGTCGCGCCGAGGCCGATCTCGACCTGGCCTTCATCGGCCTCATGCAGTCCCGCCAGGATCTTCAACACCGTGGTCTTGCCGCAGCCGGAAGGACCGACAACGGAGAGCAACTCGCCCTCGCGGATATCCAGCGTGACGTCGGAAACCGCGACGAAGACCTGTCCATTGGTGCGATAGACCTTGCGGACGTTCTGCAGCCGAATGAAGGGCGGTCGCGAAGCGTCAGCTTCCATCGTGCCGTTTCCTGCGGGCGCATTCACGACAGCCACCTCTCTCTGTTGGCGGCGACGAAGCCGTCGTCGCTGAGGTCCGGGTGATCGCGATAGACCCGGTCGATCTCGGCGGCCTGGCCCGGCCCCAGGCCTTCTTGCGGATCGAGACACCAGATGCCCTCCAGCAAGCCTTGCCGGCGCAGCACCTCGTGACAGCCGGCGATGCAGCCGTGGAAGTTGTTGGCAACGTCGAAGAAAGCCGCGTTGCAGTCCGTCACACGGCTGTCGAGCGCCAGCAGCTCGGGGTCCATCGTTCCTCCGGCCTCGATAGCGGTGTGAATGCGCTCAAGGAGCGTGACCGCCTGGCGGGTCCAAACCGACCAATGGCCGAGCAGGCCGCCTCTGAACCGAAGGGTCACGTCCTCCCCCGCGCGGCGCACGCGAAAGGGTGT